>NZ_JBSHLM010000002.1:0-805065 GCF_053644375.1 Streptomyces sp. NPDC055400 | reverse complement strand
TGCCCGAGAGGGGGCGCAAGGATGTGACGTACTACCCCACTACGGAGAAATGTCCGAAATGACCGAGTGGGGGGCTCCCTGCGGGCCACCACGCGCCCCCCCTCCCCTACTACCACCCCTAGTATGTGACCTGGCTCCTATGGGCCGCCTCACAGACCCGGCCCCCTCCGCGTTACCCACGTCACGCCTCCAGCCCGGCCCGAAGGCCAGGATGATGCCCTCGGAAGGTGACTCTCTTAAGGAGGCGGAATGGGTGGAACCGCGCGGCAGGTCGACTTCGTGACCGAGGGGCCCGAGCCGCACACGCTGGGTGTCCGCTGGATCCATGGGTCGGCGTCGGCGAAGCACAACACCGACCCGGACATCCAGGTGCACGCCTATGACGAGCACACGGTCGTCCTGCGGCAGAACATGGCCGTGCACTACGAGGCGCCGTTCCTGTTTCTGCTGTTCGGCAACGCACGCGCCGTACTCATCGACACGGGAGCCACCGCGTCCGCCCAGTACTTTCCCCTGCGCCGGGTCGTCGACGGGCTCATCGAGGACTGGCTGGCCGAGCACCCCAGGGACGCGTACGAACTCCTTGTCCTGCATACGCACGCCCATGGGGACCATGTCGCGGGAGACGTCCAGTTCGCCGACCGGCCCCACACACGCGTCGTCGGGGCGGATCGTGACAGTGCCTGGGAGTTCTTCGGGTTCGCGGACGACGAGGGCCGGGTGGCCCGCGTCGACCTGGGCGGCCGGGTGCTGGAGTGCCTGGCCACACCGGGCCACCATGCGGCGGCCGTCACCTACTACGACCCGCACACGGGTTTTCTGCTCACCGGCGACACGGTGTATCCCGGACGGCTGTACGTCGAGGACTGGGCGGCGTTCACCGAGTCCATCGACCGCATGGTCGAGTTCGCGGGCACCCGTACGGTCACCCACATCCTGGGCTGCCACATCGAGATGAGCAGCAAGCCGGGTGTCGACTATCCGGTCCTGACAACCTGTCAGCCGGACGAGCCGCCGCTGGAGATGACGGTCGGGCAACTGCGGGACATCCGCCGCGCGATCGAGGAAATCGGTGACCGGCCCGGCCGGCACGTCTTCCCCGACTTCATCATCTGCCGCTCGGACGACTGAGTGCCCCGGCCTGGCACGTCGGCGGTCACCAAGATCCCCGAGGGGGGTCTGTCTCCGCCGACGGATGATCAATAACCTGGTGGGCGTTGCCTGTTACTGACCGAGGGAGCTTCATGTCCACCGCACAGGTCCCCGACATACTGTCGCCGGAGTTCGCCGAGAATCCGTACCCGGCCTACGCGGCCATGCGTGAGCACGCTCCGCTCATCTGGCACGAGGCCACGCAGAGTTACGTCATCTCGCGGTACGCCGATGTCGAGCGCGTCTTCAAGGACAAGGAGTCGCAGTTCACGACCGACAACTACAACTGGCAGATCGAGCCCGTCCACGGCAGGACGATCCTCCAGCTCAGCGGGCGTGAGCACGCGGTCCGCCGGGCCCTCGTCGCACCGGCGTTCCGCGGCAGCGACCTCCAGGAGAAGTTCCTGCCCGTCATCGAGCGCAACTCCCGTGAACTGATCGACACGTTCCGCGCCACCGGCTCCGTGGACCTCGTGGACGCCTACGCCACCCGCTTCCCCGTCAACGTGATCGCCGACATGCTGGGCCTCGACAAGGCAGACCACGCGCGGTTCCACGGCTGGTACACCACCGTCATCGCGTTCCTCGGCAACCTGTCCGGCGACAAGGACGTCGCGGCGGCCGGTGAGCGCACCCGCGTCGAGTTCGCCGAGTACATGATCCCGGTCATCCGGCAGCGCCGGGACAATCTCGGCGACGACCTGCTCTCCTCGCTCTGCGCCGCCGAGGTCGACGGCGTCCGCATGAGCGACGAGGACATCAAGGCGTTCTGCAGCCTGCTCCTCGCGGCGGGCGGCGAGACCACCGACAAGGCCATCGCCAGCATCTTCGCCAACCTGCTCACCCACCCGAAGCAGCTCGACGCCGTCCGCGAGGACCGCTCGCTGATCGCCCGCGCCTTCGCCGAGACGCTGCGCTACACCCCGCCGGTCCACATGATCATGCGCCAGTCGGCGACCGACGTGGAGGTGAGCGGCGGCACGATCCCCGCGGGAGCGACCGTCACCTGTCTGATCGGCGCCGCCAACCGCGACGCGGACCGCTACGCGGAGCCCGACCGCTTCGACATCTTCCGCGAGGACCTCACCGCGACGACCGCGTTCTCGGCGGCGGCCGACCATCTCTCTTTCGCGCTCGGCCGGCACTTCTGCGTCGGCGCGCTGCTCGCCAGGGCCGAGGTCGAGATCGGGGTCGGCCAGCTCCTCGACGCGATGCCCGAACTGCGGCTCGCCGACGGCTTCGACCCGGTGGAACAAGGGGTGTTCACCCGCGGCCCGCAGTCCCTGCCGGTGCGGTTCACCCCCGTCGCGGCCTGAACCGCGGTGCTGGGAACGGCAGTTGACAGGTCTCGTGATGAAGGTGACTGTCGGCAACGCGCGGTTGGTCGGCGCTTCGACGGACGTACGGCGCGCCTGCCTCGGACGTGACGGTTGGCGGATGGACCGGTCAGTCCTCGCGCGGGGCGCGCGTCCTGCGCCACAGCAGGTAGCCGGCGCCGCCCGTGAGCGCCGCGCCGAAGCCGATCCTGCCCAGGTCCACGCCGCCGCCGGCGGTGCTGCCGACTCCGGCGCGTGCGCCGCGGTAGCCGTCGCGGTTCACGTTCATCGGGGTGCTCCACTGCCTGCCGTCGGGGCACGCTCCCTGCACGGACACCTGCGAGCTGGACTCGGCCCCGACGGCGAGGCGTGCCGTGCCCCGGTACTGCGTGCGGCCGTCCTGCCCGATCCCGCCGCCCAGCTGGGGGAGCGTGACGGAGCCGCCGGCGAAGGCCTGGGAGCGGGCCGTGATGGAGCCCCGCCCGCCGCGGGCGCAGTAGACCGTGATCTCGGCGGTGGACGAGGCCCCCACCACCGCGGACGGCGAGAGGCGTGCCTCCGCGTAGGACTCGCCGTCCGACGAGCCCCGGTCGCGGGTTCCGCCGTCCGGGCCTCCGTCGCGGGTTCCGCCGTCCGGTCCTCGGTCGCGGGTTCCGCCGTCCGGGCCCAGGTCGCGGGTCTCGTCGTCCGAGTCGGCTCGGGTCAAGGGGTCGGTCCGGCCCACCGAGTCGGTCCGGCTCACCTCGTCGGGTGCGGTCACCGAGGCGGGCGCCTTGACGGGCTCGTGTGCGCTCACGGACCCGGGCGCGAGCGCGGTCAGGCAGGCGGTTGTCGTGATGACGGTGGCTATCGGGCAGAACATGAGGCGTCTCCGGTCCCTGTGCCGCAGCGGCAGGGGGAGCTGCGGTCCTGGTCAGGACGCTAGTGAGCCCGGGCGGGCGGCGCCCGCAGGACTAGGCCGATCGGAGGTCGTCCCCGTCGGCGGCCGGTTCGCGATATCCGGCCGCGGCGGCCGCCACGAGCAGGGTGCAGACGAGGAGCGGCCAGCCGAGACCGTGGTGCAGCACGAGCAGCGCGCCGAGCGCGGCGCCCACCAGCATGGCCACCACGGAGACGATCCGGCGCCCCGCTCGCGGATCGGTGCCGCCCGCGAGCGAGGACTCCGAGGCGAGCCCGGTCAGCGTCATCGTGAGGACCGTCGTGGTCATGTCCGGGACCGCGAGCTTGCGCACCGTCGCGTTGCGCAGCCCCATCGCCCACGCGAGGACCGCGATGAGCGCGTACACAGCCCCGCCCGGCCACGCGAACGCGACGGCCGTCGCCACGGCGAGCAGGACGGCCTCGGTGACGAACACCGACCGCACCCAGGTCTCCCGCGCCCGCCCGGCGAACACCCCGGTCAGCCGCCCGGCGCACACGGCCCCCGCGAGGAACGCGCCGAGGGAGGTGACCGACCCGAGGACGGAGAACCCGGGAGCGCCCGCGGCGGCGAAGCCGATGATGATGACGTTGCCGGTCATGTTCGCCGCGAAGACGCGGCCGAGGCCCAGATAGCTGACCGCGTCGACGAAGCCGCTCACGACCGTGAGGACCGTGAGGGCCGCGGGAAGGGCGGACCTGCGTGGCACGGGCGCCGCTGGTGGAACGCTGGCTTCACTCACGCGCACGACCATACGGAGTCCCGGTCCCGGCGGCCCGCCGGATCACGTCCGCACGGCCCACCGTTCCTCGACCTTCGCGAGCCGCCAGTACCCGATGGCGGCCGCCCAGACGACGACGAACAGGCCCACGATGATGAACCCGACGTTGTCCAGGTCGAGCTCCGCTATCCAGCCGGTCACCGAGTCCCGCAGGCCGAGCTTGTCGTGCAGGACGCCCACGAGCTCGATGGTGCCGATCAGGAACGCGACGGCGATCGACAGGCCGGTGATGGCCAGGTTGTAGAACACCTTGCGCACCGGGTTCGAGAACGCCCACTGGTACGCGAAGTTCATGAACGTCCCGTCCAGGGTGTCGAACAGGCTCATACCGGCGGCGAACAGGAGCGGCAGGCACAGGATCGCGTACCAGGGCAGTCCGGCCGCCGCGCCGCTGCCCGCCATCACCATCAGCGTGACCTCGGTCGCCGTGTCGAAGCCGAGGCCGAAGAGGAAGCCGAGGGGGAACATCTGGCCGGGCCGGGTGATGGACTTGGTGAACCGGCCGAGGATCCGGTTCATGAACCCCCGTGAATCCAGGTGCTGTTCGAGCTCCGCCTCGTCGTACGAGCCCGCGCGCATGGCCCGGAACACCCGCAGGATCCCCACCAGGGCGACGAGGTTGAGCGCCGCGATGAGGTAGAGGAAGGAGCCGGAGATCGTGGTGCCCATGACGCCGAGCGTCTGATGGGTGGCGGACCCCTCGTTCATGATCCGCCCGGCGAGCTGGGTGCCGCCGGCGATCAGCGCGGCGAGCACGACCACGACGCTGGAGTGGCCGAGCGCGAACCAGAACCCCACCGACACCGGGCGCTTGCCGTCGGCCATCAGCTTGCGGGTGGTGTTGTCGATCGCGGCGATGTGGTCCGCGTCGAACGCGTGCCGCATGCCCAGCGTGTACGCGGTGACGCCGAGGCCGATGCCGAAAGCCTTCGACCCCACCTCGTAGTGCTCCGGCACGACGAGCAGGAACAGCACGCCGAACGCGACGACATGGAGTGCGGCGATCACCGCGAGGAGCCCGGCGGTGCGGACGGTGTCCTCGCGCCGCCAGTGGAACGCGTCGCGTCCGGTCGCCGGGGACTTTACGGGCAGGGCCATGCGGTCACGCTCCAACACCTCGTGGAATCACTTCGTGAGATGCCGTGGCCGGTCTCCTGGCTGACGGGTGTCCGCGTCCGCTCCTGCCTTCCCAGCTGCGCGCGGCAGCCAGTGGCGTGGTGGGGCGAGGCGTCCCGGATCGTCTCGTTGCCGAGGGACCCGGGGCCCGATCACAGTGGCGAGGGCCGCTTCGGTCTGGGTCCTTTGAGGGACCGTCACCGAATTCCCGAGCACCACGGCCCGCCCACACTAGAGGCCGGTCGGCGACGCCTGCAAGGCTGCACAGCTGCGTAGGTGTGCGCGGGTATTCAAGATCACATCGGTGGCTGCGAGGATGGCGCCATGCATCTCGTCCCTGCCGAGCGCGCCGACCGCCGCACGATCGACGGCCACCGGGTCTGCGAAGCCATCGCCGCCATCGGTGAGCCCGGACATGTCCGCGCCTGGGCCGACCGGTTCTCCCTGCTCGCCGATCCCCGCCGCCTCGCACTGCTCCTCGCGCTGTACCGGGCGGGACCCCTGGCCGTGTCGGATCTCGCCGTCGCGACGGGCATGAACGACCCGGCGGTCTCGCAGGCGCTGCGGCTGCTGCGCGCGGCCGGAGTGGTCGAGGGGGAGAAGGAGGGCAGGATCGTGCGCTACCGCGTCGTCGACGCGGCGACCGCGGACCTTCTCGAGCACTGCGCGACGGACGGCGCGCACTGACACGTGCGCGCCGTCGTGGCCGGCTCCTCTGTCCTTCAGTCCTGTCGGCCGTCGGCCCGGCGGCGCGCGGCGGCGATCTCCGCGTACGTGAGGTCGCGCCCCTCCCAGTGCGAGCCCTCGGCGGACTTGCCGGGCTCCAGATCCTTGTAGACCTCGAAGAAGTGCGTGATCTCCAGGCGGTCGAACTCGGGGATGTCCTCGATGTCCTGCACGGAGGTATGGCGCGGATCGTGCGCGGGCACGCACAGGACCTTCTCGTCCATGCCCTTCTCGTCCCGCATCACGAACATGCCGATGGCGCGGCACTCGACGGTGCAGCCGGGGAACGTCGGATCGCCCACCAGGACGAGCGCGTCGAGCGGATCGCCGTCCCGCCCGAGCGTGCCCTCGATGTATCCGTAGTCCGCGGGGTACTGGGTGGAGGTGAACAGCATCCGGTCGAGCCTGATCCGGCCGACGGAATGGTCCATCTCGTACTTGTTGCGGGAGCCTTGGGGGATCTCCACGGTGACGTCGAACGCGTGGACCGCGTCGGTGCCGTGGGCTGCGTCGGTGTGTCGGACCTCGTTGTCCAAGCCGGCCTCCTCGTCCACCCCGAGTGTCCCCCCGGGAGCGCGGGCGCGTCAGCCGATCGGGAACTCCAATTCGGGCCTGTCCCACATCACGGCGGGCGGGCTGGCGGCGACCGTGCCGGTGGGTACGGCTCCCGCGCTGCGGTAGAAGCCCTCGGCGGGCGGGTGCGAGACCACGCGGACCGAGGTGAGTCCTGCCGCGCGCGCCTCGTCCTTCATATGGGTGACGAGCAGCCGCCCGATGCCGAGTCCCTGCGCCGCGTCGGCGACGAACATCAGGTCGAGCTCCGGCGGCACCAGCGTGAGCGCGTAGAAACCGAGCACCAGGTCATCGGCGCCGACCGCGGCGAAGACGCGATGGGCCTCGATGTAGTCGGGCCCCACCCGGTAGCCGGCCACCATCGACGCGTACGGGGCCTCGTAGGCGCGTGACGTGCGGACGAGCCGGGTCAGCCGCTTGGCGTCACGGGCGGTCGCCCGGCGCACCCGGACCGTCCCGCCGTCCCCCGCGCTTCCCGCAGCAGTAATGCTCGAAGTCATGGTGAGAGTATTACGCATTCTGCCGCGCCGATCGACCCGGGACGGTGCGTGCCGGGCGTCTCACGCGGTGGGAACGGTGGACTGCACCTGCCGCAGGAACGTCGCGTTGTCCGGTGTCTGCCGGATCCGCTCGACGAGCGTCTCGAGCCCCGCGTGTCCGTCCCGCGACTGAAGCGCCCGCCGCAGACCGCGTACGACCGCCAACTCGGCCTCAGGCAGGAGGAGTTCATCGCGACGCGTGCCGGACTGGGTGAGGTCGACGGCGGGGTGGATCCGGCGCTCGGCGAGGCCGCGGTCGAGGCGGATCTCCATGTTGCCCGTGCTCTTGAGCTCCTCGAAGAAGTAGTCGTCGGCGCGGGAGCCGGTGTCGACGAGCGCGGTGGCGAGGATGGTGAGCGAGCCGCCCTCCTCGGCGAGCCTCGCCGCGCCGAAGAACCGCTTGGGGCCGATCAGCGCGGAGGCGTCGACACCGCCGCTGAGCGTACGGCCGCCGGACGAGGCCGTGTTGTTGTGGGCGCGGCACAGGCGCGTCAGGGAGTCCAGGAGAATGACGACGTCACGGCCGTCCTCGACGAGCCGCTTGGCGCGCTCGACGGCGAGTTCGGCCAGCGCGATATGCGCCTTCGCGGGCTGGTCGAAGGTCGAGGCGAAGACCTCGCCGCGCACCGAGCGCCGCATGTCGGTGACCTCCTCCGGCCGTTCGTCGAGGAGCACCACCATCAGATGGGCCTCGGGGTGGTTCGTGGCGACGGACGCGGCGAGCTGCTGGAGCAGCACCGTCTTGCCGGTCTTGGGCGGCGCCACGATCAGCCCGCGCTGCCCCTTGCCGATGGGGGTGAACAGGTCGACGACGCGGGGTGTCACGCCGCCCTTCGCGGTTTCGAGGCGCAGCTGCTGCCGCGGGTGCAGGGGAGTGAGGTCACCGAACCGGGGCCGCCCGCGCAGCTCCTGGACGGGGCACCCGTTGACCTGCCCGACCTCGGCGAGGACGCGCGGCCTGCCGCAGGTCCCCTGGATCAAGTCGCCTTTGCGCAGGCCGAGTCGGCGGATCAGGGTGGTCGGAACCTGGACGTCGTGCGACGTCGGCAGGAGGTCGGCGAGGCGCAGGAACCCGGGCCCGTTGCCCGAGGTGTCGAGGACGCCCGCGGCCTGGACCGCGACCTCCTTCGGCTGCGTCGTGAACGCCTTTGTGGTGGGGGGTTCGAGTGTGGTGGTCATCGGAATCGGTCCTTTCGAGGACGTTCGTACGAGAGCATGAGTGAGGTGGGATCCGGCGGGATCGGGGCGGTGACTGCACGCCCCGCGAGGCGGGCGGGCGAAGAGGCCCGTGAAAGCCCTGAGAAGCCTGTGGCCGGGAAGAAGCGATGCGGGGTACGGCGCGTCGGCGCCGCCTGGCGCATCGCTGACATCGATTCGACGAATCCCGCTGTGGCGGCGATTCGGAGAGGGAGACTGGCACCGGCGCCGAAGAGGCGGCTAGCACATGTGCCATCCGCACTGTAACACCATGAGGGCGCCGTCCGGCAAGGGCTTACGTCACGGGCCGCGGTGCCGACCCGGCCCGGGAGCCCTGCTCGAACCCTCCACCACAGCCCCTGTGGCCCCGGGCGCGGCCTAAGCTGAGCCACGATGTTCGCACCCGAAGGCCCCACCGTCCGCGAGCTCGCCGTCCAGGCGCTGTCCTCCGTCGAGCACGGCTACGACCTGCTCGCCCCCAAGTTCGACCGCACGCCGTTCCGCACGCCCCGGTCGGTGCTCGCACCGGTCGCCCGTGCCCTGCGCCGCATGGGCCCCTTCGAGCGCGGACTCGACCTGTGCTGCGGGACCGGCGCGGGGTTCGGCGTGCTGCGGCAGGTGTGCCGCGAGCGGCCCGTCGGGGTCGACATCAGCGCGGGCATGCTCACGGCGGGCCGCGCGGCCCGCACGAGCGGCGCGGACCTGGTGCGCGCCGACGCCCTCGCGCTGCCCTTCGGGCCGGCCTTCGACCTGGTCGTCAGCTTCGGGGCGTTCGGCCACTTCCTGCCACGGCAGCGGCCCGCGCTGTTCGCCCAGGTCCACTCCGTACTGCGGCCGGGCGGACGCTTCGCGTTCCCGGTGCCGGCTCCGGCGCGGCCCGGCTCCCGCGGCTACTGGTCGATGCTGGCCTTCGACGGCGCGATGCGGGTCCGCAACGCGCTGTGGCGGCCACCCTTCGTCATGTACTACCGCGGCTTCCGCCTCGGCGATGTACGGAGCGAGCTGGTCGCGGCCGGTTTCGGCGTGGAGCTCCAGGCACTGCCCGAACTCGGCGAGCGCTCCGACGGCAGCCCCCGGTGCCGCCTCCTGCTGGCCACGAAGACCGGCGCGCTCCGCTAGGCGGTCTCGGGCGCCCCGCCCGCCTGCCGTACGTCCTCGTGGAGGTGCACGATCAGCCAGCGGCCGGCCGCGGGGTCCTTGCGCAGGACCGCCGTGTTCCGCAGCAGCTCGGGACGGAGCGGGGTGCCGTCCGGGCCGGGCGCGTACGCGACGCGCAGCCAGTAGCGCAGGACCGCCGTGTCACCGAAGACGTCGACGACCGGGTCGTACGGGCGAAGTCCGCTCCCCACGGGCCCGTCCCCGGACTCGGGCCGCTCGTCCCGCACCCGGTCCAGGTCCGGCTTGCCGAGCAGCAGCGGCTCGGTGGCCGGGTCCCAGATCGTCGCCTCCGGGTCGAGCCGGGCGTCGATCTGGGCGCGGTCCCCGGTGGCGTACGCCTCGTACATGCCGGTCACGACGGACCAGACGGCGGCCACGTCGCCGGGCGCCGCGCCCGGCCTGGCCAGTGCGGGGCGGGCGGACACGGCGGACTCGGGCATGAGGGCTGCTCCTGGTCGGACGGGGGAGGCGCGCCGGGCGACGCGGATGCCAGGCCACCGTAACCGGTCGTCGGTGACGGGTGACCGGTCGGGCCGGAGCGACAGGCAGGTGGGCGGGATACCGGCGCAGGCTCTGGACGCAGGCCCTAGGGGTGCGGCCGGCTCGCGGCCTGTGGCGTGGGCGGGCGGTGCGGTGAGGGCGTTGTGTCCTGCGGGAACGTCAGCTGGCCGCTCATCCACTGCATGGCCGGCGCGATCTCCCGCTGCCATGTCGTGAAGTGGTGGCTGCCGCGCGGCAGGATGATCCGGGCCGACGTCATGGGCGGCTTGACCGCGTGCAGGAACCTCATCGTGTCGCTGTAGTTTTTCTCGCCCGATTTGCTGCTGGCGGCGAGGACGGACACGCGCGGCAGGGGCAGGTTCTCCAGGCGCCAGAACAGGTCGTGCTCGCGCTGTCGCCGCGCGGCGTCGGGACCCGAGCCGAAGAGGCTGCCCGTCGTCAGGTCGTCGCCGATCCTGTAGTCCGCCGAGAGCGCGGCCGCCGACGTGTACACACCGGGGTGGCGCAGGGTGAGCTGGAGTGCGCACGTGCCGCCCGACGAGTATCCGAGGGCGCCCCACGCGCTCGGGTCGTGGCCCACGCGGTACGACTGCTTGAGCGCCTCCGGCAGGTCCTTCGTGAAGAACGTCTCGGCCCGCGGACCGCCCGGCACGTCCACGCACTCCGTGTCACGGGGCGGCGCGATCGTCGGGCGCACCATCACGACCACCGTCGGCTGCATCCGGTGCTCCCGCAGCAGCCGGTCCGCGGTCTGGGGGACCTGGAGATACCGGGCGAGGTTCATGATGCCGCCCGGGTAGCCGCTGATCGCGACCATCACGGGGAAGCGCTGGCGGTGGAACTGCTTCTGGAAGTACTGCGGCGGCAGAAACACGAAGGCCGGGTTCAGGGCCCGGCTGCGCCGTCCGACGATCTTGACCGACTCGACCCGGCCGACCTCCGCCGCGGGCCCGTGCGGAATCCCCTTCACCCGGTCGAGGCCCTGCGGCCCGGCAGGCTGCACCAGACGGCCGCGCACAGCGCCGACCGTGGTGTAGATGCCGCCGTGGCCTAGCGCCGTGACCTCGGCGGGCGCCTTGTCGACATGGCCGAGCAGCTCGTCCCACGAGCCGTAGAACTCGAAGTCCGTGTTCACGGCGACGGCGAACGCGGTGAGGATCGTGAGCTGGGTCGCGCCGATCACGCCGAGCCGGCCGAGCACGGCGGCGGGCCCGCGCCGGGCGAGCCGTGGCCACACCCAGACCGTGAGCGCCACACACACCAGGGCGGCCAGCACCGTCGCGTATTCGAGTGCCCGGCTCGTCAGGCCCATGGTTTCCTCAACTTTCAGCCGTCATGTGCGCTGTTCGGCAGTTTTCACCGGGAAAGAGGCGCGACGGCCGGGGAAGGTTTGCCGGCCACCGCGTTCTTACCGTGCTCCTGTGTCGCTCTTACTCCAGCGACGTGGAGCACTCCTACGCTCGGTCACTGTGAAACAACGCCCCGCCGCCGTGGCAGGTCACACGTGCCTGGTCATCGGAATTCTGGACATCGCGTCGGCGATCTCCCCGCACATGCAGGAGTCCCGCATAGAGCGCATCGCGCCCTACGTGCCGGGCCTCGCCGAGGAGGTGGCCCGCGCCGCCGCGCTCGCCGCGGGACTGCTGCTCGTGATGCTCGCCAGAGGTCTGCGCCGGCGTAAACGGCGCGCCTGGGAGGCGGCGGTGGGGCTGCTCGCGGTCAGCGCGCTCGTCCAGGGCGTGCGGCACCACGCCCTGATCCCCGCGACCGTCTCCGTCGTCCTGTGTGTCGCGCTCGTCGCCTACCGCGAGGAGTTCTACGCGCTCGGCGACCCGCGCGGCAGAACGCGCGCCCTGTGGAACCTCGTCGTCCTCGGCGGCAGCAGCTTCGGGCTCGGCCTGCTCGTCGTCGGTGTGCGCGCGAACCAGGAGGCGGGCCACGCCATCACTTTCGCCGACCGGGTCCAGGAGGTCGGCTACGGCCTGCTCGGTGCGTCAGGCCCCATCGCGTACAGGAGCCACCGGGCCGGCGACATCGTGTACTTCTCGCTGCTGGCGCTCGGCGTGGTCACCGCCGCCACCAGCGCCTATCTCGCCCTGCGGCCTGTGACCCTGCGCCCCGCCGACAGCGACGAACGGCTGCGCGCCCTGCTGGCCGACGAGGGGCGGCGCGACTCGCTCGGCTACTTCGCGCTGCGCGGCGACAAGCGTGTCCTCTTCTCGCCCTCGGGCAAGGCCGCCGTCGCCTACCGCGTGGTGTCCGGCGTCGCCCTGGCGGGGGGCGACCCCATCGGCGACTACGAGGCCTGGCCCGGCGCCATCAAGGAGTTCCTGCGGCAGTGCGCCCTGCACGCCTGGACTCCCGCCGTCATGGGGTGCAGCGAACTCGGCGGGCAGGTCTGGGTCCGCGAAGGCGGCCTCAGGGCCCTGGAGCTGGGCGACGAGGCCATCGTCGACTGTCAGGCCTTCAGCCTCTCGGGGCGCACCATGCGCAACGTCCGGCAGATGGTCAACCGCATCGAACGCGCCGGCTACAGCTGCCGCATGCGGCGCGTGAGCGAACTGCCCGACGAGGAGAAGAAGCGGTTGCGCGAGGCCGCAGCCGCGTGGCGGGGCAGCGCCACCGAACGCGGGTTCTCCATGGCGCTCGGCCGGTTCGGCGACCCCGACGACGGGGACTGCGTCGTCGTCACCGCCCACCAGGACGACGAGGCGGGCAACGACCGTGTGCGCGCCCTGCTCCACTTCGTGCCCTGGGGCGAGGACGGTCTCTCCCTCGACCTGATGCGCCGCGACCGCACGGCCGAGCCCGGCCTGAACGAACTTCTCATCGTGGCCGCCCTGCGCGGCGCCCCCGGGCTCGGGGTGCGCCGCATGTCGCTCAACTTCGCGGTGTTCCGGGCCGCTCTCGCGCGCGGCGAGCGCCTCGGCGCGGGACCGGTGCTGCGGGTGTGGCGGGGGCTGCTCGTGTTCCTGTCGCGCTGGTTCCAGATCGAGTCCCTGTACCGCTTCAACGCGAAGTTCTGCCCGGAGTGGGAGCCGCGCTTCGTCGTCTATCCGACGGTGCGCGACCTGCCGAGGATCAGCTGGGCCTGCCTCCAGGCGGAGGCGTTCGTCGTCCTGCCGCAGCCGGCGGAGCGGCTGAGGCAGCTGCTGCGGAACCGGCCCGACGCCCGAGAGGAGCAGCCGGTGAAGGTCACCACCCCGTGACCAGCAGGTGGTTGATCAGCAGGGCGAGCACGGCCTGCGCGGTCAGCCACCCGCGGCGCCACCGCTCGGGCAGCAGAGCGGTGGCCGCGAGGAGCCAGACGGCGAACGGGAGCCAGATACGTTCCGTCTCCGCTTTGCTCATGCCCGACAGATCGGCGGCCAGGAGGGCGAGCGCCGCGCCGAGGACGACAAGGGCGAGCCGCCCCTGCGGCTCCGCCCGGTCACGCAGGACATGTCCAGGCACCCGGCGCAGCCCCGCCGCCGTGGCAAGCCCGACGATCAGCACGGTGCACGCGAGGTTGCCCCACACCCAGTAGCCGTACGGCCGGATCCCGCCCGCACCCTGGTAGTAACGCTCCGTCAGCAGGCGGTACGCCTCCCACCAGTTGAACCCGACGAGCGTGAACGCGACGGGCACGACGGCCGCTCCCACGGCGAACAGCGGCAGCGGCCGCACGGTCCGCGCCGTGAGCAGCACGGCCGCCGCGACGAGGGCGATCAGCGTCAGCCCGTACGACAGATAGCAGGTGAGCCCGAACAGCAGTCCGCTGCCGAGGGCCGCCCAGCGGCTGCCGCGGGTGGCCGCCACCGCCAGGAGCGCCACCGACCACGCGGCGACCGCCGCGAAGTAGCCGTCGGCCGATGTGCCGGTCCAGACCGCGGCCGGCGCGAGCGCCAGGAACGGAGCGGCGCGCCGCGCCGTCCGCTCGTCGGCGAGCGCGCGGACGGTGACGAGGACGGCGAGCGCCGCCGTGCACCCCACCGTGATGCACCACACCCCGGCCCACGCACCCCCGCCGAGCCCGATCCGGTCCAGGCCCACGAAGGTCAGGGTCGCCGCGGGCGGATGCCCCGCGACATGGGGAGGCCAGTGGCCGGGGGACTGCAGCAGGATGTGGCGCGTGAAATCCCGCAGCGTCGCGCCGACGTCGTCGAACCGGTCGATGACCCGCAGATACTCGTACGAGGTGGTGAGGCGCCCGGCGATGCCCCGCTGCCAGCCGTCGATCAGCGCGAGCGAGAACGTCCACGCCGCCGACGCGGCCCACACGGCGGGCAGCAGCAGCCGCCACCGCAGCCGGGCGGCCACCACCGGCCCGTACGCGACGACCAGTACGGCGACCGAGATCGCCGCCGGGGTCCCGGGGCTTACGTGTGGTTCCCAATGGGCGTACAAGGGAGCCCAGTTGACGTGCAGAGTGCCGTAGTGGTCCTCGATGTACCGGCCCACGAGGACGGCCGCCGTGACCAGGGCCACCGCGGCAGCGGCGGCCATCAGGTCACGGCGCGTCCCGGTGGAGGGCGGCGCGGTGCTGGGGGCGGCGGGGGGAGCTTCGACCTTCACATCCGGAACGCTAAGCGCCCGCACCGCCGATCGGTCGGCACCGCGGGGCGGCGTCACCGAACCGTCAGATCTTCCTGCGCCGATCGGCGGCCTGTGCGCAATACGGTCGGAACAGGTCGGCGGGCCCCCGCCGCGCAGAGCCTGAAGGAACCACATGGGCGACTTCCCCCGCACTCTCCCCGATCCGTGGCGCAGCCCCCTGCGCGGCCCCCGCTTCACCGCGGTACTCGGCCTCGTCCTGCTCGTCGGGATCACCCTGCTCTTCGTGACCGGCCTCCTGTCCTACGCCGCGTACAACCCGAACCTCGCGGCGGTCAACGACAAGACGCCCGGCAAGGGGCTGCTCGGCTTCTATCTGTTCTCCTGGCCCACCGACCCGCACTGGCTGTACCGCCTCACCCAGGGACTGCACGTCACCGTGGGCATCACGCTCGTGCCCGTGCTGCTCGCCAAGCTGTGGTCGGTGGTGCCCAAACTGTTCGAGCTGCCACCCGTACGCTCCATCGGCCACGCCCTGGAGCGTCTCTCGCTGCTCCTGCTCGTGGGCGGCGCGCTCTTCGAGTTCGTGACCGGCATCCTCAACGTGCAGCTCGACTACCTGTTCCCCGGCTCCTTCTACACGCTGCACTTCTACGGCGCCTGGGTGTTCATCGGTGCGTTCATCGTGCACGCCGTGCTGCGTGTACCGCAGGCGCTGCGTGTGCTGCGCGAGCGCAGGGCCGGCCTGCCCGAGACGGGGGACCTGGTGGCGGCGAGGCCCGCCGAGCCCACCGTGTCGCGGCGCGGGGCGCTCGCCATGGTCGGCGGGGGATCCCTCCTGCTGCTCGTCACGACGGCCGGCCAGAGCATCGGCGGGGCGTGGCGCCGCACCGCTCTGTTCGCCCCGCACGGCGGCGCCGACCCGGGCACGGGCCCGGGACGCTTCCAGATCAACAAGACCGCCGCAGTGGCGGGCATCCGTACCGCCGACACGGGTGAGCCGTGGCGGCTCGTGGTCACCGGTCCGCAAGGCACCGTCCACCGGCTCACCCGTGACGATCTCCTCCGGCTCCCGCAGCACACCTCGTCGTTGCCCATCGCCTGCGTCGAAGGCTGGTCCACGGACGACCTGCAGTGGAGCGGCGTACGGCTGCGCGACCTCGCCGTCCTCGCCGGGACCGACGGCGACACCGACGTATTCGTCGAATCCCTGCAACAGCGCGGCGCGTTCCGCAAGGCGGCCCTGCGGCACAACCAGGTCCAGGACCCGCGCTCCCTGCTGGCCCTGCGCGTCAACGGAGCCGACCTCACCGCCGACCACGGCTACCCGGCCCGCGTCATCGTCCCCGCGGCGCCGGGCGTCCTGAACACGAAGTGGGTCGCCCGCATGACGTTCGGAGCGCTGTGATGAACCGACTGAGCCGTTGGTACGGCGAGAGCCCGCTGCAACTCCTGCTCCTGGCAGCCTCGTTCGCCCTCGCGGGATACGCGGGCGTGCGGCTGCTCCAAGGCGACGTGTGGGCCGTGGTGATCTGGTTCGTCGGCGCGGCCCTCGTCCACGACCTGCTGCTCGTGCCGGTGTACTCGCTCGCCGACCGCGCGGCGCAGACGGCGCTCGGCGACCGGAGCCGCACGGCGATGATCTACGTGCGCGTCCCCGCGTTCCTGTCAGGGCTGCTGTTCCTGGTGTGGTTCCCGCTGATCACGCGGGCGCGGGAGGACCACTACGTCCTCGTGACGGGGCATTCGGGGGACGCGTTCCTGCCGCGGTGGCTGCTGGTCACGGCAGCGCTGTTCGCCGCGTCGGCCCTGTGGTTCGTGTCCGTTACGTTCCTTGCTCCCGCGTCGCCCTGGAGGCAGGCGCGCAGGGCGCGCCGTGAGGAACGGGCGCGGGCGCGGGAGCGCGAACGGGAGCGTCAGCGGCGCAAGGAGACGAAGGAACGCCCGCCGTCGGACCACTGAGCGACCGGCCGCCAGCCGAGTGGGCGCGCGTCGCGCAGCAGCGCGCGCGTGCCCACCCGGGCCCAGGGGAACAGCGAGCCCGCGGCGCCCTGTCCGTCGTCCACCCGCACCTCCATCCGCTCGTCTATGTCGAGCGGTGCCGTCTCCGCGATCAACAGCCCCCCTGGGGCGATGAGTTCGGCGGCACGGGACAGCAGGGCCCGGGGGTCGCCGCCGATCCCGATGTTGCCGTCGAGGAGGAGCGCCGTCCCCCAACGGCCCTCGCCGGGCAGGGGGTCGAAGACGGACCGCTGCAGAGCGGCGCCGCCGAGGCGGACCGTCCGCGCGACCGCGGCCTCGCTCACGTCGATGCCGAGCGCGCGGTGCCTTGCCGCGGCGAGCGCGGCGACGATGCGGCCGGGGCCGCAGCCGATGTCGAGGACCGCGCCCTCGCAGCGGCGCAGCGCCGAGAGGTCGGCCGTGTCGGCGACCGCGCACCAGCGCTCCACCTCGAGCGGCAGCAGCCATCCGTCGGCGCGCCGCAGGAAGAGGGGGCCGCGCTCGTTGCGCAGGGCGTCGGTGTAGGGATCCGAACACCAGGCCGGTGCCGCCTCGCGCGTCGAGGTCATGAGCGGACCGCCCGCGTCAGCCGCGCGTGCTCGGCGGCGAACCGCCCGTCCGGCGCGTCGGCCGCCACCAGGGCGGCGTCGTGAGCGGTGTCGACGTCCCGCAGCACCGGCAGGTCCCGTACGCGCAGCCCGGCATCCGTGAGCCGGGCCCGCTGGGCCGCACCCGTGCGCGCCGTCGACATCGGCACACCCCGCAGCAGCTCCGGGTCGGGCTCGGCGAGCCCGAGCGCCCAGAACCCGCCGTCGTCGGCGGGCCCGAACCATGCGTCGCAGCCCCGCCAGGCGTCGGGCCCGAGCGCGGGAGCGAGCAGCGTGGGCGTCACCTGAGGCGTGTCCATCCCGATCAGGACGGCCGGCCCGGTACACCCGGCGAACGCCGCCGCGAGCCGCTCGTCCAGGCCGCCGTCGCACTGCGGGACCACGTCGATCCCGGGCGGGAGCCACGCTCCGGGCGCCCCGTCGAGCACCAGCACGCGACGCCGTGCGGGCGTGGCGAGCGCTGTGTGGAGTGTGTCGACGAGCGAGGCCTCGGCCAGGCGCGCGGCCTCCTCGGGCGTGAACGGCGGCGTGAGCCGCGTCTTGACCCGCCCCGGCACAGGGGACTTGGCGATGACGAGGAGCGTGGTGTCGTGCCGACGCGCCGCGGGCGATCCGTCGGCGCTCACCGCGACGCCGCCTCTCCGCGCGCGGGGTGTGCCGTCCGCGGCTTCTCCGCGAGGACCCCGCGCATGTCGCGTACCGCCTGCCAGGTGCCCCGCCAGGTGCCCGTGACCTTGGACTTTCCCGTACGGGGCCGGTAGGGCACCGGGCGCTCCTCGATGTGCCAGCCCGCGTCGGCGGCCCGGACGACCATCTGGAGGGGGTAGCCGCTACGGCGGTCCGTGAGGTCGAGGCCGAGGAGGGACGTGCGGCGCGCGGCCCGCAGGGGGCCCAAGTCGTGCAGCCGCAGCCCGGTGCGCCGGCGCAGCATCCCCGCCAGCGCGAGGTTCCCGGCGCGCGCGTGCACGGGGAAGGCGCCACGGCCCTGCGGCCTGCGCCGGCCGAGCACGAGATCGGCCCGGCCCTCGACGACGTCCTCGACGAACGTCGCCAGGAGCGCCGGATCGAGCGACGCGTCGCAGTCGCAGAAGCAGACCACTTCCGCGTCGGACGCCAGCAGGCCCGCGTGGCAGGCGGCTCCGAAGCCGCGCCGGGGCTCGGTCACCACGGTCGCGCCCAGGGAACGGGCGATGTCGGGGGAGCCGTCGGTGGACCCGTTGTCCACGACGAGTGCCCGCCAGCCGTCCGGGATGCGGGCCAGCACCCACGGCAGCGCGGCGGCCTCGTCGAGGCAGGGCAGCACGACATCGACCGAGGGGGCCAGGTCGCGGAGGGAGGGGAAGTCAGGGGGGATCACAGTGTCACCCTACGAATCCAAACCGGACATTTAGGCCCTCAGTTCCTTACGAAACGCGGACGTCGGACGCGGACGGCCCCTCCGGTGACTCCGATCGGAGTCACCGGGTGCGACGCTGATGGAATGCAGACACCACCGCTCGGCCGTGTCCTGGTCGTCGACGACGACCCGACCGTCGCCGAGGTCGTCGCGGGCTACCTGGACCGCGCCGGCTACGACGTCGACCGCGCAGCCGACGGCCCGGCCGCCCTCGACCGCGCCGACGCGCACGGGCCCGACCTGGTCGTCCTTGACCTGATGCTGCCCGGCATGGACGGCCTGGAGGTGTGCCGCAGGCTCCGGGCACGCGGCCCCGTCCCCGTGATCATGCTGACGGCGCGCGGCGACGAGGACGAGCGCATCCTCGGCCTCGAGGTCGGCGCGGACGACTACGTGACCAAGCCGTTCAGCCCGCGCGAGCTGGTCCTGCGCGTCGAGTCGGTGCTGCGCCGGGCCCGCGCGGCGACGGCGCCCAAGCCGGCGGGACCGCTGCGCGCGGCCACCCTCACCGTCGACCCTTCGGCCCGTCGCGCCACCAAGTCGGGGGACGAACTCGCTCTGACGATAAGGGAGTTCGACCTCCTCGCCTTCTTCCTGCGCCACCCGGGCCGCGCCTTCTCCCGCGAGGAGCTCATGCAGCAGGTGTGGGGCTGGGACTTCGGCGACCTGTCGACCGTCACGGTCCACGTCCGCCGGCTGCGCGGCAAGGTCGAGGACGATCCGGCGGCACCGCGCCTCATCCAGACGGTCTGGGGCGTCGGCTACCGCCTGGACCCGGGCCCGCACAGCGACGCCCCTGGGCTCGATCGTGCCCCGCAAGCCCCTCGGCCCGACCGGGCGCCGGAAGACTGGACCGAACGCCGTGCATGACATGCTCCTCATCGCCCTCTACGCGTTCCTCGGCGCCGTCGGCGCCGGCCTGCTGGGCGCGCTCGCCCTGTTCGTGCTGCGCCGCCGCTCCCTGACGGTGTCGCTCACGGTCGTCGCCGCCGTCGCCGTGACGGCGATGCTCGCCGGGACGCTCGTCGTGGCCTGGGCGATGTTCCTGTCCCCGCACGACCTGTCCGTCGTGACGACCGTCGCCGCGATGGCCGCCACCGTGTCGCTTGCGACCGCGCTGCTCCTCGGCCGCTGGGTCGTGGCCCGCAGCAAGGCGCTCACCCTCGCCGCCCGCTCCTTCGGTGACGGCGGCAGCTTCGCGGCGCCCCTCGTCCCCGCGACGGCGGAACTGGCCGCGCTCTCAAGGGAGTTGGAGGCCACCAGCGCCAAGCTGGCCGTGTCCAGAGACCGTGAGCGCGCCCTGGAGACCTCGCGTCGCGAGCTCGTCGCCTGGATCTCGCACGATCTGCGCACCCCGCTCGCCGGGCTCCGCGCGATGTCCGAGGCCCTGGAGGATGGCGTGGCGGCCGACCCGGACCGTTATCTGCGCCAGATCCGCACCGAGGTCGAGCGCATGAACGACATGGTGGGCGACCTCTTCGAACTGTCGCGCATCCACGCGGGGACCCTCGTCCTGAGCCCGTCCAGGGTCTCCCTCCACGACCTGGTGGGCGACGCGCTCGCGGGCGCCGACCCGCTCGCCCGCGAACACGGCGTACGCCTCGTCGGCGACCGCGTCGACAAGATTCCGGTCGAGGTCGACGGCAAGGAGATGAGCCGCGTCCTCGGCAACCTCCTCGTCAACGCGATCCGTCGCACCCCGGCCGACGGCACGGTCGCCGTGGCGGCGGCCGGCTCCACGGACGGCGTGGTCCTCACGGTCACGGACGGCTGCGGCGGCATCCCTGAGCAGGATCTGCCCCGCGTCTTCGACACGGGGTGGCGCGGCAGCCACGCCCGTACACCTCCGTCGGGCGCGGGCCTCGGACTCGCCATCGTCAGAGGAATCGTCGAGGCCCACAGGGGCAGCGCGGCCGTGCGCAATGTGGCGGGCGGCTGCTGCTTCGAGGTGACGCTCCCGGCGGCGGGGGTGTAGCCCGCAGGTGCCACGTCGCCGGGACCGTCACCTCACTCGCCTCACCCCAGCTCGGCCTTGGCGAACTCCGTCATCCCCTCCTCGAACCCCACCTCGGCGCGCCACCCCAGCTCGGCCCTGAGCCGGGCCGGGTCCGCCGTGATGTGCCGTACGTCGCCGAGCCGGTACTCGCCCGTCACGACCGGCATCGGCCCGCCGTACGCGGCGGCGAGGGCGTGGGCCATCTCGCCCACCGTGTGCGGGTCCCCGCTGCCCGTGTTGTACGCGACGCACGTGTCGGACGGCCGGTCGCTCATCGTCTCGAGCGCGAGCGCGTTGGCCGCGGCCACGTCGTGCACGTGCACGAAGTCCCGCCGCTGGCGGCCGTCCTCGAAGACGCGCGGGGCCTCGCCCCGGGCCAGGGCCGACCGGAAGAACGACGCGACGCCCGCGTACGGGGTGTCGCGCGGCATCCCGGGCCCGTACACGTTGTGGTAGCGCAGCGACACCGCGCGGCCCCCGGTGGCCCGCGCCCAGGACGACGCGAGGTGTTCCTGGGCGAGCTTCGTCGTCGCGTACACGTTGCGGGGGTCCGTGGGGGCGTCCTCGCCGACGAGGCCGGGGCTCAGCGCGGCGCCGCACCGCGGGCACGCGGGCTCGAAGCGGCCGTCGCGCAGGTCGGCCTCGGCGCGCGGCCCCGGGCGCACGACTCCGTGGCGCTCGCACTCGTACCGCCCCTCTCCGTACACGACCATCGACCCGGCGAGCACCAGATCCCTCACCCCCGCCGAGGCCATCGCGGCGAGCAGCACGGCCGTGCCGAGGCCGTTGCGGGAGACGTAGTCGGGGGCGTCGGCGAAGTCCTTGCCGAGCCCGACCTTCGCCGCCTGATGGCACACGGCGTCGATGCCGGCGAGGGCCGACTCCACGGCGGTGGGGTCGCGTACGTCCGCGACGGCCCAAGGACGCGGTTCGTCCGGGCCGGGCGGCCGGACGTCGAGCACGACGACCTCATGTCCTCGCGCGAGGAGAGTGTCCACGACCGCTGACCCGATGAACCCGGCACCGCCGGTGACCAGTACACGCATGCCGCCCACGCTATGCGGGGCGGGGCGCCGGGAGGGCTCTCCTCGCCGATGCGTCACGGCTCCGTAAGGCTTGTGCGAACGGAGTTCGGTATCGCGCGGCAGCTCGTGCACGACTAGCGTGCATCGGGGGAACCGGGACGAAACGGACCAGCGTCGCCCGGAACATCTCACCCCCGGCACCACCACTCGGAAGAAGGGTTCGCGCCATGGCCGCACGACCGGAGGGCGCGCCCGTCTGGGCCGACGCCATGTTCCCCGACCTGGAGGCCGCCAAGCGCTTCTACGGCGAGCTTCTCGGCTGGACGTTCGAGGAGGGGCAGGAGGAGTACGGCAACTACACCCAGGCGAGGTCGGACGGCAAGCGGGTCGGCGCGCTCTCGCCGCAGATGCCGGGCATGGAGGGCACTCCGCCGGCCTGGAACCTGTACCTGGCCACGCCCGATGTCAACGCCACGGCGGCCCGCGTCAAGGAGGCCGGCGGCACCCTGCTGATGGAGCCCATGGAGGTCGGCGACTTCGGCACGATGGTCAGCGTCCAGGACCCGGCCGGCGTGTTCTTCAGCCTCTGGCAGCCGGGCACGCACGACGGGTTCGAGAAGGTGGGGGAGCCCGGTTCGTACGCCTGGGCCGAGGTGACCACACGCGACACCGACAAGACGGACGGGTTCTTCGAGGCCGCCTTCCCCTACGAGGTCCGGAAGATGGCCGACGAGAACGTCGACTTCAACATCTGGCAGCTCGGCGGACAGCCGCAGCTCGGCCGCTTCAAGATGACCGAGGACTTCCCGCCGCAGGTCCCGTCGTACGTCAACGTCTACTTCGCGGTCGACGACTGCGACGCGGCGGTCGCCACGGTGACCAGGCTCGGCGGAAAGCTCCACTACGGCCCGATGGACACCCCGTTCGGCCGCTTCGCGGCGGTGACGGACCCGCAGGGCGCCGCTTTCTCGGTGATCGACCTGAGCACGACCGAGGGCGAGATGCCCGACCTCGTCTGAGGCGGGATCCGTCAGGGGGATCCGTCAGGGAATCGAGAAGCCGAGCGCTCCTGCGGCCAGTTCCGCGGTGGGCTGTGTCCAGCGCTCGGCCATCGCGTTGCGGGTGGACAGCGAGCGCAGCTCCGCCCGGTCGAGATAGAGCGTGCCGTGCAGATGGTCCGTCTCGTGCTGCACGATCCGGGCGGGCCACCCCGTGAACTCCTCGTCCACGGCGTGGCCCCGCTCGTCGAGCCCCCGCAGCCGCACGTGCTGATGCCGGGAGACCACGGCCTGGAGGCCGGGCACGCTCAGGCAGCCCTCGAAGAACGCGGCGCGGTGGGCCCCCACGGGTTTGTACGACGGGTTGATCAGGACGCGGAACGGCTGCGGCACCCGGCCGCGCGCCTGACGCACCTCGTCGGGGACCTCGGCCGCGTCCTCGATGACGGCGATCCGCAGCGGGACGCCGATCTGCGGTGCGGCGAGCCCGACGCCGGGGGCGGCGTGCATCGACGCACGCATCGCGGCGATCAGACGCTCCAGGAGCGCGGGCGCGAGCTGACCGTCGTAGGTCTGCGCGGGGGACCGGAGCACGGGGTCGCCCGCCTCCACGACCGGCAAGGGGTGCTCGCCCGCGAGCAGTTCCTCGACGTGGTCACTCAGGGGTACGGGGGACATCGCGCCAGCATGCCAAGAAGGATCACGCGTCGGCAACGTCCACCCCGCCACGCGCATCGTTGCGGACTCGTGAACATTCCCCCGGCGAGGGAATGAGACCGCGGTGACATGGGCTTTCATCAGAGAGCGGCCATGGTCGGCACGGCCGCTCCACCCGTCCGAAGGTCCACCGCCGCCTCCTGGGAGCCCGCCGTATGTCCGTCCCGGCCGTCGCCACCGCCCACCCGCTCGACAACCCCGCGTACGCCTCCCTCACCGGCCCGCACGCGCGCTTCGCCGAGTGGCGGGGCCGGATCGTGCGGTACCCCCTCGACGTGACGCCGTGGCTCGCGCTGCCGGACGAGCCCGGACCCGGGGACTGGGCGGATCTCGCGGCGCTCGCCGGGCCGGGCGGGACGGTCCCGCTGCTGGGGACGCGCACGGCGCCGCCCGAGGGCTGGGAACTCACGATGAGCATGGACGGCGTGCAGCTCGTCGACGACGGCGTGGCCGCGGCGCCGGATGCGGAGGCCGTGCTCCTCGGCGCGGCCGACGTGCCCGAGATGCTGGACCTCGTGGCGCGCACCCAGCCCGGCCCGTTCCTGCCCCGCACCGTCGAGCTCGGCACGTATCTCGGGATCCGCAGGCAGGGCGCGCTCGTCGCGATGGCGGGGGAGCGCCTGCACCCGCCGGGCTGGACGGAGATCAGCGCCGTCTGCACCGACCCGGACCACCGCGGCCAGGGGCTCGCGGCCCGCCTCGTCCTTGCCGTCGCGGCGGGGATCAAGGACCGCGGCGAGACCCCGTTCCTGCACACGTCAGCAGGCAACACGAACGCCATCAGGCTCTACGAGTCCCTGGGCTTCCGGCTGCGGCGCACCACGAAGTTCATGACGGCCCGGGTCCCGGAGTTCGACCACGCCGCCGCCCGCTGAGCGCTGACGTGCGCGGGCCCCGGGGTGGCTCAGGCCTCTTCCCGGACCCGCGCGTTGTAGCGCAGCAGATAGTCCGCGAAGCGGACGAGATCCTCCTCGGGCCAGTCCGCCACCCGCTCCTGGAACGCCTGGCGGCGGCTGACGGTGACCTGGGCGAGGATGTCGGCGCCCGCCTCGGTCGGATGGAGGACCTGGACGCGGTGGTCGTCCGGGTCCACCCTGCGCATCACGAGCCCGGCCCGCTCAAGGGCGGACACCTGCCGGCTCACCGTCGACTTGTCGAGGGCGTAGTGCGTGGCGAGGTCCGTCGCCCGGCAGCCGCCCTTCTCGTCCAGGTGGCTGAGCAGGGTGTACGACACGAGGGACAGCTCGGGGTGCATCCGCCCGGCCATCGCTCTGGCACGCCGCGCGAAGGACGTCATCTCGCGCTGAATGGTCTCGACTGCCGTCTCGCGGTCTGTCACGTGCTGTCCTCTCCCCGCTGCTCGTTGCATTCTACAACCGAAGGGCGGGGTGTGCCGCGGGCAGGCGAGTTCCCGTGCCCGGAGCTAGCCTCCTGAGCATGAGCGACCCCAGTGATGTGCCCGCCCGCTACACCGTCCTGGTCAAGCCCCAACTCGCCGACAAGGACGGCCACCCCGTGCACGGCAACCCGCTGCGTGTGGTGTCCGTCGAGGCCACGGGGTCGTCCGGGGAGTCCGGCTATCCGCGCTTCGAGGGCGAAGGGGTGCAGGTCGAGATCGACCCGCTCACCCGCTCCGTCGAGGCCGTGACGGTCGACGGCGAGGAGCTGCCGTACGGCTGGGTGGCGGAGGTCGGCGCGGACTGACCGGCCGCGCGGCCGGTCGGGGCCCCACCGTGGCGCAGCTCTCTTATGCAACTTGTTGCAAAAGCGAGCTGTCGTCGTCTACAACTGTGACGACGTTCGCCGCGCACGGAGGGCCACCATGAGCCGATACCCACACCTGCTCACCCCGCTCGACCTCGGATTCACCACGCTGCCCAACCGGGTCCTGATGGGCTCCATGCACGTGGGACTCGAGGAGGCGGAGAACGGCTTCGCGCGCATGGCGGAGTTCTACGCCGCCCGCGCCCGCGGCGGCGTCGGCCTCATGGTCACCGGCGGCATCGCCCCCAACGAGGCGGGACGCCCCTGGGGCGGCGGCGCGAAGCTGACCACCGAGGCGGAGGCCGACGAGCACCGCCAGGTCACCGACGCGGTGCACGCGGCGGGCGGGAAGATCGCGATGCAGATCCTCCACTTCGGCCGCTACGCGTACCACGAGGACCTCGTCGCCCCCAGCCCGCTCCAGGCGCCGATCAGCCCCTTCCCGCCGCACGAACTCACCGACGCCGAGGTCGAGCAGACCGTCGAGGACTTCGCGCGCGCCGCCGAACTCGCGCAGCGGGCGGGCTACGACGGCGTGGAGATCATGGGCTCCGAGGGCTACCTCATCAACGAGTTCATCGTCGCCGCCACGAACCGGCGCGCCGACCGCTGGGGCGGCTCGTACGAGAACCGCATCCGCTTCCCCGTCGAGATCGTCCGCCGTGTCCGCGAGCGCGTCGGCACGGACTTCATCCTCATCTACCGGCTCTCGATGATCGACCTCGTGCCCGGCGGCTCCACCCTCGAAGAGGTCGTGCAGCTCGCCAAGGAGATCGAGGCGGCCGGCGCCACCCTCATCAACACCGGCATCGGCTGGCACGAGGCCCGCATCCCGACCATCGCCACCTCGGTGCCGCGCGGCGCGTACACCTTCGTCACCAAGAAGGTCATGGGCGAGGTCTCCATCCCGCTCGTCACCACGAACCGCATCAACACCCCTGAGATCGCCGAGGAGTTGCTCGCCGACGGCTGCGCCGACATGGTGTCCCTCGCGCGGCCCCTGCTCGCCGACCCGGACTTCGTGGCGAAGGCCGAGGCCGAGCGCTCCGAGACCATCAACACCTGCATCGGCTGCAATCAGGCATGCCTGGACCACACGTTCAGCGGCAAGATCACCTCCTGCCTCGTCAACCCGCGCGCCTGCCACGAGACCGAGCTGGTCCTCGCGCCGACCCGCCTGCGCAAGCGCGTCGCCGTCGTCGGCGCGGGCCCCGCGGGCCTCGCCTGCGCCGTCTCCGCCGCCGAACGCGGCCACGCCGTCACCCTCTTCGACGCCGCGTCCGAGGTCGGCGGCCAGCTCAACATCGCCCGCAAGGTACCCGGCAAGGAGGAGTTCGACGAGACCCTGCGCTACTACCGCGCGCAGCTCGAACTGCACGGCGTGGACGTCCGGTTGAACACCCCCGTCACCGCCGCCGACCTCACCCCGGACGCGTACGACGAAGTGGTCGTCGCCACCGGCGTCACCCCGCGCACCCCCGAGATCGAGGGAATCGACCACCCCAGCGTCGTCGGCTACCTCGACGTCCTGCGCGACGGCGCGCCCGTCGGGGAGCGCGTCGCGATCGTCGGCGCGGGCGGCATCGGCTTCGACGTCGCCGAGTACCTCACCGACAGTGGCGACAAGGCGAGCCAGGACCCGGCGACGTACTTCCGGCAGTGGGGCGTCGACATGGACTACCAGGGCCGCGGCGGCCTCGCGAAGCCCGACCGCCCCGCCCCGCCGCGCGCCGTCCACCTTCTCCAGCGCAAGACCTCGAAGGTGGGCGCCGGACTCGGCAAGACCACCGGCTGGATCCACCGCACCGAACTGCGCCACCGCGGCGTCACCATGGTCGCGGGCGCCACGTACGACCGCATCGACGACGCGGGCCTGCACGTCACCGTCGACGGCAGCTCCACGGTCATCCCCGTCGACACCGTCGTCCTGTGCACCGGCCAGGACCCGCGCCGCGGCCTGTACGACGACCTGCTCGCCGCCGGCCGCGAGGCACACCTGATCGGCGGCGCCGACGTGGCCGCCGAGCTGGACGCCAAGCGCGCCATCCGCCAGGGCACCGAGCTGGCCGCGGCGCTGTGAGACCGGCGGTCACGTGGCCGGGCCCGCCGGCCGCGTGACCGCCTCCGCATAAGGTGCAGCCATGTCACTCCCGCACGCGATCCTCACGGCCCTCCTGGAGAAGCCGTCGTCGGGCCTCGAACTGACGCGCCGCTTCGACAAGTCGATCGGCTACTTCTGGTCGGCCACGCACCAGCAGATCTACCGCGAGCTGGGCCGCCTGGAACGCGAGGGGTACATCAGGGCCCTGCCCGCGCCGACGCCCGCGCGCGGCCAGAAGAAGGAGTACGAGGTCCTGCCCGAGGGCCGCGCCGAACTGGCCCGCTGGACCGCCGCGAGCCAGGACCCCAAACCGCTGCGCGACCCGCTGCTCCTGCGCCTGCGCGCCGCCGCCGTCGTCGGCACGGACGGCATCGAGGCCGACCTGCGCCGCCATCTCGACCTGCACCGGCGGCAGTTGACGGAGTACGAGGAGATCGAGAAGCGCGACTTCCCGCCCGGCCTCGACGCCGTCGAGGACCGGCTGCGACACGTCGTGCTGCGCGCGGGCATCGACCTGGAGACGTTCTGGGCACGCTGGCTCGAACAGACCCTGGAGGAACTCGGCCTCGACGCGTCCTAGGGCTTCTCGTCTAGACGAGCGTCGCCGCCTCCGGGTCCCAGTCGGCCGGTACGGGCGGCGGCGCCGCGGGACAGGTGGCGACGTGGGTGAACTCGGCGTGTTCGGCCGAGCGCGTGATCGCCGTCATCGTCTGCAGGACGTGCAGGGCCAGCGTCCCCGACGCACGCGGCGCGCCGCCCCGGCGGATCGTGCGCGCCAGGTCGAGCACGCCGAGCCCCCGCCCGTCCGTGCGCCCCGCGACCGGCAGCTCGCGCCAGTCGTCCGCCCCGTTGGCCCGCACCTTCAGCGGCCCGCGGAAGGTGTTGGGGTCCGGGACCGCGAGGACGCCCTCCGTGCCGGTGACCTCGAACTGGATGCGCGGCAGCGCCGAGTCGAAGCTGAACACCGACGTCGCCCGCACCCCCGAAGCGAACTCGACGAGCGCCGACACATGCGTCGCCACCGCCACCGGGAACACCTGCCCCGCCCTCGGCCCCGAGCCGACGACGCGCTCCTCGCGCGCTCGTGCCGCCGAGGCCGCCACCCGAGACACCCCGCCGAACAGCGTTACCAGGGACGTCAGGTAGTAGGGCCCGAGGTCGAAGAGCGGGCCCGCGCCCGGCTGGTAGAAGAATGCCGGATCGGGGTGCCACCGCTCCGGTCCGAGACCCTGCACCGCAGTCGTCGCCGCCACCGGTTCACCGATGTGCCCGGCACCGACCGCCCGCAGCGCCGACTGGAGCCCCGCGCCGAGGAACGTGTCCGGCGCGTTCCCCACGAGCAGCCCCCGCTCCGTCGCCTCGGCGAGCACCTTCTCCGCCTCGCCGGGGGCCAGGGCGATCGGCTTCTCGCCGTACACGTGCTTACCGGCCCGCAGAGCCAGCGTCGCGACCTGCGCGTGGGCGGCCGGCACGGTGAGGTTCACGACGAGCTCGACCTCGGGAACGGCGAGCACCGTCGCCACATCGCCGGCGACCGGTACGCCGTGCTCGCGCGCGACCGCCGTGGCGCGGTCCGCGTCGAGGTCGGCGACGCCCACCACCCGCAGGTCGGGAAAGGCGGACAGCGTCCGCAGATACTGCTCGCTGATGACGCCCGCTCCGACGACGGCGACACCGACCGGCCCCGAACTCACACTGCCCCCAAGGCGGATGTGTAGATGGTGCGGCCGCTCCCGCGCGGCTCCGGAGACGGTAGGACGCTTCGAGGGGAGCGGACAAGGGCGCGTCCCGGTCCTGGACACAGAGATGCCGCGGACCCGGATCCGGTGGTGTGCCCCACGCCTGCCCGGGAACCAGCCGCTGCCTCGGCTGCAAGAACCTTGGCTCAGGACCCGGTGCTGACGCTCCGTTCGACGGAGTAGGCGCCCCATGTCCCGTCGGGCAGCTGGGCGCGGATCCGCACCCGGTGCCGGACGCCGGCCTCCTTGCCCACGTAGAAACTGTTCCGCGCCGTGCCCTTGGGCGGGGCGTCGCCCCAGACGAGCGTGGTCGCCTGCTTGCCGTCGAGATAGATGCGGTACGCGGGCACGGTGCCGCCCGTGCGCGGCGGCGTCCACGACAGGTCGATGTAGTACGCTCCGCCGGCCCGGCGGGACGCGGCGCTGAAGTCGGTGGGCGCGGTGCCGGGACCCTCGTCGGAGCCCTTCGCGGTGGTGAGCCTCAGGGCCGGGCCCGCGGGTGAGGTGTTGTCGGCGGCGTCGCGCGCCTTCACGGTGAACGCGTAGGCGGTGCCCGGCCGCAGCCCGGTGATCAGCGCCCGGGTCTCGCCCCCGCCGACACTGTGGATCTTCGAGGCGCCCTGGTAGATGTCGTACGAGACGACGCCCTTGTCGTCCTTCGACGCACCCCACGACAGCGAAGCGGCGCGGCCGCCGTCCGCCCGGCCGCGCAGCGCTCCCGGCCGGGTCGGGGCCGACCGGTCCTCGGCCACGGCGGCCGGGGTGGTGACGGGAACCTTCGCGCTGAGGGGCCCGAGCGTGCCATCGGTGTCCTCGGCCCGGACGGAGAAGGTGTACGCGGAGAGCGGGCGCAGTCCGACGACGTCCACCATGTGCTGTTCGCCCGGAACCTCCTTCACCTTGGTGGCGCCCCGGTACACCGTGTAGCCCTTGACGTCGGCGTCCCCCTCGGGGCGGCTCCACATGACGTGCACGGAGGTGGCGCTGCCCGCCTGCGCCGTGACGCCGGCGGGGGCCGTGAGTGCGGGACCCTGGCGGGTGTCGTCGCCGAGCAGGCCGCACGAGGTGGCGAACAGGAGCGCGGCGGCGCAGGCCGCGTACGCCAGAGGGGTGCGTCCGGGGGTGCGTCGCACGGGCGGGCCTTCCGTTCGGAAGTATTGGTACAGACCTGTATGCCATGAGTGGCGGGGTCGCATCAAGAGGCGCACGTCGTGCACGTCCGGGCCCGGAGCGGTGGACCGCACGGTCCGGGCGAGGTGCAGGCGAAGAAGCTCGTCGTCACCAACTGGGCGAGAGTCAGGGTGAGTTGGGTCACGGGAGGAACGCGACGGGTCGGGGCGACGGACCAGCCGCCGCCCCGGACCGCTCACACCTTCCGGTACGTGTACGCCTCGACGGCCGCCGCCTCGACCGCGTCCAGATCCGCCCCCGCCGACGCCGTGACCACCGCGGCCACGGCCCCCTCGACGAAGGGGGCGTCCACCAGGCGTGCCCCGTCCGGGAGTTCATCGCCCTCGGCCAGCAGCGCCTTCACGGTGAGTACCGCGCTGCCCAGATCGGCGAGCACCGCGATGCCCGCACCCCGGTCAACTGACCGCGCGGCGCCGCAGATCAGCTCGGCGCTGGTGCCGAGCCCGCCGTCCTCGGTGCCGCCCGCCGGTGCCACGGGGACGACCGCGCCGCCGCCCGCGAGCCCCTTCGCAAGCTCCGCCACCGACTCGGCGACGGCGCGGCTGTGCGACACGAGCACGATTCCGACGGCCTTCTCCTGACCACTGCCTGCGCTCCCGGGATCACTCATCGCGGGCCGCCTCGGCCAGGGCCCCGATCAGCAGCGCCGACGACGTGGCGCCCGGGTCCTGATGCCCTATGCTGCGCTCGCCCAGATAGCTCGCCCGCCCCTTGCGCGCCTGCATGGGCGTCGTCGCGAGCGCGCCCTGCTCGGCGGCGGTGGCGGCCGCGTCGAAGGAGGTGTCGAGCGCGTCGACCGCGGGCACCAGCGCGTCGATCATGGTCTTGTCGCCCGGCGCCGCCCCGCCCAGCGTCATGACGGCGTCCACGCCGGTCCGCAGCGCCGCCGCGAACTCCGCCTCACTCACCTCGGGGGCGTCCCCGAGCGCCTTGCCCGTACGGCGCAGGAGCGTCCCGTACAGCGGGCCCGAGGCGCCGCCCACCGTCGAGATCAGCTGACGCCCGGCGAGGGTGAGCGCACCGCCTGGGGTCGCCGGTGCCTCCTTCTCCAGGGCCGCGCTCACGGCGACGAAGCCGCGCTGCAGATTGCTGCCGTGGTCGGCGTCGCCGATCGGCGAGTCGAGTTCGGTGAGCCGGGCCGCCTCCCGGTCGACGGCCGCGGTGGCCGCGTCGAGCCAGCGTCGGAAGAAATCGGCGTCGAGCACGTCATCTCCTTGCGTGGTGGTGATGGTTCGGACGACAGGCTGCCTCACATGCCCCAGCGCAGGCCCGCCGTGCTCACGGGCGCGTCCCACAGGCGCAGCATCTCCTCGTCGACCTGGCACAGGGTGACGGAGGCACCGGCCATGTCGAGCGACGTGACGTAGTTCCCGACGAGCGTGCGCGCCACCGGCACACCGCGCTCGGTCAGCACGCGCTGGACCTCGGCGTTGAACCCGTACAGCTCGAGCAGCGGGGTCGCGCCCATGCCGTTGACGAGGACGAGTACCGGGTCGCTCGGCTGCAGGTCTTCGAGAACGGCGTCCACGGAGAAGTCGGCGATCTCGCCGGACGTCATCATGGCGCGCCGCTCGCGGCCCGGCTCACCGTGGATGCCGACGCCCATCTCCAGCTCGCCGGGCGGCAGATCGAAGGTCGGGCTGCCCTTGGCGGGCGTGGCGCAGGCGCTGAGGGCCACGCCGAAGCTGCGCGCATTCGCGTTGACCTGGCGTGCGATCGCCTCCACGCGCTCCAGCGGCTGTCCCTCCTCGGCCGCCGCGCCCGCGATCTTCTCGACGAACAGGGTCGCGCCCGTGCCGCGCCGGCCCGCGGTGTACAGGCTGTCGGTGACGGCCACGTCGTCGTTGACGAGGACCTTGGCGACCTGGATCCCCTCGTCCTCGGCGAGTTCCGCGGCCATGTCGAAGTTCAGCACGTCACCCGTGTAGTTCTTCACCACGAAGAGCACCCCGGCGCCGCTGTCCACGGCGGCCGCGGCCCGCACCATCTGGTCGGGCACCGGCGACGTGAACACCTCGCCGGGACAGGCGGCCGACAGCATCCCGTGCCCCACGAACCCCCCGTGCAAGGGCTCGTGCCCCGACCCGCCACCGGAGACGATCGCGACCTTCCCCTCGACGGGAGCGTCCCGGCGCGCGATCACCCGGTTGTCGACATCGACGAGCAGCTCCGGATGGGCCGCGGCCATTCCCCGCAACGCGTCGGCGACCACGGTCTCGGCCACGTTGATGAGCATCTTCATGGGTGCCTCCAAGTGAGCGTATCGTCTGAGCCGCTGACCAGTGTTTTCCCTGGTCAAGGTGAGTTTGGAAGGTTTTCGATCTTGGCGGTCCGTGGCGGCTGGAAGCGGGTTCTGGCGGGGCTGTTGCTGACTTGCTGCTGACTCTAGTAACGGAGTATCAGGTGGGCGTGTAGTTGTGGACCGGCGCTCTCAACCGCGCACTCACGGCAGTATCGGCTCTCGCGGAGTCCTGGTCACGTGTGCGGCAGAGGATGGCCTGCGTGTGCTGTTTTCCCTGGGCTGGTTCGGTAGCGAGGGCGACTGGATACCCCAGCACTGCTCCGGCCGGGTCTACCTCGGTATAGCGCAGCCGCAGACCGCCAATGTGTCCGTCAGGGCGACACCCTGCCCTTGCCGAAAACCTTGTCCGTCCAGGTCAAGTGGCATGTTCGTACTCGTGGAGGATGCCGTCCTGGCGCTTGCTTTGAGACTGGGACGCGAAGTACACCGGCTTCTTGGACGCGGTCTTCTCGGCCGCCGACATCCAAGCTGTGCGGAGCACGCCGCGGGCTCCTCGGATGAACGCCCACTGTGAACGGGTCATCGGCACCCTGCGGCGCGAGGTCCTCGACCACCTCTTGATCAGGAATGAGTTCCATGCCTGGCATGTCCTCGATGCGTACGCCCGGCATCGCAACGGTCATCGGCCCCACCAGGCTCGCCGGCAGCTCACTCCCCTTGCTCGGGCGCACTCGACGCCCATGGTCGTCCCGTCCCCTCGTCGGGTTCTACGCACCCGAATGCTCGGTGGCGTGATCAACGAGTACAGATATACAGCTTGACCAGGGGTGATGAGTTTCCGAACGGTGCACGATGCTTACGTTCCGAGGGGCACCGAACGCGCGATGCGGGACGAGGCGAGCCCGTAAATGACGGGCGCGCGCCTGACGTTGTGGCGGGCCGTCGTCACGGAGATCTCGCCCCCCGACTTCGGCGCCGATGCTGACCGCTTCGCCCCGGCGCTACGGGCGTCGGCACGTCACTTGACGATCTCCAGCACCGCCATCATGCCCGCGTCCTCATGGTTGAGGATGTGGCAGTGAAGCACGGTCTTGCCGGTGTAGTCCCTGAAGTGGGTCCGGACGACGATCTTCCCCTTGGCGGGCACGCTCGCCGTGTCCTGCAAGCCGTGGCCGTTGTGCGGTCGGCCGTTGATGCTCATCAACTGGAATTTGTTGACGTGTACGTGGAACGAGTGTTCCTCGTTGCTGTCGTTGCGCACGGTCCACTCCTCGACCGTGTTCAGCTTGGCCCGGACGTCCACCCGGTTCGGATCGAACTGCTTGCCGTTGATGTAGAACTTGCTGCCGTCCTTGTTCTCGGAGAACACGAGGGTGCGCCGGGCGGCGATCGCCGAGTGGCTCAGGTCCGCGACCGGCGCGAAGGCTGAGGTGGGCAGGGCTGCCGGGTGCGCGGAAGGTCCTTCGGAGACCAGGGTTGCCAGGGTCGCCTGCGGGAACTTGTTGCCGGCCGGCCCGGTGTTGTACGCGAGCGTCTGCAGCTGGGTACGCCCGGTCGGACCGCCTTGTACGAGCACGTCGAAGCGCGCGCCTGCCGCGAGCAGGAGCGAGTCGGACGTCCAGATCCGGTCGACGGGGGTGCCGTCGTGGGCGATCACATGGAACCGCTGACCCTGCAGGCGGATGTTGTAGTAGATGTTGGCGCTGATGTTGGCCAGTCGCCACAGCTGGGTCTCACCCGGCCGGATGCGGATGGTCGGGTTCAGCTGTCCGTTGACGGTGCGATTGGTGGACGTGCCGATGTGCAGGTTCTGGGTCCTGACCGCATCACCCTGGACCTGGAAGTCCTTGAGCCCGATGACGTGCTCGGTGATGTGGCGCAACTTCGCCGGCAGGTACTGCTGCAGCCCGTCGACGATCAGGACGCCCGACATGCCCCCGGCTACCTGCGGTGCCGAGATCGAGTGTGCATGTGAGTGGTACCAGTAGGTGCCGGGCCGCAGGGTGTTCGGAAACTGGTAAGCGTAGTGAAACGTCTGGCCGGGATGGATGTGGACGAAGATGTTGTCGGAGTTGCCGCTCGGTGACACATGAAGTCCATGAACATGCAGATTGGTGAACTCGTTCAGCGAGTTCTTCATCGACAGGTCCACCTTGTCCCCGGGCCGGATGCGCAGCGTGGGAGGCATGTAACTGCCGTTGTAGGTGAGGGCCCACAGCTTGTGGCCGCCCACCTCGACCTTTCGCCTCTCCACGACGAGTTCCACCCGCAGGACCCCGTTGCGGCTCACGATTTGCGCCGGCTCCTTCAGCGGCGCGCCCTGCGCAACCGCAGGCGACTGCAGGGGGACGGCCATCGGCTGCGCCGGTTCCCGTTCCGGCGGCTGCTCGCCGGAACAGCCACCGACCAGGAGGGCGATGACGACAACGAAGGCAGTGGCCAGTTCGGGCAGCTTGAACCGAGACCGCATTACCTCTCCACTCCTGGGACTCCCACATCACTTAGCTCGCTCCCAGCAAGCACGTGGTGGCGCCTGTGCGCTACCCAGGTGGAGCGTTCGAGCGACACAGCCCCCCGATGTGCGAACGTCGCCCCGGGGCCGCGGGCGCGGACGACGGTCCACTGGGGTGTGGGCATTCCTGTGGTTGGGATCCGCCGAATCCGGAGGATGCGGAGACCGCGGGCCTGATCAACCGCGGATGCCGGGCAAACCGAGTGCATCCGCAAGATCCGTCCACGCCACAGGGGTGTTCTCGCCGCCGCGCGCTCGACGGTGCGCTTGCCGGAAATCTCATCCGTCCAGGTCGTGCGACATGTCGGTACTCGTGGAAGATGCCGCCGAGGCGCTCGCGTCTTCGTATGTCCGGGCTGGCAATCTGGTCTGGATCGGTGATCGGCGCGGGTAACGGGTGCAGCGGGCGGGCGTTCGCGATGACTTGATGTGGCCGATGAGCGATGTAGACCTGCTCGAACTCCCGCTGCGCGTGGGGAAGGTGTCGCTGGTTCCAAATCAAGGTCCCGTTCCAGCAGTTCGCGCCGGCAGGTCTGCACACACCGCTCCATGACCGAGTTCATCCTCGGCAACCGAACACGCTGAGCACGACCTCAATCCCCGCATCAGCAAGGACGGAGTCGAACAGGGCAACCAACTTCCGGACCTGGTCATGGATTCCTGGGAGCGCAGGAAGTCGGCCCAGGTGTTGCAGGCCCGTTCGGGTGCCGGGTCGATTCCGGCCTCTTTGAGGATCTGCCAGACGGTGGACGCGGCGACTTGCACGCCCAGGACGACGAGTTCACCGTGCACTCTCCTGTAGCCCCAATGGGGATTCTCCTTCGCCAGACGCAAGACCAGGTCCCGGACAGAGCGCACGGTGCGCGGCCTTCCCCGACGCTTGGGGCGGGAGGCCGCCGCGTGGCGGCGAGCGACCAGGGTGGGGTGCCGGCGCAATACGGTGTCGGGATGGACCACCAGGCGCAGTCTGGTGACCTTCACCGAGGTCATCTGCCCCCCACACCGGCTCCCATCAGGTCGGATGTTTTTTCGGCAAGCTAGCCCGCCACAGCCATGCTCTGCTGTGCCCAGACCGTCTTGCCCTGGGCGTGGTACCGGATTCCCCAACCGTCGGCGACGCTCGCGACGATGAAGAGGCCGCGGCCGCCCTCGTCGATGGCGCGGGCGTGCTTCAGGTGGGGCACACTGTCACCCGCGTCGCGAACTTCGCAGGTCAGATGCCCGTCGAGAATGAGGCGCAACCGATACGGTGGGGCGCCGTAGCGAAGTGCGTTGGCGACCAGCTCGCTCGCGATGAGCTCCGTCGTGAACGCATCATCCGCGCCGATGCCCCATGCGTCGAGTTGGCGGCGTACCGCCGCACGGGCCTCTGGTACGGACGCGAGGTCCTCGACCAGGGGTAGCGTCAACACGCGGTCGGGGGGCAGGCCTCTGGCGCGCGCCAGGAGGAGCAGTTTCTCGGTCTCGTGGTGGTCCCGCAGCGTGTAGGCGAGCGCGTCGCTCAGTTCGTGCAGCGGCAGCTCCGCTCCCTCGCTCAGCACGGCACGCAAGTGCGGCTCGCTGTGCAGCACCTCCTCGTTGCCGACCGCGAGGACGCTGCCGGCCGGCAGGGGAAGCTCCGTCGCGGGAAAGGGCGCCTGGTCGGTGCCGGCCAGCACCGGGCCTCCCGGCACGGACACGGGCTCCGCGCCGCCCTCAGGGCGGACCAGGTACGGCTCGGGCAGGCCGGCGCGTACGAGGGTGCAGGTGTGGTCGACCGAGTCGTAGACCGCGATGAGGCAGCCGGCGGTCAGTGGCTCACGGTGCAGTGGGTCCCCGGCGGGGAGCGCCGCCCGCTCGGAGGCCAGTTGCGTGGCGGTGTCGCTGAGCCGTGCCATCAGTTCGTTCGGCTCGAGGTCGAGCGCGGCCAGGGCGTGGATGACCGTCCGGAGTTGTCCCATCGTGGTCGCGGTGGCGACACCTCGGCCGGCCACGTCCCCGAGCACCAATGCGGTGCGGCCGCCGGCCATCTCGATCACGTCGAACCACGCGCCTCCGCCCCCTGGCCCCGGGATGTGCATGGACGCCACGTCCATCGAGGACGGTGTCGAAGTCAGTTGCGGCAGAAGTCTGCGCTTCACGGTCGCGGCGATGGTCCGCTCCCGGGTGAAGCGGCGGGCGTTGTCGATGCATAGCGCCGCGTGGGCGCAGAGGTCCGACGTCAGCGCCACATCGTCCTCATCGAAGGGTTCCTCGTCCCGGTGTCGGTAGAAACTCACTACACCCAGCGCTTGGCCGCGCACGCTGAGCGGCGCGACGATCAGGGAGTGCGCGTCCGACTGGGCGATGGCGCCGGCCCGTGCAGGGTCCGCCGACAACCAGGGGCTGTCCTTCGTGACGGTGACGAGCCTGGGCCGCAGGTCGTTCAAAACGAGGGAGTAGGGGGTGCCCTCCGGCAGTCGGCGCACGTCTCCCACCGCGTGTGCCGACACCAGCCCCTTGAACGCGGCTCGTCGCAGCGGCACGTCGTGGTCCACCGGAGCCAGCGGCGGCTCCTCGCCCCGAATGACGTCCTCGATGACCTCGACCACCACGATGCCCGTGAACGCCGGTACGACCGCGTCCACCAACTCCTGGCACACGGCGACCACTTCGAGCCGCTCGCCCACGGTGTTGCGTACCTTCTTCAGGAGCTTGAGCCGCTGCAATGCCCGCTCGTGCTCGGTCACGTCGAGCGTCGAGGCGACGAGCCCCAGCACCTCGGCGTCCCCTCCCTCTCTCTCGAGGCGCACGTACGACAGGGAGTAGTTCAGGGGGCGGCTCGTGCCGTTGCCTGGCGTGGCCCGCACGATGCGCCGGAGCGCCGGCTCTCCGGTCATGAGGACCCGGCGTGCCACCGCGCGCTCCTTCTCGGGATCCTCAAGGCCCAGGGCTTCAGGAAAGTCCTGGCCGGTCGGGGCACCATCCGCCCTCTGCGGCGCTTCGCGCGTGCCGCTCTGGGACCACACAATGCGCAGATCCCGGTCCAGGACGTTCAGGTCGACCGGAGAGTGGACGAACAGCGACCGCAGGACCGCCCGGTCCCGGGCCGCGGTGTCGTCCTGCTCGTCGTGTACCTCCCAGATGAGTGAGTTCCCGGAGATCATCGGCTGCACGGACACCGCGCCGAGAGCGGTCAGCAAGGCCCCGCGTCCCGTGGCACCGACCTCCCCGCCCATCAGCTCGGCCACAGTGCGGCCCTCAGCCTCCACCCCGGACCGGCCTAGCAGGTCCGCCGCCCGCGTGGACCACTCGACGATCCGCCCGTCGTCGGTGATCCGCGCGAGCAAGGCACCGCTCGACATCGCAGCACACCTCCGCTCCGGTCCGTGCACATGCGTCTCTTCCCATAGTGGGGTACGTGATGGAGCCACTCACCTTGGTGGGCCGTGTACGGGGCATGTATTGGTGAATCGCGCAACCCGCTCAGGCGGGACGTCGTGCCGATGGCTCAGGGCGCTCGGCCCGGAACGGTGCGCCGAGCACGCGCGTCGACGGCCCCGCGATACGAGCCCTGTTGTGGCCAGGCCGGATTCCTGGTCAGCGGCATGGCCGAGCCCGGAGGGCTAAAAAGGGCTGCTGCCCCATAGCGTCGCCATCTACACCCCGACCGACCGCGAGCTGGCCGAGAGCCTGGTCCACCGTGCCGAGAAGGCCGGGTTCAAGGGCATCGTGGTCACCCTGGACGCCTGGATCACCGGGTGGCGCCCCCGCGATCTCGCCACCAGCAACTTCCCTCAGCTACGCGGGAACTGTCTGACCAACTACACCAGCGACCCCGTCTTCCGCTCCCGCCTCGCCCGAAGCCCGGAGGACGACCCGAAGGCCGTGGTCGCCGAATGGGTGAGGGTCTTCGGCAACCCGCTCACGTGGAACGATCTGCCCTGGCTGCGCTCGATCACCGGCCTGCCGCTGATCCTGAAGGGCATCTGCCACCCTGACGATGCCCGTCGCGCCAAGGACGCCGGCGTGGACGGCATCTACTGCTCCAACCACGGCGGACGCCAGGCCAACGGCGGCCTGCCCGCCCTCGACGCCCTGCCGGGCGTGGTCGAAGCCGCCGACGGCACGCCCGTCCTCTTCGACTCCGGTGTCCGCACGGGAGCCGACATCATCAAGGCCATCGCCCTGGGTGCCACCGCCGTCAGCGTCGGCCGCCCCTACGCATACGGCCTCGATTACGGCGGCGAGGCCGGAGTCGTCCACGTCCTGCGGGCCCTGCTCGCCGAGGCCGACTTGCTCATGGCCGTCGACGGCTACGCGCCGGCGGATGGGACGGGGCCGTCGCCCTGGCGGAGAAACTGCGTGCGACCGTGTACGGATCCCCGCTGCTGGACAGCGCTTCCTTCCCCGAAAACCACCCCCTCTTCGCGGGCCCGCTCGGCATGTCGGTCAAGACCATCAGCGACCGGCTGACCGGTCACGACCTGGTGATCGTGATCGGTGCCGAGGTGTTCCGGTACTACCCCTACGTGCCTGGCGACTACCTCCCCGCAGGCACCGAGCTGCTGCAGATCAGCGGCAACCCGGCGGTTGCCGCCGCGGCGCGCGTCGGCGACAGCCTCCTGGGCGACCCCGCGACGGCGATCGAGCTGTTGGTGGACATGGTCACGGAGGGATCGGCGCGGACCGCTCCGCAGCCGATGCCGCGCCCCCGTGAGCTGCCGCAGGCGCCGAACAGCCCGCTCACTCCGCCGGAGGTCTACGCCGCGCTGAGCAGGGTCCGGCCGACCGACGCGGTCATCGTGAACGAATCGACTTCCACGATGGCGCAGCAGATCGAGTGGCTCCCCACCACTCGAAGCGGATCGTTCTTCGCCACCGCCGGCGGAGGCATCGGCTGGGGCACCCCCGCCGCCGTGGGTGTCGCACTGGGCGACCGGGACCGGGGGGGGGCGAACGGCCGGTGGTCGGTCTGATCGGCGACGGCTCATTCCAGTACTCCGTGCAGTCAAATCGTTCGCCGTACTCGAGGAAACCCCGGGCGTCCCCGGACTCGACCTGCCCGGGCTCGACATCGCCTCCGTCGCCCGCGGATTCGGATGCCACGCGGTCGACGTGAAGACCACCGAAGACCTGGAGCGGGAGTTCAAGGCCGCCCTGGCCGCCGGCACCACCACCGTCATCGTGGTCGCCACACAACCCCAGAAAGCCATGTTGTAGACAGCGCGGCCAGCACGAACGAAGAGAAGAGAAGACAGGAATCATGGACTTTGAACTGAAGGACCGGGTGTACATAGGCCCCTTCGGCACGGCCGCCCAATACGCCGTCGTGCCCGAGCAGTTGGCCGTCCCTCTGCCTGATCACGTCGGCGACGAGCTCGGCGCCAGCCTTGGTGTCCCCGGCATCACCGCCCACCGCGCTGTGTTCTCCGACGGCCCGGTCGACGGCCAACTGGTCCTCGTCCACGGTGTCCTCGGTGGCGTCGGCTCGATGGCTGCTCAACTCGCCCACTGGGCAGGCGCCACCGTGATCGGCACCGTGCGCCGCAGCAGCGATCTCCACCACGTCGACCCGGCTGTCGTCCCCCACACGGTGGCCCTGGACACCGACGATGCGGCGTCCGCCATTCGCTCGTACGCGCCCGACGGCGTGGACAGGATCATCGAGGTGTCGCTCTCCGCCAACGCCGACCTGGACAACGCTGTGGTAGCCCTCGGCGGAGTCATCGCCGCCTACGGCACCCATGCCGACCGCACCGAACTCCCCTTCTGGCCCCTGCTGTTCAACAATGTCACCCTGCGCCTGCTCGGCAGCGACGACTTTCCCGCCGAAGCCAAACGACGGGCCGCACGTGATCTCACCGTGGCGGCAGCGGCAGGCGCCCTGACGGTGCACGTGGGAGACAGGTATCCGCTCGACCACATCGCCGAGGCTCACGATCGAGTCGATGCGGGTGGACGTGGCCGGGTGCTGGTGACCATCGACGGCTGACCGAGACCGACCTGTGACCTCCGGTACGACGGCGGGACGGCCGTGGACGGTCGCTTCCGCGACGATCCGGGCGTGGAAGCGGGTACCGACGATCGAGTCGTGCACGAGGGCCCGGCCCGGCTTGAGGTGACCGCTCGCCGCAAGGACCGCGACCCGAGAACACGTGCTGTGCACTTCTCCGACGGCGAGCGGCCCGCCTGTCGGCCATGTGCGAGGCGGCCCTCTGCTAGCCCTTGAGCACGCCCAGCGGCACCAGGCGCGCTACAAGGCGGCCCATGTCGTTGTGTTCGCTTGCCCGGACAACGGTGTCGACGTCCTTGTACGCCTCGGGCGCTTCCTCGATCACGCTGCGCCAGGAAGCGGGGCGCACCGCGACCCCCGCACCGGCCAGCTCGTGGCGCAGCTGCCGGACGGACGTCTCGCGGTGGGCACGGTGCCGGCTCCAGACGCGGCCCGCGCCGTGGCAGCAGGAGTCATACGCCCGGTTGCCGGTGCTGCCGGTCATGACGTACGAGGCGGTACCCATCGTGCCGGGCACGAACACCGGCTGACCGAAGCGGCGCAGGGCGTCCGGCAGGTCGGCGTGGCCCGGCGGCAGGGCCCGGGTGGCGCCTTTGCGATGGACGCACAGCAGCGCCCGGGCACCGTCATGGTGGGGGTGGGTTTCCAGCTTGGCCAGGTTGTGCGAGACGTCGTACAGCAGATCCAGGTCCGAGCCGGTCAGCTGCAGGAAGGCACGGCGGGCGGCGTCGGCGAGCAGCTGGCGGTTGGCGCGGGCGTAGTTCGCGGCGGCGGCCATCGCGCCGAGGTAGGCGCGGCCTTCGGCCGAGTCGACGGGTGCGCAGGCCAGTTGCGGGTCGGGTACGTCGATGCCGTAGTGCCGCATCACGGAGTCCATGGCCCGTACGTGGTCGGAGCAGATCTGGTGGCCCAGGCCGCGTGAGCCGCAGTGGATCATGACGCACACCAGGCCTGGGCGCAGGCCGAACGCCCGCGCGCATGTCTCGTCGTAGACGGTGTCGACTGCCTGGATCTCCAGGAAGTGATTGGCCGAGCCCAGACTGCCGACCTGCCCGGCGCCGCGGTCCAGCGCGCGTTCGCCGACCTGGGTGGGATCGGCGTCGCCGACGGCTCCGTAGTCCTCGCACCGCTCCAGGTCGCGTGGCACCCCGTGGCCCTGCTCGACCGCGTAACGGGATCCGCCGCTCAGGATCTCGTGCAGCTGTGCCCGGCCCGTCAGGTGCCACAGTCCGCCGGGCCCGAGCCCGCGTGGGATCAGTCCGTCCAGCCGGTCCATCAGCGCGGGCAGCCTGTGCAGCAGGGTGGTGTGGTCGACGTGCGCGGTGAGCAGGCGTACCCCGCAGGAGATGTCGAAGCCCACCCCGCCCGGCGAAATGACGCCGCCGCCCGCGACTTCGGTGGCGGCCACGCCGCCGATGGGGAAGCCGTAGCCCCAGTGGATGTCGGGCATGGCGTACGAGGCACGGACGATGCCGGGGAGCGTAGCCACATGAGCCACCTGCTGAAGGGCCTGGTCGCCGGGCTCGTCCGGCAGCAGCTCCCGTGGAGCGAGGACGACTCCGGGTACGCGCATGGCGCCGGTCTGTTCGATGCGGAACCGCCAGGGTCCGTCTGCCACAAGCCGGATGTCCATGTCGGTTCGGCCTCCTCTGCGAGGCGTTCCGGCGCGAGACGCCGGGACGGGGTCACACATCGAGCGTCACTCGGCACGCCCACCCGTGCGCGTGATGGGCCAGTCGCAGGCCGTGCAGCGCGACGGCCTTGGGTACGGCACCGGTCTGCATGGCCGTCGAGCTGTCGGCCATCGTGAATCGCACGCGTACGTCACCGGGCTCCGGCGTCACCGTGACGTCCACAGGGAGTTCGCCCGACGCATCCATGCGGTAGATGACCTCCTCAAGCACGGCGACCAGGAGCCGGCCGTCGTCTCCGGCCGCCACCACACACTCCCGCGCCACGCAGGAGGCATCCGCGGGCAGTTCGGCGAAGCTGCCGACCATGCCTCGCACTGCCTCGGCGATGCACTCCTCGCGGGTCGGTGCCCAGGCCTCGACACGCAGATCACCGGTGTGCGGCACACTGCGATGACCGTGTGGAGAATGCCCGGGCCCGGTGGTCATGGGCGTCCGGAGATCCGGTCGGTCGGGCGGACTCACGTCCCGGCACGGCATGTCTCTCCTTGCGTTCTTCACGGGATTTCCTGTTCAGCCCAACGGGATTTCCTGTTCAGCCCAGATGATCTTTCCGCCCTTCGTGTACCGGGCACCCCAGCGATGGGCGAGCTGGGCCACCAGGAAGAGACCGCGGCCGCCTTCGTCCGTGCTTCGCGCATGTCTCAGCCGCGGAGCGGTGCTGCTTCCGTCGGCGACCTCGCAGGACAGGCGGGCGTCGCGGAGGAGCCGCAGGCGTATAGGCGGTTCGGCGTAGCGAATCGCGTTGGTGACGAGCTCGCTCACGATGAGTTCCGTGGTCATGGCCAGTTCCCCGAGACCCCAGGCTGCCACCTGGCGAGTCGCCCGGGCTCGGACATCGGCGACGGCGGCGGGGTCCACGGGAACGTCCCATGAGACGACGTGGTCGGCACCCAGTGAGTGCGTGCGTGTCAGGAGGAGGGCGATGTCGTCGGGTTGAGGCACGGGCACGAGGTGCTGTACCGCGGACGTGCACAGGCCGGCGAGGTCGCAGTCCGGCTGGGCCAGCACGTCGCCGAGCCGGGACATGCCCAGCTCCATGTCGTGGTCGACTCCCTCGATGAGGCCGTTGGTGTAGAGACCGAGCAGGCTGTTCTCGGCGAGTTCGATCTCGGTGGCCTCGAACGCCACGCCGCCCAGTCCGAGCGGAGGGCCGGCGGGGGGTTCCGGGAAGGAGACGTGCCCGTCGGGTCCGACGACGACGGGTGGCGGATGTCCGGCCCGGGCCATCGTGCAGCGCCTGGTGACCGGATCGTAGACGGCGTACAGGCAGGTCGCTCCGAGGAAGGCGGTCGAACTCCGGTTGGCCGCCTCGGCCCCCTCGCCGACGGGCTGCTCCTCGCTCAACCGGAGTACGAGGTCGTCGAGATGGGCCAGCAGTTCGTCGGGGGGCAATTCCATGTCCGCGAGTGTCTGCACCGCGGTGCGTATTCGGCCCATGGCTGCCGCCGCGGTGATGCCGTGACCCACCACATCGCCGACGACGAGGGCCGCACGAGCGCCGGACAGCGGGATCACGTCGAACCAGTCGCCGCCGACCCCGTCGGTGGGGTCCGCCGGCAGATACGAGGAGGCCACTTCCAGCGCCGTTCCTCCTGTCAGGGCATGGGGCAGCAGACTGCGCTGAAGAGTGATCGCTGCCGTGTGTTCCCTGGTGTATCGGCGGGCGTTGTCGACGCACAGCGCCGCTCGTGCCACCAGATCCTGTGCCAGCAGGACGTCGTCGGGCTGGAACGAGATGGTATTGAGCGACCGTACGAACGTGGTGAGGCCCAGGGCGGTGTTCCGGGCCCGCATCGGCACGCAGATGAGGGAGTGCAGTCCGAACTCGCGGATTTTTGCCGCCCTCTCGGACTGTTCGGCGACCCACAGGTCCTCGGAGGGGGCGAGAACCGGGATGAGGATCGGCTCGCCGTTGACGAGCAGATCCGCGTCGTGCGGCGGGGGGAGGAAGTCCGCCCTCTCCCCGATCCGCGCCACGGCCTCCGGGCAGCCCTCTCGTACCGAGCTCATTCCGGCGCGGCGCAGCACCGGCGTGGCGGAGGCCGGTCCCGCATCGGTCAGCCACGCTCCGTGCCCCTCGGTGCTGAGGACGGGCTCCAGGAGATCGACGATGACGAAGTCCGCGAAGTAGGGAACGGCGAAGTCGGCGAGTTCCTGAGCCGTCTCCATGACGTCGAGAGTCCTGCCGATCCTGGTCCCCGCTTCGTTGACCAGCGACAGAAGCTGGCGGGCGTTCCACCGCTCGGTGACGTCCGAGACCATGTAGCCGACACCCGTGACGGAGTTGTCGGCGTCCAGCAGGGGGAAGAAGGACGTGGAGTAGGCGTGTTGGCGGTGTGGATCGGCCCAACTCCATCCCGCGTACTCGTAGTCGGTCACCGGGACGCCGGTCGTCAGGACTTTGCGCATCAGTCCCTCGATGGTGTCCGCCTGCAGCCCGGGAAAAAGGTCGCTCAGCCGACGACCCAGCCGCTGCTCTCGGGGCACACCGCCGAAGCGTTCCAAGGTGTCGTTCAGCCACACGTAGCGCAGGTCCATATCCATCACGGCCATGCCGACCGGCGAGCGGGTCTGGAAGCCGTCGAGGACGGACTGGCTCACCGTCCAGTGCTGCTTCCGCTCCCGTGCCGAGATCAGGAAGCACTCGTCCGAGCCGACACGGAAGGACGCGGAGACACGCAGATCGACGTCGATGCTGCTGCCGTCGCGGTGTCGTACAGGGATGAGACCGCTCCACCCCATGCCGCCGCGGCATCGCTCCGCGATGCCGGCCACCCGTGCCGGGTCTCCGGGCATCGCCAGCAGACGCGCGGCCGAGCCGCCGACCACCTCTCGTGCCGGGCGGCCGAGGAGTTCTTCGGCGCCCCGGGTCCAGCCGACCACGACGCCGTCCGTGGACACCACCGCGGCCGCGTCGGTGGACGCGTCGAAGTGATCGAGCGGTCCCGCGGGCGTGGGCGCATCGGAACCGTTTCGCGCAGAAGCCATGGGCCTCATCCCCTACACGACCATGTTCCTGCTACTCCGCCCGATGTGCACGATCCCGGCGAGAGGGTGGCCGGGCCCGGCGCGGCCCTCCGCCGCCGACGAGCACCACGCATTGGGCAACGCGCTGGCCCGGGGGCAACATGGAAGTGCAGGTGGTCGGTACCCCGAGCGCGCGGTGATGCCGATGCGGGTGGGCACGGCCTGCCGGCTGGTCAAGGAGGTCTGGGATGGCAGCCGAACCCTTCCCGTCCAACGGCGACGAGCACGGACCCGAGCCGCCTCGACCGACCGGACTGCTGGACGTGCTGAGCGTGGCCGCGTTGGTCGTCGACGCCGACGGGCGCCTCGTGTTCTGGACCCCACAGGCCGAGGAACTCTTCGGCTACACCTCGGAAGAGGCCCTCGGCAAGTACGCGGCACGGCTGTTCATCCATCCCGAGCACCTGCAGGCTGTCACGCGCCTGTTCGCGGAGGTGCTGGAGACCGGCCGGAGCTGGGCCGGTACCTTCCCCATCCGTCACAAGGACGGCAGCATCCGGCTGACGGAGTTCCGGAACATGCGGCTCCTGGACGATCGCGGAGGTCTCCACGCTCTGGGCATCGCAGCCGACCACAACCTGCTCCAGCGCGTCGAGACCGACCTGGCGCTGTGTGAGCGGTTGATCAGCCAGTCACCGATCGGCATCGCCCTCATGGACCCCGACCTGCACTATCTCCTGGTCAACCCGGCTCTGGAGCGTATCGACGGCATCCCCGCCGATGACCACATCGGCCGCGGTCTGAGAGAGACCCTGCCCTTCCCTGACGTCGACACCATCGAGTCCGCGCTACGTCAGGTGCTCGCCACCGGCACTCCGCTGCTCGACCAGTACCACGTGGGCCGTCCCCCGGCCGACCCCGACCGCGAGCACGCCTGGTCCCTGTCCTTCTACCGGCTGGAGGACCCCGGCGGGCGGGTCCTGGGAGCGGCCACCTCGGTCGTCGACGTCACCGAGCGGCACCGTGTGGCTGCCCAGGCCGACCAGGCCCGACGACGCCTGGCCCTCATCGCTGACGCCTCCACCCGCGTGGGAACCACCTTGGAGGTGGAGCAGACCGCCCAGGAACTGGCCGAAATCGCCACCCCCGAACTCGCCGACGTGGTCGCCGTGGACATCCTGGACTCCGCCCTGGCCTGCCGCGCACGCAGACACGGCGACGGCCCGGAGCTCTTCCGCGCCCTTGCACTCAAGGCGGCCCACCCCACCGTGGCACTGCGCGCCGCCGACCCGCCCGGTGACCTCGCGGCCTATGACAGTGACCGCCTGGTCACCCTGTGCGTCCACACCGGTCGGCCGATCCTGGTGAGCCATGTCGGCGACCACGATCTGCCGCGCATCGCCCGTAACGCCGAGGCCACCTCGCTTCTGGCCCGCGCCGGCGTCCATTCCTACCTCGCCGTGCCACTGATCGCCCACGGCGAGGTGCTCGGCGCCCTCGACCTCAAGCGCACCCGCAACCCGCGTCCCTTCGAGGAGGACGACGTCACCCTGGCCAGTGAGCTGGCCGGCCGTGCCGCCGTGGCCATCGACAACGCCCGCTGGTTCCAGAGCGTGCGCAACACCGCCCTCACGCTCCAGCGCAGCCTGCTGCCCGACCACCCACCTCACCACACCGGCCTGAAGATTGCCTCCCGCTACCAACCCGCCCAGGCCACCAGCGAGGTCGGCGGCGATTGGTACGACATCATTCCCCTGACCGGCGACAGGACCGCCCTGGTCATCGGCGACGTCATGGGCAACGGCATCGACGCCGCGGCCACCATGGGCCGACTGCGCACCGCCACCTGCGCCTACGCGGAACTCGACCTCGCCCCGGGCGTCCTGCTCCAGCACCTGGACAAGATCACCTGCGACCTGGAGCACTACATCGTCACCTGCATCTACGCCGTGTACGACCCCCATACAAAGGAGTGCCACATCGCCAACGCGGGACACATGCCGCCCGCCCTGGCCCGCCCGGGCCACACCCCCGCACTGCTCGAACTGCCCCCCGGAGCCCCCCTCGGCGTCGGCGGCATCCCCTTCGAGACCACCACCGTCGAACTCAGCACCGACGACCTGCTGGTCCTCTACACCGACGGCCTCGTCGAAACCCGGCATCACCCCATAGACGACCGCCTGAACTTCCTCCTCAGCTTCCTCGACACTCCCGATCGACCCCTCGAAGAAACCTGCGACCTCCTGCTGCACGGCCTGCGCCACCCCGACGACCACGACGATGTTGCCCTGCTCGTCACCCGGGCCCTGTAGGGCGTCCGGCCCGTAGGCCTCGCGGAGCCGCACAGGCACAGCGCTTCGCGAGGCTCCCCCCTTGATCATCCCGCCGCCGTGGAGGCTGAGGATGCCTCCCTTGGGACCTCGGTCCTCGACAGGGCTGAGAATCAGCACAGTGATGTCCGGCGCGCCGTCCGGCCCGGGTACCTGGCGCTCCTCCACCCGCACTCTGCCGCCCGCCGTCAGAGCCTTCGAATCCAACCCGGGGGAACCCTCGGCGATCTGCCGTCGGATCTCCGGCAGGGTCTCGTCCGACAGGGCCGGAAAAGCAGCTCCCCGCGCCTCCTCGTCGAGCGCGAGCTCAGGGTCCAACGGGGGCCGGGTGGCCAAGGCACCGAAAAACGGTGTCGCCGGCGCCGATCGTGTCCACGACGGCGACTCGCTCACCGGGTACGGAGTGCTCGCCGCCGTCACGGGTGTAGGCCGTGAGCCCGTCCCCGCCACGGGTGACCACCACCGCAGCCGGGACCTGGCTCAGCCACTTCTCCACCGAGCCGCCGAGCCAGCTGGCGTCCTCCTCCGAGAGCTTGAGCAGGTCCAGGTGCGGCAGCCAGCCCTCGAAGCGAGCGCGGTAGGCCGCGGGGTCGGGGATGAGGCCGGGGCGGATGTTCGGGTCGACGGCGGCGAACACCCCGCGCGCCGACTCCCGCAGCAGCAGCTCCTCGTACGCGCTCGCAACCCGGGGCTCGACAGATTGAGGTCCGGCGACAGACGTCTCACTGCGTGAGAGATGCACGGCGCCGGAACAGGTCCTCCGCAGCACGCTGCGCCTCCAGGCGCACCTTCTCCGGGTCCACGCTGAGCACCTTGCCGCCGTCCACGAGCAGTTCGCCGTCCACCCACACGTGGTCGACGTCGGCCGAAGCGGCAGAGAAGACCAGGTGGGCGACGGCGTTGAAGTCATCGCCGTGGAGGAGGGGTGTGGTGTGCAGCTTGCGCAGGTCCACGGTGACGACGTCCGCCTTCTTGCCCGGCTCCAGCGAACCGGTGACGGCGTCCAGGCCGAGGGCGCGCGCACCGTCGAGCGTGGCCATCGCCAGGATGTCCCACGGGTCGCCCGTCGTCGGGTCGAGGGACGTCACCTTCTGCAGGAGCGAGGCGAACTTCATCTCCTCCAGCAGGTCGAGGTTGTTGTTCTCCTTCTCGCCGTCGCTGCCGAGGCCCACTGCGATGCCCTTGGCGCGCATTTCGGCGACCCGGGCCGGGCCCGACGACAGCTTCATGTTCGAGCACGGGCAATGTGCGACGCTCGTACCGGTCGAGGCGAGGAGGCCGATCTCGGCGTCGTCGAGCCAGACGCAGTGGGCGACCACTGTGCGTGGGCCGAGGACGCCGCGGTGGTGGAACTCCTCGATGGGTCGTCGCCCGAACTGCCTTATGGATTCCTCGACTTCCCATGTCGTCTCGGAGGAGTGTGTGTGCAGTCCTGTGTCGAACTCCTCGGCGAGCGCGGCGGCCGCTCGGAACGCGTCCTCGCTGCAGTAGAAGAGGTGCTCCAGGCCCACCCAGGAGCGGACCCGGTCGTGGGCGTAGGCGCGGTAGTCGGTGAGGAGCCGGCGGTTCGTGTCGAGCGTCTCGAAGTAGTCGTAGCCGGGCAGGTCGGCGACGTACGGAACGAGGGTCGCGCGGATCCCGATCTGCGCGGCAGCGTGCGCCGAGCCCTCCATGTGGCGCCACATGTCCATCACGGACGTCGTGCCCGCGCGCAGCGACTCGGTGTAGCAGAGCCGGGAGGCGGCCTCGGCGATCTCTGGGGTGAGTGCCTTGTGGGCCGGGTCGACGTAGTCGCGCAGCCAGTCCCACAGCGACTTGGACTCGGCGGTGCCGCGCAGCAGGCCCGAGTGGAGGTGGGTGTTGTGCAGGCCGGGAATGACGGCGTGGCCCGTGGCGTCGACGACGTGGGCGTCGATGCCGGTGAAGGTGTCGGGGTGGCCGATCGCCACGATGCGAGTGTCTTCGACGAGAACGGATCCGGGGTCGTGGACGGTTCGGGTGCCGTCACAGGGGATGACGATGCCGTTGGCGATGAGCGTGCGCTGGCTTGGCATGGTGGGGTGGCTCCTTGTGGTGTGGTGAGGGTGCGTTGTGGCTGGGCGCGCAGTTCCCCGCGCCCCTGAGATGTGCGGCCGCACCGCGAAACAGGGAGGGTCAGCTCCAGAACCCGACATGCACTCCCGTCGCCTCCTCGTGGAGGCACGGGCCGACCACCTCTACCGGGCGCTGGCCCCGCGCCAGCACCTCGCGGCAGGGGAGCGCCATCGTCGGGTTCTCGGGGTTCGCCCCGGTCAGCGCGAGGAGTTCGTCCTCGCCGAGGGCGTACGCGATCCGGCCGATGCCGCTCCAGTAGACGGCGCCGGCGCACATCGCGCACGGCTCCGTCGACGTGTACAGCGTGGCGCGTGCCAGGTCCGTGCGGTCGTACGTGCCTGAGGCGAGCCGCACCAGGTTCGTCTCGGCATGTCCGGTCGCGTCCTGGTCGGAGACAACCGTGTTGCCCGCCTCCAGGACCTCCTCGCCGTTGAGGACGAGGAGCGCGCCGAACGGGTGGTTGCCGGCGGCGCGGGCCGCAGCGGCCCGCACGATCGCCCGGCGCAGGAAGGCCTCGTCCTCGGCGGTGGGTACGTCGGGTGCGGTCGTCAAGGTCATGCGTCACTCCTCAACTCATCGGAAACGAAGGGGTGTCCGATCTTCGCGGTGGGGTGTGCGGGGGTACGGACGGTGCAGAGCACCGCGTACGCGAGACCCGCCACCATGAACCCCACGAACAGCCCGAACGGTCCGAGCGCCGGATGTGCCGCCGCCAGCGGGCCTGTGTACAGCGACTGGTTCATGAACGGGATCTCGACAGCGAGCGCCAGCAGCACACACGGCAGGCCCCATCCGAAGCGGTGCCCGGTGTCGTACGGGTCTGCGACGGTGTGCCGCCCCGGACCCCAGTACGCCGCGATCATCACGGCGGCCCACGGCGCGAGCCAGTAACCCGTCATCAGCAGGAAGTCGTTGAGGTGGGTCGCGAAGTCGCCGTGCCCCGCGTACCAGGCGAGCGCCGTGCCCAGGCCGCCGACGACGAGGACCGACACCCAGCGCGGGATCGTGAACCCGGCGACGAGCGCGGCCATCGCGCCCGAGTACAGGTCGATCACCGTCGACGCGAGCGTGGACAGGAGCAGGGAGAGCAGAACGACCGTGCCGAGCGCATGCGGCAGCAGGCCGCTCACCATGCCGCTCGGGTCGTCAAGCGCCCCCGCCGTGCCGAGGGCGGCGCCGAGCGTACCGATCCACACCCCGGCCACCGCGCTGCCGCCGCCTGCTGCGAGGAACACCCGTCGCGGGCGGCTCGTCGCTGACAGATAGCGGCTGTAGTCGGAGGCGTACGCGGACCAGCCGAGGACCCGTGCTGCCGTCACCGCAACCACCAGGACGAAGGCGGCAGTCGAGCCGTCGGCGGGCGCGATGGGCGCCTGCGCCCGCACCTCGCCGAAGCCGTACACCGACATCACCGCGAACACGATCACCAGGAGGACGGCGAGACCCCGCTCCACCGTGTGGATCAGCCGGTAGCCGACCACCGCCACGCCCATCTGCGCGAGCGCCATCACCGCGAGCGCCGGGCCGAACCCCATCCCGGTCAGATCGCGCAGGATGAAGATGCCGAGGAGGGAGTCGACGACGCACCAGCCGACACCGTTGACGACCGTGAACGCGGCCGACGGCAGATTGCCCAGCCGCCCGAACGGGCTGCGGGACTGCACGAGTTGGAGCACTCCGGTCAGCGGGCCCCGCGTGGAGAACAGGCCGACGAGTGCCGAGCTGAGCAGCGTACCCGTGACGATCGCCAGGACGGCGGGGCCGAAGTCCAGGCCGAACACCGACGTCGACAGCGCGCCCACGCTCAGCGTCGTGAACTGCACATTCGCGCCGAACCACAGCGTGAACAGAGACCACGGGTGGCCATGACGACGGTTGAGGGGTACCGGTTCGGCACCCAACTCCTCGATGTAGAGGGGACGTTCGGGGTCGGCGCGCATGACGGACTCCTCACGGAGGGAACGGAGGGAGCGGAGGGAAAGACGGCGGTACAGGAAGGTTCATGCGGCTCGATCCGCGCTCCCGGGGCCTCGACGGCGCCATGGGCTGCGCGTGGAACCCAGTGAACCGCCGACGTGCCCCCACTGGGATTGCACGCGTCTCCAGACGGCGCCCCACCTGCGCGGCAGCGGCCCGTACTATTCTCCAAACCCCGTGCACACCGGCGTGCATGCCTGTAACAAATGCCGCCCGCGCAGCCGCCGGGCGGAGCCGAGGAGGCCGACCGGTGCAGCTGAACGATCTCCTTGCGATGCCGCGCCTCGGGCTGTGCCCCGTCGTTGTCCCAGCCTCGGAAGGGCTGCGCATCCGCGGCGTCTACACCACCGATCTGCCCGACCCGGGGCGCTATCTCGACGGCGGCGAACTTGTCCTGACCAGCACCACCTGGTATCGCGAGCCGCGCGACGCCGATGTCTTCGTCGCCGCGCTGTCCGCTGCGGGCGTCGCCGCCCTCGTCGCGGGCACGGCGGGGGTCGGCGTGCTGCCCGACGCACTCGGCGAGGCCTGCGCCCGGCAGGGTCTGCCGCTGCTCACGGTCGACGACGAAGTGTCGTTCGCGGCGCTCACCGAGACGGTGCTCGGCGGTGGAGAGCACCGCATCCCGTCTGCCGGGCTGCACCGCGGCCTCGTCACCAGCATGGCCTCGGGCGAGGGCGCCGCCGGCCTCATCGACGTGTTCGCCCGCGCCACCGGCGTGTGGTGCGCCGTGCTGTCGGCGACCGGCCGGCTCCTCGCGGGCGGCGTCCCCGGCGTGCGACCGGAACAGCTCGCGCGCGCCCACCGGGACGCACTGGCCGCGGGCGGCTTCCCCGCAGTGCCCACCCTCACCGGCGGCGGCCGGCTCAGCCTCTTCCCCGTCCAGTCACCCGCCGCGCACCGCCCGCCCGCCGGATACCTGGCCGCGTCCGGCGACTGGCGCGACTGGGCGCCCGGCGTGGCCGACGCCGCGGGCGAGGTGTGCGCCCTGCTCGCCCTCGACAAGGCCGCCGTCCAAGAACGCCGACGCATCGAGGCCCGCTTCCTGCGCGAGGCGATCGACCTGCTAGCCGCCGGAAAGGAGGAGCCCGCCGAGGCTCGCCTCAGCAGCCTCGGCCTCGATACCGGCGCTCCCTTGAGTGCCCTGTGTATGAGTACCACTGGCAGCCCTTACGGGCCCGAACTCGCCGCCACCGTCCTGGAGGACGTTGCCGATCGGATCCCCGGCTGCTCGGTGCCGATCCCCGTCGACGACGGGGCTTACCTGATGCTCGTACCGGACGGCGACCCGGGCGCGGTCGACGCCGCTGAACGCCTCGCGCCGCTCCTCGGCTCTGGTCGTGCCGCCCTTGGTACCGGCCCCTCAGCGACCGGCGGGGCCGGGCTGCGCCGCTCGGTCGAGGAAGCCCGGCACGCGCACCGCGTCGCCACGCTCGGCACCGGCACCGTGCGCACCGCGGGCAGTGGCGAGCTCTCCTCGCACCTACTGCTGATCGCCGCGGTCCCCGAGGACGTCCGCCGCCTCTACCGCGACCGCCTGCTCGGCGTCCTCGAACGCTACGACGCCGAGCACGGCAGCGACCTGGTGACGACGCTCGCCACGTTCCTCGACGCCTCGGGCTCCTGGCAGCGCTGTGCCGAGCAACTCCACGTCCACGTCAATACGTTGCGCTACCGGCTACGGCGCGTCGAAGAGCTCACCGGGCACAGCCTCGCCACCCTGCACGACCGCGTCGACTTCTGTCTCGCGCTGAGCTTCCGCTGACCCACGGCGGGGCGGGGGGCGCTCCGGAAGGACAGCACCGATGGCACCCAGCCTCCACACCGCCCGCGCCTGCACCGCCGCGTCGTCGGCGCCCACGCCACCGACATCCACACCCCCAATGGGAGCTACCTGTGATCACCGTCCTTGCCGCGTCCTCGCGCTGGCCGTCGGCCGGTGCATCGGCCACCGCACCGCCCGCATCGTTCACATCCCCATCGGTCGTTTCGCAGGACGGGACAACAACGCATTCATCGCCGCCGAGCGGGACTGAGGCTCAACCTCGGGAGTGGACACCGAGTTTCATGCGACGAGTGACCGCATACGTGACGAGGTCAGTTGTTGTTCGAACTCGGCTGGTGTGAGGTAGCCGAGGGCGGAGTGGCGGCGGCGCCGGTTGTAGTAGGCCAGCCAGCGGAACAGCTCCAGCCGTGGCTGAGCCTTCGAGGTGAGGCGTCGCTCGTAGAGCAACTCCCGGATCAGGCCCTGGAAGAACGATTCGGCCGGGGCGTTGTCGTAACTTGAGCCGACGCGCCCCATGCTGCAGCGGATGCCGTGCCGGCGGCAGACATTGGCGAAGGCCCGGCTGACGTACCGCGTCGAGCAAGGCCGTCGCAATGGTGTCAAGCGAGGAGAACCCAGCGCCGGCGTGATAGGAGAAGAAGCACGACACCACGAAGAACATGATCGACGACATGAAGTGACGAGCCGCTCGTACTCGGCGCGCTGCTCGCGGGTGAGGCGCATCGCCGGGTGCGGGCACAGGCGCCGGACCGCCTCGTTCAGCTCGTCAGCAGACCGCGATACACCGCGGGCTGGGGGAGCGGCAGGCATGGATCAATTCTGGGATCCGGGTCTGACAGAGCCCAGGAGTCAGCGGAAGCGGCATAGTTCTATCAAGGCTGCCGGTCGGCGACGAATGACCCCATGCCGACCTCCGTGTAGATCAGTCCGTCCTCGCGCAGCTGCCGCAGCACCTTCTGCGCGGTCACGTTGGCGACACCGAACTCCTCGGTCAGTGCGACGGTCGACGGCACCCGTGTGCGCGGCGCGTACACGCCTGACTCGATCCGCTCCACGATCACCTCGTGGACCTGCCTCCACCTGGGGCGATCTACAGCGAACTCCATACCGCGCACCATAGACAGCCATGATCCTCCGCGGCGATCGGTAGTACACCAGGCAAGCTATAGCTTTCTATGGCATGGTGGACTGGCTTGCCACACACAAAGCCCCCGCAGCCGCTGTCACGACTCGGGGAACGGACCACGCCGCAGGGGCGTCGCTATGACACAGCCTACGGACCAGCCTTCCAGCGAAGGCCCCGAACCCGAACCACTTGTCTGCCCGTGCGGCGACCTCGCGCATGCGCCCATCCGCGTCGGCGTCGCGTTCTCGGTCAGCGGTCCGGAACGCGGCCTGTACGACTGCCCCCGGGCGGTCACCCACCGGTACGGCCTCGGGCCCGCCTGGTGAGCACCCCCGATCCCGTGTCCGCGGCGATCGCCGCAATGGAGGCCCGCTGTCAGCAGGCCTATGTGCTCCTCATGAAGCACATGCAGATCTGCCGCGACTGCCATGAGCACCCCCTGTGTGCCGACGGCCGCGCCCTCTGGAACCGATGGAAGGGCAAGCTGTGATCTGCTGCCGCTGCCAGCAAGCCATCAAGGCTGACGAGCCGTACCGCACCCAGAGCCATCACGCCGCATCCGGCGCCGGCGTCATCAACCACAGCCACGTCGTCTGCCCGCCCAAGCCGCGGGGCTGAACTCCCGCCCGCCGCGAGGGGCAAGACGGCATCGGCGGGCGGGTGCGCATCAGAGTGCAGGGATCCGTGCGGCCTGCACTCTTTCGCCAAGGCCAGCCTCTCGCCTCACTGTTGACACAGGTTATCCGGAGGCCAGACATGATGCGGGGCGCGATAGCCGGGCCCCGGCCCGCCGACCGTGGTCGCCTGTCGCCGACAGGGGTCCGGGAACGGCAACTGTCGGCCGTACTTGATCGTCCTTTGGTGTGTGACCACAGCATCGCCGGAGCCGCCGTTTGGGCCTCACTGCGGTCACGGAGCTGTCCCGGACGATTCTGTGGGCTGTCGCAGCATTCACGTGCTCGGCTACACCGGGTGTCAGGGGCATCTTGCTGATACCGAGCGGGATTCCCTGGCGGCCACACTGCGGGCACAAGTCGATGCTGAGGTGGTTCGGCTGGCCGTCGCCGGACCTCCTGCCGTCGCCGTCCGTGCGTGATCCCGACTCAGGCCTGGGCTCCCGGTCGAAGGCGGGACCTGCTGGCCTGGTTGCCGCAACGCGTACGCGGCCGTTATGTGTATTGCCTTTGAGGAACCCAGCGCCAGTCGTCCTACATGAGTACGGTGTTGATGAGCGCGCCGACCGCGGTTCGGCAGCGCCGGGAAGCGGATCCGAGTTCCAGGCAGACGGACGGCTCATACCGCCCTCACGGAGTGTCTTCACCTGTTCCCAACGCACAGCGGCCGGCACCACCGGGTCGCCGATGTGCAGGGGCGACCCGTTGAGGTGTCGGAGGGATTCGCCGCCAGGTGCTTCAGCTCGATGCCGCACTGCCTGCAGAGGGCTGGCCAATCAGAGGGCGGGTGGCGTGGGGTGGGCCGCATGGAACGGCGTGATGCTGCGACCCATGGACCCAGAAGTGGACGAGCCGGAAGACTCAGACCAGTTGGTCGGGCGGAGGTTGGCCGCGTGCCGGTCCGGTCATTCCTCTCCGGGCTCGTCGCTGAGTACGTACAGCTCTGGCAGATTGACCACGATCGCCTCTTGGGTGGAGCGTGCGATCACCACGACCGCCTCCTCGCCGGGGCTCGGGTTCTCCTCACGGTGGGGGACGAACGGCGGTACGAAGATGTAGTCGCCCGGGGACGTGCGGATGCGGATCTCCTGTGGCGTACCGCTCGAGTCGTCCAGGAACACGAATTCCGGGTGGCCTTTCACCACATGGATCGCGGTCTCGGACGCCCCGTGGTGATGATTGGACGAGGCGGTCTGCGCCGCGACATGGGTCTGTCCCATCCAGATCCGCTGGGATCCCACGCTCGATCCGCTGATCGCGGCGAAGCGCCGCATCCCGCCCGTCTGTGCCGTGTCACCGTCGAGCGCGTCGGCCCGGATGTGGTGGAGCCGGGCGTGCAGGGGGAGTTTGCTGTCCGCGTCGCCGGGACCGTGGCCGTGATCGGGGAGGTTGGGGTGGAAGGCGTCGTGCTTGGCGGCTGGAGCGTCGTCGGGCTGCGGCGTGGTGTGCGGGGCCATGAGAATCCTGCTCGTCGATGCGGAGGCCGGGTTCCGCCGGAGGATCGCCACGGCGGCGGGCACCAGGTTCTGGCGCCGACCGTAGAGAGCCCGGCGAATGGATGTCAAGATGTGTCCATTGCGGCCGAGCAGCCCGTTCGCGGCTGCCGGCGGCCCATGATGCTGAATGCAATCCTCGGGGAGACGGTGCAGATGCAGATCTCGGCGAAGGCGGACTACGCGGTGCGGGCGCTCGTCGAACTGGCCGCGGACAGCGGTAGGCCGCTTACCTGTGAAGGCATTGCGTCCGCACAGGACATCCCCTTCCGGTTCCTCAAATCGGTGTTCCGGGACATGCGTCAGGCCGGCCTTGTGCGCAGTCAGCGTGGCTGCGAGGGCGGCTACTGGATAGGCCGCGACGCGACGACGATCACGGTCGCGCAGGTCATGACCGCGGTCGACGGCGAGTTCCTGACGCTGCGGGGAGAGCGGCCCGACTCGCTCGACTACCCTGGCTCCGCGCGTCTGGTGCCGGAGCTGTGGCGGTCGCTGGAGGCCGCGGCGCAGGCGGTGCTCGGGCGGATGACCATCGCCGAGTTGGCCGAGGCGGCCCAGACGTCGGCGCCTGCTTCGGTGGTCTCGGCATGACGGGCGCGAGGGGACCGTTCGGCCCCGATGGCTGCGTTGTCCATGCCGGCGGCCAGGACACCACCAAAGCCGGCGCCCATGTCGGCGTCCAGGAGGCCACCGATCCCGCCGCCCATCTCGCCGTCACCGAATTCACCGATCCTGCCTGCCCCTGGGCCTGGGGTTCCGAGCCTGCCTTCCGCCTCCTGCGGTACTCCCTCGGCCCGCGTGTGCGCTGGCGCAGGGTGTTCGGGATCCTTTTCGACGACAACGACGACCCGGCTCCAGATCCTGACGCCGAGGCCCGCTGGTACGAGCGGTTCATCGCCGACGTCGCGGTGCACACCCGTGCCCCGTACGCCCGGCGGCTGCACCGGCTGACCCGTTCCAGCTGGCCCGCCTCGCTCGCTGCGAAAGCCTCGTCCGAACAGGGTGCTGACCTGGCGGAGCATGTCCTGCGTCGGCTGCGCGAGAGCACCTTCGTCCTCGGGACGCCCGCCGACTCGTACGCCGGTGTGCGCGATGTCGTACTCGGGGTCCCCGGCCTCGACCTCGACCGGCTCCTCGACGGCATGGCGGCTGCCAGCACCTGGGACGCGGTACGCGCCGACCGGGCACAGACGCGCCGGCCGATCGCGCAGGTGCTGGAACTTGAAGGGACCGGTCCCCACCCGGGACGGGCCAAGGAGCTGAGCGACGGGCGGCGTTACGCCCTGCCGACGGTCCTGTTCGACGGCCCGGGCGGTCAGATCTGCGTCCCGGGCTGGCAGCCGGTGGAGTCCTACTTCGAAGCGGCCCGTACGGCGGCGGCTGCGCCGCTGCCGGGTCCGGCCCGGATGTCCGCCCGAGACGCACTGGAACAGTGGCGGACCCTGACCGGACCCGAACTCGCCGTGCTCACCGGGGCGTCGCAGCCACCGGCCGGAGCCGCCCGGCTCGACACAGGAAACGGACCGCTGTGGTTGCACCCCGATGAGGCCAACTCTTACCCGGCCATCGCCGAGTTGAGCCATCAGTCTGAGTGAAAGTGCAGGTCGGCAGGGTCTCGACGAATGAGACACCTTGAGGTGTCCATTGACAGGGGGAGGCGGGGGCAAGAAGATGACGGGCATGCATCTGATGCACCCCGGCGTGGTCTGCCGTTACGTGGACTATCGACGCACCTCCAGCGCACTCTGTCGCTGACCCGACCGCCGACGCGGCCCCTCGTGGGGCCCGCGGCGCTCCGGCTCGGCAGGTGACTTCGGCGTCGTCAATCACGGTGAAATGCCGCCGGACGCATGGTGCCCAGTCAGGCCTGGCCCGGTGGCGGACCAGCCACTGAGCCTGAGCCGCTGACACGCCGATCCCTTCCCGGTGCCGGGCAGTCTTTGCGACGTCCTGACGGCTGCACCGGGCGTATGGCACCTCGTTCTCCGCCGTGTCCCGCGGCGCCTCGGCTTCCCGTGCAGCGCCGCACGCCGCCATGGCCCGCCCAGCGGTCGCCCGACCAGCCGGACTTTCCCCCGGTTGCTCAACTTCCTTCCTTCCACACCACGTTCGCCCGGTCGTCCTGCCTCGACCTGGCGCTTACGGCCGCCCCGTCCGCGTACCCGCCGAGGTCCGGCACGGCCGAGAAAGGTGGCGTACACCGATGTCGAACCTTCGTACCCCTGACGCCGAACGCCGGACCGTACCCCTTCGCACCGCACTGGACCGGCGGTCCTTCCTCGGACTGTCGCTCGGTGCGGGCGCAGCACTCACCCTCTCCGCGTGCGGCGGCTCCTCGTCCGCGGCCGGTGGTGCCACCTCCACCCTCAAGTGGGGCTGGGCACTGCCCACGTCCTGGGACCCGCTCACCTCGTCCGCCGGCTGGGACGTGCACTCGCTCTCGCTCGTCTACGCCGGGCTGACCAAACTCGACGAGCAGGGCGACGCGGTCCCCGCACTCGCCACTGCGTGGCGCTACAACACCGAAGGCACGCTCGTCACCTTCACCCTGCGCAAGGGAGCGACGTTCAGCGACGGCACATCGATCGACGCCACCGCCGTGAAGAAGAGCATCGAGCGCGGCCGCGACGACCCGAAGTCGCTCATCGCCTCCCAGCTCACCGGCGTGCGGCAGGTCACCGCCGTCGATCCACAGACCGTTGAACTACGGCTCACGGAACCGGACTTCCAGATACCCGCCCTCCTCGCGGGGAAGACCGGCATGGTCGTCAACCCCAAGGTCTTCGAAAATGATGCCGCGAGCATCGCCACGAAACCCGCCGGCTCGGGCCCATACACGCTCGTCAGTTACGTCCAGAACTCCAAGGCCGTCCTGCGCCGTAACCCGAACTACTGGGACGCGGACCGGATCAAGGTCGAGCACTTCGAGCTCTATCCGCTGCCCGAGCCGTCCACGGTCGTCGCCTCGCTCAAGTCCGGGCAGTACAACGTGGCGCAGATACCCGGTAGCCAGGTCGAGGCGGCGCGTGCCGCGGGCCTGGAGGTACAGGTCATCCCATCGATGGTGGTGGCCGTCCTCGATGTGCACATCGGCAAGGAGCCCTTCACGGATCCCGATGTCGCGCTCGCCCTCAAATACGCCATCGACCGCGAGGAACTCCTCAAGACCGCCGCGTTCGGGCACGGCGAAGTCACCCGCCAGCCCTTCCCCAAGGGATACGCGGGCCATGACGACGCGCTCGACAAACTCTTCCCGTACGACCCCGAGAAGGCGAAGGAACTCCTCGCCAAGGCCGGTCACGCGAACGGCCTGGAGATCACCCTGTCCGCCCAGAAGGCCGAAGGCGTACCGGAACTGATCCAGGCCCAGCTGAGGAAGGTCGGGATCACCGCGAAGATCGAGTCCATTCCCGCCGCCCAGGCCACCCAGATCGTCTACGTCCAGCGCAGCAAGGCGCTGTACGTCGACCAGTTCGCGGGCCGCGACGCCGCGACCCAGGCCTTCCAGGTGCTGTTCGGCAAGGAAGGGCTGATGAACCCCGGACGCACCACGTCTCCCGAACTGGAGAAGGCACTCGACGAGGTGCGCCGCACCCCCCTCGACGCCCCCGAGTACCCGGCAGCACTCCAGAAGGCCACCGGTATCGCAGTCAGAACCATGCCGAACGTCTTTCTCTACACCGTGCCGCGCATCCTCGCGCGCAACCCCAAGGTCTCGGCGATCCCCGCCTACACCGTCGTCCAGCGGTTCGAGGGGGTCACGGTCTCATGACCGCCCCCGCCTCCACCTCCGTACTGCCTCCACCGCGCAAGGGGGCGTGGCTCAACCCGCTGACCCGACGGCTGGGCGCCGCACCCCGCCCCCTCGGCCGGGTACTCACCACTACCGTCACGGTCTTCCTCCTGGCCTCGCTCCTCACCTTCGCGCTCGGAGCCCTGTCCGAGGCCAACCCGGCGGCCGCCGTCCTCGGCGACCTTGCCACACCGGCCGACATCGCCCGCATGGAGGCACAGTTCGGCCTGGACCGCCCCCTGTACGCCCAGTATCTGAGCTGGCTCAGCCATGCGATCGGCGGGGATCTGGGAGTGTCCTGGTTCACCGGCGTACCAGTCGCCGACAGCGTCGCCGAGGCCCTGCCCGTCGATCTGTCCATCGCCGGGCTCGCGCTGCTGCTCGCCGTGTTCATCGGCGGTGGCGCGGGCATCGCCGCCGCACTCAACAACGGCGGGCGCATCGACCGTACGGTCACACTGATCTGCTCGGTCCTTGCCACCCTGCCGCCGTTCCTCATCGGCATCGTGCTCATCGTCGTGTTCGCCGTCCAGCTCGGCGCCCTGCCCACCGGGGGGTACATCCCGATCGGCGAGAACCCGGGGCAGTGGCTGCGTTATGCGATTCTTCCCGCGTTCGCTCTCAGCCTGGACGCCGCCGCCTCCCTCGCCCGCCAGCTGCGTACCTCGCTCGTCGGCGCCTTGCGCGAGAACTACGTGACCGGCGCACAGATGCGCGGCTTCTCGGCCCGGCGGGTGCTGTTCGGACATGTGCTGCGCAATGCCGCCGGCCCCGCGCTCTCCGTCCTCGGCATGAGCGTTCCTCTGATCCTCGGCGGCGCTGTAGTCACCGAGAAGATCTTCAATCTGCCGGGGATAGCCCAGCTCTCCCTCCAATCAGCCGAGCAGCACGACATTCCGGTTATCCAGGGCACGTTGCTCGTTACCATCTGTGTCGTCCTCGTGGCCAACATCGCCGTCAACGCGGCACTCGCCGCCCTGAATCCGGCGGCCCGACGGCCGGCCGGAACACGTACCGGAGCCGGGGACGTCACGGCGTCCTCGGGTGAGGGGGGCACGCGATGAGGACCCTGCGCCGCGCGTGGCGGCTGCGATCGGCTCGCATCGCCCTCGCCGTCCTCGCTCTGGTCGCTCTGCTGGCCGTCGCCGGTGGCGCTCTCGCCCCGCACGACCCGCTCGCCCAGCACCCGGCCGACATGCTCCAAGGGCCCAGTGGCCGACATCCGTTCGGCACCGACTACCTGGGGCGCGACGTCCTCAGCCGACTGCTGGCCGGCACCGGACTCTCGGTCGCGGGCGCGATCGAGGCCGTCGGCTCAGCGATGCTGCTCGGGATCGTGCCCGGCGTCGCGTCCGTCTGGCTCGGCAGGACCGTCGAGTGGACTGCCCAGCGCGCCGCCGACACCTTGATGATCATGCCGTTCACGGTGTTCGCCATTGCCGTCGTAGGCGCGCTCGGCAACGGAATGCACCAGGCGATGCTCGCTCTCGGCGTGCTCTTCGCACCCTTGTACTTCCGGGTCACGCGGGCTGCTGCCCTCGGTCTCAAGCAGGCGCAGTACGTGGAGGCCGCCGAGCTCATGGGGGCATCGCGCCGGTGGATCCTGCGCACCCACGTCTGGAGCAAGATCTTGCCGACCGTGGCCGTCACCACCGCCCAGGCGGTGGGACAGGCGCTCCTCGTCGTCGCCTCCCTCACCTTCCTCGGGCTAGGGGTGCAGCCACCCGCGCCGACCTGGGGCGGCATGCTCGCCTCCGACCTCGGCTATCTCGCCCAGCAGCCATGGGCCCCCCTGATCCCGGGCGTCGCCATCATGATCACCGTCGGGGCGCTGAACATCCTCGCGGACGCGATCCGTGACAGCTCCGGCGGGCAGGAACAAGCCTCCCCGGCCGAGGCACCGCTCCCCGCGCTCAGTCCGCCCGCCGCCCTCGGCAGCGCACTTGCTCCTGCCGTCGCCCCCAAGGAGGTCGAGGACCGTGTCACAACCGGCTGAATCCGCGAAGGCGGCACCCCGCACGGCGGTCCTCACCGTCGAAGGGCTCGACGTCACCGTCGGCCCCGGAATCCGGGCCGTCCGCGAGGTGTCTTTCACCCTCGAGCGCGGCGAAGCCGTCGGCCTGGTCGGAGAGTCGGGCAGCGGCAAGAGCCTGACCTGCCGCTCCGTACTGGGCGTGCTGGCCGCGGGATGCGAGATACCGGCCGGCCGCATCACCCTGGGCGGCGTCACGGGTGAGCAGGACGACCTCACCACGTTCACCCGTACCCAGTGGGACGCTGTACGGGGCAAGCGCGTCGGCGCCGTATTCCAGGACCCCGCCTCGTACCTCAACCCCTCCCTCACCGTCGGCAGGCAGCTCTCCGAGCAGCTCCGGGTCGGGAGCGGACTGCCCCGCTCCGAAGCGCGCAGCCGCGCGATCGAGCTGTTCACGGCCGTCGGACTCCACCGCCCCGACGAGGTCTACCACCAGTACCCCTACGAGCTGTCCGGCGGAATGCTCCAACGGGTCCTCATCGCCATCGCCGTGTCCTGCGCGCCCGAACTGCTCATCGCCGACGAGGCCACCACTGCCCTCGACGTCGTCATCCAGGCCGAGATCCTCGAACTCCTCAACCGCCTCAGGACGGAACAGGGCCTGGCCCTGCTCCTGGTCACCCATGACCTCGCCGTCGTCGCCGAGAGCTGCGACCGGATTCTCGTGATGTACGCGGGGGAGATCGTCGAGGACGGACCCACAGCCGAGGTCCTCGCCACACCCGCCCACCCGTACACCGAGGCGCTGCTGCGCGTCGCGTCGATCGGCGCCTGGGAACGACGCGACCTGGAGATCATCCCCGGACGCCCGCCCGAGACCGGTGCGGAACTGCCCGGCTGCCGGTTCGCCGACCGCTGCGCGTACGCCGCCCAGCAGTGCACAGCGGGCCCCGTCGCCCTGCACGCCCTGGGAGACCATCGCCGGGCCCGCTGCCTGCGGCCCGCCGGACTGCTCGACGAGCAGGTCAAGGAAGAGGCCCACGCATGAGTTCCCCTACGGCTCCGCGTACGGCTCCGAGCGCCGCTACTCACACAACACCCGCCGCGGCACCGGGCCTCGCCCCCGAGAGCGAGGGACCGGCACCCCTCCTGGAACTCGCGGGTCTCAACGTCTCCTTCGGCCGCCGGGCCACCTCCCTGCGCCGCGCCGGCCGGACCCGAGTTCTGGCCGGCATCGATCTCACCCTCGGGCCCGGAGAGATCCTTGGCATCATTGGCGAGACCGGATCCGGCAAGACGACCCTGGCCCGGGCCACCGTCGGCCTCGTACGGCCCGACGCCGGGCGGATCGTCTTCGACGGCCAGGATCTGACGCAGCTCGACCGGTCGGGCCTGCGGGAGTTCCGGCGCTCGGGACGCGTGCAGTACATGTTTCAGGACCCGCTGCGCTCTCAGGACCCGGAACTGACCGTGCGGCAGATCGTTGCCGAGCCACTCGCCGCGGTCGGTGCGCTCACCCGGCAGGGGCGTGCCGAGCGGGCCGACCAGGCGCTGACCCTTGTGGGGCTCGATGCCGAGGCATGGGGCGGGCGCACTTCAGGCCAGATCTCCGGCGGACAGCGCCAGCGCGTCTCTCTGGCCCGCGCCATCGTCACCCGGCCGCGTCTGCTGCTCAGCGACGAACCGGTGAGCGCCCTCGACGCATCCAACCGGAACCTCGTGCTGAGCCTCCTCGACCGGCTCCGCCGTGAACTCGGACTCGCGGTCGTCGTCATCTCGCACGACCTCAGCTCGCTGGCCGGCATCGCCGACCGGGTGGCTGTCCTCTATCGCGGACGGCTCGTCGAACAGGGCCCCATCGGTGAGGTGCTGGACCACCCCCGGCACCCGTACACCGCTCTGCTCACCGCGTCGGCGCCCAGCGTCCGCCGCGAAAGCCGGCTGCTTCCGTCCCAGTTGCGCGTGCCCGCCGGTGCCGGCGGCACACGGTCATGGCCGGACGACGAGGGTTGTGTCTTCGCGCAGCACTGCCGATTCGCCGACGACGCCTGCCGTGCGGAACCCCGGCCCGGCGCCGTCACGGACACACCGGCCTCGGCCGCGTATGCCGTCGCCTGCCACCACACCGCTACCTGGCGCGACCAGCTCGGCTGACCGCCCCGTCCGCCACCTCCCACTTCTTCTTGGAGAACCACCCATGAGCATCGAGTTCATCGGCATCGCCGCGACACAGGAGACCAGCGAGAGCGGCTCAAGCACCCCGGCCCCCGCCGCCACCACGCGTGACGCCATCTCCGCTCAGACCGAAGCGGGCAGCGCCCGCGGCCCCGTTGTCCAGCCCGCCTACCTGCGGGCGCTCGCCCAGGCCCACGAGGCCTCCGGCTTCGACCGGGTCCTGGTCGCGCACTCCTCCGCCAGCCCGGACGGATTCACCGTCGCCGACCAGATCCTCAGCCACACCGACCGCCTCGGCGTCCTTCTCGCACACCGCCCCGGCTTCGTCGCCCCGACCCTGGCGGCCCGGAAGTTCGCCACGCTCGACGCATTCCATCCCGGCCGCGTCGCGCTCCATGTCATCACCGGTGGCGACGACGCCGACCAGGCACGCGACGGTGACTTCAGTGACAAGCCGACCCGCTACCGCCGCACCGACGACTTCCTGGACGTCGTGCGCAAGGAGTGGACCGCCGCCGAACCCTTCGACCACGAAGGCGACTTCTACCGGGTCGCAGGCGGTCTGTCCGCCGTGCGCCCGGCCTCGCCCATCCCCGTCTACTTCGGCGGTGCCTCCGAGGACGCCGTTCGCGTCGGCGGCAAACACGCCGACGTCTACGCTTTTTGGGGCGAACCCCTCGCAGGAATCGCCGAACGTATCCGGGAGGTACGGGCCGCGGCGGCGCCGTACGGCCGCGACCCCCGCTTCAGCGTCAGCCTCCGACCGATCCCGGCCGCGACCGAGGCCGAGGCCTGGGACCGGGCCCGCGAGATCCTGCGGCTGACCAAGGAGCGCGCAGAAGAGGCCCGCAAGGTGTTCAACCTCGACCACGCCGAACAGCGCGGTTCCCAGCGGCTCCTGGAGTACGCGGCCCAGGGAGAGGTGCACGACAAGCGGCTCTGGACCGCCATCGCCAAGACCACCGGCGCCGCAGGCAACTCCACTGCATTGGTGGGCAGTTACGAGCAGGTCGCCGAATCCCTGCTCGACTATGTCTCCCTCGGTGTGAGCACACTCCTGATCCGCGGCTTCTCACCGCTCGCCGATGCCCGTGACTACGGCACCCTGATCGATCTGGTGCGCGCCGGCGCGGACCGGACGGCGGCCCTCGACACCGCGGAAGCCGCGGTCCCCGCATGAGCCCCGCCCCTTCGGTCCGCACCGTACCCGGGGAGTCCCGCAGAACTCCCCCCGCGGCGGCCCGGACGACGACCTCGCACTGGGGCGCCTACAGCGTCCACCCGGGCGACGACGGCTCGCTCGGGATCCTGCCACACCCCGAGGACCCGTCACCGTCCCCGCTGTTGCGCAACATCGAGGGTGCACTGCGCCACCCCACGCGGGTACGTCGCCCCGCCGTGCGGCGCGGCTGGCTCGACCACGGGCCCGGTCCCACGGACCGGCGTGGCCGCGAACCGTTCGTCGAGGTCGGCTGGGACGAGGCCCTCGACCTGGTGGCCGCCGAACTTGCCCGCGTACGGGACGAACACGGACCTCAGGCCGTCTTCGGCGGCTCGTACGGCTGGGCTTCGGCCGGACGGTTCCACCACGCCCAGAGCCAACTCCACCGCTTTCTCTCCCAGTACGGCGGATACACCGCGTCCCGCAATTCCTACAGCCTCGGGGCCTCACTCGTTCTGCTGCCCCATCTGGTCGGAGCGACAGGAGCGGACGCCGTCCTGCGATCCGCTTCCAGCTGGCCGACGATCGCCGAACACACCGAGCTGATCGTTGCGTTCGGCGGCATACCGGCCAAGAACGTGCACGTCACACCCGGCGGGGTGACGCGGCACACCACCCCGGGGCATCTCGACGCGCTGGCTGCCGCGGGCACGCATGTCGCCCTCGTCAGCCCGCTCCGAGCCGACCTGCCACCGGGACCCGACACCACCTGGTACCCGGTCGTGCCCGCCACCGACACCGCACTCATGCTCGGCCTCGCCCACACCCTGCTCTCCGAGAACCTGCACGACCGTGCCTTCCTCGACCGCTGCACCACCGGTTTCGAGACCTTCGCCCACTACCTGGAAGGACGCCACGACGGCATCACGAAGGACGCCGACTGGGCGACCGCGATCTGCGGAATCGACGCGCAGTCCATCCGTGACCTTGCCCGCCGGATGGCGGCCTCCCGCACCCTGATCACCGTGACCTGGTCCCTGCAACGGGTCCAGCACGGCGAGCAGACCGTGTGGGCCGGACTCGCTCTCGCCGCGCTGCTCGGCCAGATCGGACTGCCCGGCGGCGGCTTCGGCCACGGCTACGGTTCGATGGGCGACGTGGGCGACCACGGCCCGCAGGTACGGCTGCCCCATCTTCCCCAAGGCCCCAACCCCGTATCCGAGTTCATACCCTGCGCCCGGATCGCCGATCTGCTGCTGCACCCCGGTGCGAGCTACGACTACGACGGGGAACGCCGCACCTACCCCGACATCAGGCTCGTCCACTGGGCCGGCGGCAATCCTTTCCACCACCACCAGGACCTCGGCCGGCTGCGCCACGCGTTCGGCCGCCCCGACACAGTCGTCGTCCATGAACCGCACTGGACAGCCACGGCCCGGCACGCCGACATCGTGTTGCCCGTCACGACCACGCTCGAACGCGAGGACATCGGCGGCGGCCGTCGCGACACCCACCTGATCGCCATGCACCAGGCCATCGACCCGGTGGGGGAGGCCCGCGACGACCACGCGATCCTCGCCGGGCTCGCCGCACGCCTCGGCTTCGCCGAACGCTTCACCGAGGGCCGCACCCCCCGCCAGTGGCTGGAGCACCTCTACGACGACTGGCGCGACACTCTGCGCGCCGACGGGGCGGACGTGCCCGCCTTCGACGCGTTCTGGACGACCGGTCAACTCCGACTCCCCTCCGGGCCGAGCCACTTCACCCTCTTCGAGGACTTCCGTCGCGACCCGCAACGCCACCCGCTGGACACCCCGAGCGGCCGCATCGAGATCGCCTCGGCCACCCTCGACGCACTGCGTCTGGACGACTGCCCCGGACACCCCACCTGGCTCGAACCCGATGAATGGCCGGGCTCACCCACGTCGGAACGTCACCCCCTGCTCCTGATCGCCAACCAGCCCACCACCCGCCTGCACAGTCAGTACGACATGGGCGCACTCAGCCTCGGCGCCAAGGTCGCCGACCGCGAACCCGTAGAGATGCACCCCGCCGACGCGGCCGCCCGGGGCATCGCCGACGGCGATCTCGTACGGATCTTCAACGACCGTGGTGCGGTACTCGCCGGAGCCGTACGGACCGAGGGCCTGCGCCGAGGTGTACTGCGGCTGCCCACCGGGGCGTGGTTCGACCCCGCACCGGACACCCCGGACAGCCGGCCGCTGTGTGTGCACGGCAACCCCAACACCCTGACCGCCGACCTCCCCACCTCACGCCTCACCCAGGGGTGCACCGGGCAGCAAGCACTGGTCGAGATGGAGAGGTACGAGGGGGAGCCGCCGCCGGTCACGGTGCGCAACCCACCGCCACTGCTCGAACGCACTGCCCGCACCGCACACACCGACCGGCCGGAGACCCCGTGACCCGCACCGTCCCCAGCACGAGAAGCCCGCAACCGCCTGACACCGGCGACCGCTCCGGCATCCTGCCGCCGCTCGACCTCGACCGGCTCCCGGCAGTCACCCGCGCGCTCGCCGCGCGTGCCGAGGAGCACGACCGCGACGCCACCTTCCCGGCCGAGGGCTTCGCACTCGCCCACGAGGCCGGCCTGCTCACCGCCACCGTCGCCACCCGGCACGGCGGCCCCGGAGCCGGGCTCGCCGACACCGTCCACATCCTGGGCGCCCTCGGCGCAGGCGACCCCGCCGTCGCCCTCATCACCGCCATGACCCTGTTCACGCACGCCACCGAGGCTCGCACCCCCGGCTGGCCGGCTGCCCACTACACCGACCTGCTCCGCGCATCCGCCGACGGCCCGGCCCTCGTGAACGCGCTGCGCGTCGAACCCGAGCTCGGCAGCCCCGTCCGCGGCGGCCTGCCCGCCACCACCGCCCGCCGTGACGGCGAGAACTGGCTGCTGACCGGCCGGAAGATCTACTCCACGGGCGCGGTGGGACTCAGCCGGATGCTCGTCTTCGCCCGCACCGACGAGGACCCCGTCCGCGTCGGCACCTTCATCGTCAGGGCCGGCAGCCCCGGCCTGAGCATCGAACCCACCTGGGACCACGTGGGCTTGCGCGCCAGCCGCAGCGACGACGTCGTCCTGGACTCCGTACGCGTCCCCGCCGGTGACGTGATCGGGCTCGGCGCGCCCGGTCCCACCCCCGGCGCCCGCCCCGACCCGGTGACCGGCGCCTGGAACGCGCTCGGCCTCACCGCTCTCTACCTCGGCGTTGCGAGCGCGGCACGTGACTGGCTCCTGGGCTTCCTGCACGAACGCACCCCCAGTGCACTCGGCGCGCCGCTCGCGACCCTGCCGCGCTTCCAGACCGCCGTCGGCGAGATCGAGACCGCGCTCACCGGTGCCTCCACACTCGTCGAGGCGCTCGCCGCACGGATAGATGCCGGCGCAGCGGGCCACGGGTACGACATCGAAGCCGCCGAGCAGGCCGGGATCGCGAAGGTGCTCGGGACCCGCGCCGCCATCGGGGCCGTGGAGCAGGCCGTCGCCCTCACCGGCAATCACGGCCTGACCCGGGCCAACCCGCTCCAACGCCACTACCGCGATGTGCTCTGCAGCCGTGTGCACACGCCGCAGGACGACTCCGTACTCACTGCCACCGGCCGTGCCGCGCTGGCTCGCGCGCTCGACCGAGGCCTCGCACCGAAAGGCAACTGAAGCATGACCACCCCGAACACCACGCCCGTCAGCCCGTCGACCCCGACAGCCGTGGAATTCATCGGCATGATCGGCACCAGCGACTCCTCGGAGACACGGCCCCCCACCGGCCCCCTGATCGACGCCGATTACACCACCCGTTTCGCCCGGGCCCACGAGGACGCCGGCTTCGACCGCATCCTCATCGGTTACAGCTCAACCCGCCCCGACGGCGCCCAGGTCGCCGCTCATGTCGCCGCCCGCACCGAACGCCTCGGCCTGCTCATTGCCCACCGCCCCGGCTTCATCGCCCCCACCCTGGCCGCCCGCAGCTTCGCCACCCTCGACCAGTTCACCCGCGGCCGGATCGCGGTGCACACCATCACCGGCGGCAACGACACCGAACAGCGCAGGGACGGCGACTACCTCGACAAGGACGAGCGTTACGACCGCACCGACGAGTACCTGGGCATCCTGCGCCGCGCCTGGGCCTCCTCAGAACCCTTCAGCCATGAAGGCCGTCACTACCGCTTCGAGGACTACGGATCCGAGGTCCTGCCCTTCCGCGAAGCAGGCATCCCGATCTACTTCGGCGGGTCTTCCGAGGCCGCCTACCGCGTCGGGGGCAAGCACGCGGACACCTTCGCGCTGTGGGGCGAGCCGCTGGCCGAGACCGCCGAGCAGATCGCCTCCGTACGCGCCGCGGCGACCGCGGCCGGACGCAGCGAACCGCCCGGAATCAGCGTCTCGTTCCGTCCGATCCTCGCGCCGACGGAAGCACTGGCCTGGGAACGCGCCCACCGCATCCTCGACACCATCACATCCGGCGCGGGACGCCCCTTCTTCGAGCAGGCACGCCACCACAACGGCAACACAAGCCCTCAGAACGCCGGTTCACAGCGGCTGCTCGCCGCGGCCGCCAAGGCCGACCTCCACGACCGTGCCCTGTGGACCCCCACTGCCACGGCCACCGGAGCGGGCGGCAACACCACCGCCCTCGTCGGCACCCCCGAGACGGTCGCACAAGCACTCCTCGACTACGTCGACATCGGCGCCACGACCCTCCTGATCCGCGGCTACGACCCGCTCGACGATGCCATCGACTACGGCCGTCACCTCCTCCCACTCGTCCGCCAGGAACTCGCGCACCGCAAGGCCACCGCACCCACGTCCGACCTCACCCCCGCCGGAAGCGTCCGATGACCGACCTGTTCACCGCCCCCACCACCACGACCCGCACCCCGCACGCCACATGGGAGCCGCCCGTCACCATCGCGACACGAGGCACCCTCCTGGTGCTCCCCGGACGAGGCGAACACCCCCTGGTGTACGAGCGGTTCGGCCGACGCCTCGCCGCGGACGGATACCTCGTACATGTTCTCGGTACGCACCCCGAGAACCCCGCCGGCGCAGTACGTGACCAGGCAGCCGCGGTCGCGGGCCCCGAGCCGGTGGCGCCGCTGGTCCTGGTGGGCAGTGACACCGGCGCCCTCCAAGCCCTGCACGCCGCGGCTCTGAGCGATCCGTCGCTGCCTGTCGCCGGCGTCGTGGTGGCAGGCGCCGCACCGACAACCGATCCGGATCGCGCGGTGGAAGTGAACGACGCGGAGTCGGCGTGGGACGACGAGCTCGCCGCCCGTACGGCCTGCCCCGCCCACCGCAAGCGGCTCACCGACGACGCGTCCTTCTCCCGGGGCCGGCTCACCGACCCCGTACCGCATCATCTGCGTGCAGACGCCCATCCCGAGGTCCCCGCCCTGATCCTGCACGGCGCCGCCGACCCGGTGACCGCTGTGGAGCAGGCACGCGGCCTGGCACGCCGGTTGCCCCGCACCACCCTGGGTGTTGTGCACGACGGCGTGCACGACGTACTCAACGACGCCTCGCACCGCACCACCGCCGCCACTGTCGTGCTGTGGCTGGAACGGCTGCGCGCGGACCGACGGGACCTGCGCCCGATCCTCACCGTCGCCGAGGCGGACGGGAACTCCGCCGCGGGCGCCTGACCTTTTATCCGCAGTACACGAAGGGAAGCGGCATGACCGTCACCACAGCCACCGCGACTACCTCCGCCCCCACCCCGGCCGGCGCCGACATCCTGCGCCACACGCTGCGACGCCACGCCGCGGGAGTCACCGTGATCACAGTGCCGGGACCGGCCGGATTCACCGCGACCTCCTTCACGTCGGTCTCCCTCGAACCGGCCCTGGTCTCCTTCTGTATCGGCGTCCATGCATCCGCCTGCCCGGCGGTACGCGACGCCGAACGGTTCGCTGTCCATATCCTGGGCACCGCGAACGCGGAACTCGGCACACAGTTCGCCCGCAGCGGCATCGACCGCTTCGAGGGCGTCCCGTGGCAGTCGCAGGACGGTCTGCCGCTCCTGGGAGGCGTACCCGCCTGGCTCACTGCACGGGTCACACTGCGTCAGCGGATCGGCGACCACCTGCTTGTCGTGGGGGAGGTCGAGGCCGGTGGCGGTCACGGTCGGGGACCAGCCCTCGTACACCACGACGGGGCGTTCGGCACGACCGTACGCATACCGCCGCACGAGGCCTGACACCTTGTGCACTACAGGGCAGGGGGCTAGCCCAAGGAGACCTTGGGCAAGCCCGCGTTCACGACGACCCCAACCCGGGCCCGCTCCCGCACCGGACCTACGCCACACTCATCGGCGGGCCGTTGGACGGGCTGCTCCTGGACGTCACCGATTGGCGGCCGGAGGAGATCGACGGCGGGGTCGCCCTGTCCACCGAGCTCGGGCGGTGGCCCGGCGGCCGCGCGCTGTACGACCCGCGGCCGGAAGAACTGCGCGCACCCGGCCCCGGAGTGATGCGCCGCTTCTACCGGTCTTGGTGAGCCTGCGTATCAGCGTTGCTTCGCAGGCCGCCCCGCGGCAGCTGGACTTCCTCCAATGAACTTGTCAGCCCGACATGGTCCGTGCGGGTTCGGCTGAGCCGAAGCACGGTACTTGTCACAGGGGCAGGCTTGTTGTCACCAAGCAGCTGTGGCGCCCCGCCAAGGGCCATGCTCGGGCGACGCGAGGGAATGGCCGACGTCAGCCGTCTCCGGAGGCCCGCCGCGCGAGGCTCTCGCGGAGTCTGGCCAGCCGGTCGATCTCGACATCGAGGGCGGCGAGCCTCCGGCCGACGATCCCGGAAGTGGCAGCGCCGGGTTCGACAGAGCCGCAACGTGGCGGCGGGTCCTCGGCGAGCAGATGGAGGCGGTCGGCGCCGCTGCGCAGATCCTCGACGGTGAGTCCAAGGGTCAGCAGGTCCCGGATCACGCGGACTCGTGCGACCTCGCCGGGGCCGTATTCCCGCTGGCCTGAGGCCGTGCGGACGGGCGGGGGCAGCAACCCGCGCTGCTCGTAGAACCGCAGCGCCCTGGGCAGGCGTGGTGCCAGCCGCTGCTGCCGCTTCGCCGATCCGCATCCTCTTCCACTCCCGTCTCCGCTCGCCCACGGCCTCCGAGCCGCTACTGCGCCACCGAGCTACAGCTCCACGACGACAGCCCCGAAGTGCCGACCCTCGATCAATCCCTGCAACGCCTGCGGTGCGCGATCGATGCCCGCGATCCGTGTGTGGGGGAAACTGATCTCGCCGGAGCGCAGCCAGTCGCCGAAGCGGCTGGTCCACTCCTTCTCCACGTCGGGGTGGTCCGCGCCGCTGTATCCACGCAGCGAGACGCCCTTGACCACGAGACGGTAGGCATCGATCTCCACCGGCGCGCTGCCGCCGGCCCGCTGCGCCGACAGTTGCCCCGACAAAGCTCCGACCAGGGCTAAGCGCGCGCCCTGCCGGGCCGCGGCGAGCGCCGCGGTCAGTTGCTCACCGGCGACGGTGTCCACCAGGACATCGATGCCCTCGGGCGCAGCCTCGGCGACCTGCGCAGCGAAGGGCCCGGCCCCTCGAAGCACGACCGCGTCGTAGCCCAGCTCGGACACCAGCCGCCCGGCCTTCTCCGGCGATCCGGTGCTGCCGATCACTCTCCTGGCGCCCAGCAGTCGGGCGATCTGCCCCGTCAGGGAGCCCACCGCTCCCGCCGCTCCGGTGACGAGGACGACGTCACCCACACGGACATCGGCGAGGCGGGTCAGGGCACCGTAGGCGGCCGATCCCTGGGCGAGGTGCGCCACCGGGTCGGGCAACGCATCGTCCAAAGGCGTGCACTCGGCGGCGGACACCAGGGCGAATTCCCGCCAGCCGAGCATGTGTGCGACGGCATCGCCCGTGCGCAGCGGGCTGTCGGCCGACGCGGCAACGACCTCTCCGACGGCGGGGCCGAACAGCGCGTCACCTCTGCGAAGCGGCGGCAGCGGGACGCCGTCGACCTCCCCGCCGATCAAGGTACGCAGGCCGGGGAAGACCAGGAAGTACCGGTTCCTGACGAGGACTTGGCCTGTCCCTGGCTCGGGCAACGGCGTCTCGACGACGGCGAAGTGTTCCTGCGTGGGCACTTCAGATACTGCTCGGTGAGCGTCTCCAGGCGGGCGGCCGCCGTGCCGTCGAAGCCGCGCGAGCCGACCCCGATCCGGTGGCCCTCCACGAAGGCGCTCAGAGGTTCGGCGGGTGGGTCGTCGAGGGCGGCGACGATCGGTGGCAGCGCTGCCGAGACGGGTTTCGCGTGGCGCTGCATCGACTTGATGTGCTCCAGCGTCGTGGCGTCGTATTCGCCGGAGAAGCCGGTTGCCGTGACGCCGGGGTGGATGAGTACGTACCGGATGCCGGTGGTGGCGCCGTACCGGTCCGCGAACGCCACCCCCAGCAGGTCGTTGAGTTTTCCGCCCTGGCCGAGCGCGACGCCCCCGTGGTAGCCGTGCCGCAGTTGCAGGTCGTCCCAGCGCACCACGCCCAGGTCGGCGCCCGGGCCCGCGACGTTCACGACGACGGGCCGGTCGGCCTTGCGCAGCGCTTCCACGAGTCCGTGCCCGAGGAGGTACCGGCTCAGGTAGAAGAGGGCGAAGTTCTCCTCGTACCCTTCCGGCGTCAGGGTGCGGCTCGACCGGTAGTGGCGCGCGCAGAGCACCAGCGCGTCGACCGAGGGTGCCTGGCGCGTGATCTCGTCGATCGCCGCGGAGGTCTGTGCCAGCAGGCTCAGGTCGGCCGTGACGAAGCGCGCCCGGCCGCCGGCACCGCGCCTGCGGGCCCACTCCAGGTACTCCTCGCCCTTGGCCGGGTCGCGGCCGATGACGAAGACTGTGTTGCCCTGCTCCAAGTAGCGTTCGGCCAGGGCTTTTCCGATGCCGTCCGTGCCGCCTGCGATGACCAGGGTGCTCACTGCTTCTCTCCTTGCGTCGCCACGGTGGGCCTGGCTTCGTCCGCGTCCTGTACGTCGTCGGGGCGGGACGCCTGCTTCGCGGGAACCGGCGCCGGGCGGCCGGGCAGTTGCGTGGAGGCGGCCAGGGTCAGGACGAGCGCGATGGTCACGGTCCAGGCCGCCGCGTGGAATCCGCGGACGGCGTCGCCGTCACCGCCGGTCTGCACGACGAGCGCGACGGTCGCGATGCCGATCGAGGCGCCGAGCTGGTTGAGCATGTAGAGGACCGAACTGCCTTGCGGCACCAGGGCACTTGGGAGCGTTCGGTAGAGGGAGGCGATCGTCGGGGCGCCGACCGAGCCGAGCCCGAGACCCAGCGTGAACGCCGCGAGGGCCGTCAGCGCCTCGGGCGTGTGCGCACCGGCCCGGGTGAAGGCGAAGGCGCTCAGCCCGGACACGCCGGCGCCCGCCAGGACCAGCGAGCGCGAGCCGAGACGGTCGGACAGCCGGCCCGTGAGCGGCATGGAGATGGCCGAGCCGACTCCGAGCGGGGCGAGCAGCAGGGCCGCCGCGAACGTGCCGTGACCGCGGGCCTGTTGGTAGTACAGCGGCAGTGCGAAGAGGCTGGCGAAGGTGGCGAGCCCGACGAGCGAGCCGACCGTGACGCTCGCCGAGAAGCTGCGCCGGGTGAACAGGCGCAGGTCGATGAGGGGGGCCGTGCGCCGATTGCCGAGCGCGTGCACCGCGTACCCGGCGAGGAGCAGGGCAGCCGCGGCGAGCGGGACGAGGACCTGCCACACGGCGAACGCCGCGCGCTCGGCGGTCTGCGAGAGGGCGAGGACACCGGCGGCGATGCCGGGGCCGATGAGGGCGAGCCCGGTGACATCGAGCCGTGCGGCCCCGTCCGTGGTGTCCGGCGCGTCCTTCGGCACGACCCGCAGGGCGAGCACGAGGGCGACGATCCCGATCGGGATGTTGACCAGGAACATCCAGCGCCAGGCCAGGCCCTGCAGGATGATGCCGCCGACCACGGGGCCGAGCACGGGACCGCTGGATCCGACCACGCCCATGAGGCCCATGACGCGTCCGGCCCGCTCCGGGCCCGACGCGCGGGCGAGCAGCGTGAGCATCAGCGGGTCGAGCAGTCCCGCTCCCAGACCCTGGACGACGCGGAAGACGATGAGGCTCGGCGCGTCCCAGGCGAGGCCCGAACCGATCGACCCGGCGAGGAAGACGACGAGGCCCAGCAGCCACAGGCGCCGGCCGCCGAACCGGTCGACGGCCCAGGTGGTGACGGGGATGGAGGCGGTGAGGGCCAGTAAGTAGCTGGTGGAGACCCAGCTGATCGTGGCCAGCGATGTGCCCAGGTCCCGGGCCAGGGTGTCGGCGGCGACCGCGATCATCGAGCCGTCGAGGATCCCCATGATCCCGCCCAGCAGGATGACGCCGATCAGTCGCCGCAGCGCGGGATCGAGGCGTCCGTCGGGTGATTGCGCCATGAAATCTCTCCGAAGGGTCGAGCGGTGAGCGGTGGCCGTCATGTCGGCTCGGACGAGCCGGCGGCCGAACTGCACTGGCGGGTGCACTTTAGGGCCCTCTCCGGTTCGATTGCAATGAATCGACTCATGAATTGCACTCACTGGTGCAGGTTTCGGACCGGCCCAGTACGATGGCCAGGTGAGCGGAACGAAGGCAGTGACCAAGGCGAGCGAAGCGGTCAAGACGGCGAAACCGTCCGGGAGGGCGGCGTCCCGCGGTCGTATCGACAAGCGGGAGGCGATCCTCGGTGCCGCGTTCACGGTGTTCGCCCACCGGGGCTACGCGCGTGCGTGCATGGAGGAGATCGCCGAGGTGGCGGGCGTCGCGAAGCACACCGTCTACAACCACCTCGGCGACAAGGAGAACGTCTTCCGCAGTGCCCTGGAGACCGCCGCGGACACCGTCATGGCCGAAAACCTCGCCGTGGTCGAGCAGTTGACCGCAAACGGGACGGCCATGGACGGGAGCGACGTCCCGTTCGGGCCCGACCAGTTGCGCGAGATGCTGGAGGACGTCGCCCACCGCCTGCTCCTGCAGTGCTGCGACGAACGCTCATGCTCGCTGCGGCGCCTGCTGTACGCGGAGATCGCACAGTTCCCCGATCTGCTGGAGGTCGTCTGGGGGCGAGGCGCCGGCCGCCTCAAGCAGTCCCTCGCCGACAGGCTCGCCCGCCTGTCCCTCGCCGGGCACCTGCGCCCGTGCGACCCCGCCGAGGCGGCGGAGCAGCTGCTCGCGCTCCTGACCGGCCCCATGGAAGCGCGGTCGCGCCTGGGCACCCAACGGGTGACCGAGGCCGAACTGCGGGCCGTGGGCAGCTCCGCAGTGCGCACCTTCCTGGCGGCCTACGGTCCCACGACCTGAACTCGCCCTGCGTACACGGCGTTTGTGAACGCCTGAACGCTCCTTCAAAGACAGCCGTCGCACCCTGCCGCGTCCCGGAATCCGGTGAATCATCAATCAGGCTCAACCCGAGCGAGTCGAGCAGGGAGGCGTCGTGCACGTCTTGATGGTGGGGACCCCGGCGGACGGCTCCGGCTCGCCGGCCGCGCGCCTCGAACGGCTCGGCCACGACATCACCTGTGTCGCGACGGGCGGCGAGGCCCTCGGTGTGTACCGGAGATATGGGGTGACCCGCGGTCGCTGGAGGTCGGCTCGCGTGCCAGCCGCACCGTCGGCGCCCATGTCAGCTCGCTGCGCGGCAAGTTGGGCGACAGCGCCTGGATCCGCACGGTGCGCGGGGTCGGCTTCCGGCTCGGGCGCGCGTGAGCAGACGCGTCCGGCGAGTTCCCGCAATTCCATGTCTCCTACCCAGCCGATTTCTTGACATTGAATTGTGAATACGCGGTTGTTCCTCTGACGATCGGCCGGTTCGATTCCGCCTAGGGTCGAGAGATCAGCGTCCGCTCAATTCAGCGACGGAGACCGTCAGGTGACACCCGCCGATTCCCGTTCGTCGGCCCGACGCCGGGCACGTGGCCTGCACGGGTCAGAGCAGAAAACCCGCGGGGAACGGGTCGGTCGGGTCGAGATGGAACTGCGAGGTCCCGGTGACCCAGGCTCGGCCCGTGATGGACGGCAGCACCGCGGGGCGCGTCCCGACCGTCGTCTCGCCGAGCAACCGGCCCGTGAACCGCGTCCCGATGAACGACTCGTTCACGAACTCGTCGCCGAGGCCCAGCTCCCCGCGCGCGTGCAGCTGCGCCATCCGCGCGCTGGTCCCCGTGCCGCAGGGGGAGCGGTCGAACCAGCCGGGATGGATGGCCATGGCGTGCCGGGACAGTTCGGCGGTCGAGCCGGGCGCCTTCAGATAGACGTGATGGCAGCCGTTGATGTCGTCCCGTTCCGGGTGCACCGGCCGGGCGCGTTCGTTCACCGCGTCCATGATTGACAGTCCCGCGGCGAGCAGGTCCTGCGCCCGGGAGCGGTCGAACGGCAGCCCCAGGTCGGCGAGTTCGACGATTGCGTAGAAGTTGCCGCCGAAGGCCAGGTCGTAACCCACCTCGCCGTAGCCGGGCACCTCCACCTTCTGGTCGAGGGCGTGGGCGAACGACGGCACGTTCTCGATCGTCACCGCCGTCGCCGCGCCGTCCTCCACCGCCACCGACGCGACGACGAGCCCGGCGGGGGTGTCGAGCCGGATCGTCGTGACCGGTTCGACGACGGGCACCATCCCCGTCTCGACGAGGACGGTCGCGACGCCGATCGTGCCGTGGCCGCACATCGGCAGCAGCCCGGACACCTCGATGAACAGCACGCCGTAGTCGGCGTCGGGCCGGGTCGGCGGCTGCAGGATCGCGCCGCTCATCGCGCTGTGGCCGCGCGGCTCGTACATCAGAAGGGTGCGTATGTCGTCGCTGTGCTCCATGAAGTGGAGCCGGCGCTCGGCCATGGTCGCACCGGGGATCGTCCCTACCCCGCCGACGATCACCCGCGTGGGCATGCCCTCGGTGTGCGAGTCGACGGCATGGAACGTACGACGGGACCTCACTTGTACCCCTTGGAGAGGACGGCCTCGGTGTCGGCGGTGATGCGTTCCACCAGCTTAGGGGCGAGCGGAAGGCGCGGCGGACGGCACGGGCCGCCCTTGAGGCCCGCGATGTCCATCGACAGCTTGATCGACTGGACGAACTCGACCTTCGAGTCCCAGCGCAGCAGCGGATGCAGATCCCGGTACATCGGCAGCGCCCTGGCCAGGTCGGCGGGGTCGCCGGACGTGGCCAGGCGGTAGAGCTCGACCGTGGACTCGGGAACCATGTTCGGATACCCGGCGATCCAGCCGGTGGCCCCCGCGAGACCCAGCTCGACGAGCACGTCGTCGGCGCCGATCAGCAGATCGAGGCCCGCCGCCAACTCGCTGATCTGGTAAGCCCGTCGGACGTCACCGCTGAACTCCTTGACGCCGACGATCGTGCCCTCGTGGTACAGCTCGGCGAGCAGCTCGGGCGTCAGGTCGACCTTGGTGTCGAACGGGTTGTTGTACGCGACGACCGGCAGGCCCACCTTGGCGACCTCGCGGTAGTGCGCGACGACCGCCTGCGGCTCGGCACGGAAGGTGTTCGGCGGCAGCAGCAGGAGCGACGTGGCGCCGGCCTCGGCGGCCTGTTCGGCCCAGCGGCACGCCTCCATCGAGCCGTATGCGGCGACCCCCGGCATGACGCCGAACCCGTCGGGCGCCGCCTCGACCGCGGTCTCCACGACGCGGGCCCGCTCTTCGGGGGTCAGCGTCTGGTACTCGCCGAGTGAACCGTTGGGTGCCACCCCGTCGCAGCCGCCCGCGGCGAGGAACCGCACGTGCTCGGCGAACGCGTCGTAGTCGACCGAGAGATCGTCATGGAAGGGGAGCGCCGTCGCGACATGGACGCCGTGCCAGGGCGTGGCGGGACTGAACATGCTGATGTCTCCTTGTGAAACGTGAAGGTGCGGGGGCGTGGCGGGTGCGGGCGGCGGCGGGCGGGTTCCGGTTCAGGACGTCGACTCGGCCGCCGTCATCCATCTCTCCAGGCCCGAGGCGTCCAACGGCAGTGCAGCGGACAGCACTTCGGAGCCTTGCGGGGTGACCAGGATGTCGTCCTCGATCCGTACGCCGATGCCGCGCAGCTCCGGCGGAACGGTGAGGTCGTGCGCGTGGAAGTACAGGCCGGGCTCGACCGTGAGCACCATCCCGGGGGCCAAGTCGGCGCCCAGGTAGGCCTCGTCGGCGGCGCGCGCGCAGTCGTGGACGTCGAGGCCGAGGTGATGGCCGATGCCGCACACCAGGTAGCGGCGGTGGTGCTGGCCGGTGTCGGACAGCGCCTCGTCGACGGAGACCGGCAGCAGTCCCCAGTCGGCGAGGCCGTGCGCGATCACCTCCATGCAGGCGTGGTGGAAGCCGGAGAACCGGCGGCCGGGGCCGACCGCGGCGAGACCGGCCCGGTGCGCCTTCTCCACCAGGTCGTGCACCTGCCGCTGGGCGGTGGAGAACCGTCCCGAGGCGGGGAACGTGCGGGTGACGTCGGCGGTGTAGTGGCTGTGGACCTCGACGCCCATGTCGAGCAGGAGCAGTTCGTCGGGCAGGACCGGGCCGTCGCAGCGCACCCAGTGCAGCGTCGGGGCGTGCCGGCCGCTGCCGACGATCGACGCGTAGCCGGGGCCGTTGCCGTACGCGCGGGCGTAGCGGTCGAAGGTGCCCTGCAGCCAGCGCTCCCCGGGGCCCTCGATCGCGGCGGGTATCTCCCGGACGACCGCGGCGAAGCCCTCGACGGTCCGGTCCACCGCCCGCCTCAACTGCCCGATCTCCCAAGGGTCCTTGACCATGCGAAGTTCGGCCAGCGTGCGGCCGACCTCCTCGTCGACGGTCACCTGCTCGGTGAGCTCGGCCAGGGGACGGACGTCGATGCCCAGCGCCTTCGACCAGTCGTCGAAACCGGGCGCGGCCCCCACCCACAGCTCGCCGTACCGGGCGTCGCGCCAGAAGCCCTGCTCGCCGGGGTAGGCGGGCGGCGGTATGTAGAGAGTGGCGTCGCCGGACCGGAGCACCACGACCGCGTTCTCGACGGCGCAGCCCGTCACCCAGTAGAAGACGCTGTCCGGGCGGAAGTCGTACGCTGTGTCGTTGCTGCGCACCGGCGCCTCGCCGGCGGCCAGCACGACGGTTCTGCCGGGCAGGGCCTCGGCGAGCCGGGCCCGATGCTCGGCGGCCGCTTCCGGGGCGCCGGGGACGACGGGTGCGGTGCGGTCGGGCGTGCCCCAGCCCGTGCCCGTGTAGGTGTTGAATGCCGGGATTTCGGCCAGCTTCGGGGGCCTGCCCTCACGCATCGGTGATCTCTCCTCCTGCGTCGCGCACCAGCTCGTGGAGGCGGGTGAAGACCCGCCCGTCGCGGATGCCGTCGTGTTCGTACTCGTTGGTGACCCAGGTCTGCGCGTTGCCGACCCGGGCGGCCGTGTCCAGCTGCAGGCCGGCGTCCACGTACATGTCGTCGTAGTAGACGGCGGCGGCGAGGGGGACCTCGTTGGCGGCCAGCCGGTCTAGGTCGTACAGCGGCGGCCACTCCGTGCGCTCGGCCAGCAGTTCCACCGCCTCTTGGAACGGCCGCAGTTCGGCGATCTCCGCGAACATCCAGGGATAGATCATCTCGCCGGTGAACAGAAGCGGCCGGGTATCCTCGGCGAACCCCGGATGCCGGGCCAGTTCGGCCTGCGCCGCCCATCCGGTGGCCCCGGCGCCGTGCCCGTAGATGCTCTCCTGGAGCGCGGCGAACAGCGGGTTGTCGCTGTACGACGTGCGGGCCAGCACCTGGTGCAGGAACGCCGCCGAGAGCTCGTCGCCGCTGAACGCCTCGTCGAGCAGCCAGTGCATCCGCTCGTGGCCCGGCTTCATGCCGAAGTCGATGCCGAGCGACTGCAGCCGCCGCACGGTCAGCACATCCCCGTCCGGCAGCCGCACGTCGCCCGCGGCCAGCCGGTCGGCGATCCGGCCGACGTTCTCGACCTGGTGCGGGTAACGCCGGTAGAACAGCTCGTTCTTCGCCGCCACCCGCGGATACGTACGCCGGTAGACCTCGGCGGCCGACGGGTCGAGGCCGGGCAGCCCGCCGGTGACGTAGCAGGCGCTGAGCCCCTCGGGCACCCGCGACAGATACGTCAGGGTCAGGAAGCCCCCGTACGACTGGCCCAGCGTCGCCCAACGCCGGCCCCCGTACAGGGTCTTCCGTACGTGCTCGTGGTCCGCCACGATCGCGTCGGCCCGGAAGCAGGCCAGGAAGTCCGCACCCTCGCGGGCGGACGCGAACGCGCTCAACCGGCGCCCGTCGACCCGGCTGCTGCGGCCCGTGCCGCGCTGGTCGACCAGGACCACCCGGTGTGTCTTCAGCGCCTTGCCTAGCCAGCCGCCGCGGTCCACAGGGCGCGGCCCCTTGCCGCCGGGGCCGCCCTGCAGATAGACGAGGCAGGGCAGGTCCTCGCCGGCCCCGGTGGGGGCGGCGAGGTCGCGGACGAAGAGCTGGATCGTGCCCCGGGACGGGTCCGACCAGTCGAGCGGCACGTCGACCAGGTGCTCGCGCACCCGCATGCCGGGGATCGTGTATTCGACGGTCATGCGGTGGCCGCCTTCCGCTTGCGCTCCCACTCCGGATTGATCCGGGGTATCGCCGCCAGCAGCGTCTGCGTGTACGGGTCCTGCGGGTCGTCGAAGACCCGGTCGCACGGCCCCTGTTCGACGATCTTCCCCGTGCTCATCACCGCCACCCGCTGCGCGATCCGCCGGACCACGGCGAGGTCGTGGGCGATGAACATGTACGAGAATCCGCTCTCCCGCTGCAGCCGCATCAGCAGCTCCAGGATCTGCGCCTGCACCGACACGTCCAGCGCGGAGACGGCCTCGTCGCAGATCACCAGCTTCGGGTTGACCGCGAGCGCGCGGGCGATGCCGATGCGCTGCGCCTGTCCGCCGGAGAACTGCGCCGGATAGCGCAGCGCGTGGTCGGGGTTGAGGCCGACCCGCTCCATGAGCTCCCGGGTGTGGGCCCGCCGGCCGCCCTTGGGCGCGATGCCCTGGTAGTCGAGCGGCGCCATGAGGATGCGCTCGACGGTGTGCCGCGGGTTGAGCGACGAGAACGGGTCCTGGAAGACGACCTGCACATCGGCGCGGTAGCGGGCGAGCTGCGCACTCGTGGCGTGGGTGATGTCCTCGCCTTCGAACTCCAGGGTGCCCGCGCTCGGTTCCATCAGCTTGGCGGCCATCCGCGCGCTGGTGGACTTGCCGCTGCCGGACTCGCCGACCAGCGCGAGGGTCTCGCCGAGCCGCACGTCGAAGCTGACGCCGTCCACGGCCGTGAACTCGCTCTTGCGGCCGTAGAGACCGCGGGTCGTGAACCGCTTGATCAGGTCGCGGGCGCTGAGCAGTACCTCACTCATGCGATCACCTCGTCGGCGGGATGGTTTTCCTCGGGCAGGGCGTCGTCGATCCGCGGGATGCTGTCGAGCAGCTTGCGCGTGTACGCGTGCTCGGGTGCCGAGAAGATCCGCTCGGCACTCCCGTACTCGACCTGCTCGCCCTGGCACATCACCAGCACCCGGTCCGCGATCGAGCTGATCACGGCGAGGTCGTGGGTGATGAAGACCATCCCGGTACGGGTCGTGTCCTGCAGGCCGGCGAGCAGGCGCAGGATCTGGGCCTGGACGGTGACGTCCAGGGCCGTGGTCGGCTCGTCGGCGATGAGCAGCGTGGGCGAGCAGACCAGCGCCATCGCGATCATGATGCGCTGCCGCTGCCCGCCGGAGAACTGGTGCGGGTAGTGGCCCACCCGGCTGCCGGGCTCCGGGATGCCGACCCGCTCCAGGGCCTCGATGGCGACCTGTCTGGCCTCCGCTCGCGAGGCGTCCCGGTGAGCCCGGTACATCTCCTCGATCTGCAGGCCGACGGTGTAGTACGGGTTCAGCGAGGACAGCGGGTCCTGGAAGATCATGGACACCTGCTCGCCCCGGATCTTGCGCATCTCCCGGTCCGTACGGCCGAGGAGCTCGACGCCGTCCAGCGTGACGCTGCCCTTCGTCACGGCCCCGCGCGGCAGCAGGCCCATGATGGCCAGGCTGGTCATCGACTTGCCCGAGCCGGACTCGCCGACGATGCCGACGGTCTCGTTGTGCCCGACCGTGAACGACACGTCCTTGACGACGTCCACGGGGCCGCGCGTGGTCGGCAGGGTCACGGTGAGGTTCTCCACCGCAAGCAGCTCGCTCATCGGATCCTCACTCGCGGGTCGAGGGCGGTGTAGAGGAGGTCGACCACGACGTTGCCCATGACCACGAGGAAGGCCGCGAGCAGCGTGACCGCCATGATCACCGGCTGGTCGTTCTTCTCGATCGAGTCGGCGGCCAGCTTGCCGACACCGTTGAGGCCGTAGACGGACTCGGTGATGAGCGCGCCGCCGAGCAGGCTCGCGAAGTCCATCCCGAAGATCGTGACGACCGGGGTGAGCGCGGGGCGTAGCGCGTGCCGGCGCATCGTCAGCAGGGGCGAGAGGCCCTTGGACCGGGCGGTCCGCATGAAGTTCTCGGCCAGCGTGTCGATGACGTTCGCCCGCGTCAGCCGGGCGTACAGACAGGCGGCGCCGGTGGCGAGCACGATCCACGGCATGAGGTACGAGTCGAACCACAGCCCCGGATTGTCCGAGAACGCCACGGCCGACGGGAACGGCAGCAGCTTCAACTTGACCACCAGCAGGTACTGGAGCGCCAGCGCGAGCACGAAGTTGGGGACGCTCGCGCCGCCCAGGGTGAGGTTCATGGCGACCTTGTCCCACCAGGTGCCCTCCTTGACCGCGCTGAGCAGGCCCGCGGCGATGCCGACGAGCAGCCAGAGTGCGGCCGCGCCGACCGCGAGGGTGGCGGTGGCCGGCAGCCGCTCGATGATCATCCCCGTGACCGGCTGGCTGGTCTGGAACGAGTACCCGAGGCAAGGCGCCGCGCAGTGCACGAGGTCCTTCCCGGACCCGTAGTCCCGCCCGGCGACGATGCCGGTCACGAAGTGCCAGAACTGGGTGAGAAACGGCTCGTTGATGCCGAGGGCCTCCCGGATCTGCGAGACCCGGTCCGGCGTGCAGGTCTTCCCGCAGATCATCAGCGCGGGATCCGGCGACAGCTCGAAGAAGATCAGATAGGTGAACAGGCAGATCAGAAAGAGGATCAGTACGAGGCCGGCGAGCCGGCCGGCTAGATAGCGGGCCATCAGGCGGCCTCCCCCGCATCGGTGGCGGCCCGGACTCGGTCGCCGAGCACGGTGAGGGACAGCACGGTCAGGAAGAGGAACAGGCCGGGGATCACGAAGTACAGGGGGTCCACGGCGTACCAGTGCACCGAGCTGGAGATCATCTGGCCCCAGGAGGGGGTCGGCGGGCTGACGCCCACGCCAAGGAAGGACAGCCCGGCCTCGGTGCCGATATAGCCGGGCACGGCGAGGGTGGTCATCACGATCAGCGAGCTGCGCAGGTTGGGCAGGATCTCCTTGAACACCAGGGCGCGCTTCGAGGCGCCCGAGGCGCGGGCGGCCTCGACGAAGTCGCGGCCCAGCAGGGTCAGCGTCTGGCCACGCACCACCCGGGCGAGATAGGGCCAGCCGAAGAAGCTGATCACGGCGACCAGCAGCACCGACTTGTTGCCCGTGGGCAGTGACGACAGGATCGCGATCATGAAGATCAGGGCCGGGAAGGCCATGAGGAAGTCCATGACCCGGGAGATCACCTGGTCGACCCAGCCGCCGTAGAAGCCGGCGACCATGCCGAACACCACGCCGAGCAATGTGGTGAGCACGGTCGCCGAGATGGCGATGCCGAACGAGACGCGCGCGCCGTACGCGATCCGCGCCAGGAGGTCGCGGCCGTTCTGCGGCTCGACGCCGAAGACGTGGTCGGCGCTGACACCGCCGAACGACCCCTTGGGCAGGCCGCCGGAGTCGACGTCGATGGCCGCGGTGTCGAACGACGTCGGGCCGTGGCCCGTGACAGCGCTGATGAGCGGCGCGCAGACCGCCATCAGCACCATCAGGGCGATGAACCCGGCGCTGAGCACGGCGCCGCGGTCGTGGAGCAGGACCCCCATGATCCGCCGGCTCGCCGTCGGGGGCGCGCCGGGCGCGGTCGACGATGGACCGGCCTGCGCGTCGGGAACGATGGCAGTCGTCATCTGCGGCCTACTTCCCCGCGTCCTTGAGGCCGACCGAGACGAGGTCGATGCCGCCGCTGAACGCCGCGCTCTGGTAGGCGCCCGCGATGTTGGAGCCGGGGACCATGGTGACCTTCTCGTAGGCGAGGGGGACGATCGGCGCCTGGGCCATGATCTGCTTGTCCAGCTCGCCGTACGCCTGGTCGGCGGCGTCCACGTCCTGCATGGCCGCGATCTCGTCGATGCGCTTGTTGATCGCCTTGTTGTCGATCTGCGCCAGGTTGGCGTTCGCGGTGGGGGTGATCCGGCGGCCGTCGAACAGCGGCGGCAGGAAGGTCGCGCCCGACGCCCAGTCGGGGCACCAGCCGGTGATGGCGAGGTCGTGCTGCTTGGCCGTGGTGCCGATCACCTCGTAGTACGTCGAGGTGTCAATGTTGTTGATCTCTATCTTGATGCCCAGCGGCTTGAGGGCCTCCTGGATCGCGACCGCCTCCGCCGTCGACTTGGCGTCCGGGCGGTTGTCCAGGGTGAGGCTGAACTCCTTCGGCACCCCCGCCTCGGCGAGCAGCTTCTTCGCCTTCGCCACGTTGCGCGGGTAGGGGTCGTACTCGCTGCGGCCGAGCATGGTCGGCGGCTGGATCGCGGTCCCCGCGGTGGCAAGCTGCTTGCCGCCGAGCGCGGCGACGACCGTCTTCTTGTCGATCGCGTACTCGATGGCCTGACGAACCCGCACGTCCTTGAGGTACTTCTTGGTCGTGTTCATCCCCATGTACGTGGTGCAGCCGCCGTACCCGGAGAGTGTGCGCGACTTCAGCTCCGGCGTCTTGATCCGCGACAGCGTCGAGGCCTGGATGCTGGGGGTGATGGCGTCGACGTCCTTGCCCTGCCCGGCGAGCATGCGCTCGTCCATGGTCGCGGCGTCAAGGCCGAAGGTCCACTCGAAGGCGTCCGGCTTGGCCGCGCGGATCTTGTCGGTCGACCGCTTCCACTTCGGGTTGCGGACCAGCTTGAGCGACGCGCCGTGCTCGTAGCTCGCCACCTTGTACGGGCCGGAGGAGATCGGCTTGCTGTCGAACGCGTGCTTCGCGCCCGTGCCCTTCGGGAACGGCGTGAAGTTGGGCATGGTCAGCGCGCTGGGGAAGTCGGGGAAGGACTTCTTCAGATGGAAGACGACGGTCCTGGCGTCGGGCGTCTCGATCGAGTCGAGGTCACCGGACTTGTACGGGCCCTTGTAGCCGGCCGGCGCCTTGATGAGTTCCTTCGGGTAGGGCGAGCCCACGCCGTCGGGGTCCCAGGCGCGCTCGATGCCGAACTTCACGGCCTCGCTGTCGATCGGCGTGCCGTCCTCGAACTTCAGACCGTCCTTGAGGGTGAACTTCCAGGTCTTCGCGTTATCGGACGGGGTACCGAGGTCGGTCGCCAGGTCCGGGTGGACCTTCACGCCCTTGGCGCCGGTACCGGCGCCGAACGTGGTCAGGCCGCGGTAGATGAGCCGGTAGAAGTTGTTGACGCCGCCGTCCCACCCGGCGCTCGGGTCCAGGTGGGAGAAGTCGGCGTTGGCCAGGACATGGACGGTGCCGCCCGTGGCCGGGCCCTTCGATGCGCCACCGCCGGCGTCGGCGGCCGACTGGCCGCCCTCCCCGGAACAGGATGCGAGCAGCGTGCAGGCAAGCGCGGCGCCGAGGGCAGCCGTGGTTCTCCTCATGGTGCGCTCCTTGGATCGGTACGTTTCGATGACGTCGGGGAAGGTGCTCACTGGGCCCGAACCCAGACGCGCATGGCCTCGGGCCTGCGGTTGCCCCACAGGAAGTAGGGGACGAAGGTCACCTGAGCGGTCCCGGCCGGTTCGGCGGTGACGGGTTCGCCGGTGATCTCCGGATAGAGCTCGGCCGGCGGCACCGGCGCGACATCTGCCGTCAGACGCACGGCAACCTGTCCGGGCAGGCCGTCGGGCAACGCCGCGAGTTCGGCGCCGGCCAGACGGTCGACCGGGAGGACGAGATCGTCGACCGGGGCGGGGGAGTCCTGCTGCTCGACGCAGTAGACGAGCGGCCCGCGGGCGACGGCGACGGCGCCCCGGGTCGCGTCCAGGTAAGGGTGCGACGCGTGGCCGCGTACCGGCATCGGCAGGTGCAGGCGCAGTGTGTCTCCCGCCGACCACTCCCGCTCGACGGTCAGCCAGCCGTCCTCGGCCGTGACGGTCGCGCCGTCCAGCGTGACGTCCCGGGCCCACGCGGGTATGTGCAGGCGGATCGCATACCGGCGGCCGGGCGCGCGTTCGACGGTGAGGTGCACGTCGCCGTCCCACGGATACGCCGTCCCGACGCTCACCGCGACGGCGTCCGTCTCGATGCGGCCCTCGGTGAACAGGGCGATGACCAGTTCGTCCGGGCGCTCGGCGGCCACGTAGTCGCCGAGCTGTGCCATCCACCGGACGATGTTGGGCGGGCAGCAGGGGCAGCCGAACCAGGAGCGGCGCAGCGCCTCGCCGCCGGTCTCGGCGCCGCTGCGCTGCTCGTGGTCGGGGCGCCGCTGGAGCGGGTTGTCGTAGAAGAAGGCCTGCCCGTCGGCCGAGAGCCCCACGGCGTAGGCGTTGAAGAGCACGCGCTCGAAGACGTCGAGGTACTTCGCGCTGCCCGTGGCCACGAACATGCGCCAGGCCCACTGCATGACAGCGATGGCGGCGCAGGTCTCGGTGTACGCGCGCTCGGACGGCAGCTCGTACCGGTCACCGATGGCCTCGTCGGAGTGCCGGCTGCCGAGCCCGCCCGTGAGGTACAGCTTGGTGGCGACCATGTCGTCCCAGAGCTTGTCCAGGGTTTCGAACAGGGTTCGGTCCTGCGTCTCCAAAAAAACGTCGGTCGCACCGGCGGCCAGGTACCCCATGCGCACCGCGTGCCCGGTGACCGTCGGGAGGTCACGGAAGGGCAGATGGTCCTGGAAGTAGTCGGGCGGGAAGACGCTGTGCCGCAGGTGTCCGTGCCCGCGGCGGTCCACGAACAGGCGGGCCTGGGTCAGATAGGCACGCTCGCCGGTCTCCCGGTACAGCTCGACCAGGGCCATCTCCACCTCGGGATGCCCGCAGACACCCTCCTTGCCGCCTTCGCCCTCTTCTCCGAAGCGCCGGACAGCCAGGTCGGCGAACTTCCTGGCCACGGCGAGGAGTCGGGCGTCGCCCATCCTGCGGTGGGCCGCGACGGCGGCCTGGATCAGATGGCCGAGGTTGTAGAGCTCGTGCCCCCAAGCCAGGTCCTGCCAGGGCTTCTTGGCCGCCTCCGGGTCCTGGAAGAAGGAGTTGAGGTAGCCGTCCTCGCCCTGCACCCGTTCGAGGAGCCCGACGACCTCGTCGAAGAACTCCCTTACGCCGGCCTCCGCTTCGCCCTCGCCGATCTCGTACGCCAGACCTTCGAGCGTCTTGTACAGATCGGTGTCGAGGAACGGGTAACGGCCGCGGTAGGCGGGAGGTTCGGCGCTGAGGAGTCGGCTCAGGTTGTCGATGTTACCGGCGGCGCGCAGTTGCCCGACGGTGTGCGGGATCGTCGCGTGCCGGTTCCGGTCCTGCCACTCCCGGAGCAGACCGCCCGTGATGCGAGTGGAGGAAAGCGGCGAGACAGCACCCATATCCGTCCGTACGGCTCCCGTCGGCTCATCTGACACGGTCCTGACCTGCCCTGATGCCATGAGATCCCCAGTGGTATGTGGCATTGCACTGTGCAATAGCACTGGCGTGCTGCGCCGACCTTAGAGCCGGGGGGAGTTGAACGGCAATGGATGTTCCGTGGAATTTACGTGGCGGCGAACCCCGGTGGCACGCACGGCCGGTGGGTGCCCGTCCGACTCTGTGAATCCTTTTGACGAGGCAGGGGTGTGTGACATAGTACTGCCGTGACTAAGCGACTGACCTGCGATGTTGTGGTCGTCGGGGCCGGGATGACGGGCGCTGCATGCGCCTTGTACGCGGCCCGCGCCGGCCTGAGAGTCGCCCTGGTGGACCGCGGCCCGGTGGCCGGCGGCACGACCGGCGCCGGCGAGGGGAACCTGCTGGTCTCCGACAAGGAACCGGGGCCCGAGCTCGAACTGGCCCTGCACTCCGTCCGGTTGTGGGCCGAGCTGGCCGCCGAGCCGGGGATGGGCGACGCCGTCGAGTACGAGCGCAAGGGCGGCGTCGTCGTGGCCGCCGCGCCCGAAGGGCTCGCCGCCCTGGAGGAACTCGCGGTCGAGCAGCGCGCCGCCGGTGTCGAGGCGTTACCCGTCGATCCCGGTGAACTCCGGTCTCTCGAACCGCACTTGGCGCCAGGACTCCCCGGCGCGGTCCACTACCCGCAGGACGCGCAGGTGATGCCGTCCATGGCCGCCGCCCACGTGGTGCGCGCGGCACGGGCGGCCGGCGCCCGACTGCACACCGGCTGGACCGTCACCGGCGTACTGCGCGCCGCCGACGGCTCCGTCCGCGGCGTCCGTACCGACCGGGGGGACATCCATGCCCCGGCGCTGGTCAACGCCGCCGGCACCTGGGGCGGCGAAGTGGCCGCGCTCGCGGGGGTCCGCCTGCCCGTCCTGCCGCGGCGCGGCTTCGTCCTGGTCACCGAGCCGCTGCCGCGCATGGTCCACCACAAGGTGTACGCCGCCGACTACGTGGCCGACGTGGCCAGCGACTCCGCGGCCCTGCAGACCTCGCCGGTGGTCGAGGGCACGGCGGCGGGACCGATCCTGATCGGCGCCAGCCGCGAACGCGTCGGCTTCGACCGGTCCTTCTCGCTCCCCGTCGTACGCTCCCTCGCGGCGGACGCGACCCGGCTTTTCCCCTTCCTGGAGCAAGTTCGTGCGATGCGCTCCTACTTGGGCTTCCGTCCGTACATGCCGGACCATCTGCCCGCGATCGGGACCGATCCGCGCGTCCCCGGACTGTTCCACGCGTGCGGGCACGAGGGTGCGGGCATCGGACTCGCCCCGGGCACCGGGCAGTTGATCGCCCAGGTGCTCACCGACAAGGCGCCGGACCTGGACCTGACGCCGTTCCGCCCCGACCGCTTTCCCGAGTCCGACCGCTTTCCCGAGGAGGAGACAGAGTGAGAGCCGTGAGAGCCCGTACGCCGCTGGACCTGACCGAGGCCCGTCCGGGCCCTGCCTTCACCGTCACCTTCGACGGCCGGGAGATCGAGGCCCTGCCCGGCCAGAGCGTCGGCGCGGCGCTCTGGTCGGCGGGCGTCACGTCCTGGCGGTCGACGCGGGGCGAGGGCAGGCCGCGTGGAATCTTCTGCGGCATCGGCGTCTGCTTCGACTGCCTGGTCACCGTCGACGGGCACCCCAACCAGCGGGCCTGTCTGCGCCCCGCCGAGCCCGGCCAGGTGATCCGTACCCAGGAAGGGACCGGCCACGATGAGCGCTGACCCGCGCCCGGTTGACCCGCCCGCCGACCCGCATCTCGCGATCGTCGGAGCGGGCCCCGCCGGCCTCGCCGCCGCACTGGCCGCCGCCGCCCGGGGCGTCCGCGTCACCGTGATCGACTCCGCCGCACAGGCGGGCGGACAGTTCTACCGGCAGCCCGCCCAGGAGCTCGGCGCGCGACGCCCGCAGGCACTGCATCACCAGTGGCGGACCTGGGAGCGGCTGCGTGACGGACTGGCCGACCACGTCGCGACCGGCCGCGTCACGCACCTGACGAGCCACCAAGTATGGTTCGTGGAACGGCAGTCGAAGATCTTCACCGTCCACGCGCTGACCGGCCCCGAGCAGCGGGAGCCGGCCACCGTGCGCGCCGACGCCGTACTCCTCGCCACCGGCGGTTACGAGAAGGTGCTGCCGTTCCCCGGCTGGACCTTGCCTGGCGTGCTCACCGCGGGCGGCGCCCAGGCCATGCTCAAGAGCGGCCTCGTGCTACCGGGGCGGACGGCGGTAGTGGCCGGGACCGGGCCGCTGCTGCTGCCCGTCGCCGTCGGCCTCGCCGCAGCGGGCGCCAGGGTCGCCGCACTCGTCGAGTCCGCCGATCCGAAGGCATTCACCTCGCGCGCGCCGCGGCTCGCCGCCCACCCGGACAAGCTGGCCGAGGCGGCACAGTACGCGGCGGCGCTGCTGACCCACCGGATCCCGGTCCGCGCGCACCACACCGTCATCGCGGCGCACGGGACGGACCGGTTGGAGGCCGTCACCGTCGCCGCGCTCGACGCCGACGGCCGGGCCAGGCCGGGCACCGAGCGGCGCATCCCCTGCGACACCCTCGCCGTCGGCCACGGCCTGCTCCCGCACACGGATCTCGCCGAGACGCTCGGCTGCCGCGTCGACGAAGGAGGCGTCTCGGTCGACGAGGGACAGCGCACCGACGTGCCCGGCGTCTGGGCCGCGGGCGAGAGCACCGGCATCGGAGGCTCGACGCTCTCCCTCGCCGAGGGACACATCGCAGGACGTTCGGCGGCCGCCCGGCTACGGGGGACGGAACCGGACCCGGCCGGCTGGGCGGCAGCCGCCCGCACCCGCGACCGGCTGCGCCGCTTCTTCGCCGCGATCGACTCCGTGTACGCCCCGCCCGCGCACTGGACCGAGCAGATCACCGACGACACGGTCGTCTGCCGCTGCGAGGAAGTGCCGGCGGCCGCGATCCGCGAGGCACTGGACGAGCTCGGCGCGGGCGATGTACGCACCGTGAAACTGCTGACCAGGGCCGGCATGGGCTGGTGCCAGGGCAAAATGTGCGGCCCGGCGGTGGCGGCCCTCGCCGGCGGCGAACAGCGGCCCGCGAAGCGGCCGTTCGCCTGCCCGGTACCACTGGGTGTGCTCGCACGGGCCGGGGAGCAGGAAGCGGCTGCAGAACACTGACCCTCCGAATCCGCGCCACCCCTGCTCCGCACTACCCCTGCTCCGCACTACCCCTGCCCGGCACTCCCGTACCGCCCCTCACCTCGCGCTGCCACGCATCCGCTGCCTGGATACTGGTGGCTCGCTACTTGGCATGGAAGGAAACCCGATGGCCGCCCAGCGCACCAGCGCCCGAACCGCCGGTCCCGCTCTGCCCACCCTCGGGGGCACGCGGAGCAGCTACCGCGAACGTGTCGTCGACGCGCTGCGTGCCGCGCTGATCGCCGGCGAGCTGCGGCCCGGCGAGGTCTACTCCGCGCCCGGTCTCGCCGCCCGCTTCGGCGTCTCCGCGACGCCCGTGCGCGAGGCCATGCTCGACCTCGCCAAGGAGGGCCTGGTCGACACGGTGCCCAACAAGGGGTTCCGGGTCACCGTGGTGTCCGACCAGCAGCTGGACGAGTACACCCACATCCGTGCGCTGATAGAGATCCCCACCACGGTGGAGCTGGCCACGAACGCGGCCCCCGCCGCCCTGGAAGCCCTGCGTCCCGTGGCCCAGGAGATCGTCGCCGCCGCTGCCGCCGGTGACCTCATCACGTACGTCGAGGCGGACCTGCGCTTCCACCTCGAACTGCTCGCCCTCGCGGGCAACGCCCACCTCGTCCAGGTCGTCGGAGATCTGCGCCGACGCTCCCGCCTGTACGGCCTCACCTCGCTCGTCGAGGAGGAGAAGCTTCAGGCCTCCGCCGAGGAACATCTCGAGATCCTCGACGCACTTCTCGCCCGCGACGAGGAGGCGGTCCGCGCGGTCATGACCCGGCACATCGGACACATCCGGAGCCTGTGGGCGGAGTAGCGGACGGTCACCGCATGCCCCAACCTGTCCTCGACATCGTGGCCCTGCGCAGCCTGACCGCGATAGCCGACTGCGGCGGCTTCCACCGCGCGGCCCGCGCCCCGGCGCTGAGCCAGTCCGCGGTCAGCCAGCATGTGCGCCCCGGCTGCCGGGTCCGCTTCCGCATCGACCGCTCGGCGCGCCTCGTCGAGACCGTGGAGCGCGGCAGCGTGACCGTCGCGGTGTACGTCACCGAGGCCGCCGCCACCGAGGGCACCCCCGTCGACGGGCTGCCGCTGACCTGGCACGCCGCGCCCGCTCCGGTTCCGCTGGTGGCCATCGAGGACCCGTGCGCGATCCGCCGCCGGGCCATCGCCACCCTCGCCGCGCACGGCGTCGCGGCCGTCGTCGGCGACGCCGGCTATCTGGCCGGCGTCCTCGACATCGCCCGCACCGGCCAGGGCGTCGCCCTGCTCGCCGCGGTCGGCCCCGCCCCGGACGGCCTCAGCCCGTACGGCGGGCTGCCCCCGGTCACCCCGATCCCGATGAGCGCACTGGCCCGCCCCGGCACGGACCCGGCGACGGACGCGGCCGCCTTCGACGCCGTACGGGATCTGCTGCGCTGAGTGAGCCGCGCACCCGGCGTGACCACCACCGACCGAATCAAACCCCTCCCGGCGGGACACTGACCGCATGTGGCGACGTCCTCGCGGAAACACCGCAGGCGGCGGTAACGAGACAGCCAACGGGCGTTGGCCGTCAGCACAGGTGAGGGAGTCCCGACCCGTCCGAACTTCCAGCCGGACCGAAGGCAAGCCCGGCGAGTCACCTCGAAGGTCGCCGCATCCTGGGGCCCGACCCGCTCATCCGCCCGGACACCGACGACCACGGCAGACCCGTCTCGGCGGTGTACGAAGTAGTCCGGCGCGTTTCGGCGTTCGCGTTCCCCGTCGTGCCAGTGCAGCCAGAACGGCTGAGGGGCCATGCCCGTCCCCAACGGATCGAAGCCCGACAGGATCAGGCGGTCCCGCTCCAGCCGCGACTCGTAGCCCACATGTCGATCCACCGTCGCTGCCCAGTACCAGCCGGAAAAGTGACGATCCCCGCGCGACCACCGGAACGGACGCACGGGCTGTAAGTCCTCGAACCTCTCGGTCACGCACGACCGCAGTGAGCGACGCCGGCGCAGAACGTCTCCGGGCCGGAATCCCTGTCAAGGGGCTCGATTGGATGACAGGGGACATCACATACCGCCCTCTTAGCGATCAGACGGCTCGAAACGTCGATGCGAACTGACAACGCTGGGCCCTGGGTCGTCGCCCGCGTGGGCGGCGCCGGCCGGTGCGGATTCGGTTGACGTCGAGTGATCAGTCAAGGACAGCGAGGTGGTCGGCGGCGCCGCCTTGCCACTCGATCATGAACAGGGTGGCGTCGTCGCTGGTGTGCCCGCCCCGTTCCGTCTTCAGCGTGTGAGAGAGCCAAGTCAGATCCGCCCGCACCCCGCCTGACGACTCCTCCGCCAGGCGGTCGACGCACTGGATGAGGCGCTCCTCACCGAACGGCTCCTCGCCGGTGAGGTGTTCCTCGATGATGCCGTCGGTGTAGCACAGCACCCGGTCGCCTGGCTGGAGCATGTGCTGTCTGAGCCGGGGCTGCTCACCGCCGAAGCCGACGGGCAGCGTTGTTGCGCTCTCCAGCTGCCGCACGACCCGGCCATCGCGGATCAGCAGCGGCGCGGGGTGGCCCGCGTTGACCAGCTCCAGCTCACCGGTGGCGATGTTGAGGTGCATCAGCTGCGCCGTGACGAAGTGGTCGGGCCCGAACTGCCGGGAGATGGCATCGTCCATGTACCCGTACTTCTCCTCCAGGCTGACGAACACGCGCCGGGCGTGCCGGTAGGCGCCGATGGCGACGGTCGCCATCGCGGCGGCGTCCAGGCCGTGGCCCATCGCGTCGATCACGGCCGCGTGCAGGATGTTTTCGTTGAGCGCGTAGTCGAAGCTGTCGCCGGCGACGCGGTAGGCGGGCTCCAGGATGCCGGCCACCGCGACCTGCGGAACGGTCATCGTCAGCGGCGGCAGCAGGCTCCACTGGATTTCCGCGGACACGCTCATCGGCTCCCGGCGCCGGGCCAGGAAGAACTGGTCGGTGTAGGAGTTCTTGGTGATCAGCATGTCGGCGACCAGGCCGGAGAGCCGGCGCAGCAGGCGCCGGTCGTCGTCGCTGACAGTATCCAGGGTCAAGGCCATCACACCGACCTGGTCGCTGCCGTCCAGCAGCGGCAGATACATCCGCACGCCGCCGTCGGCCTGCGGTACTTCGACGACGTCCGCGCGCAGGAAGGTCCGGCCGGCGGGGGAGCCGACCACCGGCTGGGGCTGGCCGACGTGCAGCTTCCTGCCCGGCAGCGGCACCAGGAACTCCTGCGCGTAGTCCTGGAGCAGGATGGAGACGTCACGGCCGCCAAACCTGGCCACCTCCTCCGCGATCAGCGGGGCGATCAACTGCGGCGGCATCAGCCGTGCCCTGTCCAGCAGCACGCCGAGCAGCCGCTCGCCGAAACCCTCCGACCGGTCCACGCTCTCCTCAGCCATGACCCGTCTCGCCACCTCCTCCCGCCACCCATGCCGCTCACCGCCTTCGCACAAGATGACCTGAAGAGACGCCTGAACGACCCATTACGCCATGCGCGGCATGTCAGATGTCGCCGCACGCTGTCCGCCAGAAGTGATCAGGACGCCCGGGGCAGCGAAGAAGTCGGCACGGCTGCAGACGCGTCCCGGCCGCGGGCCAGGCCCCTGGTCGTCACGGTGATCGCGGCCCCAGGGGCGCACTCAGCCTGTGGCAACCCTGGGTCCGCGCTGCCCGTGCCGGCGAGTCGGTAGGACAGCCGACCTGGACGCCTGGGGCGAATGGGTCTGATGCAAGTCTGGGCACGTCAGGCTGTCACCCGATCGTGCAGCGGACCCGGCCGGTCCAGGCCGTAATGGTGGCGGATCGCGTCGCGCTGCTCGGCGCCGACCAGTGCGTGGGAGCCGACAATCGCTTTCACCGGGTCGCCCGGCACCAGTTGGAAGACGATGAAGGCGCAGGTGGCCGCCGCCCAGACGACCAGGAGCGCGGAGCCGAGCCGGGTGGCGGCGTGGCGCAGCCCGAGCGGGGTGCGCTTCGGCGGTGTCATCGGCCCTCCACCCAGGCGCCGTAGAACTCCGGCCACGCCGAGATCGACATCCGCAAACCGTGCACCTTCTTGCTGAAGCCGACGACGGAGGTGTTCACGTAGGCGGGGACGACGGCGGCCTGACGGAGCGTCCAGCGCTGCAGCGCGATGCGACGGTGGCATATCAGGGTTGCTGCGATGGCGGTGAAGGCGAGGAAGTGCCCGGGCTTGCGTTCGTAGCGGCGGTGGAGACGTCGGCACCTTGACAGCCAGGACATCGTGCGTTCCACGACCCAGCGATGCCGGCCCAGCCGTTGCGAGGACTCGACGCCCTTGCGGGCGATGCGGTGTCTGATCCCGCGCGCCGCGAGCCATCGGCGCAGGTGCCGATAGGCGTAGCCGTTTTCCGCTACCACGCCCCCACCGACTGGAGGCCTTGGTAGGCAACCGCGAGATCGGCAGCCTCGAACAGCCCGACCAGGACCGATTGCTCGCCCGCCGCAGCGACTACGAGTGCCGCTTCCGCGAACTGATCGGGCGAGGCATGGCCGAGCGCGCATTCGGGGTGCAGTCGGCCAGGATCGCCTCCTACTCGATCCTCGACTTGGGCATCGGCGTGGCCAGTTGGTTCCGCGAGGGAGGGGAGTTCACCGCCGGTCAACTCGCTTACCAGTACGGCGACATCGCGCTACGCATCGTGGGCGTGCGCACCCCGGACGTGTCGGGCGGCGACCAGTAGTACGTCGTCGGGCGGCGGAGGCCGCTCGTGGGCGTCAGGCGCGGGGGCGGGCCGCCGGGCCGGGCCGCGCTGTGACGTCGGCGGGGGACAGGGCGGTGTGCCCCTGATCGCACTCGACCGCCACGCGCGCCGGGGCTCCGCACTCCGCGTGCCGCAGGTCGATGACCGGCCCCTGCTCCTCACCCGTGTGTGCCTCGCCCCACTGCTTCAATGCCACCAGGACCGGCCACAGGTCCCAGCCCTTGCGGGTCACCCGGTACTCGCGGCGGGAGCGGCTGCCGGGTTCCTGGTACGGCACGGATCTCAGGATGCCGGCCGCGGTCAGCTTCCGCAGACGGTTGCTGAGGAGCGCCTCCGACAGGCCGATGTGGCGGCGGAAGTCGTCGAAGCGGCGGACGCCGTTGCAGGCATCGCGCAGGATCAGCAGCGTCCACTTCTCCCCGACCACGTCGAGTGTGAGCTGGACCGGACAGTTCTCCGTGCTCGTCTCAAGCCACTCCATCCCCCCATCCTAGAACCCTGACTTCATGATTGACAGCCAGATGGTCCAGGGCTAACTTCAAGTTGCAAAGTCAGATCGGGAGGAGCGGGGCTGTGGGACGGACACGCACGTATGAGTGGGAGGACCCCGCGCTCACGGCAGCCGCCGTGGGGCGGTCCTCCGGCCTGGACTTCTTGCGCGAGATGCAGGCAGGACGGCTGCCCGCGGCGCCGGTGAGCGCGACCGTCGACTTCCGCCTCGACGAGGTGGAGAAGGGGCGCGCGGTGTTTTCGCTGGTCCCCGGGGAGGAGCACTACAACCCCATCGGCAGCGTGCACGGCGGGATCTACGCGACCCTGCTCGACTCGGCGGCCGGCTGCGCCGTCCAGTCGACGCTGCCCCAGGGTGTCGCGTACACCTCGCTCGACCTGACCGTGAAGTTCCTGCGGCGGATCACCGTGGACACCGGCAGGGTCCGCGCCATCGGCACGGTCGTGAGCAGCGGCCGCCAAACCGCCCTCGCGCAGGCCCGGTTGGTCGACGCGACGGACCGTGTGCTCGCCCACGCCACCAGCACGTGCATGCTGTTCCCGCTGCCGGCCGGGTGAACCGGGTCAGCCGCGTGAACCGGGCCACCTGAGCGCGACGCCTGACGCAAGCCTGCCACCGGCAGTGTCGCGGGTCCGGCGCAGCCGAGGGCGCGAGCCGCGGCGCGGGCGGCGAGGAACGTGCGGCCGGGTCGAGGGCCGCGGGCAGGTTCCGCAGCAGGGGTGAGGGCGCCGGGTCGGCCGGGTCCGGGATGACGTCGAGGCCGCCGTCGGGGCGGGCAGCGGCATGGAACGCGCCCCAGTGCGAGCTGTGCGGACGCAGCACGGTCCGCTCGGCGCCCCCGGTCATGCTGGGCTCGCCTCGCCCGCGACCGAACCGAGGCTGAGCATCAAGCGGTTCGCCCAGCCGAAGAAGGACGCACAGTGCATGAGGTCGATGAGGGAGAGGTCGTCGAGGCCTTCGGAACCGAACTCGCGCAGGGCCTGCACATCGGCGTCGACCGCGGAGACCGGGACGGTGGCAAGGCCCGCGGCGAGGCGGATGATCAGCTTCCAGCGGCGGCCGAGGACCGCGGAGCAGCCCTCGGCGAGTAGCCGGGCGACAGCGTCCGGGGCCTTTGGGGCCGGGTCAAGTTGACAGGGTGGGATCGTCGAACTGGTCGAGAAGGGCTTCGGTGAGTGTGTCGCTCATTGTGGCAGTGACGACGCCGTTGTGTGGTGATAGTTCGGCCCAAATGACTTTGCCACCCGGTGTGTACCGCGTGCCCCACCGCTGGGCGAACTGCGCCACCAAGAACAGCCCACGTCCACCCTCATCCGTTGTCGCTGCCCTCCGCACACGTGGCGAGGTGCTGGACCCGTCCGACACCTCGCACATCAGGCTGCGGTAGTGCAACAGCCGCACCCTGATCGGTGGCGAGCCGTATCGGACCGCATTGGTGATCAACTCGCTGAGGATGAGTTCCGTGGTGAACCCGATGTCCCCCAGCCCCCACGCCTGCAGTTGCGCCCCGCACTCCGTACGGACCGGGGCCACCGCCGCCGGATCCGGCGAAACCTCCCAGTGCGCCACCCTCGACGGCTCGAGCAGCCGGGTGCGGGCCACCAGCAGCGCGATGTCATCGGCCGGGTGCGCCGGCAGCATCGCGTCGATCGCCGCCTGGCACGTCTCCTCCGGAGTGCGCTCCGCCCCCTCCAGAGCCCGGCGCAGCAGGTCCAGCCCGGTGTCGATGTCCCGGTCGCGGTTCTCGATCAGCCCGTCGGTGTACAGCACAAGTCGTGAGTCCTCGGGCAGGTGCAGCTCGATGGTTTCGAAGGGGTGGCTGCCCAGGCCGAGAGGTGGCGAAGCAGGCACTTCCGGATAGGTGACGGTCCCGTCCGGATGCACCACCGCCGGGCCCGGGTGTCCTGCTCGCGCCATCGTGCACACTCCCGTGACCGAGTCGTAGATCGCGTACAGGCAGGTCGCCCCCGTGACCGCTTCGGCGTGACTCTGCGGGTCGTCGCCGTTGCTCTCGTCGCTGTCGATGCGGCTGACCAGGTCGTCCAGGTGTCCGAGCAGTTCGTCCGGCGGCAGGTCCAGGGCGGAGAAATTGTGTACCGCTGTGCGCAGGCGCCCCATCGTCGCCGACGCGTGCAGTCCGTGGCCGACCACGTCGCCGACCACCAGCGCCACCCGGGCGCCCGGCAGCGGGATGACGTCGAACCAGTCCCCGCCCACCCCGGCTTCGGCCGGCAGGTACCGCCAGGCCACATCCAATGCGTCCAGGTCCGGTACCCCCTGCGGCAGCAGACTCCGCTGCAGGGTCACCGCCATCGTGTGCTCACGGGTGAAGCGGCGGGCGTTGTCGATGGCCACCGCCGCCCTCGCCGCCAGTTCCTCCGCGAGGGAGACGTCTCCTTCCTTGAACGGCGGCGAATCCCCCGTGCGCCAGAAGTTCGTCGTCCCCAGCACCACACCACGCGCCTGGAGAGGCGCCGTCACCAGCGAGTGCACCCCGCGCTCCAAGGCCCTGCCGGCCCCGTCAGGGTCCTGTTCCCGCCACCCCCCAGCCTGTCGCAGGTCGTCCTCCAGCACTGCCCGGCCTGTCTCCAGGGCCCGCGCCTGCGGAGTCGTCGGCGAGTAGGTGATCAGCTCTCCGACCGGGTAGATCCCCTCCCGTTCCTGGTACGCCTCGCTGATTGCCGTACGGCGCATACTCGCCGTCCTGGCTGGCTCCTCGCCCCGCTCCACCGACTCCAGCAGATCGACGGTGACGATGTCGGCAAACCGCGGGGTCGCCACATCCGCCAGCTCTTGCGCGGTGCGCACCACGTCCAGCGTGGTACCGATCCGTACCCCCGCGTCGTACAGGAGCGTCAGCCGCTCTCGCGCCACCGCCGCCCGTCCGGTGACCGCCGCCAGCTCTGTGGCGTCCCGCAACGTCACCGCCCAGCCGGCCGGACCGCCGTACGGGGCGGTGGGTCGCATGCTGACCGCCAGCAAGCGGTCCCCCGCGCGATGCACCTCATCTGTGGTCGGCTCACCCGACGCCAGCAGCCGCGCCGTATCCGCATCCAACTTCAGTTCTGCCACCTGCCGCTGTTCCGCATCCGCCGGTAGCTCCAGCAGCCGCCGCGCCTCGTCGTTGGCCAGCATCAGCCGCCCGTCGGCACTGATGATCAGTACCCCCTCCCGGACCGCGTGCAGCACCGCGTGATGGTGCTCGTACATCCGCGTCATCTCCGCCGGGCCCAGACCGTGCGTCTGCCCACTCAACCGCCTGGCCACCCATGCCGTCCCGAGAGTGGACAAGGCGAGCGCGGCCGCCCCGGTACCGAAAATGATCGGCATTTGGCGTGCCGACAGGGCGGTCACCTTGTGGACCTTGATCCCCGCGGACACCAGGCCGACGACCGAGCCGCGGTCATCGGTCACCGGCACCACCGCCTGGATGACCGGCCCGCTGCCCTCGGGCTGGGGCAGCCCGCGGGCGCGCTCGATGGTGGTGCGGCCTTCCAGGGACGGTTTGATGGTTCCGATGAACTTCTTCCCGATCCGTCGAGGGTCGGGGTGCGTATAGCGAATTCCGTTGGTGTCCATGACAACGATGAAGGTCACGCCCGCCCTCTCACGAGCTGCTTCGGCACGCGGCTGCAGCACGGCCGTCGGATCACCGCTCTTCAATGCCTGGACTGTGCCCGGGGCGTTCGCGAACGTCTCCGCTGCGGTCAGAGACTGGCGCGCGGCTTCCCGCGTACTGTCGCGCCCCGCCTGGAGCACCAAGGCCATCACCGCGGCCGCCACCAGCAGCACCACGATCACGAGCTGCATCACGAACACTTGCCCGGCGGCGGTGCGCAGATTCAGCAAAGAGCGCAGCCCCGAGCCCGCGGACTCGTCTCGGTTACGCGCGAGGTCAGCGAAGAGACGAGGCGTCTCATGGCGCTTTAGGCGAGAAAATCCCTTCATATCCGATTTCTAGCACTGTTTTCGGCCCCGCTGTGGGGCGCCCAGGCAGGGGTGTGACCGAGATATGCCTCGTCAAAGGCAAGTGAGATGATCTTGAAGCCTTGAGTGGCCCACCAATTCGGTCGTCGGCGTTGCCGTCGGCTTCGGGGAGGAGGCGGTAGACGGTGGCGCCGAGGGGCGCTCGCTTTTGTTCTCGCCCGAGGGGATGACGAGCTTGCTCGCGATCAGTGGGACAGGGACACCCTGGGCGCGCAGGGCGCGAGTGTCATCGGCCCTGTCGTTGTCGACGACCTTGGGCCTGTGCCGCTCGAAAATACGATTCGGTGCTGTGCGCCGCGGCGAGGCCGTTCGGTCAGGCGGTTCCGTTGTAGTGCCGGATGTACTGGGCCAGGACTGCTCGGGCGTAGGCCTCGTTGCAGATCAAGATCCGGTCGAGGAGCTCGCGGCGTAGGGTGCCCACGACTCGCTCGCAGATCGCGTAGGCGGCTTCCACGTCCCCTTGCCGAACAGCGGGCGCCGGAGGGCAGGCGGCCAAGGCCGTGCGGCGTCGCCCCGGATCCGGAAATGGACAGCGGTGATCTCGCTCGACGGCCTCCCATGTCGCCGGCTTGGTCAGACGCGTACGCCTTCGACGAAGGCGGACTTGACCTCGGTGACGACGTCGGCCGAGCGGAACAGTGCACTCCCGGTCATGGCCAGCATGAGGGCCCCGTCGAGGACGGCCTGGTCGCCGTGTTCGCCGCCGGCCAGATCTGTTGCCGTGCGGCTGTGCATGGTGAGGCCGGGGACGATCTCGATGTTCGGGTGGATCGAGGGGACGACCTGGCTCACGTTGCCCATGTCGGTGGAGCCGGGGTAGACCTCGGCGCGGTGCGGCTCGGTGGTGCGGCCGAGGGCCCGGTAGGCGTCGTCGACGAGGCGTTCGAGGACCGGGTTGGGCTGGATGGAGAGGTAGGGCGGGTCGGGGTGTTCGATGTGGATGTCGACGCCGGTGGCCAGGGCCGCGCCTCGCGCGCAGTTCTCCACCCGTGGCCTGAGGTCCTCGAGGAGGACGCGGGGGTCCTCGCAGCGCACGCTGAGTTCGACGACCGCGCGCTCGGGGATGATGTTGTGGGCCTCGCCGCCCTCCTTGATGATCGCGTGGATCCGGGTGTCCGGCGTGACCTGCTGGCGCAGCAGGCCGATGGCGTTGTATGTGAGGACCGCCGCGTCCAGGGCGTTGATGCCGGTGTGCGGGCTGACCGCAGCGTGTGCGGCGCGTCCGGTGAAGGTGACGTTCATGCTCGCGCGGCTGAGGGTGCGCATCGCCGCCAGGTTCTCCCCGGAGGGGTGCAGCATGACGGCCGCGTCTACGCCGTCGAGGATTCCGTCGTCGATGAGGGGGACCTTGCCGCCGCCGCCTTCCTCGCCCGGGCTGCCGACGACAAGCAGCCGCCCGCCGAGTGAAGAGTCCTGTTCCAGAAGGGACTTGAGCAGGAGGCCGGCACCGAGTCCTGCGGCGGCGATGATGTTGTGCCCGCAGCCGTGGCCGATTCCGGGCAGTGCGTCGTACTCGCAGAAGACGGCCACCGTGGGGCCGGGACTGCCGGTTTCGTGCACCCCGAGGAACGCCGTCTCCAGGCCGGCGACCGGACTCCGTACCTCGAAGCCGTGCTGCTTCAGCTGCTCACACAGCAGCTGGCAGGCGTGGAACTCCTCGAACCTGGTCTCGGGGCGCTCGTGGATGCGGTGGCTGGTGTCCAGGAGCAACGAGCGTAGCTCGCCGGCCCGTTCCCGCAGCGCGGCACGGTCTGCTGCAGATATCTCGGCCTCGTCCTTCGACGCCACGGCGCCCTCCCTCTCTCAATCGAGCTCATGCAGGCTCACGGCTCACGCTGATTCCGTGTGATCGTGTCTCCGCTCGTATTGCGCCACCAGGAGCCTGGTCCGGTGAGCGGAACGCGCCCCTGGTGGACTGCCGTGACGCACACCACTCTTCCCGCAACCTCGCCGGATGCCGGAAGGAAGTCATGGTGAGTACGGAGTCCGTGCCGACCGCCCATAGTCCTGTCGTTCTACGGCTACGGGGCGCCGTCCGCGTTCCCCTTGTCCTGGGCCTCGTGACGGGGACACCTTGCCCGCGGCCTGGTGGTGCTCTGGCTGCTGTCGATCCTGACCTTCTGTCTGGTGCAGGCGCTGCCGGGATGGCCGGTGGACGTGCTGGCCGGGCCGTACAGCGACGCGGCGTGAGCGGCCCGCTCCCGGCCGGCTCCTCAGGGCGTCGCCCCTTGTCACGGCGTCGCCCCGAGGAGCCGGCCCACCCCCTCCCGGCTGAACGTCTCCTGGACCGCGAGCACGACTGCGCCGATCAGGCCGGCTCGCGCGCCCAACTGGCTGGTCGTGATGACCAGTTTGCGGGTGGCCAGGGAAAGGGCGCGCCGGTAGACCACCGCGCGGATCGACGCGAGGAGTTCGTCGCAGGCGTCGGCGACCGGGCCGCTGAGCACGAGGGTGCGCGGGTTGAAGGCGAGGACCAGCATGGCCACCACCTCGCCGATCTCCACGCCTGCCCGGCCCACCTCGTGCAGGGCCTGGGCGTCGCCGTTGGCCAGACGTTCGCAGAGCAGCCGCAGGCCGTGGGCGGGATCGTCCGGAGTGTGTTCCGGCATGTCCAGTGCGGCGAGGATTGCCCGGCAGGAGGCGACGGCCTCCAGGCAGCCCGTCTTGCCGCAGGCGCACAGCACCTCGTCATGACCCGGCACGCGAGTGTGCCCGACGTCGCCCGCCGCGCCGTCCGCACCCCGGTGCACGGTGCCTTCCGCGGTGACCAGGCCGGCGCCGATGCCGGTGCCGACGCTCAGGCAGAGCAGCGGGACGTCGCCGGCGGTGCCCCGTTCGGCCTCGCCAAGGGCCATCAGGTTGACGTCGTTGTCGACGAGGGTGGGTGCGCCGAGGAGTTCCGTCATACGGGCGGCGACCGGAAAGCCGTCCCAGCCCGGCATGATCGGAGGGCGGACCGGGCAGCCCCGGACGAAGTCCACCGGGGCGGGCAAGCCGACCACCACCTGCCGCACCGGACTGCCGGTGCGGCCGTGCCCGGTCAGCAGCGTGCGGACGCGTTCGGCGACGGCCGGGAGGAGGGTGTCAGGTCCCGTCTCCACCCGCAGGTCGAGGGTGTCGTGGGCGATCAGGCCACCGTTGAGGTCGGTGACCGCAACGCCGGTTGCCTCGGGGGAGACGAACACCACGGCGAGTGTGCCGGCCTCCGGGCTGATGGTGAGAGTGCGCGGCGGCCGTCCCCGCACCGACTGGCCCACGACGGTCTCGGTGATGATGCCGCGCCGCAGCAGCTCGTCGATCTGCTGGCCGACCGTGGAACGGGCGAGCCCCGACCGCCGGGCGATCTCGGCCCGGCTCGCCGCCTCGCTCCGCGCGACCAGCGTCAGAACGGTGCGCAGCGCCTCCGGAACCGGCTGGTCCGGCGTGCCCGGCGGAGCGGGGCGGGCGGACGGGACAGCCGGACGATGCTCGCGTTCTTTATGCATGACAACAAATTAAAGAAGGCATCTTGTGGCCGTCCAGAGCCTGAACAAAGCTCTCCAAGCAACGGATCGACCAGGTAAACGTCGAGAGACGACGTAAACCACACGCAATTGATGAACCACGGAGGCTCAGCATGACGACACCGCATCCTCGATCAGCCATCGTCGGCACAGGGATGATCAGCGCCGTCCATGCTCGGGCCGTCCGCGCCGCCGGCGGCGTGCTGCACGGCGTCCTCGGTTCCTCCGCGGCCCGCAGCACCCAGGCCGCCGCCGACCTGGACGCGCCCCACGCCTACCCGGACCTGGACGCCCTGCTCGCCGACGACGCGGTCGACATCGTGCACCTGTGCACCCCGAACACGCTCCACGCCCGGCAGGCCCTGAACGTGCTCGCCGCCGGGAAACACCTGATCTGCGAGAAGCCCCTGGCGACCTCGGTGGACGACGCCGAACGCGTCGTCGAGGCCGCCCGGGCGGCGGACCGCCTTGTGGCCGTTCCCTTCGTCTACCGCTACCACCCGATGGTGCGTGAGATCCGAGCCCGCCGGCAGGCCGGCGAGTTCGGCAACTGGCAGCTGCTGCACGGGAGTTATCTGCAGGACTGGATGCTTCCCCCCGACACTGCCACCTGGCGCGCCGACCCTGCCGCGAGCGGACCCTCCCGCGCCTTCGCCGACATCGGCTCGCACTGGTGCGACCTGGTCGAGTGGACGGCGGGTGTCGAGTTCACTGGGGTCATCGCCCGCCTCGCGACCACCGTCGCGCAGCGCCCGACGGGCAGTTCGGCCAGCTTCGGCGGACCGGAACGGCAGGGGGCCGTACCGCTCGAGCGCGCCGCTGTCAGCACCGAGGACGCAGCTGTGCTGTTGCTGCGCACCGGCGACGGCGTCCTGGCGAACCTGACCGTCTCCCAGGTGTCCGCGGGGCGCAAGAACCGCCTCTGGTTCGAGCTCGACGGCGGCCGGGCCAGCGCCGTCTTCGACCAGGAGGAGCCGGAGCGCGTCTGGCTGGGCGGCCTGGACGGCGCCCGCATCCTGGTCCGCGACCCCGGGCAGGGCAGCGTCGCACAGCGCCGGCTCGCGCACCTCCCGGCCGGCCACGCCCAGGGCTACGCCGACTGCTTCACCGCCTTTACCCGGGACGTCCACCAGGTTGTCGCGGGCGAGGGCCTGCCGGATGGGCTGCCCACCGCCGCCGACGGCCTGCGCTCGGCCAGGCTCGTCGAGACGGTCCTGAACTCGGCCGCTACAGACACCTGGACGAACGTCGGCCGCGGGGCCCTCGCCGTTGCCTGAAACCTCCCCTTCCCCATGCACCACCGCAAGGAGCCCTCGTCATGAAACTCGGCATGCTCACCGCCTGCCTGCCAGACGCCTCCCTCGACGACATCGCCGCCTGGGCGGCGAAGACCGGTTACGAGGCCCTCGAAGTAGCTGTCTGGCCGCGCACCGGCGGCCGCGACTTCGAGGCGGCCCACCTGCCTGCCGCCGACTTCGGCACGCGGGAACGGGACGACACCCTCGCTCTCCTCGACCGCCACGGACTGTCGATATCCGCCCTCGCCTACTACGAGAACAACCTCCACCCGGACCCCGAGCGCCGCGCCGCGATCCGCACCCACCTCAAGCGAGCGATTGACGCCGCCGCGGCCCTCGGCGTCCCGTACATCGGCACGTTCGTCGGCCGGGACTGGACCCGTCCCGTCGCCGAGAACCTGGCCGAGGCCGAGCGGATACTGCCCGAACTCGTCGAGTACGCGGGCGAACGCGATGTCCGCATCGTCATCGAGAACTGTGTGATGGAGGGCTGGCACCCGGACGGCTACCCCGGCAACCTGGCCTACTCACCCGAGCTGTGGGAGTGGATGTTCGACCTCGGTCTCTACCTCAACTGGGACCCCTCGCACCTCACCTGGATCGGCATCGACCCGGTCACCACCATCGCCCCCTACGCCGACCGCATCGTGCACGCCCAGGCCAAGGACATCGAGATCCAGGCCGGCCGCATCGACCGCTACGGCTACTTCGGGAGGGCGACCGGCCGCAAGGACCCCTGGGACACCGGCTGGTGGCGGTACCGCGTACCGGGCCGCGGCCAGGTCGACTGGAACGCGGTCGTCGACGCCCTCTACGAGCACGGCTTCACCGGCACCCTGTCCGTCGAGCACGAGGACCCAGTCTGGGGCGGCACCCCGGACCGCGTCCGCCAGGGGCTGGAGATCGCCCACCGCAGCCTGCGCCCGCTCCTCATCGCCTGAGACACGAGCCATGTTGCGGGCCGGTCCGCCCGTTCGAGTCGGTCCGGTTCAGATCACGTCACGTCACGTCATCCCAGATCAGAGAGAAGCGAGGGTGCTCTATGGTGCGGTTGCGAAAGAGGTGGGGCGGTGCCGCGGCGGCGTTGTGCGCCCTCGCCCTGGTGCTTTCCGGATGCAGGTCGGCGGTGCAGCAACAGGGGGCACAGGACGTCGTTGTCCCGGACACCCCGCAGGACGGCGGGACGCTGGTGGCCGCACAGGGGCAGGACCCCGCCCCGGGCTCGTTCCTGAAGACGTCGATCGGCAACATCCTCGCCGAGTACTCGGTCCTGGAGACGCTGACCCGCATTGACCAGAAGACCGGCAAGCCGGAGGGCGTGCTGGCCAAGTCGTGGAAGGTGGCGGCGGACGGCAAGAGCATGGACGTGATGCTCCGCGACGACGTGACCTTCCACAGCGGGGCGGAACTCACCGCCGACGATGTCCTCTTCACGCTGAAGAAGGTGCGCGACCCGGCCACCGGAGCCGCCAACCAGCCCGTCGCCGCCGCGATCTCGGGCATGAAGGCCGTCGGCGACGACGAGCTGAAGCTGACCTTCTCCAGGCCGCTGCCGAACATCTACGACCTCTTCGAGACCATGCCGGTCCTCAACCCGGACACGTACGACAAGTACGCGGCCGGTGAAGTCGTAGACGGCACCGGCCCGTTCGAGTGGACGTCCTGGACGCCGGGCGCGAAGGTCGTCCTGACCAAGTACCCGAAGTACAGGGACGCCGACGACATCCACCTGGACAAGATCCAGATCAATGTGATCACCGACCCCACGGCGATGGTCTCCGCCATCCGCAGCGGCCGCATCCAGTACGGCGTAGGAATGGGTGCCCTGGACGCCTATGCCCTCAGCCGCCAGCCCGGCTTCCAGCTGATCACAGCCGGCGGCTCGGCGATCCCGCTCACCTTCGACGTCAGCGACAAGCCCTTCGACGACAAATGGGTCCGGCAGGCTTTCCAGTACGCGATAGACCGCGAACGGATCGACCGCCAGGTGGAAGGGGGACAGGCGACGGCGGCCTCGCTGCCCTGGCGCACCAACACCATCGGCTACGACGACCAGCAGGCCGCGCGCTACCGCTACGACCCCGACAAGGCCCGCAAACTGCTCGCGCAGGCAGGGGTGAAGGACCTCTCCGTCGAGATGGTCACCCTCAACACGCCCGAAGCCACCGGCATCTTCCAGATCGTCCGCAACAACCTCGAAGCGGTCGGCGTCGACCTCAAGGCCGTGCCGCTCGCCGCCGCCGAGTTCGACGGGCGGCTCGCCTCGGGCAAGATGGGCGCACCGGTCTTCCTCCAGCAGGCCAGCAACGGGCTGTCGCCCGCCGGCGCCGTCGTCGGCCGCGCCGAACTCCTCGCGGACGGAAACCCCAGCCACTACGGCGACGACCGCTACACGGAACTCTCCCGACACCTCACCGTCGCCACCGGCGAGCACGACCAGACCGCGGCCCTGCGTGCCTGGAACGACCATTTCCTTGACCAGGCGTTCGCCGTTCCGCTGATCACCCGGCCGTCGATGACGGTCGCCTCCCGGGCGGTGCAGGGCATCACCTACACCCAGATGGGATTCATGGACCTCAACCACGTCTGGCTCGCGCGGGCCCAGTAGGCGAAGGACGGAACCGATTCCCCATGTTGCGCTATCTCGCGGGCAGACTGCCCTCCCTCCTGCTGGTCCTGATATCCGGCTCGGCCGTCGCCTTCGCGCTGCCCCGGATGGCCCCCGGCGACGTCGCCGTCTCCATCGCGGGCACCGACGCCACCCAGGCGCAGATCGACGCCATCCGCCAACAGCTCGGCCTGGACCGGCCACTCGTCCTGCAGTACTGGGACTGGATGTCAGGCCTCTTCCACGGTGACCTCGGCACGTCACAGGCGCTGCAGCGCAGCGTCGCCAGCCTCATCGGTGACCGGATCGCCAGCACGCTCGAACTCGCCCTGCTCTCCCTCCTGCTGGTGATCCTGATCGGACTCACCCTCGGCATCATCGGCGGCGGACGGCGCCGCCGCTGGGTGCGCGGCGCCCTCGACACGACCAGCAGCCTGCTGATCGCCGTCCCCTCGTTCCTCTTCGCCCTCGGCCTGATCCTGTTGTTCGGCGTCTACCACCGCTGGCTCCCTGCCAGCGGTGAGGTCAGCCTCCTCGAAGACCCCTGGATCGGCCTCCAGTACCTGCTCATGCCCGCCCTCGTCCTGGCCCTCGCGCCAGGCGCCGTCGTCGGACGGATGCTGCAGACCGAGATGGCGAAGGTACGCGGCGAGGACTTCGTCGACCTGGCGAAGTCGAAGGGCGTCGCCCCGCATCGCATCACCCGCCGCCATGTGCTGCGCAACAGCGTCGGCAGCGCGGTCGTCGGGATCGGCCTGCAGGCCGGCAACCTGATCGCGGGGGCGGTGATCATCGAGGCGGTGTTCAGCCGCAACGGCATCGGACAGCTCGCCGTGTCCAGCGTGGAGACCCGCGACTTCAGCGTCCTCCAGGTGCTCATCCTCGGCGTCGTCCTGACCGCCGCGCTCTGCCAGATCCTCACCGAGATCATCCTCGCGGCCATCGACCCGCGGGTCCGACTGGGAGAAGCCGCATGACGTCCATCGCCGCAGACGGAAAGGGCCGCAGCCGTCCGGCCCGCCGCATCGACCCCACCCTCGCCCGCTATCTCTCCGCCCTGCGCACGCCCAAGGGCCTCACGGGCGGGGTGGTGCTCGCCGTCCTGGCCCTTGCCGCACTCCTCGCGCCGGTCCTCTTCCCCGGCGGCTACGACCAGCAGGGCGCCACTGCCCTCATCGGCCCTTCCGTCGCCCACCCCTTCGGCCTCGACGAATTCGGCCGGGACATCTTCGTCCGCTCCGTCTACGGCCTGCGCATCGACCTCAGTCTGATCCTCACCGCCGTCCCCGCCGCCGCGGCCCTCGGTACCCTCCTCGGGCTGACCGGTGCCCTCTCCGAACGGCTCGGAGCGGCGACCCAGCGCGTCCTCGACGTCATCATCGGCTTCCCCGGACTCATCCTCGGCGTATGCCTGGTCGCCATCCTCGGCGCGGGCTGGTTCGCCCTCTTCCTCACCATCTTCATCAGCGGTCTGCCCTCGGCGGGGCGCTACGCCCGCAGCGCCTGGCTCAGCCAGCAGGACCGTGAATACGTCCTGGCCGCACGGGTGCTGGGGGTGAAACGGCGGCAGTTGCTCACCCGACATGTGCTGCCCAACGCTCTCGATGCCTGCGTCGTCAACACCGCCGTGTGGATGGTCGTCGGCGTCTACATCGAGGCCGGCCTGTCCATCGTCGGCCTCGGCATCCAGCCGCCGACCCCCTCGCTCGGCGTGCTCCTCAACAACGGCCTGCGGTTCGTGACGCAGTCCCCGACCTACGTCGTCGGCCCAGCGCTCCTGCTGCTCCTGCTGGCGGTCGCCTTCAGCCTGCTGTCCGACGCGTTCAACGAGGCGGTGAATCGGAAGTGACTCCGACCAAGGAAACCTCCGGGACGGAGATCCCGGCGCCCGAGGCGGAGCCGCTGCTCCGTGTCGACGGGCTGCGTACCGAGTTCCGGGTGCCCGGCGGCCCGGTCACCGCAGTCAACGACGTCAGCTTCGAGGTCCGGCCCGGGCAGGTGCTCGGCATCGTCGGCGAGTCCGGCTCCGGCAAGTCCGTCACCGCCCGTTCGGTGATGCGGATGCTGCGTGCGCCCGGTGAAGTCACCGCGGGCAGCGTCAGCTACGACGGCACCGACCTGCTCGCCCTTCCCGAGCGCGAGATGCGTTCGTGGCGCGGCAGCAAGGTCGCCATGGTCTTCCAGGACCCGCAGGCCGCCCTCAACCCGACGATGCGGGTGGGCGAGCAGATCGTCGAGGCGATGACCGCGCACGGGCGCGGGCGTACGCAGGCCCGGCAGCGGGCGCGCGAACTCCTCGAGGCCGTCGGCATCCCGGACGTCGACACCAAGATCGACCACTATCCGCACCAGTTCTCCGGCGGGATGCGACAGCGCGTCGTCATCGCCATCGCGCTCGCCAACGACCCTGCCCTCCTCATCGCCGACGAACCCACCACCGCCCTCGACGTCACGATCCAGGCGCAGATCCTCGGTCTACTGGACCGGCTCCGCCGCCAACTCGGCATCGCCGTCGCGATCATCACCCACGACATGGGCGTCGTCGCCGAACTCTGCACGGACGTGGTGGTCATGTACGCGGGCCGCACGGTCGAGAAGGGCAGCGTGGCGGAGGTCTTCGCCCGGCCGCGCCACCCCTACACGGCCGCCCTGCTGCGCGCGATGCCGCGGATCGACGACGTCCCCAGCGGACGCCCGCTCGCCGCCATCCCAGGGGCCCCACCGGACCCGGCCGGGCTGCCGGCCGGCTGCGCCTTCGCGGAGCGGTGCGCGGTCGCGGAGTCGCGCTGCCACAGCGAACAGCCGGTGCTGCTGACGTCTCCCGGCGGCGGGCCGCGGCACCTGGCGGCCTGCTTCGTCGCCGAGCGCCGAGGTGAGATCACGGCACCCGAGCGAGGCGAGGCGCACGTACGCAAGGCCGAACAGGCCCCCACCAAAGACCTGTTGGAGGTCCGGGACCTTCGGGTTGACGTCGGGTCGCGGCGGCGCGGGCTCTTCGGGCGGGAACCGGCCGTGTACGCGGTCGACTCCGTCAGCCTCACCGTCGAGTCAGGGCGGACGCTCGGTCTGGTGGGGGAGAGCGGCTGCGGCAAGTCGACGCTGTCGCGCGCGCTCGTCGGGATCAACAAGATCGCGGGAGGGACGGTCGAGGTCGAGGGTCAGGACGTGACCGCCATGGAGGAGTCGGAGCGCGAACGGGTCCGCTCGCATGTGCAGTACCTCTTCCAGGACCCCTACGTCTCCCTCAACCCGCGCCGCACCATCCGCCAGTCGCTCGCCGAGGCGCTCGCGCTCAGCGGCGTGCGGGGCGCGGAACAGGAGACGCGGGCACGCGAGCTGATGCGCCAGGTCGGCTTGCGCGACGACCACTTGGACCGCTACCCGCACGCCTTCTCCGGCGGCCAGCGGCAGCGCATCGGTATCGCGCGGGCGCTCGCCCGGCAGCCGCGCGTCCTGATCCTGGACGAACCCGTCTCCGCGCTCGACGTCTCCGTCCAGGCACAGATCATCAACCTGCTCGAGGAGATCCAGGACGAACTCGGCGTCGGCTACCTCTTCATCGCCCACGACCTCTCCGTCGTCCGCCACCTCAGCGACACCGTCGCCGTGATGTACCTCGGCCGGATCGTCGAACACGGGCCCGCCGAGGCCGTGTACGCGAACCCGCAGCATCCGTACACCGCCGCACTGCTTTCGGCCTCGCCCTCACCGGTGCCGGGTGAGAGGGAGGGCGCGGGCAGCCGGGAGCGGATCGTGCTCGGCGGCGACCTGCCGAGCCCGGCCGCGCCACCGTCCGGCTGCCGCTTCCGCACCCGCTGCCCCGTCGGCCCGCTGGTCAACAAGGAGCGGACGGTGTGCAAGGAGAAGGATCCCCAGCTCACCGCCGCCGGTGGCGGGCAGCGGGCGGCCTGTCACTTCCCCGGCGAACTCGCCTCCGTCACAAGCCGATAGCACCCTGATCGAAATCGAGGTAGCGCGCATGACGTCCCGTACGACCCTGGCCCTCAACCCCATCCAGTGGTCCGCCACCGACGACGGCTGGCTCGACCCCGCCCTCGCCCCGCCCCCGGCCGAACTCCTCGCGCTGGTGAAGAAGGCCGGCTTCGACGCCGTCATGGCCGCCGTCCCTGCCGGGCACACCGTCGCCGCCTACGCGGCACTCCTTGACGACGCCGGGCTGCGGCCCGCCCCCGGCTATTTCGTCTGCCGCTCGCAGGGCGACCCCGCCGACGCCCCGGCCGTGATCGAGGCCGCCGCCGCTGCCGCTGGTGAGCACGCCGAACTCGGCCTCACCGACATCGGACTCGGCCTGCCCATGATCAAGGGCGGCCCGCGCATTCTGCGGCCCGCGCAGGGGACCGAGCCGGACGTGGGCCGGCTGGCCGCCCTCACCGACCTGCTCGGCAGGGCCGCCGAGGCGATGCGGGCCGAGGGCGTCCGCCCGGCCCTGCACCCGCACGTCGGCACCTGGATCGAGACGGAGGCGGAGACCCGCGCCGTCCTCGACGCGCTCCCCGCCGAGCAGTTGGGCTTCCTCCCGGACACCGGGCATCTGTCCTGGGCGGGCGCGAACGTCGCAGGACTCGTCGCCGAATACGGCCGGCGCATCCCGTTCCTACACGTCAAGGACGCACGGATGACAGTCGCCGAGCAGGGGCGGGCGGCCGGGCAGGACTATCAGAGGACGGTCGTCGACGGCCTGTGGACCGAACCCGGCCGCGGCGACCTCGACCTCACCGGCATCGTCGCCGCCCTGCCCGACGACTTCGCCGGCTGCCTCATGGTCGAGGTCGACCGGCCCGCCCTCACCGACCCGTACGAGAGCGCGGTCGCGTCGGCGCGGTGGATGCGGTCCGCCTTCGCGCTGGACGGCTGAGACACCGCTTTGCGCACTGCGATACATCACACCCATCCAGAGGAGCCCCACGTGCCCGCCGACAGCCGCCCCGACCTGCTCATCGTCGGCAGCGGGATCATGGGGGCGGGCGTCGCCCGCCTCGTCCGCGACGCCCTGCCCACCGCCCGCGTCCTGATGCTCGACTCGGGCCCGGTACTCGGCCCGGTCCCCGGCCAGCACCTGCACGACATGCCGGACGGTGAGCTGCGTCTGCGCCACCAGGAGCGGATCGCCTCCGGCGTACAGGGCATGTACGTCGGCGCCGAGAACGTCGCCGGCGACGCGGGCGTCGGCGTGGCCGACCGCGAGCCCGGCATGTACCGGCTCGCCGGCGTCGGCGAGGACGCCGACGCCCTGCCCGCCGCCGCCCTCGCCTGGAACACCGGCGGCATGAGCGTCCACTGGACCGCCGCGACCCCCGCCGCCTGGGGCAGCGAGATCCCGGACTTCATCGACCCGGAGGCCTGGCAGCGTGACATCGCGGAGGCGTCCCGCTTGCTTCACGTCAACACCGACCCCACGGGCCCGTCCCCGCTGCGCACCGCGCTGATGGGCGCCCTCAACGAAGTGTTCGGGCCGCACGTGGAGCCCGGCCGCCAGGTACAGGCGCTGCCTATGGCCGTCAACGAGGACGGCGAGGGCACCCTGGTGCGCACCGGCCCCAACCGGGTCTTCCCGGCCATCGCCGGCGGCGACGACCTGCACTTCGAGTTGCGCACCGGCGCCCAGGTCATGCGCCTCCTGCACAAGGGGGGGACGGTAGGGGGCGCCGTCGTCCGAGAGGTCGCCACCGGCCGCGAGTACACCGTCACCGCCGCCGCGACCGTCGTGTGCGCCGATGTCTTCCGTACCCCGCAGTTGCTCTTCGCCTCTGGCATCCGCCCGCGGGCCCTCGGCCGCCACCTCAACGAGCACATCTTCCAGACCGGCCGTGTCCACGTGGACCCGGACGCAGTGGGCCTGGACGGCGCGAAGCTCGTCGGTGCGACGCTCACGGACGGGAGCGAGTGGCGGCACGCCTCGTACTGGCTCCCGCACAGCGGCAAGGCCCAGCCGTTCAACGGCCAGTTCAGCGGAACGGCGCGGGTCGACGGCGACGGCCGGATCGCCGAGTTCTCCGCGGGGATCGCGCTCTACGTCCCCACCGAGATCCAGGAGACGAACCGGGTCGAGTTCTCCGACACTGAGCTCGACGCCCTCGGCATGCCCAAGATGCGTGTCGTCTTCGACTACACCGACGAGGATCGCCGCCTCCTTGACGAGGCCCGCGCCGCCCAACTCCGCGCGGGCCGCCGCCTCGGCCGATTCGACCCCGCGACCGACAGCGAGACCCTCCCGCCCGGCACCTCGCTCCACATGACCGGCACCGTCCGCATGGGCCCCGAAGACGACGGCACCAGTGTCTGCGACCCTCAGACCCGCGTCTGGGACTTCGACAACCTGTACCTGGCCGGCTGCGGCGTCGTCCCGACCGCCCTGGTCTGCAACTCCACCCTCACCGGCGCGGTGACTGCGGTGCGCGCGGCCCGGTCGGTGGTCGGCAGGCTGAGCGCGGGCTGAGGATGCGGCGACGGCGCCCCACCGGAAGTCCGGTGGGGCGCCGTCGCAGGGCGGAACTCTGTCTCGGCCTGTGCGTGCCGAAAACTCTGTCACCTTGTGCGACCTGTGTGTATTCGTGGATGAGGCCGCAGAGGCGGTCGCGCCGGCTGACACGCGATTGGTCATCGGCGGCGGGCGGTTCGGGCGTGCCCACACCGTCGGGGCTTCGTTGTCCGAGTGGTCGGTGAGGGCCGGTGGCCTCGCGTCGGCAGGATCCGACCCGGCGCTCGGCGATCGCGTTCATGCGGGGGTCGCCGGGCAGGATGCGCACCACCCGGGTGCCGTACTCGATGAAGAACAGGACCAACAGCCGCCTGAGGAACACGGTGTCCACGTGGAGGACGCCGACGGCGAGAATCCCTTGGGCCTGGGCCTTGAGGAACCGGGACCAGTCTCTCAACGGTGGATCAGGCGGAACATCACGATCCCCCAGCGTGCGGCGCCGGACTCGCGCGCACTCTCGACGTGATCACATCGTGCCCCTGAAGCTGCACCTCAGCGAAGGTGACAGGGTTGTCGGCACCCACAGGCTACGAGGACCAGTTCTCCCTGCTCTTCGCATGCCCGCGAGCGAGATTTGCCGTCCTCGACCTGGCCGGCCACAACCTGCAGATCGAACGACCGCGCTCTTCACCGCGTTGGTGGTCGAGTGGCTGGACCGGGTGGAAGCCGAGCGGACGGGGTGAGCCCGGTGGCGGGGATGTCTGTCAGTCCTCGAGATGTCGCAGCGGTACGACCCCCACGCTGCGGCCGCCGCGGTCGAGGAGCCGGCCCATGTGCTTGACCGTGCGCAGCACCACGGAGCGGTCCGCGACGATCAGGCGGGGCAGTTTGCGGGAGAGGTGGGCCTCGAAGGTGTGGACGTCGTGCAGGGTGCGCAACCACACGTCGACGACCAGGTTGTGCGGGCCCGCCGTGATCGCGCAGGAGCGCACCTCGGGGACCTGGGACAGTACCCGGCTGGTCTCCTCCAGGTACTGACCCGGCACGGACGCGAAGTACACGGCCGACAGCGGCCAGCCGGACAGCGGCCGCGCCAGGTCGCAGCGGAGCAGCAGTCGTGAGGCCAGCAGGGACGCCACCCGGCGCCGCACCGTCGTGAGGGGGGCTTCGCTCGCCGCCGACAGGTCGCGCAGCGACATCCGGCCGTCCACGCTGAGCAGTTCGAGCAGACGCGCGTCGAGGGAGTCCCAGCGGGGTGGGACCGTGGAGCCGGTGGGGGCGGGCGGCCTCGCCTCCTGCTCCAGGCGCCCGGTCTGTACGGCGTCCAGGCTGCGCAGCCGCCATCGGCTGCCCTCCGTGGGCAGCCCCGTCGACACGTGTGTACGTGTTGCCCGCACGCCCGGGATCGGCCGGAACAAAGAGCCGGACAGGCGTGACAGTTCGTCCAGGGTTCGGGTCTGCACGGAGGCCACCACGTCGCGGCCGCCCGACGTGAGCTTGACGTTAGGCACCGCCGGATCGTCGGCGAGGGCCTGTGCCACGTCCTCGGCGGCGCCCGGTTCGGTGTCGACCTCGATGACGCCCGTGACCACGATCCGGGCGTCGGTGAGGCGCGGGTACGCGGTGACCCAGGCGAGCCCGGCCTTCTCCAGACGGCGCCAACGCCGCGCCGCCGTCACCGGATCGACCCCGAGCACCTCGCCGACCAGTGCCCACGACGCCCGCGGCTGGACCTGCAGGGCGTGCACGACGCCGCGGTCGAGTTCGTCCACTTCGTCAAGTTCGGCCTGCTCGCCGGGTGCGCCTTGCCCGCCGAGCGTGCGGGACCCGTCGCGGTCCTGCATCGGCCCGGCGTATTCCTGCACCGCCATGCGTGGCACTTTCCTGCGTGCCCCGTGCGAATCCGGTACGGAATCTGCGCTGTCGCGCCGTGATGACGTGTGCATCCCACACTCCCCTCCAACGGGCCCCACCCACTGACTTCCAAGGCCCTCCATAGCACACAGGAGTGACAGCACGCCATGACCCTCGCTACCACGCCGCAGGCCCCCCGGACCCCCCTGCGGATCCACAACGCCCGGCTCATCGACGGCACCGGTACGCCTCCGGTGGATGACGCCGTCGTCATTGTCGACGCCGCAGGGATCATTGCCTATGCAGGCCCCGCGGCGGAAGCGCCCCCGAGCTCCGGGCCTGCCGCGGGCGACCGGGTCCGCACCGTCGACGCCGGCGGCCGCACCCTGCTGCCCGGCTTCTTCGACTGCCACGTCCACATGTCGTACGCCCACGGCGCCCACCCCGGACGCCGCGCCGAGCTCGACCCGGTCCTGGTCACCCTGGACACCGCCACCCGACTGCGGCATACCCTCGACGCGGGCATCACCACGGCCCGTGATCTGGCGGGCCTGTCGGCCGGATACCGTACGGCCGTGGAGACCGGCCGGATCGTCGGCCCGCGGCTGCAGACCGCGGTACGCGTCATCAGCCACACCGGCGGCCACGGCGACGTACGCCTGCCCGACGGCACCGACCTGAGCGACGGCATGTCGGAACTCGCCGACACCACCGACGAGGCCCGGCTCGCCGTGCGCCGTGTGATCCGCGAGGGCGCCGACCTGGTGAAGGTGTGCGCGACCGGCGGCATGGGCAGCCCGTACGACGACCCGGACGACGAGGGCCTCTACGAGGAGGAGATCCGCGCGGTCGTCGACGAGGCCCGGCGGCACGGCGGCCGGCCGGTCGCCGCGCACGCGCAGGGCAACGCGGGCATCCTCAACGCGATCCGCGGTGGCGTCGCCAGCATCGAGCACGGCTACGGGATCGACGACAAGGCCATCGACCTGGCGGGCGAGCGCGACGTCTTCGTCGTACCGACGCTGTCGACGGTGTACGCGGGCATCGACAAGGACACGATGCCGGACTACCACTACCAGAAGAAGACCCGCTGGTCCGGCCTGACCAAGGAGAACATCGCCCACGCCATCGAGCGCGGCTCGCGGATCGCCCTCGGCACGGACGCCGCCGTCGGCCCGCACGGCGTGAACCTGATGGAGCTGTCGTACCTGGTCGACCTGGGCATGGACCCGATGGCCGCGATCGTCGCGGGCACCCGCACGTCGGCCGAACTGCTCGGTGTCGACGACCGGTTGGGCAGCGTGACGGCGGGGCACGTCGCCGACCTCGTCCTGGGCGACGGCGACCCGCTCGCCGACATCGGCGTCCTCGGCGACCCCGGAAACATCGTCTGTGTCGTCCAGGACGGCATCGTCCGCAAGGACCTCCTGGGACTCGTCGACGGCGCGGCGCGCGCGGACGGGGGGCGGCCATGACGTCGTCCGTAAAGGAACTTTCCGCCTCCGGGCAGGGCACGGGCGGGGAGGAGAAGCCGCGCGGTGTCGACCGGATCCTTTCCTGGGTCGAGCGGGCCGGCAACGCCCTGCCCAACCCGGTCGTCCTGTTCGCGGCACTGTTCGCGGTGGTCGCCGTGGTCTCCACCGCCCTGGCCCTCGCCGATGTGTCCGTCACGGTGCCGGGCACGGACGACACGCAGCAGATCACCGGCCTGCTCACCGGCGAGGGAGTGCGCTGGCTGGTGGAGAACCTGGTCACCAACTTCGCCGCGTTCCCGCCGATCGCCGCCGTCCTGCTCATGATCATGGCGGTGGGCGTCGCGGAGAAGGCCGGCCTCCTTGAGACCGCGATGCGGGCCACCCTGGCCCGCGCGCCGCGCGCCTTCCTGCCGTACCTGGTGGCGCTGGTCGCCTGTCAGGCGCACATGATGAGCGATGTGGCGGCCATCGTGCTGCCGCCGCTGGCCGCCGTCGTCTTCAAGAGCGCGGGCCGGCATCCGGCGGCGGGCCTGATCGGCGGCTTCGCCTGCGTCACCGCGGGCTACGCGGCCGGGTTCACGATCGGTTCTCTCGACGCCCTCTACACGGGCATCACCCAGCAGGCCGTCGAAGTCCTGCCCGCCTCGCACCACGTCGACGTCAACATCCTCGCGAACTACTTCTTCACCGCCACCAGCAGCCTGGTCCTCGGCCTGCTCGGCGGGTTCCTGATCAGCCGGGTGCTCGAACCACGCCTGCCCGTCTACGAGTCCGGCGACGATGGGCCGGCGGACGAGGACGCCCGTCTGACCCCGGCCCAGCGCCGTGGTCTGCTGCTCAGCACCCTGGCCGTCGTCGCGTACGCGACTGTGGTGCTGTCCCTGTGGCTGCCCGACGGCGCGCCGCTGCGCGGTGACGGCGGGGCCCTGGTGCCGTCCCCGCTGCTCACCGGCATCGTCCCGGTGCTCTTCGGCGCGTTCCTGCTCGCGGGAGTGGTCCACGGATTCACGGTGAAGACGCTGAGCGGCTCCGACGGTGTCGTCACCGCGATGACCGACTCGGTGAAGAACATGGCGGGTTACGTCGTCATGATGTTCGTCGCCGCGCAGGTGATCGCCGTGTTCAACTGGTCGAACCTGGGCGTGCTGCTCGCCGTGAAGGCCGCGGGGCTCCTGGAGTCCATCGGGCTGACCGGGTTCGGCGCCCTGGTCGCCTTCGTCCTCCTGGTCTCGTGCCTCAACCTGGTCGTTCTCTCCGGCTCCGCGCTGTGGTCGTTGATCGGACCGGTCTTCGTCCCGGCGTTCATGCTTCTCGGCATGAACCCCGCACTCAGCCAGGCGGCGTTCCGCATCGGGGACTCGGCGACCGCGGTCATCACACCGATGAACCCGTACGTGTTCCTGCTCCTGGCGCTCTTGCAGCGTTACGAACCGGAGGCACGCCTGGGCACGCTCATCTCGCGCCTCGCGATTTTCGTCGTGCCGTTCCTGGCGGTGTGGCTCGCCATCCTCGCTGTGTTCTACGGCTTCGACCTGCCGCTGGGCCCCGGGGCGGGCATCGGCCTCAAATGACCGCAGGGTCATAACGCCGAAGGGTCGGCACAACGACGGTGCCCCACCGGAGAGCTTGAGTTCCGGTGGGGCACCGTCGTTGCGTTCAGCCCCGGTCCACCCACTCGAGGACCGTCCGGGCGAACTCCGCCGGCACCTGCTCCGGTGCGGCCACGTGCCCGTCGGACAGCACACGTGTCTCACAGTCCAGCGCGGCGGCGAACTTCGCGAGGGAGGGGAGCGAGTAGTGGTCGTCCGGTGCGCAGACGGCGAGGGTGCGCGCGGTGAGGTGGGGCAGGCGCCGCTCCATGTCGTAGGCGCGTACGGCCGCGTGTCCCTCCTCGACGCGTTCGAGGACGGTCAGCGCGTCGATGACATAGCGGGTGAGGGACGCCTCCTGGCCCGGACGGTAGAGGCCGCTGCGCTTGTTCCACAGTTCCTGCAGGTGCGAGCCGTCGGGTTTCGGGCCGACGTGGTCGATCCGTGCGTGCGTGCCCGCCGCGCCCCGCTTCTCGTCGTCGACGAACGGAGTGGCGGAGAGCAGCAGGCCCGCCACCCGGTCCTGGAGGCGCGCGGCCACCTCGACCGCGATCACCCCGCCCGTGTGGTGTCCGACCAAGTGGAAGCGTTTCAGGCCGAGTTGGTCCACGAGCGAGGATACGGCGTCCGCGAACCGCTCGACGGTATGCGGACCCCCAGGCTTGGCGGAGGCGCCGAACCCGAGGGTGTCCATGGCGATCGCCCGGTGCCGGACGCCCACCAGTGGCAGGACGTCGAGGTACTCGGTCCAGGAGCGAGGTGTCTGGTGGAGCAGCAATACGGGCACGCCCGTACCTGCCTCCACGTAGTGCAACTGTCCGAAGCGGCTGGGCACATAGCCCTTACGTAGGGTGTTCGCGTGAGTGTGCGTCATGCGCGGGTCGCCTTCGTCACAGGACCGGCAGCACCGAGGTGCCGACGGCTTCGATCAGTTCGGTGGGCAGGTCGTACGAGCCGACGTGCTGCAGGAACACGCCGCTCACGCCGTCGGCGCGCAGGGCGCGCAGTCGTCCGGCGATGTACTCGGCGGTGCCGAACAGAACCGGATGCCGAGGGTGTGGGCCTGTTTCAGGTCGCGCACGGTGCCGATGCCGGGAAGGAGGAGGGTGGTGTGGACCGCCCGCCGGACCGAGCGGCAGACGGCCTCGATCCACTCCCAGTCGGTATGGGCGCCGACGCCGTACGTGACGCTGGAGCCGGCCAAGCCGTCGCCGTGGGAGATCTCGACGGCCGCGACGCCGGCCGCGTCGAGGGCCGCGGCGATGGTGCTCGCCTGGTCGGTGGTGTAGCGGTGGCGGATGGCGCGTATGCCGTCGCGCAGGGTGACGTCCTGGACGTACAGGCTGGTCAGGCTGGTCATCGGGCAGCCACCTCCGTGGCGCGGTGGGCGGCCATGCGCTCGGCGGTGCGCAGCGCGGCCGAGGACATGATGTCGAGGTTCCCGGCGTAGGCCGGCAAGTAGTGCGCGGCGCCCTCGACTTCGAGGAAGACGGAGACCTTCAGCGCTTCTCCGGTGCCGGTCGGGGTGAGGCCGTGCAGGGCATCGCCGGGGGCGGACCCGGTCGAACTGCACCTTCTGCTTGAGGCGGTAGCCGGCGAGCAGGGAACGCACCGGCGGACACGGTGTGCCCGTGCGCTCGGCCGTCAGCAGCACATCGGCCGCCTTCGTCACGTCGGCGGCGCTCACGGGGCGCTCACCAGCGGGGTGTCGGCGCCCACCGGACCGAGCGCTGCCGAGCCGCCCGGCGAGCCGAGCGGGACGTCGCGTCCCGGCAGGACCTCCATGAAGAACCGGCGGTTGTCCTCGCGGAACTGGGGGTCCGCCTTGCGGTCGACGGTGATCGCCTGCTCGGGGCAGGCGACCTCGCAGGCGCCGCAGTCGATGCACTCCGCCGGGTTGATGTAGAGCTTGCGCTCACCCTCGTAGATGCAGTCGACCGGGCACTCCTCCATGCAGGACCGGTCCATGATGTCGACGCAGGACGCGCCGATGACGTACGCCATGGTGTGTTCAGTGCTCCTTCTCCGTGGAGTGCCCGGGGAACAGGGCCGCCTCCGGGTCGATGACGGTGGCCGCGTTGTTGACCGCGGTCGCGGCCTCGCCGAAGCCGACCGAGATCAGGCGGACCTTGCCGGGGTAGTCGGTGATGTCGCCCGCGGCGAACACGCGGGGCAGGTTGGTGGCCATCCGGGTGTCCACGGTGATCTTGCGGGCCGCGAGCGCCAGCCCCCAGTGCTGCAGCGGTCCGAGATCGGCGAGGAAGCCGAGCGCCGCGACCACCGTGCGGGCCGGGATCAGGTGGATCTCCTTCGTCGTACGGTGCCGGATCTCCGCCTGCTCCAGGCAAGCCCCGCCGGTCAGCCGGCTCACCTCGCAGTCGGTGACGATCTCCACGCCGAGCGAGCGGACCTTCTCGACGCTCGCGGCATGCGCGCGGAAGCGGGCGGTGCGGTGCACCAGCGTCACGGAGCGGGCCAGCGGGGAGAGGGTGGCGGCCCAGTCGAAGGCGCTGTCCCCGCCGCCGACGACCACCACGTCCTTGTCCGCGTGGGCGGACGGGTCAGGCACGAAGTACTCCAGGCCGCGGCCGAGGAACTCCTCGCCGGCCGGCAGCGCGCGCGGGGTGAACGTGCCGACGCCGCCCGTGATGAGCACGGCCCCCGCCCGCACCGTCGCCCCCTGGTCGCTGCGGACGACCGGCCGTCCGTCGTCGGGGTCGTGCGTCAGCTCCACGGCGCGGTGGCCGAGCAGATAGCGGGGGGAGTAGGGCTCGGCCTGGGCGACCAGGCCGTCCACCAGGTCCCGGCCGCGCACGGAGAGGAACCCGGCGATGTCGAAGATGGGCTTCTCCGGGTACATCGCGCTGATCTGCCCGCCGAGCTGCGGCAGCACGTCCATGACGGTGACGTTCAGACCGCGGAAGCCGGCGTAGTAGGCGCCGTAGAGGCCGGCCGGACCGGCGCCGATGATCAGGACGTCGGTGTCGTGGGTGAGTTGGCTCATGATCGGTGAGCGTAGGAACAACGGTCCGGTCCCTCCTACGGAGTCGTTCCGGTGAGCAAGACACCCGGCAAACGAAGTGAGGGGCCCGCCAACAGGCGGACCCCTCATATGTCTTGAGCCGCGACTACGCGAGCGACCGGCCGATGCCGAGCGCGGCCGTCCGCAGCGCCGTCGCATGCCCGGACGCGTCCATCCGGTACGTGGGCGCGGTGATGGACAGCGCGCCGACCAGGGCCGTCGTCCGCCCGGCGAACACCGGTACGGCGAGACTCGCGTAGCCGAGCCGGATCTCCTCGGTCTCCAGGGCGATGCCGTCGTCCCTGATGCGGTCCAGTTGCGCACGCAGACGGCCGGGGGAGACGACGGTGTGACGGGTGATCGGCTTGAGCCCGTTGCGTACGACGTCGACGAAGAGCGAAGGCGGCGAGTGGGCCAGGATCGCCTTGCCCGTCCCCGTGCAGTACAGCGGCAGCCGGCCCGCCACCCGGGACTCGGCGTTGAGCCCGCGGTGCGGGAAGATCTTGTCCAGGTAGACCACGTCCAGGCTGTCGGGGATCGCGAAGTGGATGGTCTCCCGGGTGATCAGGAGCAGGTCCTCCATGTACGGCTGTACCGCCTCGCGCAGGATGCGCTGCCGGTGCACCCGCTGGCCCAGTTCGAACAGCCGGAGCCCCAGCCGGTAATCGCACCCCTCCCGCTCCAACAGGCCCCAGGTGACGAGCTCCTGGGCGAGCCGGTGAACGGTGGCCTTGGCCACGCCGGAGCGACGCACCAGCTCGGCAAGGGACAGCGCGCTGTCGTCGGCGGTGAACGCCTCAAGGATCGGACGGACCTTCCCGAGCACTGAGTTCATCGAGTCTGCGGAGTTCACCGCGTCGCCCGCTTCGACGGTGTCGCCGGCCGGGCGGGAGGCGAGCACGAGGCCACGGGACCCGGCGGCCGCGGGCTCACGGTTTCCGGCGGCCGCGAGCCCGGCCGGGATGCTCATGCCCGCGGTCCGGCGGCCTCGTGCGCGGCCTCCGGTTCGAGGACCGCCACGCCCATCCCGGTCAGCCACTCCGGCATCGGTTCGTACGCGAGGCGCCGCCCTGGAGTGTGGTCGAGCGCCGCGGCCATCAGCAGCCAAGTACGCAGTTCCTGTGCGCCGTTGCCCGCCGCCTCCTCCAGCTCCTGCGTTGAGTACGAGGTGAGGCGGTGTGCCTCGCCGCCCTCGATCAGTGACAGGAACGTGTCGTCGAACTCCGGCGTGAGGGCGGCCTCCGCGGCCCGGATGATCTCCCGGCGGCGCGCGTCGTAGTCCTGCCAGTTCTCTCGGCCGTTCAGCCAGGCGCCGACCATGAACTCCTCGTCCTCGCCATGCGGTTCACGCCAGTCCGGCCACGGCAGACGGTGCGAGAGCCCGCCCGAACCGACCACCGCGACCCGCCGCCCGCCAGGGAAGGAGAGCACGGCCTCGCGGATCGCGTGGCCCAGTTCCTCGCACCGCTCCAGCGTCGGCAGGGGGTGCGCGAAGACGTTCACCACCAGCGGCACGATCTCCACGTCGAGGCCGTCGAGCAGGTACTGGATCGCGTGCGACTGTCCGTGGTCGATCTGCAGCCGCGCGGAGAACGCCGGGTCGAAACGCCCGCCCTCCACGAGGGAGTCGGCGATGTGCCGGGCCAGCGGCACATCCACCGCCTGCGGCCCCTTCGGCGTACCGGACTCCCCGCTCGCTACGCACTCGCCGACGCCGAGGGTGAAGGCGGGGATCAGGTCCAGCCAGAACCCGCGGAAGTGGTTGGAGCCCACCAGGACGACCGTGTCCACCCGCGCCTTCGCGAGGGCCTCGCGCGCCTCGCCGAGCGCGTCCCGGAAGCGTTCGGCACGGTCCTTGTGGAGGGTGTCCTCCCAGTGGGTGTTCATCAGGGTGCTGTGGGAGGCTCCCACGCCCAGCACGATCTCGCTCATGCCGCTGCTCCTTCCGGTCCTTCCAGCTCCTGTCGGGAGCGGGTGACGGTGTCGACGGCCGTGCGGATCAGATGGCGGGTCAGCTTCTCCATCTCAGCCACGGACACGGTGTTCATGCCGCGCGCGAAGTCGATGTCGAAGGGCGCCTCGGCCACCTTCGGCATACCGACCCGTACCGTCGGGATGCCGCGCCCGCGCAGGATGTTCGCGTCGGTGGCGCCGCTGTTGCCGGCGATGGCCTCGTGCGGCCGTCCCTCGAAGGCCTCCCAGCCGGCCGCCGCGCTGCGGAAGATCCAGCTGTCGCGACTGGTCCGGGTGCCGGGGATTGCCAGGATCATCTCCACAGTGACGTCCAGGCCCGGCAGCTTCTCCTTCAACTCCTCTACAGCAGCCGTAAATTCACGCTTTGCCTGCATCGGTGTCGTGTCCGGGCCGATCCGCAGATCGACGCGCAGGGTGCAGGCCGCCGGCGTGACCGCCGCCATTCGCGGCCAGCCGCCGCGCACCGACGACACGATGCCCTGCGGCGCGACCGTGCCGTCCGTGTGCCGCTCCGCGTACCCGACGAACCACTCCTCCAGGTGCCGTACGACATCGCCGGCGCGGGCGATCGCGTTGTCGTACGGGAGGCGGTGGCGCGAGCCCGCGTAGGTGTGGGTGCCGTGGACGGTGACCTCGAACCACACCAGGCCGACCTCGTCCCAGGACACGGTCCAGCCGGGCTTGGCGATCAGCGCGTAGTCGGTCCACACGCCCTGCTCCAGAAGGAACGAACAGCCCACGCCCTGACCGGTGTTGGCGCGCCCGCTGCCCGGCCGCGCGTTGGTGGGCATGCCTCCCGCGCCGAACGCCGCCACCAGGTCGCCGGTGAGTGGGATGCCGGCCAGAGAGATCGCCTCGGCCGCCATCATCACGCAGGCCGCGTGGCCTTTCGGGTTGGAGGCGCCGAGTCCCGTCACCAGGTCGTCGTAGACGGTGGCCTGCGGGCGCATGTCCTCCCGGAGTTCGGGCCCGATCCACGGCACGTCCTCGCTTTCCTCGCCCACGGTGAGGGTGTCGATGGGGGCGTAGAGCATCAGGTCGGGGCCGCTGCCGTCGCCTTCGAGCCGGGCCCAGGCGTTGGCCTGGCGCCCGTCGATCGGCTGGGTAGTGGCACGCAGGCCGACGGATGCGAGCGCCTCGGCGATGTACGCGGCGAGCGGGCCCTCGTCGCCGGTCGGGCTCGGCACGCCCACCAGGCCCACGATCAGCTCACGCAGCCGCTCGGCGGTGACGTGCCGCCAGGCCTCGGTGATCCAGGCGCGGCGCTGCTCGTCCAGGCCGTCCAGTTCCCGCGCGCTCACTGGTTCACCCGGTGGACCTGGGTCATGCTGGTCTGCGCGATGCGCTTCCTGGCATGCGGGAGTGCCACGGCGATGGCGGCGCCGACCAGCAGCTTGAACAGGGTGCGGGCCATGATCAGGCCTCCTTCTTCTCATCGGTCTTCGCGATGGTCTTCTCAGTGGCGGGGGTGACGCCGGCGGCGGCGAGCTTCTTGCCGTACTCCTCCTCGCTGAGGTTCCGCCATGCGGTCAGCGAGATGTCGGGCCGGTAGAGCTTCTCCGGCGGCGCGTCGGTCACGTCGACCATCCACGCGTCCTGGCCGGAGAACTGGCCGTGGAACAACCAGCGGATGGTGCCCAGGTACTTGGCGTAGAAGCGGAGTGTGTCCCAGCCCTCGGTGAAGTTGACCATCACGCCGACGTAGTGGTGGTTGTCGTCGTCGACCGGGACGTAGAACTCGTAGTGGATGAAGTTCGGGTACGCGATGCGCAGTACGCCCGGCATCGACAGGGACGCGAATCCGGGGAACTCCTGGGCCTCGATGGTCGGGTCGACCTTGTCCGCCCTGCCGGTGTTGCCGAGGTTGAAGGTCTCCTTCGGAGGCTGCTTCTTCCACCAGCGCTTGTTCGACCAGTGGCCGACGCCGGGGAAGTCGGCCTCCCAGTGGACCTCGTCCTGTACGCGGTAGATCCAGCGGCCCTTGGGCACGATGCGGGTGATGTTCCAGGTCGGCATCGGCTTGAAGAGGCGCCACAGGGCGGTGCGGTGCAGGTACTTGGCGTGCCCCTCGTCGAAACCGTTCTCGCAGGCGAAGCGCCAGTTGCCGCCGCGCGGCTCGATGCGGCCGCCCATCACGAAGGCGTTCGAGACGAGCTCCTCGGGGAGCTGCTCATCGATCGGGTGCGGCTCCTCGTCGGTGACGGGGATGTACACCCACACCATGCCCAGGCGCTCCTCAACCGGGTACGTGCGCACGCCCAGCTTGCCGGTGAGACGGCAGCCGGGGCCGTCCGTGATGACCGCGGCGAGCTTGCCCGTGGGCAGGTCGAAGGTCCAGCCGTGATACGGGCAGCTGACCGTGCCCGGGAACTGCTGATCGCCCTCGGACAGCGGGACGCCGCGGTGGGGGCAGCGGTTGTGCAGCGCGTACGCGGTGCCGTTGTCGCGGATCAGCGTGATCTTCTCGCCGCAGATCGTGAACGGGAGCGGCTTGCCCGTGATGTGCGTCGACCAGGTGACGGGGTACCAGTAGCCGCGGAAGCCGGACGCCGCCGCGTCGTAGTGGGGCCAGGACGACCAGTCCTGCCGGCCCATCTTGTCGGGGGCCGCGCGCCGCGGGCGGGCCGGCGTCCTGACGGCGGTTTCCTTGCGGCCCTGTCCTTCATCGCTCGTCGTCATCCTGCGGTGGCCTCCAGCTCTTGCTGCTCCTGACGGTGTGCGGCACGAGCATCCGGCGTGCCGCGCCCGACGCCTACGGGACCGTTCCGCTGGGCGGACCGGCCTCCCTGTGGACCGCTGAGCGAACCGGCAGCCTTGAGCGCCCAGCGCGGGCGGGACACCATCCGGCCATGAACCGCATGACGATCCCCGGCCTCGTCGACGCGGCGGCCGAACGCTTCGGCGACCGGCCCTTTCTCCGCATCGGCGATGTCCGGCGCACGTATGACGAGACGCGTGAGGCCGCGGCCACGATGGCCGGCGCGCTGGCCGCCCGGGGCTGCCGGCCGGGGGACCGGGTCGCCGCGCTGATGTCCAACCGCGTGGAACTGATCGACCTGTTTCTCGGCTGCGCCTGGCTCGGCGCGGTCGTGGTCCCTCTGAACACTGCCCTGCACGGGCGGCTGCTGAGGCATGCGTTGCGCGAGGCCGACCCACAAGTCCTGTACGGCGAGGGCGAGTTGGTGCAGAAGGCGGTGGACGTCGGATACGCGGGGCGGGTGTGGGCGGTGGGCGCGGACGACGCGCCGGAGCCCTATACAGCGCGCTCTCTCGACGTGTTCTCCTCGCAACCGGGGGACACCGCCGCGATCCTCTTCACCTCCGGCACCACCGGGCCCTCGCGCGGCGTGCGCTGCCCGCAGGCCCAGTTCATCTGGTGGGGGCGGAACGTGGCCGACGCGCTGCGCCTCACCGCCGACGACACCGTCTACACCTGCCTGCCGCTCTTCCACACCAACGCCCTCAACACGCTCGCGCAGGCCATGACGGTGGGGGCGCAAGTAGCCGTCGACGGACGTTTCTCCGCCTCCCGCTACTGGTCCCGTGTGGCGGAGAGCGGTGCCACCTGCGTCCACCTGCTCGGCGCGATGGTCCCCATGCTGCTGGCGCAGCCGCCGGCCGCGGGCGACCGGGCGCACCAGGCGTGGCGTGGCCTCGCGCCCGCCACACCCGGACCGCTGTGGCACACCTTCCGGGAGCGCTTCGGTGTCACCGTCGTCGACGGCTTCGGCTCCACGGAGACCAACCTCGTCATCGGGCACACCCCAGCGGAAGGGCGGCCGGGATACATGGGGAAGGTCCGGGACGGATTCCACGCCCGGGTCGTCGGCGACGACCTCGCTCCCGTCCCCGACGGCACCCCCGGCGAACTCGTCGTCCGCACCGAGAGGCAATTCGCCTTCGCCACCGGCTACTTGGGGCACCCCTTGGAGTCTCCCGGCTCCTGGCGTCGCACTGGGGACCGCGTGGTCCGTGAGCCCGACGGCTGGTTCCGATTCGTCGACCGCGTCAAGGACTGCATCCGGCGCCGCGGCGAGAACATCTCCTCGTACGAGGTGGAGACCGCGCTCCGCGCCCATCCGGGGGTCGCCGAGGCCGCGGCGTTCCCCGTCGCCTCCGAACTGGCCGAGGACGAGGTGATGGTGGCCGTCGTGGCGCGGGCCGGAGCCGCCGTCGACCCGGTGGACCTGGCCCGGCACTGTGCCGGGGAGCTGCCCGGATTCGCCGTGCCGCGGTACATCGACGTCGTCACGGAGCTGCCGCTCACGGAGACGGGCAAGGTGCGCAAGGCGGTGTTGCGGGAGCGGGGGGTGAGCGGCGGCACGTGGGATCGGTGCGGGTGAGGGCTCAGCGGGGCGTGCCGGGTGCGGGGCGCGTTCGTGGTTGCTCGCGCGCCATGGCGGAGCCGCTGATCGGCGCAGCCCCGCGCCCCTGGAGGCGCGGGGATCCCGCGGATGCCCACCGCGCGCTAATCGGGGAGCACGACCGCCCGCCCGCGCACGCGGCCGTTCCTGAGCGCGTCCAGTGCCTGCGGGACGTCGCCCAGGCCGAACTTCTCCACCGGCACCTTGAGTTCACCGCTGGAAAGGCGCCGCACGAGGTCACCCACGACCTCGCGGGCCCGGCGCTCCTGGCGGATCATGTTGACCGGGAGGAGTGCTACCTCGTCCAACAGCCAGCTGGGCAGGTCGAGTTCGACGCGCGGGCCCGCCACGTAACCGATGACGACCGCGCGCCCGCCCTGCCGGACCCAGCGGCTGCGGCCGATGAGACCATCGCCCCCGAGCGTGTCGACGAGGAGCGCGGCCGCGCGGTCCCTGCCCAGGCGTGCGATGCCCTCGCCGTCGGTCAGGGCCACACCCTCCACGCCGTCGGGTACGCTGGACAGTTGGTCGGCCAGGCCGACCACGCCCGTCACCCGTGCGCCCGCCGCGAGCGCCTGCTGGGCGACCATCGCGCCGACCGCGCCCGCCGCTCCGACGACTATGACCTCCTCGCCCTTCTCGATCCGGGCGACGTCGTGCAGGGCCACGTACGCCGTGGTCGCCGGCACGAAGAAGCTTGCCGCCACCGCCGGTTCGAGCGGGGTCTCGAGCGGCGTGACCGCCTTGCGCTTCACGCTGACCCGCTCCGTCCACGTACCGTCGCGGACGACGCCGAGGCCGCCGCCGCGCAGCACGACCTGTGTGCCGGGCGCGAGTCCGGAGTCCGCGTCGGCTTCCAGGACGGTGCCCGCGCCCTCGACACCCCCGATGTACGGCAGGTTCGGCTTGAGGCCGAACTCACCGGATGCCACGGTCACATCGAGGTGCGCGACCGTTCCCGCCTCCACCTGGACGAGGACCTCACCCTCCCTGCGTATGGGTTCGGGCACCTCGTCGAGGACGGGTGCGGCGCCCCACGCGTGGAACCGTGCGGCCCGCATCAGGCGGCCGCCTTACGCAGGAAGTCGAGGCTGAGGGCGTTGTAGCGCTCGGCCTGCTCGTGCTGGGGCCAGTGGCCGCAGTCGTCGAGCAGCTCCAGCTGCGATCCGGCGACCGCCTGGTGGATCGCCGTCGCCTCGGGCGTCTCGCCGAACGGATTCTGGCGTCCCCACACGACGAGCGTCGGCTGGGTGATTCGAGCCAGGTGCTCGGGGCGCAGCAGATTGCGCTGGCGGCGCTCCATGTCCTGCAGGGAGAGGAGGTTGTCGACGCCCGCGACGAACTCCGGCGTGTGGTAGATCGCGTGCCGGACCTCGACCAGCTCCTCGGTCGCGTCCGCGTCGTCGGCCATGAGCAGCCGCATCCGCTTGCGGGTGAGGTCGATGTCGTCCTCGACGACCGCCTTCCTCGTACTCGTACGGATGCGGTTCATGACCTCGGGGTTCGCCACGGTGCCGCCGGAGCACAGCAGTTGGAGGCTGCGTACCCGCTCGGGGTGGTCGATCGCCGCGCGGGCACCGACCCAGCCGCCGAGCGACTCGCCGACGATGTGGACGCTGTCGATGCCGACGGCATCCAGGTAGGCGATGAGGTGGGCGACGTAGTCCGCGATCTCGTACGGCTGGTCCGGCTTGCCGGTGTAGCCGTGGCCGAGCATGTCGATGGCGTGCAGGTCGTAGGCGGCGTGCGCGGTGATATTGCGGGCGAAGGCCTCCAGGTGGCCACTGGTGCCGTGCAGGAAGACGACGGCCTGCGCGGTCGGGTCGCCGGCGCGCAGCGCACGCGTGGGGACACCGGCGGCGTCGACGTACTCGACGCGGAAGGGGGTGGGGGCGATCTCGGTCCAGATGGACATGTGCTGTACTCCGTAAGGCAGTTAGGGCTGGGAGAGAGAGTCAGGCGAGGGAGTCGAGGAAGCCGCTGACGACCGAGTGGTACGCCTCGGGACGCTCCTCCTGCAGGTGGTGCGAGGAGCGGTCCATCACGTGCAGGCTTCCGCCGGGCACCATGCGTGCGAGCATCAGCGGATAGTCCGGGGTGAGGAACGCGTCCTGCATGCCCCACATGAACAGCGTCGGCGCCTGAATGCGCCCCAGTTCCGCCGTCAGGTCCTGCCAGTCGCCGCGCGGGGAGTCGGACATCGCGGCGAGCGCGCGCTCCTCCTCGTCGAGACTCTGCTCGTAGCGCAGGGTCAGGGTCTCCTCGGGGAGCTTCGCGCCGTCGTACCACTCCAGCTTGGTGATCAACTGGCGCATCTTCTCGCGGGTCGGACCCTCGCCGCCGTAGTAGGCGTCGCGGGCCGTGCGGCCGCGGTGACCGTTCTCGGGAAGCGGGGCCAGCGGACCGTAGAAGACCGGCATGCTCCCGGTGACGACGAGGGAACGGACCCGCTCGGGGTGGGTCGCGGCCAGATTGAGGGCGATCGTGCCACCCCACGAGTTGCAGACGAAGTCGGCGCGGTCCACGCCGAGCGAGTTGAGCAGGCCGAGCGTCTTCGCCGCGTGGTGGTCCCACATCGGCCCTTCAATACGGGACTTCTCCGACTTGCCGTACTGGTGGATGTCGACGAGCAGACAGCGCCGATCGGCCGCGAACAGCGGCGCGACGGGCCCGAAGTCGCTCCACGCGGTACAGCCGGGGCCCCCGCCGTGCAGGAAGACGGTGTCGGGCCCCGAACCCAGGTCGTGGTAGTGGTAACGGACGCCCGCGCCGTCCGCGTAGTGACTCTCCGGTGCCGGTGACATGCGAGTTGTCGGGTCCTTTCGTGCGAGTGCAGGGCGGTGTGGTGCCGAGCCCATCACCGCGGCGGCTGTAAGCCCAGAACGGCGGTCCGCTCAGCGAACCCGTACCGGCGGTCCTCTCACTGCGCCGTGTAGCCGCCGTCCACGTGCAGCACGGCACCCGTGGTGAAGGCGGACCCGGGTGCGAGCAGCGGCAGTACGGCATGGGCGACGTCCTCGGGTCGGCCCCAGCGTCCGAGCGGGATCTTGGAGGTGAAGGCTGCCTGCGCGGCGCCGTCACTCGTGGCGTCGTCCTCGTTCATGGGGGAGTGGACCGGGCCGGGGGCGACGCAGTTGACGGTCACGCCGGTGCCGGCGAGTTCGAGCGCGGCGGACCGGGTGAGTGCGGCGACCGCGCCTTTGGTGGCGGCGTATCCGGCGCGCTCGGGGGCACCGGTCGAGCCCAGGACGGAGCCGATCGTCACGATGCGTCCGAAACCGGCGTCGAGCATGCCCGGCAGGACGGCGCGCAGCGCCAGCCAGGTGCCCACGACGTTGGTCTCGAGCGCCGCCCGGAGATCGCCGAGCGGCAGGTCGAGGACCGAGCCGCGTGCGAGGCGCCCCGCCGAGGCGACGAGTCCGGTGACCGGTCCCCAGCGGCCGGCGGTCAGGGCCACCGCGTCCGCCAGGCCGTCCGGGTCGGTGGTGTCTGCGACGGCGGCGAGATGCTCGCCGCCGGTCTCCTTCAGCCGGACCTCGGCGGTGCGGCAGCGCTCCGCCGAGCGTCCGGTCACCACGACGGGCCGCCCGCCGCGGGCGACGGCCTCCGCGACGGCGAGGCCGATGCCGCTGGTGCCGCCGGTGACGAGAACGGGTCCGGAGGTGTGCGTCATGAGTGTCATGCCGTGAGGGTGCGTACTCACGGCCAACTGGCCAATGCTGGTGGTCCGTTGAACGGATCGCCAATATTGGTCACCGGCCGGAGAACACCGCGTCCCGCTTGTCCAGGAACGCCTGCAGGCCCTCTGCCGCGTCGGTCGTGCGGGTCAACTCGGCCACGCCCTTCTCCTCGCGTTCCAGAGCCTCGTCGACGGGCAGTCCGTACCCCTCGTCCACGACCCGCTTGAGCAGCGCCACGGCCGCCGTCGGCTTGGCCGCGAGCCGGCGGGCCTCCTCGGCGACCACCGCATCGAACTCGGCCGGGTCCACCACGAGATCGACGAGCCCGAGCTCGCGGGCCCGCTGAGCCGTGAGGTGCTCTCCCTCGATCATCAGCCGCTTCGCGAGGTGCGGTCCGACGAGCCGAGGCAGGCGCTGGCTGCCGCCGGCCCCGGGGAACAGGCCGAGCCGGATCTCCGGGAACCCGAAGACGGCATCGGAGGAGACGATCCGCAGATCGCACGCGAGCGACAGCTCGGCGCCGCCGCCCAGGGCGTGCCCGTTCATCGCCGCGACGACCGGCTTCGGCGCCTGCTCGACCATCCGCTGGACGTCGATCCAGCGGCGCATCCGGGCCTGGTTCGCCGCCGACAGGTCCCGCATCACGGAGATGTCGGCTCCGGCGATGAAGAACCGTCCGGTGCCGGTGACGACGATGCAGCGCACCTCGGGATCAGCCGCAAGCGGCTGCAGGACCGCGCGGAACTCCTCGATCATCGCCGGATTGACGGCGTTCGCTTTGGGCCGGTCGACCCGGATCGTGGCCACGGCGCCGTCGCGGGTCACGGTGAGTACGGAGGGGGCCGTCATGGGGTGTTCTCCTCGGGTATCGCGCTCATCGGGTTCTTCGGGTTCTTCGCGTTCATGGGTCTCATCGGGTGACTCCCTCCGCGGCCAGGGCGTCGAGCCGGTCCTCGCCCAGGCCCAGGAGTTCGTGCAGCACTTCTCGGGTGTGCTGCCCGAGCAGCGGGGCCGGCGCGGTGAGTGCGCCCGGGGTCGCGGCGAGGCGGGCGACGATGCCCTCGTGCCGGATCGGTCCGGCCAGCGGATGGTCCAGCACGGGATAGAAGCCGCGGGCCGCGAGGTGCTCGTCGGCGTCGACCAGGTCCTGGCCGGTCGCCACGACCGCGGCCCCGATGCCTGCGGACTGCAACAGCGCGGCGAGCGCATGGGGGTCATGGCCCCGTGTCCACTCCGCCAGAGCCGAGTCGATTCCGTCCTCGCGGGTCCGGCGCTCCGCCAAGTCGTCCTCCCGGCCCGGAAGTTCGGCCAGCTCGGCCAGTGCGCGCCACTGCGCGTCGTCCGTCACGGAGACGGCCACCCACCGGTCGTCCCCTGCCGCCGGATACACGCCGTGCGGCACGGCGCGCGGAGAGCGGTTCGGGTGGGTGGCGGTCCGCGGATCCGGCAGGTCCTCGCCAAGGACCGGCTCCAGGGCGGCCGGGCCCATCGTCGCGGCCATCGCCTCCAGCTGGGACAGGTCCACGTGCCCGCCGCGGTGCTGCACGAGCAGGTCGAGCGTGGCCAGCACGGCGGCGTTGGCCGCGACCATGTCGCCGAGCCCGAAGGTGAGGCCCTGCGGTGGGCCGCCGGGGTCGCCGGTCTCGCTCGACAGGCCAGACATCGCGGCGAGCGTGTCGGCGAAGGTGACGGCCTTGCGCCAGGGGCCGGTCTGCCCGACGCCGGCCATCGACACGAGGACGACGTCGGGGTTGAGTTCGCGCAGCGACGCGTAGTCCATGCCCCAGCGGGCGAGCACCCCGGGGCTGAAGTTCTCCACGACCACGTCGCAGTGCGGAACCAACTCCCGCAGCAGACGCTGCCCTTCAGCGGTTCGCAGGTTCAGCGCGACGCTGCGCTTGTTCCGGTTGAAGTTGAGGAAGTAGCCGCTGTCGTCCGGGTCGGTGCCCGGCCGCAGATGCATCGAGGGCGCGAAGCGGGTGGGGTCCTGGCGGTGCTCCGATTCGACCTTGACGATGTCCGCGCCGTACTCGCCCAGCTGCTTGGTGACATACGGCCCGGCGAGCACCCAGGTCAGGTCGAGCACGCGGACCCCTTGCAGCGGACGGGACTTGGGGTTCCCGGGGAGCCCGCGTGGCTTCGCCGCCCGCCATGGAGAAGCGGCTTCCGGCACCTCCTTGAGCGCGTCGAGCGCGACCGGCCGGGGGAGCGCCGCCCACGGGAACCCGACGTCCTCAACACCGCCCTCCGGCAGCCCGTCCCCGGTCACCGTGACGAGGAAGCCGCGGTCGCGCAACTGGGCGTTGGTTGTCAGGCGTTCCGGCGGCACCACCTCCGCCCACGGCAGGGCACGCTCCCGCGCCGTGTCGGCGAGTTCCGCGGCCCGCCACCGCGCGGCGAACCGCTGCACGAGTTCATCGACATGGGGCCGCCCCGTCCACCGGAAGGCGGCGTCGCTCCAGCACGCGTCGACCAGGTCCCCGGCCTCGCCCCGCTCCATCATCCACGCGAGCAGATCGGTCCACATACGGTCGCTGCCCGAGTAGCCCCCGGCCACGTATCCGTCCGCCGCCTTGAAGATCCGGTGCGCCACGTGCTCGTACACGCCTCCGTTGCGAACGGGGAAGCGCCCGGCGTGGATCCATGCGAGGGCGGCGGTCTCCAGGGTGGCGGCGACTGCTTCCTGAACGGAGACGTCGACCAGTTGAGGCGTTCCCGAGACGACGCCGAGCAGCGCCCCGATCGCCGCGTGCACCCCGGCCGTCTGCACCGCCTGCTCGCGCGGCGGCGGCTTCGGCTGCCCGTCCGGCCGTCCGCCGAGCCACGTCATGCCGCCCGCCGACGCCAGGACGAGGTCGTCGCCGACCCAGTCGCGTCGCGGCCCGGTGAGACCGAACGGTGTCACCACCACGTGCACGGCATGCGGCCACCGGGACGTACCGTCGTCCCGTACGCCGCGCAGCTGCGCGACGGGTCCACTCTCCAGAACGATGTCGGCCCCACGCGCCAACGCGTCGAGTCCGGACTCACCGCGCACCGGAACCCAGCGTTTGCCCGCGTGCCAGTGCGTTCTGGCCGCCGGGTCCAAGTCCGCGCCCGGCTCGATCCGTACGACGTCGACACCCAGGCCCACGAGCAACCGTGCACCCTGGAAAGCCAGTTCATCCGTCAGATCGAGTACGCGCAGCGGCGACGGGTCTGCTCCCACCACGGCTCCTCCCCATCCCTTGCAAGCGGAGCCTCACGATCACCTCCCGGGGCCCGGGCGGCCAGACAGCCGTTCCGCTCACCGAACCCGCGGCGCCACGGGCCCCGCGAGCCCCCGGGTGATCCGGGCCGCCGTGGCACGCAGCGTGGGCAGCAGCCGCTCCACCGAGACCTCGGACACGGGGCCGGTCGCCGAAAGCGCCGCGCACACGACTCCGTCGGGTCCTTCCACCGGCACGGCGAGACTGGCGTGGCCGGCCCTGACCTCGCCGACCTCATGGGCGAAGCGTTGCCGCTCGACGGCAGCCAGCTGCCGCTTGAGAACCGCAGGGGACACCACGGACCGCTCGGTCAGCGTCGCGAGCCCCGCACCCCGGGGCAGCTGCCCGATGTGCCGGCGCCCGTCCGGGGAGAGAGCGAGCAGCACCTTCCCGGTCGCTGTGCACGACGCCGGCAGCCGCCCCGCGAGCTGCGAATGCGTGAGCACGCTCTCCTCCCCGGCGATCTTCTCGACGAACAGCACATGAGTCGCGTCGAGCACCGCGAGGTGGATCGTGGCGTGGGTCCGGGCGAACAGATCGGTGAGCAGCGGCCGGGCGACGGAACGCAGCACCGCGGAGGCCGGCACGCGCTCACCGAGCTGGAACAGCCGCATGCCGAGCTCGTACGTCTCGTCATGCCGGTCGAGCAGCCCCCACCGCACCAGCTCCTGGGCGAGGCGGTAGGCCGACGCCTTCGGCACCCCGGAACGCCGGCTCAGCTCGCTCAGCCGCAGCCGCACCGCACCCGACTCGAACGCGCCGAGCAGCAGCTGCGCCTTGCCAAGGACAGAATTGGGCAGGGCGACATCCTCGTCCGGTCCTATCGGCCCCGTCGGTACCGTCGATGCCATCGATCCCATCAGCGTCCTCTCGCTCCGCACGGCAGGAAATGCCATTTGAAGTGCAGCAAGGGCGCGTTGCATAGAGGGACCCGGGTGTAAACATCAGGAAACAGGCGTCTCGGCGTCCTCTTTCGCCCCAGTGACTTTCTGCGCGTCCGTCCCGGAGGTCACCTGCGCGGTGTCCGTCGTCGTGCCGTCCGCGAAGAAGACCAGTGCCACGGTCGCGACCAACGCCATACCGACGGTGAGCAGGGCGACCGGCAGAAAGTGCCCGGTCGAGGCGAGCAGCGCCGTCGCGACCACCGGCGACAGTCCGCCGGCCACGGCGGAGGACAGCTCATGCCCGATCGCCATCCCGGAGTACCGGGTCTTCGTGCTGAACAGCTCGGCGAAGTACGAGGGCTGGACACCGATCATCGCGGCGATGGCGATGTGCCCGACGACGAACGCCAGCCACACCGCCGCGGTGTTCCCGGTGTCCATGAGCAGGAAGAACGGTGCCGCCCAGACGACGATGCCGATCGCCCCGCCAAGGTAGACGGGCCGCCGCCCGAGCCGGTCGGAGAGCCGCCCGAAGACGAGCATCATCATCGAGTCCACCGTCATCCCGGCGATCCCCGCCCACAGCAGCACCGTGGGGGAGATGCCGACGTACGCCCCGTACACGAGCGAGAAGGACATGAAGATGTAGCTCGCGCCGCTGTCCGCGAACCGCAGAGCCATGGCGAACAGGACCTGGCGCGGGTGGCGGTGCAGCACCTCGCGCAGCGGCGAACGCGTCTCGCTCGCTCCGGCCTTCTCCGCTCCGGCCTTCGCCTCGAAGCTCTCCGTCTCACCGAGGTTGCGGCGGATGTACAGGCCGACCGCGAAAATCACCGCGCTCGCCAGGAACGGCAGGCGCCAGCCCCAGGCAATGAAGGCGTCACCGGTCGCCTGCTGGGCGAGCCACAGCGCCAGGGACGAGAGTACGAAGCCGATGCCCATGCCGCACGAGCTGAACGAGGCGAGAAATCCGCGGCGTTCGGGCGGAACATTTTCGGTGATGATGAGCACGCCGCCACCCCACTCGCCGCCCGCCGCGACGCCCTGCAGGATGCGGAGCACGACGAGCAGCAGCGGCGACAAGATGCCTGCCGTCGCGTAGGAGGGCAGCAGACCCATGCAGAAAGTGGCGCCGCCCATCAGCGAGATGGTCGCGAGCAACGCCGCCCTGCGCCCACGCCGGTCCCCGATGTTGCCGAAGAAGAGACCGCCGAGGGGACGTGCGGCGAAACCGACGGCGTGTCCGGCCAGGGCGGCGATCGTGCCGAGCAGCGGATGCCCGCCGGAGGGGAAGAAGACCGAGCCGAGGACCATGGCGGCGGCCGTCGTATAGAGGAAGAAGTCGTACCACTCCAGCATGTTGCCGGCGACGGACGCGGTGAGGACGCGTCGCACGGCGGCCGCGTCGCCGGTCGCGGAATTTCGGGTCATGTGCGCTCCTTGCCGATCGAGCCAGGGGTCGACGGAGCGTATGGACGACCCGGCGCCGACTCAACCGGGCCGGTCCGTCAGGCGGGACACCCGCCCGCGGGCGACGGCGACGAGGGTGGACACGGGACGTCCGCTCCACGGACCGCGGGGCGCCCCGTTCAGCGGACCGTGGGGCGCGCGACGGCGCGAGATGGCGCAGTAATGTACGCCGACTCGCGGACCCGCACCCCGACGACCTGCCGAAACGCGTCTCCACTGTGGGGTCCTCATGCTTCCGGCGTCCCGCCCGAGATTCCCCCCGGCCCGCTCCGCGCTCCTCGCCGCGGCCCTGCTGACATGGCGGGCACCACCGACTCCGCGGGCGGCTCCGGCGGCGTCGCTCTGCCGCAGCGGGCGCAGCATCGCGAACGCGTTCGTCACACCCAGATAGGCAAGTCGCAGCAGCACCGCGGATCATCATGCCGTGTTGATCACCAACTTCACCAGTACGTGATCCCGGCCGACCGCGATCAACTCGTGCACCCTTCCTCCCACCAGGGCGGATGAGTTTTCGGCGAGGGCAGGATCAGTGAGCGCTGGAGACACGCAACAGGTTGATGTACAGGCGCCTCGTCAAGCCGTTCCAGGACATCCCTCCGGTCCCGCCTCCGGGGCTCGCGAGACGCGAGACCACGCATGCCCCGCTGCACCGGCGGGACCCGGTCGTCACGCTGGGCACCCCGTCGCGGGGGTTGCCTGTCAGCGTGCCCGGGCCGGTGATCACATGAGTGGGGCGAACCCGCGCCGTGGGCGCTGACAATCGTGACCGTCCACGTCAGTTTCGGCGCGCTCCGTGACGCCGTCGAGAGGTCGAGTAAGCGGTCTCACCTGGTGGTCACTCGCGTTGACATTCTTTTCCGGGCATGCCTAACTTGCGGCGCAGACGAGACTGCCCCAGGGCCGGAGAATTGATGGTGACAGCGATGTACGCAGCTGACGGGACGGCCGCATGGCGGCCCCTCGGCCGCGTCCCGCTGTGCGCGGACCGCTCCGTCGACCTGATGCGCGTCAACAGCGCGCTGTGTACGGCTGCTTGTTGCACCCTCTGCCAAGGCTGACGGCTCTCTGAGTCCCTGACGACCACCGCTGTCGCGGTGTGCCCTCTCCCCGCCCAGCCCCCGTTCCGCGTGTACGCGTGCGTCGCCTCGTGCCGAGCTGCTCCCGCTCGGCGCGGTAATGGCGCATTCCGTGATCCGGGGTGTCCGAATCCGCTGGAGCCCACCATGAGTGAATCTCCGGGCATCACTGTGTCCTCCGGATCAGCACCGCCCGCCGAGGCGATCCCGCGCCCCGACACCACCACCGCGCCGAAGCCCCTGGCGGCGCAGCGAGTTCTTCCGCTCCGGCATCCCCGCCGCTGGACCATCACGGCAGTCGTGCTGGTGCTGGTCGCCCAGATCGTCCACGGGCTGGCGACCAACCCCTTCTTCCAGTGGGACCGGTTCCAATACCGGTTCCTGCGGCCGACGATCCTCGACGGCCTGCTCATGCCAAGACACCCAACCCGACGCGCAACGCGGGCGAGTTCTCCGGTGCGGGAGCGACGCTCCAGGGCCTCATCGCGGCCACCGCGAAGAAGGCCAGCGGGCTGGCCAAGCTGCTCGCGGACGCTGTCAACCACCTGATCAAGAACGGTCGGTACGCCCAGTGGCTCGCCGCCTACAACCTCTCCAACGAGGCCGTCGCCACGTCCGAGGTCAACCCGGCCGGCCTGCCGCTCGACAACTCCTGACCGCCGTCCGCCCACCGGACTCCGCCGTGACACGGCGGAGTCCGGGCCGCGTTCCAGATACGGAGACTCCGCACCGCCATGTCCACCAGCCTCCACCACACCCCGTCCCCGAGCCCGACGGAACCGCACATCCTGGACAACGCCGCCTGGGCCGCGCTGACCGGCCCGCACGCCCACCTCGCCGAACGCGTCGGCCGGGCCGCCCGCTACCCCACGGACGTCTCCCCGTTCACCGCCCTGGAAGACCCCGCCGATCCCCGCGCCTGGGACGACCTGGCCGCACTGGTCGGACCCGGCACCGTCACCCCGGTCACCGGGGTTCAGACCGTGCCCGAGGGCTGGGAGATCGAGCAGAGCGGTGACGGCGTCCAGATGGTCGACACCGCGCTGTACGCCGAACCCGCACACGAAGCGGTACGGCTCGGGCCCGCCGACGTGCCCGAAATCCTCGGCCTGATCGCACTCACCCAGCCGGGCCCCTTCCGGCCCCGTACCATCGAGCTGGGTACCTATCTCGGTATCCGGGACCGCGGGCGGCTGATCGCCCTGGCTGGCGAACGCCTCCGTCCGCCGGGCTGGACCGAGATCAGCGCCGTCTGCACCCACCCGGACCACCGCGGCCGGGGCCTGGCCACCCGGCTGGTCCGCGCGGTCGCGGCGGGGATCAGGGAACGGGGCGACATCCCTTTCCTCCACGCCGCCGCGAGCAACACCCACGCGATCCGGCTCTACGAGTCCATCGGGTTCACCCTGCGCCGCCGCACGCGGTTCGCGCTCGTCCGCACGCCGGGCGGACAGCCGGCGACGCAAGGCCGGGACGGACAAGAAGCCGGACAGCCGGAAGAAAAGGCCTAGCCGTGCTGTTGTGCTTTCCGACCAGCGAGTTGCGCCCCTTCGGTGAGGTGCGAGTGCGAGGCCGACAAGAAGCCCGGCGGCGCTGGTCCGGGCGGGCGGAGGTGAGGCACATGCGTCCCGTGTCCCGTCACCGCGTCGTGAATCCCGCCCCGCCCCGCCGTCTGCACCTGTACTCCCGGCCACACATCGACCTGTTGCGCGTGGCCGCCGCGCTCTGTTGCTCCTGATCCTCCCCCAGCCTTCGGCCGGGGACCCACCTCGCAGCCGCACCCTTCGTACGGGGCCGGCTCCCTCGTACGGCTGATCAGGAAGGCGTCACTCCTTTGTCCTCGTCACCCTCCCCTCTGCACCTCGCCGTCGCGCTCGACGGCGCCGGCTGGCACCCGGCCGCCTGGCGCGAGCCCGTCGCCCGCCCCCGCGAACTGCTCACCGCCGCCTACTGGACCGACCTCGTCACCGAGGCCGAGCGCGGTCTGCTCGACTTCGTGACCATCGAGGACGCCCTCGGCCTCCAGTCCACGTCGTTCACCGAGTCCGACGGCCGCACCGACCAGGTCCGCAGCCGCCTGGACGCCGTCCTCATCGCCGCCCGTGTCGCCCCGCTGACCAGCCACATAGGTGTGGTGCCGACGGTGGTGGCCACCCATACGGAGCCGTTCCACATCTCCAAGGCGATCGCCACCCTCGACTATGTGAGCACCGGCCGCGCGGGCCTGCGTGTACAGATCACGGCACGCCCGAACGAGGCCGCGCACTTCGGGCGTCGTACGTTCCCGCCGTTCCGCACGGAGGACTACGACACGGCTGCTGTGCAGGAAGTGGTGGCCGATGCCTTCGACGAGGCCGCCGACTATGTCGAGGTCGTGCGCCGGCTCTGGGACAGCTGGGAGGACGACGCGGAGATCCGGGACGTTGCCACCGGCCGCTTTGTCGACCGGGACAAGCTGCACTACATCGACTTCGAGGGCAAGCACTTCAGCGTCAAGGGCCCTTCGATCACGCCCCGCCCGCCCCAGGGCCAGCCGATCGTCAGCGCCCTGGCCCACGCGACCGTCCCCTACCGGCTGGTGGCCCGGACCGCCGACATCGGCTACGTCACCCCGCACGACGCCGGCCAGGCCCGTGCCATCGTCGAGGAGGTCCGCGCCGAGCAGACGGCGGCCGGCCGCGCCGACGAGACCCTTCACATCTTCGGCGACCTGGTGGTCTTCCTCGACGACGATCCCGCCGAGGCCGTGGCCCGCCGGGAGCGCCTGGACGCCCTCGCGGGATACCCGTACACCAGCGACGCCCGGATCTTCACCGGCGCCCCCGCCCAACTCGCTGATCTGCTCCAGGAACTGCAATCGGCCGGACTGAGCGGTTTCCGGCTGCGTCCCGCCGTCGCCGGGCACGACCTGCCGGCGATCACCCGGGGCCTGGTCCCCGAACTCCAGCGCCGGGACGCCTTCCGCCGCGGCTACGAGGCCGACACCCTGCGCGGGCTTCTGGGGCTCGCCCGTCCCGCCAACCGCTACGCCGCTGCCGCAGCCACCACCTGAGCCGGAGGGACCGTACGACATGAGCAAGCCCCTGAAGCAGATCCACCTGGCCGCCCACTTCCCCGGCGTCAACAACACCACGGTGTGGAGCGACCCCGAGGCCGGCAGCCACATCGAGTTCAGCTCCTTCGCGCACTTCGCGCGGACCGCCGAGCGCGCCAAGTTCGACTTCCTGTTCCTCGCGGAGGGGCTGCGGCTGCGTGAACAGGGCGGAAAAATCTACGACTTGGACGTCGTCGGCCGCCCCGACACGTTCACGATCCTCACCGCGCTCGCCGCCGTCACCGAGCATCTCGGGCTGACCGGCACCATCAACTCCACCTTCAACGAGCCCTACGAAGTGGCCCGCCAGTTCGCCAGCCTCGATCACCTCTCCGGCGGGCGCGCAGCCTGGAACGTCGTCACCTCCTGGGATGCCTTCACCGGCGAGAACTTCCGCCGCGGCGGCTTCCTCCCGCAGGAGGAGCGCTACTCCAGGGCCAAGGAGTTCCTGGCCACAGCAAACGAACTGTTCGATTCCTGGCACGGTGACGAGATCGTCGCCGACCAGGCCACCGGCACCTTCCTGCGGGACGCGAAGGCCGGCGCTTTCGTGCACCGGGGCCGACACTTCGACATCCACGGCCAGTTCAACGTGCCGCGCTCGCCGCAGGGCCGCCCGGTGATCTTCCAGGCCGGCGACTCCGAAGAGGGCCGGGAGTTCGCCGCCGGCGGCGCCGACGCCATCTTCAGCCGGTACAGCACCCTGGACGCGGGCCAGGCCTTCTACACCGACGTCAAGTCCCGCCTCGCCAAGTACGGCCGCACGGCGGACCAGTTGCTGATCCTCCCGGCCGCGACCTTCGTGCTCGGCGACACCGACGCCGAGGCCGAGGACCTGGCCAAGGAGGTGCGCCGCCAGCAGGTCAGCGGCGCCACCGCCATCAAGCACCTCGAGTTCGTGTGGAACCGGGACCTGTCCTCGTACGACCCGGACGGCCCGCTGCCCGACATCGACCCGGACGTCAGCGACAACCACATCTCCAAGGGGCGCGCCCAGGTGCGCATGTACCGCGACCCGCTGGCCACGGCCCGCGAGTGGCGCGAACTCGCCGCGGCCAACAAGTGGTCCATCCGCGACCTGGTCATCGAGACCGGCAACCGCCAGTCCTTCATCGGCTCACCGGCCACCGTCGCGAAGACCATCAACGACTTCGTCCAGGCCGACGCCGGCGACGGCTTCATCCTCGCCCCGCACATCACCCCGGGCGGCCTCGACACCTTCGCCGACAAGGTGGTCCCGCTCCTCCAGGAACAGGGCGTCTTCCGCACCGCGTACGAGGGACCGACCCTGCGCGACCACCTCGGCCTGGCCCACCCCGACGTGGTGCGCGACGAGCGGGCGGCATCATGAAGTTCCTCGCCATCACCCTGATTGTGCACGCCCCGCACCCGGTGACGGGCATCCGAAAGCCCACTCAGGACCGCTTCCGCGAGGTGCTCGACAACGCGCTGCTCGCCGAGGAGCTGGGCTTCGACGGCTTCGGCGTGGGGGAGCGGCACGAACGGCCCTTCATCTCCTCCTCGCCACCCGTCGTCCTCAGTCACATCGCCGCCCTCACCTCTCGGATCCGCCTGTTCACGGCAGTCACCACGCTCAGCCTCCTCGACCCCGTGCGGGCGTACGAGGACTACGCGACCCTGGACCATCTCTCCGGCGGACGCCTTGAGCTGATCATCGGCAAGGGCAACGGGGCCGCCCAGCGGGACCTGTTCCAGGTCACCCCCGAGGACCAGTGGGATCGCAACGCCGAGAGCTACGAGGTGTTCCGCAAGATCTGGCGCCAGGACAAGGTGACCGCCGCGACCCGCTTCCGCCCGGGACTCGAGGACGCGGAGGTGTGGCCCCGGCCCCTCCAGCAGCCGATCCGGGTCTGGCATGGCAGCGCGACCAGCAAGGAGTCGGTCGACCTGGCCGCCCGCTACGGCGACCCGCTCTTCTCCGCCAACGTCACCAACCCCATAGAGCCCTACGCCGAGTTGATCCGCTACTACCGAGAGCGCTGGGAGTACTACGGCCACGATCCGGCCGCCATCGCGGTCGGCGCCGGGACGGCGGGCCTCTACGCGGCCCGCACCTCCCAGGAGGCGATCGCCGCCTACCGGCCCGTGTTCGAGGGGAACCTGGCGTTCCAGGAGCGGCTGGGTCTCGAGCCGGTGTTCTCGACCCTGGAGGACTTCGTGGAGCGCAGCTCGGCGCTGATCGGCAGCCCCCAGCAGATCATCGAGAAGGTGCACCGCTACCACGAACGATTCGGGCACACCGTGCTGCATCTGCACGCGGACGCAGGAGGGCTGACTGACCGTCAACACCGGGACTCCCTCGAACTCTTCCAGTCGGACATCGCGCCGGTGCTGCGCCGCGAGATCCCCGATCCGCCGTTTTCATGGGGCCCGGCCCTAGCGGAGCCCGTGCCCGCGTCCGTGCCCGCCGACCACTGAGGAGCCTCCGTACATGTCCGACATCCCCCTCGGCGTCCTGGACCTGATCCCGATCTCGTCCGGTTCCACCGCCACCGAGGCGCTGCGCAACTCCATCGACCTGGCCCGGCAGGCCGAGAGCTTCGGGTACGCCCGCTACTGGTTCGCCGAGCACCACCTCAACCCGGGCGTGGCCGGGACCTCGCCCGCGGTCGTGCTCGCTCTGACCGCTTCCGCGACCTCGACCATCCGGCTCGGGTCCGGTGCCGTACAACTGGGTCACCGCACCGCCCTGTCCACGGTCGAGGAGTTCGGCCTGATCGACGCACTGCACCCCGGGCGCCTCGACCTGGGACTCGGCCGCTCCGGCGGACGCCCGCCCGGCGGGCCCGCCACCCCGCAGCCGGCCGCGACTTCGGTGGTCGACGGCCGCGCCCCGGGCGGCCTGCGCATCCCGCCCCGGTTCTCGTTCGAGCACCTGCTCGGCTCACCGCGTGTCGCGCTCCAGCGGAAGCTGCTCCTCCTGCCGAACGCCGAGTCGCAGCCCTACGGCGAGCAGATCGACGACATCCTGGCATTGCTGGCGGGCACGTACCGCTCCGCTGACGGTGTCGAGGCCCACGTCGTGCCGGGGGAGGGCGCCGATGTCGAGATCTGGATCCTGGGCAGCAGTGGAGGCGAGAGCGCCGAGGTCGCGGGCCGCAACGGTCTGCGGTTCGCGGCGAACTATCACGTCAGTCCGGCTACGGTGCTGGAGGCGGCGGAGGGCTATCGGGCCGCGTTCCAGCCTTCCGACGTCCTGGACAAGCCGTACGTCAGCGTGTCCGCGGACGTCGTGGTCGCCGAGGACGACGAGACCGCCCGCGAACTCGCCACAGGCTACGGCCTGTGGGTTCGCAGCATCCGTACGGCCGAGGGCGCGATCCAGTTCCCCACGCCGGACGAGGCCCGCGCCCACGCATGGTCCGACGCTGACCGGGCGCTGGTCCAGGACCGCCTCGACACTCAGTTCGTCGGATCCCCGGGCCGGGTCGCCGACCAGCTGGCCCAGCTCCAGGAGGCCACCGGCGCCGACGAACTGCTGATCACCACGATCACCCACGGCCACGCGGACCGGGTGCGGTCCTACGAGTTGCTGGCCGAGGAGTGGCGCAAGAGGTGAGGTGCGAGACATTCAGCGCCAGGACTGACGGGTGATCAGCGGGTGGCGGCGCGACAGAGCGCGGTTGCGGCAGGTACGAGGTCGACGCAGCGGCGCCGCAGGGCAGCGACCGGCGTGGCATGCGGCGATGCATGGTGTTCATCAGCACGTCGATGCCATCCGGCGCCGCCGCGGCCAGCTGCTCGACAGGCGCCTCACGTTCGCCCAACAGGGCGCCGTACCGTGCCGACGCCAGCGAGCGGCCGCCACCCACCGCGCGCCACGGGAAACAGGCGGACTGGCGAGGTACGACACCTGCTGTACGGCGCACCACCATCGCCCCGAGGCGGGTCCCCGCAGTAACAGGCACCGACGTCTCAGGGCGGTCGGCTTCCTGACGCGAACGCTCCGTTGACACCTTCCGCCCCACGTGCTTGCATCCCGCCATGCCGTTGTCGGAGCCCCTGACCCGCCGCCGCGCCGTGGACCTCGTCCGGGTGGCCGCCGCGCTGTGTCGGACGACCGGCTGATCCCGCGCCTCCTCGCAGCTCTGTCAGCAGCCCTGTTGAACAAGCCGGTTGTGCAGGCACCGGCCCTGCCCGCGGATGCCTGTGCCCAGGCCCGCGCCGACCCCTGTCGTTCTTTTCATCCCATCATGACGAGGACCCGCCATGCCTTCACCCACTCCCGCCGGTCACCGCTACGAAACCGACTACGACCGCCGCAGGCTGCGCCAGTGGCTGGCCGGTGAGGCCAGGGCCGACGGGGTCACCCGCCGTCGGCTGCTCGCCCTTCTCGCCGCGACCGCCGCTGGGACCGCACTGGGCCCCACGCGGCCCGCCCACGCCGCCGACGGGCCGATCGTCAAGCCCCTGCCGCCCGAGTGGTTCATCGAGCGCGGCACCAACGCCGAGACTCGCTGGGAGGCGCTGCGCGGAACCGGCCATCACACCCCCAACGAGCTGTTCTTCGTGCGCAACCACACCGCCACCCCCGTTCTGAAAGCCGAGGACTGGCGGCTGCGGCTGTGGGGGAGTGGGCTGCGCGGCACTCCCGGCGAGGACCGGCCGGTGGAGTTCGGGTACGACGATCTGCGAGCCCTGCCGGCCGTCACCCGTACCGCCTTCGTCGAGTGCGCCGGAAACGGGCGCTCCCTCTACGCGACGCAACAGGGCGAGACGGTCACCGGCACCCCGTGGACCCTGGGGGCCATCGGTGTCGCACGCTGGCGTGGGGTGCGCCTGGCCGACGTGCTGGGCAGGGCCGGGTTGTCCCCCTACGCCGTGGACGTCCAGCCGCGCGGCCTGGACGCCGAGTACGTCAGCGGCGGCGAGAGCCTGGGCCGGGTACGCCGTCCGCTGCCGCTGGCCAAGGTGCTGGACGACGTACTGCTCGCGTACGAGATGAACGGTGAGAGGCTTCCGTACGACCACGGGTATCCGGTGCGGGTGTTGGTGCCCTCCTGGGTGGGGATCGCGTCGATCAAGTGGGTCGGCGACATCGAGGTGTCCGCGCAGCCGCTCTTCTCACCCTGGAACACCACCTTCTACCGGCTGTTCGGCCCCTCCTACCCCCAGGACGGCAGTGCGCCGCTCACCCGGCAGGCCACGAAGAGCGCCTTCGAGCTGGCGAGCGGGGCCACGTTCACGGCGGGCCGCAGCCACGTACTGCACGGACGGTCGTGGTCGGGTGCGGGCGCCGTCGCCCGGGTCGACGTCAGTACCGACGGCGGGGCGAACTGGCGGCCCGCCCGCCTGCACGACCGGCCCCGCGCCGGTACCTGGACCCGCTGGTCCCTCGGTTGGCAGCCCGACGCACCGGGCGCCACCCACCTGTTGGCCCGCGCCACGGACACGGCCGGCCGCACTCAGCCGGACACCGCTGTGCCGAACACGCAGGGGTACCTGTTCGACGCTGTGGTGCGGCATCCGGTGAGCGTGGTGTGACGGTCAGCCGTCCCGGCCAGAGCTGGTGCCGTCGCAGGCGGGGCGGTGACTTACTGGCGCTCCTGAAGGGTGCCGGCCAGGAAGGGACGAGCGACGGGCGACTTGGGGGCAAGGCTCACGCTGATTCCCTGGAGGGGAAGGTGCTGCTCGACCATCTGCTCAGGCATGCGTCGTCACCCGACCACACGATCCGCTTCGGCCGGAACCCGGGCGACTTCGTGCTCTGGAGCAACCGGGCGACCTGGCCCTACGCGGTGGACGACTACGGCGACGGCGCGCACCTACCGCACTCTGTGCCCAATGGCCCGCGGCGATCTCCCGGCTCATCGTCGACCACATCGAGGAGACGGACGGAGCGGCCTGTGTCCGCCTCGGCGCCGTCCCGGTCCAGCTTCCCGCCGCGGTCCTCGTGCGTCCCCTCGGCATCGACATCACCGTCGCCGTCAAATGGCAGCGGGTCGCCTGCCGCCGGGGACTGGGCTGCCTACGCCGCTGATGTGAGCCAACGAACCAAGGAGCGTCCGGCACCATGATCCCGCCCACTACCGACCAACCTGCGAACCGCAAGCAGCCTACGGCTACCGGACCGAGCACGAGCCGGGAGATCTACCTCATCACCGGAATCCCCGCAGCGGGCAAGTCGACGGTCGCCCAACTGCTGGCCGAGCGGCTCCTGAGGTCAGTGCACGTGCGCGGGGATCTGTTCCGGCGCATGATGGTCACCGGCCGGGCGGAGATGACTGCCGACCCGTCCGAGGAAGCAGTGCGACAACTCCGGCTGCGTCATCAGCTGACGGCGCAGGTCATCGACAGTTACTTCGAGACCGGCTTCACAGTGGTTGCCCAGGACGTCATCCTCGGGGAACACCTTGACAGGATGGTCGCGCAGATCCGCAGCCGCCCTCTCCACGTGATCGCCCTCACCCCACACCCGGACGCCATCGCCGCACGCGACACCGCCAGGTCCAAGACCGCCTATGACGCATGGACCATCGGCCGCCTCGATCGCGTTCTGCGACAGGAGACACCTCGCCTCGGGCTCTGGATCGACACCTCCGAACAGACGCCCGCCCAGACCGTCGACGAGATCCTTGCCAGAGCTCCGGCACAGGCACGAATCGAGCTCCCCGACACGTGATCCGCCAGGCATTCGGACAGTGCCCATACCCGACTCCGCCCTTAGCCACCATGAAGGCGGATCCGGAGCAGACCAGTTTGGAATCGTCCCGGCGCGCGGGTTCGCCGACTGACAGAGGAGAGGAGACCTGAGGTGAAGTGGAATCTGCAGGAGGTGGGCTTCACTCCGTCCGTGGGCAAGGCGCTCTGTGGTCGGCCAAGCCGCTCACCGTGCGGCTCGACGACCTCGACATGATCTGTGCGGCGGCGCTGCAGTGCACCGTAACCGACCTGCTGGAAGCCGAGCCGCTGGCAGCCGGCCGCCCACGCCCGCATCCGGCGTTGGGCGCCGAGCACATTCCGGTCCGCCCTGCGCACGCTGCGCGTCCTGCTCGCCCACCTCGGCGCCGAGGCACCGCTGCTGGAGGAAGACGTACGCTCCGTTGCCCGACAGAACCCCCTGCGGCTTCCTCCACTCCGTGCAGGGGCCGTTGACACTCTCAACTTCCCCTGCGGCCATGGTCTTCACGCTACGAGGGGAGGGACAGCCAGGGCCGCGCCGCCCTTGCCCGGATCAGAACGGGTACGGCCCGAACCGGCCCCACGCCACCACCGCGGCCAGGATCAGCAGCACCCCGCTCGGCGCCAGCGCCGGGACCTCACCGCGCCGCAGGTGCATCACCACGGCGCCGGCCATCACCAGTGCCAGTCCGGTTGCGGCGAGCGGGACCAGAATCGGCGCGACGTTGACCATGGCGGGCAGGACCACGCCGATCGCGCCCAGCACCTCCAGCGCGCCGATCGCGTGGGGAGCCCAGCGCGGCGCATCCTCGGTCCAGTCCTGAGCGGCGATGTACTTCTCGCGCGACAGGGCCAGCTTGAACACGCCAGAGAAAAGGAAGGACGCGGCAAGCAGTCCGGCGGTGATCCATAGAACGATGTTCATGATTCCCCATCGGGATAGAGGACCTACACACAGGTGTTGAGGCCGGCAGGCGGGTAGGACCGGTCAGGCGAGGAATGTGGTCAGCGTCTTGGTGAACCAGTCGGGGTCTTCCTCGGCGACGAAGTGTCCGGTCGGTGCCGCCGCGCCCTGGACGTGGTCGGCGTGGGGCGCCAGCGCCTGGGCTGTGGCGGTGCCGGAGTGGGTGGAGCCAATGGCCAGGACGGGGCATGGAGAGTTTCCGCTGGGCGAGCAGGGCGCGGTTCTCGCGGCCGTCGTCCAGGTGAGTGCGGTAGTGCTCGAAGCCGCCGCGCAGCCGTTCCCGGCCGGGGTAGGCCCCGGCGTAGGAGGCGAGGTCGTCGTCGCTGAAGGTGCCGGGGTTGGACATGGCGGTGAACGTGGCGGTGAAGAACTCCAGTTCGTGGCTGTCGAAGAGCATTTCAGGAATGTGCGGGGTCATGAAGAACCCGAAGTGCCACATGCCGCCCTCGGCGACGTTCATCGCCTCCTCCAGGCCGAGGCCGGGCAGGAGGGAGTCGACCAGGATCAGGTGGGAGACGCCCTCGGGGTGGGCGGCGGCCCACGTGAGGGCGACCATGGAGCCGATGTCGTGGCCGGCGACGGCCACGGGGCCGGTGACCCGACCTGCGCGGTACCGGCGACAGCGACCGACCCGATGGCGGCTGGACCAACCAGGCCGACGACATACGCGGCATTGAGGATCAAGAGGTGTGCTGGGGGAAGGCACAGCCCGCCGGGATGGCCCTTTGCGAGGGCGAGGGTGAACAGGCGGGTCACGTCGTCGACGTGGACGTGACTGTAGGTGTTGAGTCCTTCCCCGATATAGCAGGCTGCCCCTGTCGCGGCCACCGACTGGTAGACCATCGACAGGTGACCGTGGTCTGCGGGCCCCCAGATCAGACCGGGCCGGATGACCATCGCGCGCAGCCCGTCCTTGGCGGCGGCCAGGACGGTGTCCTCGGCGGCTTTGCGGAAGTCGGCCAGGGGTTCGGGCGTGAACGGGTCGTCCTCGGCGAAGACATCTGGGCCCCAGGCGCCTGCGGTGCGCTGCGGCAGCACGCCGCTGCCGGACAGGAAGATCAGCGTCTTGTCCGTGCCGGTCAGGGCCCGGCTGAGGTCCTGGACGGTTGCGGTTTCCTGTTCCGGGCCGGCCTGGGCGGCATAAACGACCGCGTCGGCGGCCAGCGCCGCCTCGACGACGGCGGGCCGGCGCTCGTCCAGGTCCCCCGGCGCAGGGAGGATGCCCCGCGTGGTGAGGCCGGCGGCTGCGGTTTCGGTGCGGGCCAGGCCGGTGACCGTGTGGCCTTCGGCGGAAAGGTGCCGGGCGAGGGCGCCGCCGACGAAGCCGGTGGCACCGATATCGAAGATGTTCACGGCGGCTTCCTCAGGAGGGCAGGGCGCTCAGCTCGCCGCCGTCGGCGAAAGGGACGGCGCCGTTCACGTAGGAGCTGGCCGGGCTGACCAGGAAAGAAACGATCTCGGCGATCTCGCTGGGGTCACCGGCACGGCCGCGGGCGTTGGTCGTGTCCAGCATGGCGGTGTGCTCGCCGAGCATCGCCTTCGTCCACGCTTTCACCGGGAGCGAGGCCCTGCGCTGCGCGTTCTCCTCTTACCGGGCCCTGCCACCAGTGCGCCGCAGATCCAGGACGCCGTCGCGACGGCTCGGCTGACCATGCCCACCATGACCAGGACCTCCCCGCCGCCAGGCGCCTTGGCGGAGCCCGCAGCTCCCCTCGCTCGGTAAACTGTCAGCACGCTGCCGGCCCTTGGGGCGGGAGGAACGAAACCTTCGTGGCTCAGGGTGGAGCGGCCGGCTGCCTGACAGCGCGTAGCGACTCCCCAGCGCCCACCGCCGGCAGCCCGGCTCAGGACCCGCCGCGCTCGCGGGGGATCTTCTGACCCGCCTCGATCGCCACCAGCAGTCGGTTCTCGGCCGGTGGCAGTGGGCAGGTGGCCAGGTCCGTGTAGGCGCACGGCAGGTTCGCGGCGCGGTTGAAGTCCAGGACGACGGTGCCGTCGGCGGCGGACGGGTCGAGGGCCAGGACCCGGTTGGCGGCGTAGGTGGTGATCCCGGAGGTCGCGTCGGTGAAGAGCGCCATCAGCCGGCCCTCACCACGCCCGGGGAACGCGGTCAGGGACAGCCGGTGCCCGTCCAGCTCGAACTCGATCCTGCCTGGAGCGTCGTACACGTGCTCAAGGCCCTCGACCGCGGCGCCGACGGTGGTCGGCCGCGGCTCGTCGAAGGGGAGGTACCGGCCCGTCACGGCCCAGCGTGGGTCGGGGGCGTAGGCGGGCGTACCGGTGAAGGCCGTGCGCAGCGGTGCGTCCGGGTGCCGGGGGCGCACGATGTCGTTGCCGCCGCGCTTGGCGACCTCGATGACGGCGTCTCCCCAGACCGCGTCGACGCCGCCGCGTTCGGGAAGTACGCCGAAGTGGTGTTCACCCTGCACCGGCGTTCCGTCGACGACGAGTTCCTCACCGTCGTCGAGGGTTACGACGACCCCGTCGGGGCCGGTGTGCCACGCTCCGGGCGCGTCGGGGAAGCGCTGCGGCCGGTCGTCGAGCCAGTGCAGGCCGGTGATCGCCAGGAACCCGTGCGGGTCGGCGAGCCGGGCCTCCTGGGCGCGGTGCCAGTCCAGCCAGTTCTCGGTGAAGGCCTGGAGGTCCGGTGCGGTGGCCTCGGTGGTCATAGGTTCTCCTTCGTCACGCGAGGCTCGGCCTCGCACGGGGGTGCAGTTCATCCATCGACCGTCCGGTCGGCGTACTCAGCCGGCCAGTTCGCCGAGGAGTGTCCAGGTGCGTCGGCGGTCCGCCTCTCCCGCGATCTCGGTGCCCGAGAACACGACCTCGGTGGCGCCGGCGTCGCGGTAACGGCGCACCTCGGCTTCGACCGCCTTCTCGTCGCCGATCACGGCCAGGTCGGCGGCCCGACGGCCGCCGGAGAGTTCGATGACCCGCGCGTAGGACGGGAACTGTTCGTAGAACGCGAGGTTCTCGGTGGCCTTCGCCCGCACCTCGTCCACGTCGTCCGTGACCACGCCGGGCACCAGGGCCACGATCCTCGGCGCGGGGCGGCCGGCGGCCTCGGCCGCGGCGGTCACGGCGGGGACGATGTGTTCCGCCAGGGCGCGCGGTCCCGCCAGGTAGGGCAGGATCCCGTCCGCCAGCTCGCCGCTGACCCGCAGCGCCTGCGGCCCCATCGCGGCGACCAGCAGGGGGACGCCGTTCTCGGCGCCGGGTACGCGCGCGCGGATCGGGGTGCTGGCGGTGAGCAGTTCGCCGTGGAAGTCGGCGGTGCCGGTCTCGGTCAACTGCCGTAGTGCGGTGAGGAATTCACGCAGGCGGGCGATGGGGCGTTCGAAGGGCAGGCCGAAGCCGGTCTCCGTGAGGAGTTTTGTGCCCAGGGCCAGTCCGAGGTGGTAGCGGCCGTGCGTCGCGGCCTGGGCGGTCTGGGCCTGGCTGGAGACCAGCAGGGGGTGGCGGCCGAAGACGGGGATCGCGGAGGTGCCTACCTGCAGTCCGGGCACCTCGCGCCCGACGATCGCCGCGAGCTGGGGTGAGTCCGCGCCGAAGGTCTGGCCGAACCAGGCCGACCGCAGACCGGCGGCCGCGGCCTCCTGGGCCAGCTCCACGGTGGCGTCGACCTGGTTCTCTGCGTCGGATGTGTTGAGCGCTACTCCAACAGTCATGTCAGTAAGAACCGGCGCCGGCCGAACCCTCATTCCGGTTCCCGTGTCACAGCTTCTTGTCAGTCATGTGAACAGAGCGCCGGTTTCCTCCGGCCCGTGGCCGAGGCGGTCAGCCCGCCTGGCGCCGGTCGGGTGCGGACCGGTGGGTGAGGGGTTCGCGCAGGCCGAGGTGGTCGCGGAGCGTGGTGCCGGTGTACTCGGTGCGGTAGACCCCGCGTTCCTGCAGTTCCGGGACGAGCAGGTCGACGATGTCGTCGAGGCCGTCCGGGATGAGGTACGGCGTGACGTTGAAGCCGTCGACCGCGCCGTGCCGTACGAAGTGGGCGAACTTGTCGGCCAGGCCGGACGGGGTGCCGACGTGCCCGCGCTGCGGGCCGAGCGCGATGACGGTCTCGCGCAGCGACCAGCCGTGTGCCTCCGCCTTCGCCCGCCATTCGGCCACGACTGCCCGCGGGTCGGCGATGCGCCGTGCGCCGAAGGAGCCGTCGTTCTCGGCGACGACCGGATCCTCCTTGGGCAGCGGCCCGTCGGCGTCACGGCCGGACAGGTCGATGCCCCACAGCAGCCCGGCGATCCCCAAGGCCGTGGCAGGGGTGACCTGTTGGAGCCGGATCCAGCGCTTCTTCTCCTGGGCCTCCTCCTCGGTGGCGCCGAGGATGATCTCGGTGCCGGGCAGGATCCGCAGGTCGTCGTCGGGCCGGCCGACGGCGCGCAGGCGGTTGCGGAGGTCCTCGGCGAAGGCCAGTGCGTCGTCGAAGTCGTTGCCGTGTGCGGAGAAGATGACATCGGCGTTGCGGGCGGCGAAGTCGCGTCCCTCGCCGGAGTCACCGGCTTGGAAGATGACGGGGTGTCCCTGGCGGCTGCGCGGGAGGGTCGGGGCGAGATCGACGTCGAACTGCGGTCCGTGGTGGCGTACTTGGTGTACGGCACCGGGCGTCGACCACGCGGGTGCGCCCGCGGAGCCTGCGACGGCTCCGTCCTCCCAGCCGTCCCAGAGCGCGCGGGCCACGGTGAGGAACTCCTCGGCGCGACGGTAGCGCTCGGCGTGGTCGAGGTAGCCGCCGCGGCGGAAGTTCGCACCCGTCCAGGCGTTGTCCGTGGTCACCACGTTCCAGCCGGCGCGGCCTTCGGAGAGCAGATCGAGGCCGGAGAGACGGCGGGCGAGATCGGCGGGCTCGTTGAAGGTGGAGTTGGAAGTGGAGACCAGGCCGATCCGGCGGGTGACCGCGGCCAGCGCCGCGAGCTGGGTGATGGCGTCCGGCCGTCCGGCCACATCGAGATCGTGGATCCTGCCGTCGACCTCGCGCAGCCGCAGCCCCTCGCCGAGGAAGAACGCGTCGAACAGGCCCCGCTCGGCGGTCTGGGCGACCCGTCGGAAGGAGGCCGGGTCGATCTGGGAGCCGCTGTCGGGGGCGGACCAGATGGTCCAGTGGTTGACGCCCTGGAAGAACACCCCCAAGTGCAGCTGGGCGTGCGGCCGGGGGACGTCGAGGGGATCGGTGCGGGTCATCGGGCTTCCTCCTGGACGGCCGCGGCGGCGAAGCGGTTGGCGGGGCGCTCCAGCCCCAGGGTCGAGCGCAGGGACGTGCCGGGCAGGGGGTGGGCGACGAGGCGTCGCTCGGACAGGGCCGGCAGGACGAGGCGGGAGAGGACGAGCAGGTCCTCGTCGAGCACCAGCGGATGCAGCCGTACGCCGTCGACGTGGCGGCTCAACGCATCCAGCAGGGCGATCAGTTGGTCCGCCGAGCCGATGTGCCGCAGCCTGCCCCGGTCGGACCACGGCGCGTGCCGTTCCAGGTCGGCGACGCGCTCGGCGGCCGTGGCGTCCGGCGTGTCCAGCGCCACCTCGACCTCGGCGAAGACGCGCGGCGTGCCCGCGGCAGTGGCAGCCGAGGCGACTGCCGTGAGGTCGCGGCCCTCGACGAGAGCGACCTCGAGCTGTGCGGCGGGAATCCGGCCCGGACGGCCCAGGACGACGAGCTGCCCCTGGGGCGGGCGCGGCACGATCGCCGGGCCCTTGACGGCGTATGTCTCTCCGGTGAAGTCGATGTAGTGGAGCCGCTCGCGGTCCAGGTAGCGGCTCGTGGCCAGGGACCGGATGACCGCGTCGTCCTCCCACGAGTCCCACAGGGCGCGGGCCACCTCCACACCGTCCCGGGACTCCCGGGCCCGTGCGTCGGCGTCGGAGACCAGGGGACGCCCCCAGGCACGGGCTGCCTCGGGACGCTCCTCCTCCGTCACCACCCACCCGGCGCGACCGGCGGAGATGTGGTCCAGGGACGCCAACTGGCTGGATACATGGAAGGGTTCGGCATAGGTGACCGGAACGACGGGCGCGATCCCGATGGTGCTCGTGGACGCAGCGACGAAGGCCGCCCGCTCCACCGCGCCGATACGGCCCACGGGGTCCGGTGCGGCTCCGGGCGGCAGCACGCCGTCGTCCAGGGTGATCAGGGTGAACCCGGCGCTCTCGGCCACGGCGGCGACCCGGGCCACGCGGCGCGGGGTGAGCAACTGGTCGGGCGAGTGGGCGGCGCGGCGCCAGGCCGCGAGGTGGGCGCCGTCACCGTCGATCTCGACGGCGAGGTGCAGGGCAGGGCCGGACAAGGGGTGTTCCTTCCGAGATACACGCGGACTCGCGGCCGTAAGGCGTAGGCCACGACAAGACAGCCGGCGGGACGGGCCGGCAGGGGTCAGACGTGTACGGAGGGACAGACAGCAGAGGAGGTGCGGCAGTAGTCGACATGCCGCCGGGTGATCAGCCGCGCACCCGTGCGCGCACCCTGCGGTGCCGCGCAAGGTACGTGCATCGAAAGCCTCCACCCATCAGAAATGTGCCAGTTCAACGTATGTGGTCCACCCCTGCGAGTGTCAAGGGCACTTGACGGGAAGACGCCATGCCCCAGGCCCAGCCGGGCCCACAGCTCCCGTTCCACCTTGCTGGGAGGGATGTGGCCGGCCGAACCTCCCGGGTGGCCGGCAGGTCGGCCCAACGCCGTCCGCATGACATCGGTCCCTCACCGCAGTGGGGCCGTGGGCCACGTGGGTTCGGCGGCCCGCTCCTCGGCCTCGCGCAGGACGCGCAGGACGTTGCGGCCGGTGAGGGGAGCAGCTCCAGCACTTCGTCCGTCACGTTGCGCGGGTGGTCGTTGAAGGCTCGTGCCGAGGAGTGGCTGAACAGGACCGGGGAGGTGGACACGGCGAGGGCGGCGCGCTGCGTGGACTCGGCGACGTGAGAGAGGTCCACGAAGAGCCGGTGCGGTTGAGTTCCGCGACGATCGCACGGCCGGTGTCGTTCAGACCGCCGACCGCGGGCTCGTCGGTGGCCGAGTCCGCCCAGGAGGTGTTGTCGTTGTGGGTCAGGGCCACGTAGCGCACACCGAGCCGGGCGTACGAGCGCAGCAAACCCAGCGACTCGGCGAGGCTGTGCCCGCCCTCGATACCGAGCAGGGAGGCGATACGTCCCTCGGCGAACGTCCGCTCGACGTCGGTCGCCGTGTACGCGGTCCGCAGGGTGCCGGGGTAGCGGGCGGCGAGCCGGTAGACGGCGTCGATCTGCTCCAGCGTGGCCACCACGCCTCGGGTTCGGGCAGCTTGGAGGAGACGTACACCGACCAGAACTGCGCGCCGACCCCTCCGGCGCGCAGCCGGGGCAGATCGGTGTGCAGGTCCGGGCGGCCGTCGGCGAGGCCCTCGACACGAAGCATGTGGCGGCCGAGCAGGCGGCCGAGCCGAGACCGCCTGCGAGGCGCGACCGGCCACCGCTGATCACGATCGAGATGACGATGGCGAGCAGCAGCGGCGGGAGCCCCACCAGCGGCCGGTCCAGCGGGCCTCCGAGGTAGCCGGAGACCGGACCGAGCACGGTACCCGGCACCACCGACAGCAGCAGCGCGGCGAGGTGATCAACAGCGCGGTCCGCGCGCCCCAGATCGTCCGGGATCGTCTGTTCTCCAGGCGTCAAGACTGCCCAGGAACGCAGGGATTTCATGCAGCTGCAACGATCCATTCGGCAACTGCCTGCTAGACATGACGAGGTGACCCCTTCAGCGCTGTACCGCAGGTTGTACGTGGATCTGGCGCGCGTCGACGCCTCCACCTGTCGACGTCTCTGACATCGCCTTCACCAGCCGGTGCCGCGCTGGCGGGGGCGGCGGTCGCGCTCTGCGTGCCGACGGCGGGGCTGCCGATGGCACTGGCCGCAACACAGCTGACGGCCGGCGTCGCCGGAGGGCTCACCGTCTCGCCCAATCAGACCCAGGTGCTCCAGCACGCTCCGGCAGAGGCCGCGGGAGTGGGCGGCGCCAACCTGCAGATGGCCCAGCGCATCGCGGCGGCCGTCTGCCTCAGTGCCGTCCCCGCGGTGTACCTGCACGCCGCTTCCGGCCCGCCGGGAGGCAGCCACACCCGGGCCGGGTACGCGCTGGCCTGTTGTGTCTGCGCAGGCCTGCTCGCCGTCGCCCTGCTCCTGTCGCTACTGCGCCGCGCCGCCATGCCGCCCCCGCCTCGGCAGTCACGCCACACCGGCCCTCCCGGGCCGCCTAACAACTTACGGAGATCGCATGAGTCCGACCAGAACCCGGCCTGCCCTCGTCGTCCTGGGCGCGGCGGCCCTGCTGACCGCGTCCGTCGCCGTTCCGCAGGCCTCGGCGGCCGGCCGTACGTCCACGGCGCTCGCCTGGTACGACGCCACAGCCGAGACCATCGCGACGGCCGGGGCATCCACCCAGGTCACCAACAGCCGTACATGGGCCGTAGGTTGGCTTGCGGCCGCCCGTGCCACCCGCAGCGTGCCCCCGGGCGTCGATCGCGGCGCCTACCAGGAGGCGGCGCTCGCCGGGGCCGTACACCGCGCGCTGCTGACGCTGACCCCGAGCCGCGCTGAGCACCTCGACGCGACTTTCAAGGAGACCCTCGACGCGATCCCCGACGGCCCGGCTGAGGATCAGGGCGTCGTGGCGGGGGAGCGGCAGGCCGACCTCGTCCTTAAGTCGCGGGAGGGCGACGGCCTCGATCCCGCTTCGGTCAACGCGCCCTACCCCGTGAAGCCCGCGGCTCCGGGCGTGTGGCAGCCGACGCCACCCGACTACGCGCCGGCAGCCCAGTACGGCAACCGTCTCGCCAAGCCGTTCCTGCTCAGGACGCAGAGCCAGTTCCGGCTCGCCCCGCCGCCCGCCCTGGACTCCCGGCGCTACGCCGCCGACCTCGCGGAGGTGCGGGCGTACGGCGCCGCGAACAGCACAGCGCGCAACGCCCACCAGAGGGAGACCGCCACCTTCTGGCTCGGCTCCTCCCTCACCCTCTACACCGAGCCGCTGCGCGTGGCGCTCTCTCGGACGAGTGAGGGGATCGCCGATCAGGCGGGGCTTGTAGCGCTCTTCCACATCGCACTGGTGGACACACAGATCGCCACTTCCGACAGCAAGTACGCCTACGAACGCTGGCGTCCCGTCACTGCGATCCGCACGGGCACCATCGACCCCGACCCCAACTGGACGCCGCTGCACACTACGCCGGCACATCCGGACTACCCGAGCGGCCACAACACCTACGCGGGCGCCGCACAGACCGTCCTGTCGGCACTCACAGGTCCGCGCACCGCCCCGTTCGCACTGACCAGCCCCACCGCGCCCGGCGTGACCCGGACCTACACCACCTGGAAGCAACTGTCGAACGAGAACGTCGATGCCCGGGTCTTCTCCGGCATCCACACGAGGTCGGCCGACGAGGCAGGGATCACCCTCGGCACGAACGTGGCACGGTACGTCCTGCAGAACGCGGGACGGCTCTTCGCTCCGCGCTGACTCTCCGCGCGCTGACCGGCAGCGCAGCCCTTTCCGCCGTGGTCCTCCTGCACCCTGCACCGACACCAGGATTCGCATGCACATGAAAGCCGGACGCGTACTCCACTTGCACCTGTGCCTCGGCGGCCACTTGAGCACCCGGGCTCCGGTACGGGTCGTCGATTCCGGCCCGGACGGTTTGCTGTTGTGGCTCGCCGTCACCGGCCGCCGACGCCGAGGACATCCGCGCGGAGGGGCGCCGGGTTGCCCGGCTGGCGGAATCCGGTGTCTTCCCGTTCGACGGAACCTGGTGCGACTTCACCCCACCGCCGTCCTGGTCGCTTCCTGAGCTGTCGCCCCGGCCCACCACCCCTCTGTCCGGTAGCGGCGGCGTGGGGTAGCCGTTGGGCGGCTCGATGGCCGCCCGTTGCCGATGCCGCTCCAGACGGCGTGCGACCGCGCCGGAGCCGGGGGAGGGCGAGTCGCTGTTGGCGCAGCGCCGTTGTGGATGCTCACGGAGGATTGCGCGTGGAGGGCGCTTGCGCGGGATGCTCGCCGGCTACCGGATGGGGAAGTGCCTGACTGCTGTCGCGTCGGCCCGCGCGCTTGGGTTGGCCCAGGATGACTCCGGCCAGGACCAGGACCATTCCGCACAGTTGCTGAACGGTCAGCGTCTCTCCGGCGGCAGCCGTGCCGAGCAGAACGCCTGTGACGGGGTTGAGTAGTCCGATCAGTCCGACGGTCCCTGCCTGCAAGTGCCGCAGGCCGGTGAACCAGGCGGCGAAAGCCAGCGCGGTGGCGATCAGCGCGACGTAGCCGAACGCGAGGAGCGTCGGCGTGGAGAGCGTGGGCGGAGGGCCTTCGACGGCTGCGGCGACCGGGAGCAGGAGCAGACCTCCGGCGGTGAGCTGCCAGGCGGTCGAGGCGAGTACATCGGTATCGGCGCTCCACCGTTTGGCCAGGATGTGCCCGAAGGACGACACCAGCATGGCGGCGGCCGAGGCGAGGACTCCCGGCACGCTCACCCCTTCCGCCCCGGTGAGCAGCATGAGGCAGACGCCGGCGAGTCCGATCGCGGCGCAGGCCAGGTGGGAGGTCCGGGGCCGTTCGGACACCAGGGGCCAGGCTATGAGCATCATCGTCAGCGGGGACACCGCCATGACGGTCGAGGCGACGCTTGCCGGAAGCAGTTGGGAGGCGGTGTAGACGAGGACGAAGAACACGCTCATGTTGAGTAGCCCGAGCGCCGCGGACCGCCACCACCACGCGCCGTGCGGCCGCTGCCTTCTCAGGGCGAGCAGGACCAGGCCGGCGGGCAGTGCCCGCAGGGCGGCCCCGTAGAGCGGGCGGTCGGCCGGTAGGAACTCGTGTGTCACGAAGTAGTTGGTTCCCCAGGCCACCGGTGCGACCGCGGTAAGTGCCACCCAGCGCATACTAGCTTCCATGGAAGCCAATATAGCTTCCCGGGAAGCTACCATGGGGTGCATGGAGCACGGTGAACCGATGGACCACGTTGCCCGCATCCAGGCCGACTGGCGCCGCGAGCGCCCCGACGTCGACATCACCCCGCAAGGAGTGATCGGACGGCTGCATCGCCTGGCCGACCGGCTCACCGAGGAACTCTGCCTCGTCTACGGCCACTACGGCCTCAGTGAGGGAGAGTTCGACGTCCTGTGCGCGCTGCGTCGCGCCGGGGATCCCTATGAGCGGGCACCCGGTGAGCTCGCCGCGCACACCATGGTCACCACCGGCGCGATGACGAAGAGAATCGACCGCCTGGAGCGAGCCGGACTCGTCACCCGCCGCCGTTCCGACGACGACCAGCGCGGCCGGATCGTCGCCCTCACCAGACCCGGACGTGAACTGATCGACCGAGCGTTCACCGACCACATGCGCAACGAACGCCACCTGCTGGATCTCCTGACGCCCACCGAGGCGGAGTCACTCGAGACGCTGCTCACGACCTGGCTCTCCCGCATGGAGCATCCGCGTCCTTCCCGCGGCGAGTGACCCGCCCCTCGGGGCAGCGACCAGCGCCTTGGCGCCTCGGACGGAAGTCCTCGTGGTATCGCGTGTCAGGTGCCGCACGCCTCGCCCGCAGCCCTTGGAGGCCGGCCTGAACGATCCTGTGGAAGGCCGGGGCCGCCGCTTCGTCCAGGGGCGGATCACCAGAGAACGGGCCGGCCGAGTCCGTCCAGGCGGGCCAGGCCCTTCGTGCCGAGGTGTGAGAGCAGTACGTCCACGATGAGGGAGATGCTCCCCCGCGCCGCTTTGCCGCCGTGGGAGATCTTGCGCAGTCCGGTCGCCTTGTTCGAGATGCTGTCCTGCCCCCGACGGCATCACCCCGAGCGGCCCGACAGCGGGCATCCCGCATTGTGGACGGCGCCCGGCTCGCTGCGCGCGATCGGAGTTCCCTGTCAACGTCCATGTGGGCATGGACATTTACCCGGGAGCCCTCTCCCGGTGAAAGGGAATCCCGATAGGTGCTTCGCCAATGCCGACTCGACCACCTGCAGGTGGCCTGGTTGAATCACGGCATGTCCGACGAACGGCAGGAACTCACACGGCGACGTCACGTCGACCTGTCGCGTGTCTCGAGTGCCGTCTGTCGCCGCGCCGTCGCGTAACGCCCCGCGCCGCCTTCCCAGCACCTTCCCGACACTTCCTCCGCCTCCCGGCCCGTTGCTGCCCGGAGGCGGCCCGTCGGTGTCGCCGCATGGTCCCGCACCGCTGAAGGCTGACCGCCAGGGTTGACCATCCGCCCCTCTTTTTGCGCGCGCTGACACGCCGTCCGCCGCTTTCCGGAGGCCTCCCCATGCCCTCATCCGTCACCTCGCACACCTCCGTATCGGCCCCGGCCGACCTGCTCCAACAGATCCGTGCCGTCGCAGCCACCTTGGAGGCGGCACGTGAACTCCCCTACAAAAGTGTCCAGTTGGTCCGCGACAGCGGTCTGGGTGCACTCCGCGTTCCGCTTGAGTGCGGTGGCGCAGGCGGCTCTCTCCTCGACCTCTTCCGCCTCGTGATCGATCTGGCCGAGGCCGACTCGAACGTGGCGCAGGCATTGCGCCCGCACTTCGGTTTCGTGGAGCTGCTGATCAGCCAGGGCACCGCGGCCGAGCGGGCCCGCTGGTACCCGACGGTCGTCGCCGGTGAGCTGTTCGGCAACGCAGCGTCCGAGCGGGGCACCGCGCACCCCGGTGAGATCCGCACCCGCATCACGCGGGACGGCGACGCATACCGCGTGGACGGCACGAAGTTCTACTCGACCGGCGCGCTCTTCGCCGACCACGTCGTCGTGATCGCTCTCGATGACGATGAGCGCCGGGTACGGGTCGTGCTGCCGCGCTCGCGCGAGGGCGTCGAGCTCGTCGACGACTGGGACGCGCTCGGCCAGCGCACCACCGCGTCCGGCACGACGCGGCTGCGGCAGGTGGTCGCGTACGACGACGAGGTCGCGGTCGACGCGACGGGCCGGCAGCGCCGCACCCATCTGGGCCCGTACTACCAATTGTTCCTGGCCGCCGTGCACGCGGGGATAGCGAAGGCCGCCCTTGCGGACGCGGTCTCGTACGCCAGGGAGAAGGCGCGCGCCGTGCAGCACGCCGGAGTGGAGCGGGCGGTCGACGATCCACTGGTGCAGCACACTGTCGGTGAGATCGCGGCCGGAGCGCTGGCCGCCGAGGCGGTCGTGCTGCACGCCGCCTCGGTGATCGACGCGGCGCTCGCGGTCCCCGCCGATGACGGCATCACGGGAGATCCGGACGCGCTGCACGCGGCGGCCGCCACGGTCGCACAGGCCCAAGTGGCTGCCGCTCGGGCCGCGTTGAGCGCCGGTGAGCGGCTCTACGACGTCGGCGGGGCGTCGGCCACGCTCCGTGAGTACCACTTGGACCGGCACTGGCGCAACGCCCGCACCGTCGCCTCGCACAACCCGGTCGCGCACAAGGCGCGGGTGTCCGGCGACTGGCTGCTGAACGGCACCCCGCCCCCGCTCAACGGCTTCTTCTGACCCACCGCAGGCAGACCACCCCGGAGTCCCCGTGAAACCGCCCTCCCGTCTCCTCCTCGCCCTCCCCGTCCTGCTCCTCGCCACCGCCTGCGGCGCCGGCGAGGCCGCCACGTCCGTCACCGCCCGCCCCGCCGCGGGCGGCACCCTCACCTACGCCACCGACCGCGAGCCCACCTGTCTCGACCCGCATGTGGCGGGTGACATGCCGCAGGCGTACGTCGCCCAGCAGGTCCTCGACTCGCTTGTCGCGCTCGACGCCAAGGGCGAGGCCAAGCCGTGGCTGGCCGCGTCCTGGGACATCTCGAAGGACGGCCGGACCTACACCTTCCACCTGCGCGACGACGTCCGGTTCACCGACGGCACCCGCTTCGACGCGGCGGCCGTCAAGGCCAACTTCGACCACATGGTCGACCCCGACACCCAGTCCGGGACGGCGGGCGGTTATCTGGCGCCCTATCAAAAAACAGACGTGGTGGATGAGTTCACAGCGCGGGTGCATCTCGACCGGCCGTACTCGCCCTTCCTGAACATGCTCGCGCAGGCGTTCCTCGGCATGGAGTCGCCGAAGGCCCTCGCCCGCGGCAAGGAGGCGAACTGCGCGGCCCCCGTCGGCACCGGTCCGTTCATCGTGAAGAAGTGGAACCGGCAGTCGGACGTCGTCCTCGTCCGCAACCCGCACTACAACTCCCCGCCGCCGTACGCGAAGCACTCCGGCCCCGCGTATGCGGAGAAGGTCGTCTGGCGGTTCATACCGGAACCCGCGACCCGGTTCGCGGCCGTCCAGTCGGGGCAGGTCGACGTGATCGACGCGCTGCCGCCGGAGGACCAGCGGAGCGCCGAACACGACGACCGCCTGAAGGTGGTCGTGCGCGACCGGCCGGGCAATCCGACGAACCTGGCCCTGAACACCTCCCGCGCCCCCTTCGGCGATATCCGCGTCCGCAAGGCGTTCCTGTACTCGGCCGATGTCGCCGACGGCCTCAAGAGCGTCTTCTTCGGCCAGTACCGGCGGGCGGGCGGCCCGCTCAGCTATGTGACGCCGCACTACTCGGATGCGCATGAGAACGCCTGGCCGTACGACCCGGAGAAGGCCAACTCTCTGCTGGAACAAGCGGGTTGGGGGCGGCGCGACGGTGACGGCTACCGCGTCAAGGACGGCAGGCGCCTGACCGCCGAGGTGCTCCTCAAGTCCGACATCAGCCCGAACCAGCTGGCCCTGATGGAGCAGATCCAGGCCACCGCCAAGGACGTCGGTTTTCAGCTGAAGCTGCTGCGGCTGGACGCGGCGACGGTCAACACCCGCTATCTGGCGGGGAAGTACGACCTGCGCGACGGCTACTGGAACACCAACACGCCTGATGTGCTGCACACCGTCTTCGGCAGTGAGTACGCCGTGAAGAACGGGATCCACTCCAACGCGACGTACGCCAAGGATCCCGCCCTCGACGAGCTGTTCCGCTCCGCGCAGGCCACCACGGACCCGGCCGCGCAGCAGAAGCTCTACGGTGCGGCGCAGCGGCTGATCTCCGCGGGCGCCTACCAGCTGACCCTCTACCCGCAGACGACACGCCTCGCCGCGCACGACGGCTCGGTGCGCGGCGCCGCCCTCGAACCGGCCCTGTCCCTGCCCTACCTCTACGACGCGTGGGTGAGCTCCCGATGACAAAGACCCCGACAACTGTGGCAACTCCCTTTTACCGCCGGGTTCTTGTCCGGGTGGCGGGCGCCGCACTCGTCCTGTGGGCGGCGGCGACGGTCACGTTCCTCGCACTGCATCTCGTGCCGGGCGACCCGGTGCTCGTCCTGCTCGGCGGCGGTTCCGGAGCCAATCCGACACCGGAGACGATCGCCGCGACGCGCCACACGTACGGCCTCGATCAGCCGCTGTACATGCAGTACGCGCAGCACATCGGCCGGCTGCTCACCGGTGACCTGGGGGTGTCGACCTCCCTGAAGGAGTCCGTCGGCACCGTCATCGCCGAGCAGCTGCCTTCGACGCTCCAACTCACCGCTCTGGCCCTGCTGTTCGCATGGCTGATCGCCGGAGTCGTGGTCCTCCTGTCGACCGGCAGGGGGGCGATCGGGCGGGCGCTCGGCTCGGGGCTCGAGACGATCGCCGCCGGGCTGCCGCACTTCTGGCTCGGCGTAGTGCTCCTGTACGTGTTCGCCTTCCGCCTCGGCTGGTTCCCGGTCGCGGGCGGCACCGGCCTCACAGGCCTGATCCTGCCCGCGCTGACCCTCGCCGTGCCGCTCGCCGGGTATCTCGGGCAGGTGACGCGCGGCGCGCTGCTCACCGCCCTCGACCAGCCGTTCATCACGTCGGCGCGGCTGCGCGGCATGAGCCCGGGAGCGGTCCGCGCCAAGCGTGCGCTGCGGCACGCGCTGCTGCCGCCGCTGACCCTGTCCGGCTGGGCGGTCGGCGCGCTCTTCTCCAGCGAGGTCGTCGTGGAGGCGGTCTTCGCGCGCCAGGGCGTCGGCCGGGCGCTCCTGAATGCCGTGATCGCCCGCGACCTGCCCCTGGTCACCGGGATCGTGCTGCTCATCGCCACGGTGTACGTCCTCGTCAACCTCGCCGTCGACCTGCTGTACGCCGTGGTCGACCCGCGCGTCCGCACCCCTCGGGAGATCTGACCGTGACCGCACTGACCGCCACCCTGGCCCCGGCCCGCAGGCGGCCGAGGCTCCGTCCGGGGCTGTTCGCCGCCGGGCTCTTCCTGACCCTGGTCGTCGTCGCCGCACTCGTCCCCGGCCTGCTCACCTCGTACGCCCCGGACGCGATCAGGCCCGCCGACTTCTTCCGGTCCCCCTCCGCCGCGCACTGGTTCGGCACGGACCAGAACGGCCGCGACGTGTACACGCGCGTCGTGTACGGCGCGGGCCAGTCCCTCCTCATCGGGCTCGGCGCCACCGCGATCTCCCTCGGCCTGGGCATCTTCCTCGGTCTCGGGGCGGCGCTCGGCGGGCGCCGCGTGGACTTCGCCGTCGGCCGGGTCCTCGAAGTCCTCTTCGCCTTCCCGGGGCTGCTGCTGGCCCTCCTCTTCATCGCCGTGTTCGGCACGGGCGCGGTGACCGCGGCGATCGCCGTCGGCATCGGCGAGGCCGCCGGGTACGCGCGCCTCATCCGCTCCCAGGCCACCACCGTCGTCCGCTCCGGCTATGTCGAGGCGGCGCGCGGCCTCGGGCACTCCCCGGCGCGCGTCGTGCGGCGCACGGTGCTGCCCAACGTCCTGCGCCCGCTCGCCGCCCTCGCCACGCTCGGCATCGGCCAGTCCGTGGTGTGGGCGTCGTCGCTGTCCTTCCTGGGCCTGGGCGCGCAGCCGCCGGCCGCGGAGTGGGGCGCGATGCTCGCGGACGGGCGCACCTTCCTCCAGTACGCCTGGTGGACGTCGTTCTTCCCGGGCCTGTTCATCGTCCTGACCACCTTGTCCACGACCGTTGTCGGCCGCCGTCTGCAGGCGTGGCTCGACACGAGGAGCAGCTGATGACCACCGATCCCCCTGAGAACTCCGACGTGCTGCTCTCCGTGCGGAACCTGACCGTCGGGTTCGGCGACCGGGACGTCGTACGCGGTGTCTCCCTCACCGTGCGCCGCGGCGAGACCGTCGCCCTCGTCGGCGAGTCCGGTTCCGGCAAGAGCGTCACCGCCCGCACCTTGGTCGGCCTGACCGGTGACGGTGCACGGGTGTCGGCCGACGAACTGACCTGGCGGGGCGAGGACGCCCGCGGCTGGGGCGAACGGCGCTGGCGCCGCGTCCGCGGCCGGGGCATCGGGTTCGTGCTCCAGGACGCACTCGTCTCGCTCGACCCGCTGCGCCCGGTCGGCAAGGAGATCGAGGACGGACTGCGGCTGCACGGCCACGGTGACCGGGCCACGCGCCGGGCCCGCGTCCTCGAGGTGATGGCGCAGGTCGGCATCCCGGATCCCGCACTGCGCGCCGCCCAGCGCCCGCACGAACTGTCCGGCGGGCTGCGCCAGCGCGCGCTGATCGCCGCCGCGCTCGCGCTCGACCCACCGCTGCTCGTCGCGGACGAGCCGACGACGGCCCTGGACGCGACGGTGCAGGCGCAGATCCTCGACCTGCTGGCGGCGGCCCGCAGCCGGGAGCGGGGTCTGCTGTTCATCACCCACGATCTGGGAGTCGTACGGCGGCTCGCGGACCGGGTGGCGGTGATGCGCGCTGGTGAGATCGTGGAGGTAGGGAGCGCCGGCGACGTCCTCGAGAACCCTCAACACCCATATACCCAGCGCCTGTTGGCGGCCGACCCGACGCTCCACCCGAAGGGGGCGCGTCTCACCGCAGCCCGGACGGCCGCGCCCGCGCCCACTCTGCGCCCGCACGAGGTCGTCCTCACCGCCGACGGGCTCCACAAGGCGTACGGCGGCCGGGACGCGGTGCGCGACGTGTCCTTCGCGCTCGCGGCTGGCCGGACCCTCGGCATCGTGGGCGAGTCGGGGTCCGGCAAGTCGACGACGGCCCGGATCGCGCTCGGCCTGACCCGCCCCGACATGGGCACAGTCACCCTGCACGGCGAACCCTGGAGCGAGCTGCCCGAACGGGAACGGCGCCCGCGCCGACACGGCATCCAACTCGTGCACCAGGACCCGCTGTCCGCGTTCGACCCGCGATGGACCGTGCGCCGCTCGCTGATCGACGCCGTACGACTGCGACGGCCGGAGCACCCGGTCCCGAAGCCCGACGAGGCCGCACGCCGGGTGACCGAACTCGCGGCGCAGGTCGGCCTCCCTGACGACACCCTCGACCGGCATCCGCTGTCCCTCTCCGGCGGCCAGCGCCAACGGGCCGCCTTGGCACGGGCATTGGCGCCGCGCCCCGACGTCCTGGTCCTCGACGAACCGGTGTCCGCCCTCGACGTCTCCGTGCAGGCTCAGGTCCTCGACCTGCTTGCCGACCTCCAGGACTCCCTCGGCCTGGCCTATCTCTTCATCTCCCACGACCTCGGCGTCGTCCGGCACGTCAGCGACGACGTCCTGGTGATGAAGGACGGTGGCATCGTGGAGTCGGGGCCCGCCGAGGACCTCTTCGCCGCCCCTCGACACCCCTACACGCGCGCCCTGCTGGCCGCAGTTCACCCGCACCCCACCGCCATCACCGGAGCCACCCGATGACCGACGCCTCCGCACCCCGACCCTTGCGTTTCAACGCCTTCGCCATGAACTGCGTCTCGCACATCAACCACGGCCAGTGGGTGCGCGACGACACCAGCCAGACCTCCTACACCGACCTGGAGACCTGGACGGAGCTCGCGCGGACCCTGGAGCGCGGCTACTTCGACGCGCTCTTCCTCGCCGATGTCATCGGCACGTACGACACCTATCGCGGCTCCCGCGACACGGCGGTCCGCGAAGGGCTCCAGATCCCGGTCAACGACCCGTCGCTGCTCGTCGCGGCGATCGCCCACGCCACCGAACACCTGGGCCTCGCCTTCACCCAGTCGGTGCTCCAGGAACCCCCGTACAACTTCGCCCGCCGGCTCTCCACCCTCGACCACCTCACCAAGGGACGCGTCGCGTGGAACATCGTCACGTCGTACCTGGAGTCGGCGGCGAAGGGACTCGGCCTGGACGGGCTGCCGCTGCACGACGAGCGCTACGAGCGCGCCGAGGAGTACGCGGACGTGCTCTACCAGCTCCTGGAGGGGAGTTGGGAGGAGGGCGCCGTCGTCCGCGACCGTGAGCGGCGCGTGTACGCCGACCCGGCCCGCATCCACGACGTCCACCACGAGGGCCGCTTCTACCGCGTGAACGGCCCCCACCTCTCGGAGCCGTCGCCGCAACGCACGCCGATCCTCTTCCAGGCCGGATCGTCCGAGCGCGGACGGGAGTTCGCGGCCCGGAACGCGGAGGCCGTCTTCCTCGGGGCCGTGTCGCCGGAGGGCGCGCGGACGCAGGTGGAGGACGTCCGGGCGCGGGCGGTGGCGTACGGCAGGGACGGCGGCGACATCCTCTTCTTCCAGGGCCTCACGCTGATCGTGGGCAGCACCGAGGAGGAGGCGCAGCGCAAGCTCGCCGACTACCGGGAGCACACGAGCCTCGACGGGTTCGCCGCGCACATGTCGGGCTCGCTCCAACTCGACCTGTCCCAGGTCGACTTCGACGCCCCGGTCGGAGAGATCGACACGAACGGGGTGCAGGGCTTCGTACGCTCCCTGGTCGAGGGAGCGCCGGACAAGACGTGGACGTTCGGCGAGGTGCTGCGGGCGCGCGCCTGGACGCGACCGGTCGCCGGGGTGCCGGAGCGGATCGCCGACGAGCTGGAGCGGTGGCGGGACGCGGGCGTCGACGGCATCAACCTCGCGTACGTCACCAGCCCCGGCACCTTCACGGACTTCGCCGACCACCTGGCGCCGGTGCTGCAGAAGCGGGGCCTGCTGAAGACGGCGTACGAGCAGGGCACGCTGCGGCAGAAGCTGTTCGGGCGCGGCGACCGGCTGCCCGCGTCGCACCCGGCGGCGCGGCACCGGCGGGGTTAGAGAACGGCGATGGCCCCGGGAGTCGCACTCCCGGGGCCTCAACCATTTTTCTGTACAGGTGAGTTACGAAGCGAACGGCACCGCCGCCGGAGTCGTGTCGAGGCCCGCCGCGTGCGGGTGCCGCCACAGCCCGCGCTCGGCGAGCACCGGGAGCACACCCTCGCCGAACCAGTACGCCTCCTCCACGTGCGGGTAGCCGGAGAGCACGAACTCGTCGATGCCCAGGGCGTGATATTCGGCGATACGGTCGGCGATCTCGGAGTGCGAGCCGACGAGGGCGGTGCCGGCGCCGCCGCGCACGAGGCCCACGCCGGCCCACAGGTTCGGGTAGATCTCCAGGCCGTCGGCGCTGCCGCCGTGCAGCGCGAGCATCCGCTTCTGCCCCTCCGATCCCGAACGGGAAAGTCCCGCCTGGACGTTGGCGATGACCTTCGGGTCGATGCCGGAAAGCAGCCGGTGCGCCTGAGCCCACGCCTCCTCGGCCGTGTCGCGCGCGATGACGTGCAGCCGGATGCCGAAGCGGATGTCCCGGCCCTCCGCCTTCGCCAGCGTCCGGATCCAGCCGATCTTCTCCGCGACCTGTACGGGCGGCTCGCCCCAGGTGAGGTAGACGTCGCTGTGGCGGGCGGCGACCGGGCCCGCCGCCTTCGACGAGCCGCCGAAGTAGACGGGCGGCACCGGGTCGGGCAGGCGGGTCAGACGGGCTTCGGCGACCCGCTCGTGCTCCCCGTCGAAGTCGACGGTCTCGCCGCGCCACAGGGACCGTGTGATGTGCAGGAACTCGTCGGTACGGGCGTAGCGGGCCTCCTTGTCGAGGAAGTCGCCGTACGCGCGCTGCTCGTGGTCCTCGCCTCCCGTGACGACGTTCAGGAGCAGCCGCCCGCCCGAATGACGCTGATAGGTGGCGGCCATCTGCGCGGCGAGCGCGGGCGCGACCAGGCCGGGCCGGAACGCCACGAGGAACTTCAGGCGCTCCGTCTGCTCGACGAGCATGGCGGTGGTCAGCCAGGCGTCCTCGCACCAGGCGCCGGTCGGGGTGAGCGCCCCGTCGAAGCCCAACTGCTCAGCCGTACGTGCGACTTGGCCGAGGTAGGCAAGCGAGGCGGGGCGGTCGCCGCCGGCCGAGCCGGTGGGGACGCCGTGGCCGCCGCCGACGATGTGGCGGCTGTCGCCGTTGGTGGGCAGGAACCAGTGGAAGGTCAGAGGCATGGGAGTCCTTAGGCAGTGCGGGGGTCAGACCAGGCCGTTGGCGGGCGGCGGGGAGTCGTTGAGCTCCCAGCCGCCGAGATAGCGGAGCTTGAGGCGGCGGGGGTCGTGCAGGGTGTGGGTGCGGGCGTTGCGCCAGTGCCGGTGCAGGTTGAGATCCCGGTCGGCGGCGCGGGTGCCGATCAGTTCGAAGATGCCGCTGGAGACCTTCAGGGAGACCTCGTCGGAGTGGGCGCGGGCTGCGGCGACGGCGGCGGAAGCCTCGGCCGCCGTACGGGTGTTGAGGTCGGCGCGGGCCGCGTCCACGGCGTCGCCCGCCTCGCGCAGCAGGGCGCGGGCGGTGCGCACGCGCAGCGCCAGTTCCCCGAAGAGGTCGATGACCGCCTCCTCGTCGGCGGCCCGGTCCAGGCCGGTCTCCTTGCGAGGCCGGGCCAGTTCGTGGATGAGCCGCTTCCCGTCACGCAGCGCGGCGACCGCGATGCCGGTGTCGATGGCGGCGTGCAGGTACTGCCCGAACGCGCCGAACACCTCGTCCTTCTCGAAGATCGTGTACACCGGCACGATCCGCTCGGCGGGCACCCGGACCTGCTCGAAGCGGACGGTGCCGCTGCCGGTGGTGCGCTGCCCCATGCCGTTCCAGTCGTCCTCGACGGTGACGCCGGGATCGTCGGCGGGCACCCAGGCCGCGTGCACCCGGCCCTTCTCGTCGCCGGCGTAGACGGGGATCCAGTGCGCGAACAGGGTGCCGGTGGCGTAGTACTTGGCGCCGTGCAGGATCCGGCTGCCGTCGGGCTGCCGCGCGAAGCCGATCTCGAAGTCCCGTGCGGTGCGCGAGCCGCGCTCGGACAGGGCGTTGGCGAAGTGGCGGCCGCGGAGGATCTCCTCGTAGAAGAACGCCTGCTGCTCCGGTGTCCCGGCACTGGCCAGGACGTTGACGAAGAAGTAGTGGTTCTGCGGGATCTGCCCGATGCTCGCGTCGCCCGCGGTCAGCTCGGTGAACACCTCGCCGAGCGTGCGCGTGGAGAGGCCGGGCCCGCCGTACGCCTTCGGCACGCTCAGGGTGAACAGGCCCGCCTCGCTCAGCGTGCGGATCTCCTCGTACGGAAGGATGCGCTCGGCGTCGCGCCGGGCGTCCTCAGTGCTGAACCGGGCGGCCAACTGCCGCACAACGGCCAGTACCTCGGCTTCCGTGCTGTCCGGGCCGAACGGTGTGACACGGGTGGTGTGCGTGGCGCGGTTCATGGCGTGAGCCTTTCCGCGGAGTGAGGGACGGCGAAGTGAAAGGGAAAGCCGATAGCCATGGGTCAGGCGGCAGCGAGCCGGGAGCCGACGGGCAGGGCGGCGCGGAACCGTTCGACGACCGGGGCGAGTGCGTCGTGTGCCTCGGGCGCGAGGGTGACGGTGCGGTCGGCGTCGACGGTGATGTGTCGGTCGAGGACGAACCAGCCCTGCGCGACGTCGGCGCCCAGCGAGGTGAGCACGGGGCGCAGTGCGTAGTCGACGGCGAGTACATGCGCGGGGGATCCGCCGGTGGCCAGCGGCAGCACGGCCTTGTCACGCAGCGCGTACTGCGGCAACAGGTCGAGGAAGGCCTTCAGGACTCCCGAGTACGCGGCCTTGTACACGGGGCTGGCGACGATCAGCGCGTCGGCGCGCGCCACGAGCTCGACGGCCTGCGCGACCTCGGGGTTCTTGGCATCGGCTGACAGCAGCGCCTCGGCGGGCAGGGTGCGCACGTCGAAGTGGCGGACCTCGTGGCCGTCCTCGGCGAACCGCCGCCCCAGGTGCGTGACGAGGTGGGCGGTACGGGAGGAGCCGGGGGCGGAGGCGCTGCCGGTGAGGGTGAGGAGAAGGGCCACAGTAAGTCCTTGCAGGAAGAGTGAGTGAGGGTGCGGAACGGGCGCGACAGGGACGGGCCGTGAGTGCGACGCGGTAGCCGCGGCAGGGGAAACTGGTCGTCGCACACATGGCTGACCTCGACCGCCGGGCAGGCGGGAGGAGTTCGGGTGCGAGAAGCCTCGAAAGGGCTCAGCGGGAACGGCGACAGGCGGCACTGCAGACCCGCGCGAGGTCGACGTGACGTCGCCGCGTGAGTTCCTGTCGCCCTGCATCCATGCCCCGATTCAAGCAGCCGTTCGGCCGGTCCGTCGAGTCGGTAATCACGAGACCCTGATAGGGTTTCCCTTACATGCTGGGGGTAGCGAGGAGATCCGGGTGCGGACCGAACAGCTGGAGTACATCGAGGCGGTGACCCGGCTGGGCTCGCTGCGCCGCGCGGCGTCCGAACTGCACATCTCCCAGCCCGCGTTGAGCGAGACCGTGCGCAACCTGGAACGTGAACTGGGCGTCGCACTGCTCGACCGGCACCGCTCGGGTGCCAAGGTCAGCGACGAGGGGCGGGAGCTGCTGCCCCACATCATCGGCGTCCTGGAATCTGTGGACCGGCTGCGGCGCGCGGCGCACGACCAGCACCACAGCAGCCGGATGGTACGCATCGGCACGGTGAACGCGGCGACGGTCCCGCTCCTCGTGCCCGCGGTCCGCGACTTCCGCGCCGAACACCCGGCGACGCAGGTCGAAATGGTCGGCTCGCAACAGGACGACATCCACCGGGGCCTGCGCGAGGGCCGCTTCGACCTCGGTCTGGTCAACTACCTCGACGGCGACGACACCCCGCCCGACCTGCACACGACCGAGCTGCTGCGCGGCCGCCCGGTGGTATGCCTGCGCACCGACGACCCACTGGCCGAGCGGAGCGCCCTCGCCCCCGCCGACCTGGCGGGGGTCCCGTTGATCGGGATGCGCACGGGTTATGTCATGCACCGCTACGCCCACCGGCTGTTCAGCGGCAGTGCCCCGCAGTTCGCCTATTCCACGGACGGCGCCGAACTCGGCAAGGTCCTGGTCGCCGAAGGCCTGGGCGCCACGTTGCTCCCGGACTTCAGCGTGGCCGGAGACCCGCTGGAACGTGCGGGGCTGATCACGTACCGCCCGCTTCTTGACGAGACGACGCGCGTGCTCGTGGTGTTGCAACGCCGCACGGGCGACGTCCCGAGGGCCGTGCGGGCCTTGCACGCGTCATTGCGGGCCCAGGCGGGCACCCTCGGCAGCGCGATCGCTCGCGAATACCCCGCCCCTGATGCGTCGGCTCCGCGGGCGTCCGGCGGTACCCACCCGTAGGCCTCCCGCCCAGCTCGATCCGGCGCTCAGGGAGCCGGACTGGTGGAGCCGTCGGCGAAAATCAACCGTCCCGCTCCGGATCGGCGTCCCGCCCCGGTTCGTCCTTCGCAGCTGACGCTCTTGGCGCTTCCCGTATTGCCGATGTCGAAGTACGAACTGTTGGTGCTCGGCAATCATGAAGCGGGTGCTGCTGAAGAATGTATCTGGACAGCGGCAGACGACTTCTGCGGTGGGGCTGTCAAGTTCATGCATCTGCAATGAATCCTCGGTCGTCTGCCTGCTAGACATGGGCAGGCAGCGGGTCAACGCCCTGTCCACATGAAGGTCCGTTGCGAGGGGTGGCTGAAGCGCTGCTCCCAGGGCGCCGCCTCCCGGTTCCAGCGCGTCCTCACGTACCTCGAGGCGTGCGGAGTCGGCCGACACACGTGTGCACTCGATCCCGCCCTGCCCGCCCTGCCGGGAACGCAAGACGATCCGGCGGTCGGGACCTGGGAGTTGGGGCGGCCGTACTCGGCGGTGATCGGCCGGAGCGTGTCCGGTTCGGAATCGGCGTCAGCGACACCGGAATCGGCGAGTACCTCGAAGAAGCGAGCGGCGGCCGGGCGGCGGTCGCCGGCGCCGACCCTGAGGACTCGGTGTTCTCGGGCGGCAACGGCAGCCTGAACTTCACGGAGGGCATCGGCCACATCCGGCACCCGCAGTCGGTCGACGATGTCTGGCCCGATTCCTGTCGGACGGCGACAAGGACCGGAACCCGCCGGCGCGCACATGGCAGGGCCATGAAGGCGGCATTGCAGCGGTGTGACAGTCGGCTCCCCTCTCTTGAAGGGAGTCTGGGCGGTGGATAGCTTCGGTGGCATGTGGATCTGCAGGCGGCTCCGGAAGCGACGGGCCATCGATCTGATGCGCGTCGCCACCGCGGTGTGTAGCTGACCCCCTCTCCGCGCTGATCCGGGCCGCTCGGCGCCCCGCCGCACTGCTCGGCTCGATTCCCTTTTCACGCCTCCCCTCCCTTTCGCCCTGCGCTGAGGCGTGCCCCTCATCCCGTGAAGGCACGAATGTCCCCACGTACCGCCATCCCCGCATCCCTGCGCGTCGGCGCGATGACCGCTGTCGCCGTATCCCTTCTGCTGACCGCGTGCGTGAGCAACACGCAATCCACGGCGACCAGCGAGAATGTCGCGGCGAAGAAGATCCCGGCCAAGGTCTCCGCCGACACATCTCTGACCGTCGGCGCGCCTGATCTCAAAGTCGCCCTGGAACTGTCGGGTCAGATCGACAAGCTGCCCTTCAAGGTGAAGTGGGCCAATATCAGCGGCGGCCCGCAGTGCTCCGAAGCGTTCCGGGCCGACGCGCTCGACATCTGCTCGGCGGCGGAGATTCCGTCGATCAACGCCCACTGGACGGGCCTGGACACCAAGCTCGTGGCGGCGAAGTTCCGCAAGGATCCGACCGCGTACCCGATCTACGAGCTGGGGGTCGCTCCGGGCGCTCACATCAAGACCCTCGCCGACCTTCGCGGGAAGAAGATCGCCTACAGCCCCGGGCAGGCGCAGGGGGCTCTCGTACTGCGGATCCTGAAGAAGGCCGGCCTCACCCAGCAGGACGTCGACCTCGTCGAACTGGCCAGTACCGGTGACGTCTATCCCACCGCTCTGGGAAACCGTCAGGTGGATGCCGCGCCTATCGCCGATGTCAATATCAAGCGCTATCTGACGAAATACGGCAGGGACGGCGGCACGACCATCAAGCACGGTCTCCGCGACGACCCGGGGCACTTGTGGGCGCTCACCGATTCCGTGAGCAATGCGCAGAAGTCCGCTGCTGTCAGAGAACTCATCAAGTTCTGGGCGCGAGCGGGGATCTGGATCGACGAACATCCGAAGCAATGGATCGAAGGCTATTACGTCAAGGACCAGGGGCTGAGTCGCGAGGACGGTGAATACCTCGTCGAAAGGTCCGGTCACCCGGACTTTCCCGCGGACTGGACCGGCGCCATCGAGCGCCAGCAGCAGACCGTGGACCTGCTGGCGAAGGAGCAGAAGCACAAGGCCTTCGACGCGGGGATCCTCTTCGACCGCCGATACGAGCGCGTCGCCGCCGACGCCGTTGCCGGTGAAAGGAAGACGCCATGAGCACCACGGCTCTCGACCAGAGGGCGGCGACCGTGACGGCGACGGACGACGCCGCGGTCTCCTCTCCTCGCCTGCGCTCACGGGCACGCAAGAGGTTGGGGCCGGGCCGCCCCATCCCGTACGGCTGGGCGCTCGGTCCGCTGCTGCTCCTCGTGGTGTGGGCAGCCGGCTCGGGCGCCGGACTCATCGACGCCCGCAGTCTGCCCGCACCCTGGACCATCGCCGGCACCGCGGGCGACCTCATCGCCGACGGCAGGCTGCAGTCCAACTTCGCGACCTCCGCCGGGCGGGCCCTGCTCGGCCTGGTCTTCGGCACGGCCGCGGGTCTGCTGCTCGCGCTCGTCTCCGGACTGAGCCGCCTCGGCGAGGGGATCGTCGACGGGCCGGTGCAGATCAAGCGGGCGATCCCCTCGCTGGCACTGATCCCTCTGCTCGTCCTCTGGTTCGGCATCGGCGAGACGATGAAGGTCATCACGATCGCGCTCGGCGTCTTCGTCCCGGTCTACATCCACACCCACAACGGGCTGCGCACCATCGACAACCGCTATTCCGAACTCGCCGAGACGGTGCGGCTGAGCAGGATCCAGTTCGTCCGGCACGTCGTCCTGCCGGGTGCGCTGCCCGGGTTCCTGCTGGGACTGCGGTTCGCGGTGACCGCCGCCTGGCTGGCGCTCGTCGTCGTCGAGCAGGTCAACGCCACCAGCGGCATCGGCTACATGATGGAGCTCGCGCGGACCTATGGACAGACGGACGTGATCATCGTCGGTCTCGTCGTGTACGGACTCCTCGGGCTCGTCTCCGACGCCCTGGTACGGCTCGTGGAGAGGAGGGCCCTGTCATGGCGGCGGACGCTGGCGGGCTGACCGCGACCGAGGACCGCACGACGGTCCGCATCAAGAATCTGGTACGCACGCTCGGCGGGCGCCGCGTGCTCGACAACCTCGAACTGAGCATCGCCCCGGGCGAGTTCGTGGCCCTGCTCGGACGCAGTGGCTCCGGCAAGAGCACCCTGCTGAGGGCGCTGGCCGGCCTCGACCACGACGTGGCGGGAAGCGGTGAACTGGCCGCCCCCGATGACGTGTCGGTGGTCTTCCAGGACGCGAGGCTGCTCCCGTGGAAGCGGCTGCTCGAGAACGTGGTTCTGGGCCTGCCCGGCCCGGACGCCGAACAGCGGGGCCGCACCGCCCTCGCCGAAGTCGGCCTCGAAGGCCGCGAGCGGGCCTGGCCCGTCGAGCTGTCCGGCGGCGAGCAGCAGCGGGTGTCGCTCGCCCGCTCCCTCGTCCGTGAGCCCCAACTCCTGCTAGCGGACGAGCCGTTCGGGGCGCTCGACGCCCTCACCCGCATCCGGATGCACACCCTGCTGCGGCAGCTGTGCGAGCGGCACCGGCCCGCCGTGCTGCTGGTCACCCACGACGTCGACGAGGCCATCGCCCTGGCCGACCGGGTGGCCGTCCTCGACGAGGGCCGGATCGCCGACGACATCCCGGTCGACCTCCCCGCGCCGCGCAGCCACGGCGGCCCGGAGTACGCGGCACTGCGGGACCGCCTGCTCGCCCGCCTCGGCGTAGAGGCAGCCGGCTGACCGCCCCGACTAGGGGGCCCAGCACGTCTCACCCCGGCACGACCCGCACCGTACAAAGAGGAGAAGAAGCCATGACCACCGTCGCCACTTTCGACATCCTCAGGGCAGGACCGCGCTTCGGCGCGGAGATCACCGGCGTCGACCTGACCGCCCCCGTCGACGAGACCACCGCCGACGCACTGCGGCAGGCCTTCCGTGACCACAAGGTGCTGGTGTTCCGCGGCCAGCACCTGACACCCGACCAGCACGTCGCCGCCGTACGGATCTTCGCCGAACCCTTCGACCATCCGACCGCCGCGAAGGACGATGCCAATCCACTGGTCTACCCGTACAACGTGCGGCAGACCGGCAAGGCCAGCACCTGGCACATCGGCGGCCTGTGGCGTGACCCGGTCTTCGCCATCGAGTCGCTGACGTACGAGGTGGTGCCCGAGCTGGGCGGCCACACGCTGTGGGCGGACCTGCAGGCGGCGTACGACGATCTGTCGGAGCCGTTCAAGGAACTCCTGGAGTCCGTGAGCGCGGTGTACGACGGCAACGCGGAGAACTACGCGCAGGGCAGCAAGAAGACCGCGAGCGGACCGACCGTCGAGCACCCGGTCGTCCTGGCCCATCCGGCCACCGGCCGCAAGGGCCTGTTCCTCAGCACCTCGGCGATCGGCCTCACCGGCGTGACCCCCGCGGAGAGCAAGGCGCTGCTCGACCACCTGCTGCGGCACGCCTCCTCACCGAACTACACGATCCGCTTCGGCTGGCAGCCCGGCGACTTCGTCCTCTGGGACAACCGCGCCACCTGGCACTACGCCGTCGACGACTACGGCGACGGGGCGCGCGTCTACCGCAAGGTGATCGGCGTGGAGCCGGAGGCGGGCCGCGTGCCCGGGGCGCGTTCCTGAATGCTCCCGGGAGAAGACCGCGCCGCCCGGCGCGTGCTGCTGGTCTGCCTGGCCGCGGGCGCGACGACCCTGCTGGACCAGGCAGTTCTGAACATCGCGGTGCCGAGCATGCGGCTGGCCCTCGGGGCGGGTGCCGGCGACGTGCAATGGGTCGTGGCGGGATATTCGTTGGCCTTCGGTCTGGCGCTCGTGCCGGGTGGCAGCCTCGGCGACGCGCACGGGCGCAAGCGGTTCTTCCTCGCCGGCGTGGCCGTCTTCCTCCTCGCGGGGGTGACGGCCGCGACCGCCGGCGGGCCCGGCACACTGATCGCCGCACGGCTGGTGCAAGGCGCCGCTGCGGGACTCGTCAACTCGCAGGTCATCGGCACCCTCCAGGACGTCTTCCACGGCCAGGACCGTGGCCGGGCCCTGGGCCTGTACGCGGTGACGGCCGGCGTGGCCACCGCCCTGGGGCCACCGCTGGGCGGCGCACTCGTCGCGAGCCTCGGCCCTCAACTGGGCTGGCGTTGCTGTCTTTTGCTCAGCGGGCCGTGCGCGATGCTCACGCTGGCCCTGGCAGCGTGGTGGCTGCCGCCGCCTCGGCGCACCGCCCGCGACCCACGTCTCGACGTCCTCGGCCTCGCGCTGGCATGCGGCTGCGCGCTGACGCTCATGGTGCCGTTCATCCGCACCCCCGGCAGCGGGGGGAAGGCACTCCTGTGGGCGGCCGCGGCGACCGCGCTGGCGGTCGCACTGACCGCCCACCAGCGGCTGCGCGCACGACGCGGACGCCGACCCCTGCTGCATCCCGCCCTCAGGATGTCGAGGCCGTACCTGCTGGGCACCGCTGTCGCCATGGCCCAGTTCGGCGCCTCACTCGCCTCGGCGCTGGTGCTCACCGTCTTCCTCCAGGAAGGACTCGGCCTCTCCGCTCTTCTCACGGCGGCCGTCACCCTTCCCTCGGCGCTCGCGATGGGCGTCGTCTCGGCGCTCGCGTGGCGCGTGGTGCGCCGCATCGGCCCGCGCACGGTGACCCTCGGTCTCGCCCTCGGCATCGGCGCGGCCCTGGCCGGGGCGGCGGTCGCGCTCGCCGTGCCGTCGGCGGGGCTCCCGTTGGCGTGCGCCGGCGTGCAGGCGCTGACCGGCGCCGCCTCGGGACTCACGGTCTCGCCCAACCAGACCCAGGTCCTGCACCACGCACCCGCCGAAGCGGCCGGAGTGGCCGGCGGCATCCTGCAGATGGCGCAGCGCATCGCGGCAGCGGTCAGCGTCAGCGCGGTCTCGGCGGTGTATCTACACTCCGCGCCGCTGCCCCGGGCAGGCAGCGGTCCCCGATCCGCGTACGCGCTCGCCTCGTGTGTCTGCGCCGGGCTGCTCGCGGTGGCTCTGGTGCTGTCACGACTGCGTGGGGCCGCGCTGAACGAAGCCCTCCACATCGTCCCAGCAGAACGTGAACTCGCCACAAACCAGGGCCACTTGCTCCCGCACACCCCTAACGGCCGGCCCGCTGCCGCCCCGCCACCGCCCGAACAACGATCGGAAGCCTGATGACCCCGCAATTCCTCTGGTACATCCCCAACACCGTCCAGCCGGGACACCGCGGTGACGACACCACATCCGGCTGGGGTTCCATCGAGTACTCGACCGAACTCGCCCACGCGGCAGAAGCCCATGGCTGGGACGGCGCCCTGCTCGGCACCGGTTGGGGACGCCCGGACACCTTCACCGTCGCCACCGCTCTGGCCGCGCGCACCACAACGTTCAAGCCTCTGATCGCCGTCCGCCCCGGCTACTGGCAGCCCGCGAACTTCGCCAGTGCGGCCGCCACTCTCGACCAGCTCAGCCTCGGCCGCGTCCTGGTCAACATCGTCAGCGGCCTGGACACCCCGGCCGCCTACGGTGACACCACCGTCGACCCCGCCGCGCGCTACGCCCGCACCCAGGAGTTCCTGCACCTCGTACGCCGCCTGTGGATCGAGGAGAACGTCACCTTCCACGGCGAGCACTTCCAGGTCACCGACTCCACGGTCAGCCCGCGCCCTTACGCCACCGCCGAGCGGGCCCATCCGACCCTCTACTTCGGCGGCGCGTCCGAAGCCGCCGAACGCGTCTCGGCGGCCGAGGCCGATGTGCAGCTGTTCTGGGGCGAACCCCTCGACGGGATCACCGAACGCATCGCCCGGCTGCGGGAGTTGAGCGAGCGGGTGGGGCGCCGCCATACGCCCCTCGAGTACGGTCTGCGGATCACCACCGTGGTACGCGACACCACGGAGGAGGCGTGGCGCGCGGCGGAGGAGAAGGTCGCGAAGATGGCGGCCGACGCGGGCGAGATCGACACCTGGATGGGGAACCGCAAAACAGCGGTCGGCCAACGGCGGCTGCTCGACCTCACCGAACGCGGGGAGGTCCTCGACACCTGCCTCTACACCGCGCCGGGCAGGTTCGGCGGTGGGGGAGCGGCGACCACGTGGCTCGTCGGCTCACCCGACGACGTGGCTGCGGCGCTCAACGCCTACCGTGCACTCGGCATCACGCACTTCGTGCTGTCCGATACCCCCTACAAGGAGGAGACCCGCCGCATCGGTGACCAACTGCTGCCCAGGCTGCGGCAAGCGTGAGGGCAGGCAGTCCCGTCATCGTCGTCCAGAGCTGGGTTCGCAGGTAAACAGTCACGCCGTCCCCGTCGTAGGCGCCGACCGGGGCGGTGCTCGGCACAAGGCCGGGCGCCTCGGGGGCCGGCCGCCGGGGCTGAGGAGCAACTCAGGTGTGCCGCGCCAGCAGCGCCCGCGCGTTCGCCGCCATTGCCTCGTCGACCATCTCCCCGTCGAACGTCACCGCGCCCGTGCCGCGCGCCTGGGCTTCCTCCATGACGGCGATCAGCCGTGCCGCGCGGGCGAGTTCGTCCGGGCCCGGCTCGAAGACCTCGTTGAGGACGGCCACGTGGGACGGGTGGATCGCCATCATGCCCGTGTACCCCAGTGCCCGGTTCTGCTCGGCGAAGGCGCGCAGGCCGTCGAGGTCGCCGATGCGGGTCCACAGCCCGGCCATCGGATGCGGCGTTCCCGACGCCCGTACGTCGAGCAGGACGCGGGCGCGCAGGGCGTGCGTCTCGGTGCCGCCGGGGCTCCAGCGGTAGCCGACAGCGCGCTCGACGTCGCCGCCCGCTCCGGTGACTGCGCCCAGGTAGGCGACACGGGCGGCGGCCGACGCGCAGCCGTAGGCGTCGCGCAGCGCGGCGGAGCTCTCCAGGATCGGCAGGAGGGCGAAGTGGTTCTTGGGCAGACCGTGTTGGCCCTCGCTCCAGCCGAGCAGTCGGTCGGCGATGCGGATGTCGTCGGGGCCGGTCACCTTGGGCAGGACGATTCCGGTCAAGCCGGGCCGGCACAGGTCGCGCAGTTCGTCGGCGGCGGCCCAGCCGTCGAGCGGGGGGACGCGAACGAACAACGCGGGTCCCTGGGAGTCTTGTTGGGCGATGGCGTCGGTGACCTGCTGGAGGGCGGCCGTGCGCTCGCCCTCGGGCACGGCGTCCTCGAGGTCGAGGATGACCCCATCGGCCCCGGATGCCCGCGCCTTGCGCAACCAGGCGGCGGCCCGGTTGCCGGGCACGAACAGCAGGGACCGCAACAACGGGCGGGGCGAGGCCGTGGGTTCAGACGACACCGTGCTTCTCCAGGTCCGTGAGGTGTTCCGCGTCCAGGCCGAGCCACTCCTGGTAGACGAGGTGGTTGTCCTGCCCCAGCGTGGGGCCGGTCCGCCACACCGCGCCAGGGCGCTGCCGGAAGTGCGGGATGACCGACTGCATCCGTACGGGGCCGAGGTCGGCGTCGTCGACGGTGATGATGTCCTCGCGCTCGGCGTAGACGGGGTCCTCGGCGATGTCCGCCGCGCTGAACACCCGCGACGCCACCACCTCGGCCCGCGCGAACGCCTCCAGGCATTCGGCCGCCGTCCGCTCGGCCACCCAGGCCCGCAGCGCGTCGTCGAGCCGTCCACGTCCCGCGAACTGCTGTTCCGAGGTGGAGAATTCGGCCTCGTCGCAACCGAGCAGTACGGCGACATTGCGTACGGAACGAAGTGTGGCCGACGTCACCGTGATCCACTCGTCGTCTCGCGACCGATAGGTGTTGATGACGGCCGCCGGGGCGACGGCGAGCTGGTTGCCGGAGCGCTCGGGCACCGTGCCGAGCTGGTCGTGGACGATGACCTGCCACTCCACGAGCCGGAACAGCGGCTCGAAGAGAGCGAGGTCGATCCATTCGCCGTCGAAGTCGGGGTCGTGGTCGCGGCGGTGCAGCGCGGCGAGGACTGCGTATGCGCCCATGAGTCCCGTCACGGCGTCCCCGTGCGAGAAGCCGGTGTGCACCGGAGGGGTGTCGGAGAAGCCGGTCAGGTGCACCACACCGCTACGGGCCTCGCCGACCTTGCCGAACCCGGGCTCGTCGGCCCGCGACGAAGTGGCGCCGAAGCCGGATATCTGCAGCAGGACGGCCTTCGGGTTGATGCGATGCACTGCCTCCCAGTCGAGTCCCCAGGAGCGCAGGCGCCCGTTGCGCAAGGTCACGATCACCACGTCGGCCCAGGCGACCAGCCGCTCGGCGACGTCCCGCCCCGACTCCTGGTGGAGGTCGAGGGTGACGGACCGCTTGTTGCGGCCCGCTACCTTGAACCACAGCGGATGGCCGTCCTTCTTGGGGCCCATGGCGCGCGCCGCGTCGCCGGCACCCGGCGGCTCTACATGAACCACGTCCGCACCCTGGTCGGCGAGCATCGACCCGGCGAGCGGACCGGCGACCACGTGCGCGAACTCGACCACCTTCAGGCCCTGCAACTGCCCCCGGCCGCCGGACTCCTGCTGATTGATCGACACTGCTGCTCCCCGACTCGCTCGACTGCGGCGCTCCTCAGCTTGCCCAGCCGCCGACATGTGCGTCCAGCAAGAAACAGCGATGAATCTTTGCGGATACTGCATAAGTCCAGAGGGCTGGCGGCCTGGGTCAGACCCAGGACACCCCGGGCGGCAACGGGTGCCGGCGCGTGCGGCACTCCTGGAGCGTCTCCAGGAACCGGTCGGCTGCCAGCGGGAGCGGGCGCTGCGCGCGCAGGGCGATGTCCAGGCGCCGATGCACGGTCGGCTCGGCCAGGGGACGGTGCACGACCGAGCCCGCGCCGAGCAGCGGCAGCACTAGTGCGGGCATAGCCGTCACCCCGAGCCCGGCCGCCACGAGGCCGCCGACCGTTGCGACGTTGCCCGCCTGGGCGGCCGGCGCCGAGCGTGCGTCGATCTGGGCGAACGCGGCGTCGGTCAGGCGCCGCACACTGGAGTCACGGCCCACGGCGAGGAACGGCTCACGGGCCAGCTGGTCCCAGGTGACCTCGGGGAGTCCGGACAGCGGATGGTCCCGCGGCAGCACCGCGACGAACCGGTCGCTCACCAACGGCCGGTGCTCCAACTGCCCTGACGGCTCACCGATGGTGGTGATCGCGAAGTCCGCGTCACCCGACAAAACCCGGCTCAGCACCGACTGTTCCAGACCGTCCATGATCTGCACGGTGACCTGCGGCCGCTGCCGCCGGAACTCCAGGATCACCTGGGGCAGCAGCACCGCCGCGACCGACGGCAGTGTGGCCACCGCTACGTTTCCCGCCTCGCCGAGCAGGAAGCGCTGCAACTCCTTCATCCCCGACCGGTGGGCGTTGACGATCTGCTCGGCTATCCGCAGTGCCTCCCGGCCCGCCGCGGTCAACTCGACATTGCGGGTGTCGCGTTCGAGAAGCTGGGTGCCCAGCTGCCGCTCCAGGTCAGCCACCGCGCGGCTGAGTGAGGACTGGGAGACGTGCAACTGGGCGGCGGCCGCCGTGAAACTGGCCGCCCGGGCCACGGCGGCGTACGCGGTGAGATGCCGGAGAGAGCTGTCCATGGCGAACGAGCGTACGGTCTGCGGCTCTCATTGATGCGCAGACCGCATGGATAGATCTCGGTTTGATGCTGGACGCCGATCCGTTGCTGCTCCGAGACTCGTCACTCAGCCGGGCAGACACGCGCGACGGTGCGCGACGGTAGGAGAAGGCGAGCGACAACCATGCTGGCAGCGCTGGGTTTCTGCACGATCGGGCTGTTCCTCGTGCTCACCATGAGCAAACGAGTCTCCGTCCTGGTGGCCCTCGTGCTGCTGCCGGTTCTGGCGGCGCTCGTCGGCGGCTTCGCCGGGGACATGGGCGACATGGTCCTCGACGGGCTCACCACGGTCGCCCCGACCGGCATCATGATCGCCTTCGCGGTCCTCTACTTCACCTTGATGGTCGACGTCGGCCTCTTCGACCCGCTCATCAACGGCATCCTGCGGATCGCCCGAAAGGACCCGGCGCGCATCGCCGTCGGCACCGCGGTCCTCACCATGTGCGTGGCCCTTGACGGCGACGGCGCCTCGACCTTCCTCATCACGGTCTCCGCCCTGCTGCCCGTCTACAAGCGCCTCGGCATGAACCCACTCGTCCTGTCCGGTGTCGTCTGCCTGGGTGCGGGCGTGATGAACCTGATCCCGTGGGGCGGGCCGACCGTACGGGCCATGGCGGCGCTGAAGCTGGAGAGCTCGGACGTCTTCACGCCGGTCGTCCCCGCCATGATCTGCGGTGTCGTATGGGTGCTGCTCGCCTCGTACTGGATCGGCCGGCGCGAGCGCCGCCGCCTTGCCGTCCCGGGGCCGCGCGAGGAGCAGGAGTCCGCCGCACGCACGGCAGGAGACGGTCCCGGCACCCCGCTGGTTCCGTCGGTGACGCGTCCGCCGGCCCTACTCACCGCGTTCAACACAGTGCTGACCGTCGTCCTCGTCCTGGCCCTGATCACGGAAGTCATGCCGCTGCCCGTGCTGTTCGTGATCGCCTTCGCGCTCGCCCTCGTCGTCAACCACCCCACCTGGGAAGCCCAGCAGACGCTCCTCGAGAAGCACGCGAAGAGCGTCGTCCTGGTCACGACGATGATCTTCGCGGCGGGCGTCTTCACCGGCATCCTGACCGGCACCAAGATGATCCCCGAGATGGCCGAGACCCTCGTCTCCGTCGTGCCCGACTCCCTCGGCGGACACCTCGCACCGCTCGTGGCGGTCACCGGCATGCCCCTGAGCCTCGCCTTCACCCCGGATGCCTACTACTTCGGGGTTCTGCCCGTCCTCTCCCACACGGCGTCCGGGTTCGGCGGCGACCAGGCGGAGATCGCGCGGGCCGCGATCCTCGGCCAGATGACCACCGGTTTCCCCCTCAGCCCGCTCACCGCCTCCACGTTCATCCTCGTCAGCATGAGCGGCGTCCAACTCGGCGAACACCAGCGCTTCATCTTCCGCTGGGCGTTCGGCACCACCCTCGTGATGACCGCCGCGGCCCTGCTCACCGGTGCCATATCCCTCTGAACCACTCTGGACGACCTAAGGACACGTCGACATGCAGTTTCCTGAAGACGCGGTGCCGCTGCGCCGCCGCACAGTGTGCGCAATCGGCGCTGCCACCGCTGTCACCGCGGCCCTCGCCCCCACCCGGGCCGCGGCAACGACCACCGCACCCACTGCGGTGCCGCCCGACCCGTTCTTCTCGTACGACAGACCGGAGACGTACGGTGTCGTGCGCCAGGACCTCAAAGTGCCGCTTCGGGACGGCAGTTACCTGGCCGCCCAGCTGTACCGGCCCGCGAGACCCGACGGAAAGCCGGCCACCGGCACCTTCCCGGGCATCGTCTACGAGTACACGGCCTACGCCGCGAACCTGGAGTACTTCGGCACCGGTGCCGCCTACTTCGTTCGCCGCGGCTACAACGCCCTGGTCTTCCAGGCCCGCGGATCAGGTACCTCGCCGGGAACGGTCGACCCCTTCAGCCCGCAAGAGCAGCGCGACAAGTTGGTTGGCACCCCGTTGGAAACCGTGTCTATGTAGAGTGCAAAACGCCCTTGGCCTGCCAGAGCAGGCAGGGAGCCAACCCTCTTAAGTGCCAAATGCTTCGTACCGTGTTCAAGTCCAAGATCTAGCGGTTTGGTGTAGCCGCCGGTCAGAGGCATCCGAGACTGCTCGGGCCAGCAACAGGCCAGCTGGGTAACGGAATAAGCGAAGTTGTGGCGGCCCGGGCAGCACCGGATGACGGAGTACTCCACGGGCGAGCACGTGAAGAGCTGAGGGCTCCGGCTGGCAACTGCCCACCGGGGCCCGGCATGTCACCCCCTGCGGCGGATAAGATCACGTGCCCCTGTCTTCCCCTTCTGCCTCTGGAGCCCCCCATGAGCCGCACCCCTGGCTTCCCTCTCTCCCGTCGCGGTCTCATACGCACCGGCGCCGGCGCCTCGCTCGCCGCGCTCGGTCTCGGCGCCGGCGCGCAGACCGCTTCCGCCGCGGTGGCCACCACCAAGCGGTTCGATCTCACGCAGCCTTCGTACGACCTGTTCCGGGACAAGGTCACGCACGGTCCGCGTGTCCAGCAGAGCTTCGCGTTCGACTGGGTGAACAAGTTCCTGTTCGTGGCGACCAAGCGGGACGGAAGCCCCGAATCCGCCGGTGATCTGTGCATCAACAAGATGGACTTCGACGGGAACTACATCTCGTACATGCACCTCAACGGCTTCGGCCACGGCGTCGCCTTCGCCGCGCTGCCGGACGGTTCCGGCACCGAGCTGTGGATCGAGTGCGCCACGAACACCGGCGGGTTCGGTACCGCGCTCGCCCCCATCCGCTACACCGCCAACACCACCCTGGGCTCGCCTGCCGCCTCGGCCGCCTTCCAGCCGATCGCCGCGGCGACCGAGTACACCTGCTCCGTCGACCCGGTCTACCAGCGCGTGATCGTGCGCTACCACACCAGCGCCGGCAAGCGCATCGCCGTGTACCCCCTCTCCGCCTTCCAGAACCGCACCTTCGGCACGCCGCTCGTCGACTTCAAGCAGCCGACGATCTCCGGCACCGCGCAGGGCTACACCCTCTACGGCTCGTACATGTACTACCTGACGGGTGACCCCTACCCCGGCGACGGCACCCCCACCGGTGACGGCAACACCTATGTCACCAGCATCGACATCAACACTGGCACCGTGGAGCAGGGCCCCGTGCTCACCAAGGCCGGCTCCACCCTCCACTACCGCGAGCCCGAGGGCCTGGCGATCTACCGCACCGATGCCGGCGAGGCCCGCCTCTTCATCGGCTTCGCCACCGGCCTGGAGGGCGACCGCCGCTCCAGCATCTTCTACAAGAACGATCTGATCTGAGCCATGCCCGCGGCCCGGCCCCGGACCCGGCGACCGGCTGTCGGCCACCGGGCACCAGCCTCCTGACCTTCCTGCGACCGGCAGCCCCGCTAGGTGGAACAGATCGTGTGAAGCGCTGAAGGTCTCCGTCTTCCTCGAAGTCGAAGGCGCCGCGCACTACTTGCCGGCCTACGCCGGAATCCTCGACCTCATGACCTCGGCCGCACTGCGCACCGCCGAGCGCATGACCGCCCACCGCGCCACGGAGGTGGAGTTGCGGAACCTCACCCGTGTGCTGGTGGTGCGGGCACCGGGCTCCCCTGTGGTCTCTGATCCGGGGAACGGGCCGGCCCCGTTGACCGGGCCGGGCGGCGGCGGTGAGGGCCGTCGCCGGTCGGCCCCCCGGCGCGGGCGCCACGTGGAGGAGGGGCCCGCGCATACGGTTGCCCGTACATTTGGAGTATGGGAATCGACGCCCATGCCTTCCTTCGCGATCTCGCCCGAGGGCTCGAGCCCCGATCCGGCCATCTGGTCGAAGTGGTGACGGAGCGCTTGCACGGCGAGCTTCCCGAGGTGTGGAAGTACGAGGACATGGCTGCCCTGGCTCCAGTGGCCCTGTCCGCGCACGTCGACTTCGTTCTGGACTTTCTTGCGCGCCTGCCTGAAACGTCCGAGGTCACGACCCCGCCCGCGGCCATCGACCTCGCTTGCGGACTCGCTGAGCACGGTGTGCGGATCAGTGAGCTCCTCCGCCTTCATCGGCTTGTCCACGCACATCTGCTCCATCTGCTCTATGAGGAGACGGGCCGCCTCACCAAAGATCCTGAGCTGATCAACGCGGTGACGATCGCACTGAGCACGATGGCTTTCGAGTACGCCGATCTCACCGCACAGCAGGCGGTCGCGGCGTACCAGAAGGCACGCGACAGCTGGCTCCAGCGGCGGCTGTTCACGATCATCGAGGCCGGCATGCGGATCGGAACCACGCTGGACACCGCCCGCACCGCCCAGGAACTGGCAGACGTCGGTGCCGACCATTTCGCCGACATCGTCACCGTCGACCTTCTCGACGCTGCCCTCCACGAAGAAGGGACACACCTGGCAGACGGTCCGCCACAACTCCGCCGGATCGCGCAATCCGTCTCGGGCGGCAGCCTGGACCCGGGAGCCGACACACTGGACCCGGGAGCCGACACAGGGGAGAGCCACACCTACCCGGAGGGGTCTGAGCCGGCTCTCGTACTGGCCACCGGACAGCCACTCCGGCTCGACATCGCGCCTTGTGACGCGCCGGCGTGGCTGAAGGTGTCCGCGGACCACAGCCGTGCCGCGCGCGCCGAAGGCACAGGCAACGGCATCAACTCCGTGCTCCTGGTTCCTCTGTGGGCCCGTGGAAACGTCCTGGGGATCGCGCAGTTCTTCCGCAGTCAGACCTCTGACCCCTTCCATGACGACGACCTGCTCATGGCCCAGGACATCGCGTCCAGAGCGGCAGTGAACATCGACAACGCCCGTCGCTACACCCAGGAGCGTTCGGCCGCGCTCACCCTCCAGCGCAGCCTGCTGCCGCAGAACGTGCCGGAAGAGTCCGCCGTCGAGACAGCCGCCCGCTACCTGCCCAGCGGATCCCGGGCGGGCGTGGGCGGTGACTGGTACGACGTGATCCCGCTTTCCGGAGCCCGCGTCGCCCTCGTGGTGGGCGACGTGGTCGGCCGCGGCATCCAGGCCGCGGCCACCATGGGCCGACTGCGGACAGCCGTCCGCACGCTGGCCGACATCGACCTGACCCCCGACGAACTGCTGACACACCTCGACGACGTGGTCATCCGGCTGCAGCGCGCGGAGCAAAGGGGCATGGACGAGATCAGCGCCACGTGCCTGTACGCGGTCTACGACCCCGTCTCCCGCGAGTGCTCCCTGGCCAGCGCGGGACACGTTCTGCCCGCTGTGGTGACTCCCGGTGACGCGCCGGCCGGGCGCGCGGTCGTCTTCCCGGAACTATCGATCGGCCCGCCCCTGGGCCTGGGAGGGCTCCCCTTCGAAACCGCGCAGTTCGAACTGCCACAAGGCAGTCTTCTGGTGCTCTATACCGACGGCCTCATCGAAAGTCGCGCGCGCGACGCGGACGCCGCCCTCGCGGCGTTGTCCGACGTCCTCGGACAGGCGCCGGCGTCGCTGGAGGAGACCTGCGACGCACTGCTCGACACACTGTTGCCCAGTCGAGCTGCCGATGACGTCGCTCTTCTTGTGGCGCGAACCCGAGCACTGGACGCCGACCACGTCGCCACCCTGGATCTCCCCTCCGATCCGGCCGTCGTCTCCGAGGCGCGGACCTTTGCATCCGATCTGCTGGCGGCCTGGGGCCTGGAGGAGATGGCCTTCACCACGGAGCTCGTGGTCAGCGAACTCGTGACGAACGCGATCCGCTACGGCAAGACCCCCGTCCAACTGCGGATGATCCTCCAATCCACCCTGACGTGCGAGGTTTCCGACGCCAGCGGCACCGCCCCGCACCTGCGCCGCGCCCGGGACTTCGACGAGGGCGGCCGCGGCCTGCTCCTGGTCGCCCAACTCACCGAACGCTGGGGCACGCGGCACAACGGCGAGGGGAAGGTGATCTGGGCGGAACAGCTGATTCCATCCGCCGTTGCCGGATAACTCATCGCTACGCGCCCGCACTTGGCGCCCGCAGTTTGTCCGCGTACCCGTGATGGTCACGGGCACGCACAGGACCACTCAGCCCGGCCGGTGACGTCCTGACACCGGTCCGCCGGGCCGGCGCCTGGTTCGGGGGTGACGCTGCGTACAGCGCGTATGACGCCCCCGATGCGGGGTCACCACCGCGTGTTTGGCTGCTCTTGCCCGGGGGACGCGGTAAGCGGGTAGTGAGCGCCATCGTGTATCGCGTCGAGGTCACGCGCACGGGCAACTGCTCACCGACGACCCGGTGCGCAAGCAATCGCCGGCGCGCGCAGCGGGCGCCCCGACCGGCGTGGTACCCCCGGAAGGAGTGACATGAACACCCACCCACTGACAGAACTCGCCCAGCAGCTGCGTGTCGACAGTGTCCGCGCCTCCGCCGCCGCGGGCTCCGGGCATCCCACCTCCTCGATGTCCGCGGCCGACCTGATGGCCGTCCTGCTGGCCAACCACATGCGCTATGACTTCGACCGCCCCGCACACCCGGGCAACGACCGTTTCGTGCTCTCGAAGGGGCACGCCTCACCGCTGCTGTACGCCGCGTACAAGGCGGCGGGCGCGATCAACGACACCGAGCTGCTGACCTTCCGCCGGCTCGGCAGCCGGCTGGAAGGGCATCCGACGCCCCGGCGGCTGCCGTGGGTCGAGACGGCCACCGGCTCGCTCGGACAGGGGCTGCCCGTCGGCGTGGGCATCGCCCTGGCCGGCAAGCGGCTCGACCGTACGGGATACCGCGTCTGGGTGCTGTGCGGTGACAGCGAGCTCGCCGAGGGCTCGATCTGGGAGGCCGCGGAGCACGCCGGATACGAGCATCTGGACAATCTCACCGTGATCGTCGATGTCAATCGCCTCGGCCAGCGCGGCCCGACCCGGCACGGACACGACCTGAAGGCCTACGCGCGCCGTTTCCAGGCCTTCGGCTGGCACACCGTCGAGATCGACGGGCACGACGTCGACGCCGTCGACCGCGCGTACGACGAGGCCTTGTCCACCGCCGGGCAGCCGACCGCTGTCCTCGCCCGCACCCTGAAGGGCAAGGGCGTGGCCTCCGTCGAGGACCGCGAGGGCATGCACGGCAAGCCGCTGCCGGACGCAGAGGAGGCGATCGCCGAGCTCGGGGGCGTGCGCGACCTGCGCGTCGAGGTGCACCATCCGCCCGCCGCACGGTTGCTGCATCCCGTGGGTTCGGGCCGCGCGGAGCTGCCCCGTTACGAGATCGGCGACGAGGTCGCGACCCGCGACGCCTACGGGAAGGCGCTCGCGGCCGTCGGAACGGTGCGTGGCGATGTCGTCGCCCTGGACGGCGAGGTGAGCGACTCCACGCGCTCCGAGTTCTTCGCCAAGGAGCACCCCGACCGCTTCTTCGAGTGCTACATCGCCGAGCAGCAGCTGGTCGCGACCTCGGTCGGGATGGCGACGCGCGGCTGGGTGCCGTACGCATCCACGTTCGCCGCGTTCCTCACCCGCGCGTACGACTTCGTGCGGATGGCCTCGATCAGCGGGGCCGGGATCAACCTCGTCGGGTCGCACGCGGGCGTCGCCATCGGCCAGGACGGGCCTTCGCAGATGGGCCTCGAGGACCTGGCGATGTTCCGGGCGGTGTACGGCTCGACCGTGCTGTACCCGTGCGACGCCAACCAGACGGCGAAACTCGTCGCGGAGATGGCCGGCCTCGAAGGCATCCGCTACCTGCGCACATCCCGCGGCGGCACCCCCGTCATCTACAGCCCCACCGAGGACTTCCCGATCGGCGGAAGCAAGGTGCTGCGCGCCTCCGGGGCGGACCGGCTGACCGTGGTCGCGGCGGGCGTCACCCTCCACGAGGCACTGGCCGCTGCCGAGTCGCTCGACCGTGAGGGCATCCCGGTCCGGGTGATCGACCTGTACTCGGTCAAACCGGTCGACCGCCGCACCCTGCACGAGGCCGCCGAGAGCACCGGTTGCCTGCTGAGCGTGGAGGACCACCGCGAGGAGGGCGGTATCGGGGACGCGGTGCTCGACGCCTTCGCCGACGGCCGCCCCGTACCGCGACTGGTGCGCCTGGCGGTCCGCACGATGCCCGGCTCGGCGACCCCCGCGGAGCAGCTGCACGCGGCCGGTATCGACGCCGAGTCGATCGCGACGGCGGCACGGCTGCTGGTCGAGTCGGCTGTCGTGCGCTGACCGGAGGACACCGAGATGACCAGCATCGAGACGGTCCGGGTGGGTCGTCGGACCCTCGACGTGCACCGGCCGGACAAAGTGCTGTTCCCTGCGAGTGGAAGCGGCAAGGAGTACACGAAGAGCGACCTTGTCGCCTACTACCGGGCGGTCGCCCCCTTCATGCTGCCGCACCTGCGGGGCCGCCCTCTGATGCTGGAACGGCACCCCGACGGGATCGACGGCCCCGAGTTCATGCAGAAGAACACCCCGGACCACTACCCGGACTGGATCGAGCGCGTCGAGGTGCCGAAGGAGGGTGGCACCGTCGTGCACCCGGTGTGCGCGAACACCGCGACCCTCGTCTACCTCGCCGATCAGGCCTGCCTCACGCTCCACCGATGGCTGTCCAGGGCCGACCGAACCGACCTGATCGCCCGGCCCGACCGTCTGGTCTTCGACCTCGACCCGGCAGACGGGGGTGACTTCGCCTCCGTCCGTCAAGCCGCCAGACTCCTGGGGGAGTTGCTCGACCAGCTGGAACTGTCTTCCGGGCTGATGACCACCGGCTCGCGTGGCCTGCACGTCGTCGTCCCCCTCACCAGGCGCCACGACTTCGACGAGGTGCGTGAGTTCGCCGCGGACGTTGCCGACACCCTCGCGCACGCGCACCCGGACGAACTCACCACCGAGGTCCGCAAGAAGGACCGGGGCGACCGGCTCTACGTCGACGTGCAACGCAACGCCTACGCCCAGACCGCCGTGGCTCCCTTCGCCGTCCGTGCCAAGCCCGGTGCGCCCGTCGCCGCCCCCATCTCCTGGAGGCAGTTGGACGATCCACGGCTGGACGCCCAGCGCTGGACGATTGCCGACGCCGCCGAGCAGGGCCGCGCCGACCCCTGGGCCGGGCTGATGAACCACGGAAGGTCCCTCGGACCGGCCAGGCGCCTGCTCCGGTCCCGTCGTGGCTGACACGCACCTTCGCGCGACCGCTGCCGGGGGTCCCGCATCGGTGGCGGGCTCATGTCCGGGCTGCCCTGCCGGGACCGCACGGCGCGCGGTGCGTCAGCCGGACGGTTCGTCGGGCACAGGGTGGTCAGGGTTCGGGCTTGCGGAGTGCGGGGCACCGCGCCGGCCCGTACCGGCCTCGTCGGTGTCGGGGATCTCCGTGTCGGGCTCGGGGCGCTCCTCGTCGGCCGGCCGAGTCACATCGTCGTCCCAGCGATCCGGGCCGGTTCCTGCCTGCTGGTCGGGCATGTCCCTCGGCGTGGGGTCCGGTACGGGTGCTTCGGGTCGGCTGTCGCTCACAGCGCTCTCCCTTCTTCGGCGGGCTGGTGCGTCCCACGCGTACCCCGGCCGATGGAAACGATGTCCTTGCGGCTGCGGCTGCGGCTGTGGCTGCTGCTCTGCGCCTCTTGCGAGGGCCAGTCCGAGGCAGTGCGTCTGCCCTGGTCGAGATTCGGCGCGGCGAGGAAGGCGCCGACATCACCGACCACTTGTCTCTGCTGCCCGGGCTGTGGGCCACCACTCGAACATGAGGATCGTCGCGTCGTCGCGGAGACGGTTCTCCTGGGCGTCCAGGATCGAGTGGATGAGGCGTCGCAGCGTCTCCGGCGCCAGTTCGCCCGTCGCGGCGGCCCGGACGACGTAGTCGGCGAACCTCTCGAGGCCGAGCTCGCCGCCGTCCACCGTCCGGGCTTCCGTGACGCCATCGGTGAACATCAGCACCCGGTCACCCGGCTCCAGGGCGATCTCGTGGACCTGCCGAGTCGCCGAGGCGAAGGCGGCCGTCATGCCCATGGGCGGCTCGGCGTCGCGCTCCATGGCTCCGGCGTCAAGACGCTGGTCGCGGACGAGGAGCGGCGCGGGGTGCCCGCAGTTGATCCAGCGCAGCTTGCCCGTGGCCAGCTCCAGTTGAGTGAGCACGGCGGTACAGAACTGGTCCGGCAGCCACGTGGTGAGGGCTGCGTCGACGGACTCCACGAGGTCGGGAAGGTCCGCTCCGGTGCGACGCGCGTTGCGGCAGGCGGTGAGCGACACGACCGAGGTCAGTCCCGAGGCCAGATCGTGTCCCATGGCGTCAAAGATCGCCGTGTGCAGGGCCGAGTCGGTCAGGGCGTGGTCGAACGCGTCCCCGCCGATCTCGTACGCCGGCTCCAGGACGGCTGTCGACACGACGCGTGGCGTGCCGATGGTGCGGGGCGGGAGGTAGGCGCGCAGCATCTCGGCCGGCAGCTGCATCGGCTCGGTACGGGTCTGGCAGACATAGGTGTCCTTGTACGCCCGCTTCGACGTGATCATCATGGCGAGCAGGGCGGCGAGCGTCCTGCCGCGCCGCAGCGACAGCGGGTCGAGGGCCGGCGACAGTACAGCGAGGACGCCGAGGCGTTCCGCCCCGTCCACAAGCGGCAACCAGGCTGTCATCCCTCCGAGGTCGGACTCCTCGACGCGCAGGGACTGGGTGCGGTACGTCCATCCGGCGAGCGAGCCGTCGATGGGGAGCGCCGGCACGAGATCGTGGAGCGGGGTCAGCTGTCGTTGCTGCAGGTCGGCGAGGTAGACCACGGAGTGCTGAAGGCCCAGGGCTTTGGTGCAGCGCGCCACAGCGGTGGTGAGGTCGAGTGCCGCGTTGCCGGGGTCCGCGAGGAACTCGCCAAGGGCAGCGTCAGGGCTCTCGGCGACGGCCACCTCATCACCCCTCGTCACGTCCGGATCCAGCTCCACGGCGGGTGCGTACCTGTGCAGTCTCACACCGGGGCGTACGGCTCGCGCGTGGGGAGGGACCCGATGCCCCGTCGTGATGGTTCCTCGGGCTTCGACATGTCTCCGGGAGCGGCAGTCAGGCGACGTGGTTCAGGCAGTCCGCCACGACTTCCTTGTCCAAGGCAGCGCGCACCAGCGCCGAGGCCAGCTCCGCCTTCGGCGTCTCATCCGCGAGTCGGACGAGGTCGGAGGTTCGTCGCGGCAAGCCCAGACGCTCGGCGCCCTGGAGCGCCTTGGAGTCCAGGAATGGGCCGAACTCCGGCCACACATCCTGGACCTCACGCAGGAAGATGTCCGCTCCCATCGGGCCGATTCCCGGCAGTTCCTGCAACAGGCGCCGCAACTCGTCCGCGTCGCCGTCCGCCTGCTGCCGCATCCGGCGCAGGTCGCCGCCCCAGCGGTCGATCAGGATGTCGCCGCCGTCGCCCAACTGGGTTGCCGTGCGTTCGTCGTAGCGGCGATATCCACCGTGCCCGAGGGCATCGACGCGCTGCTGCCAGGTGGCTTCGGTCATGCGTTTCGGGTCCCTCAGCCCGGCCTCGTAGAGGGACCGCAATGTCGAGACCGCGACGGAAGCACGGATCCGCGCGCTGAGCAGGTGCGCCAGTACGAGTGTCCGGTAGAGCGGCTGCGGCGTGTCCTTCAAAGGGATGTGGGCCTCGGCGGCATAGGTCTGTCCGTGACGGCGGAGCAGTTGCCGCATCACTTCCTTGTTCCTCTTGTCGTCAGGCCCCTTGTTGTCGGTCATGGCTACCGCTACTCCTCAGCGTGACTGCTCAGGAATGACACCTCCCACGGTATCCCCGGGCGACGGGGGTATTCCTGGTCCACTCATGTCACTCGTCGAGCCGCCGGTCCCGATCGATCGGATGACGATCGGCAGGACCGTGAGAGCCAGGGCCGGCACTCCGACGCCCAGCAGCGCCACGCCCGACAGGTCGAGGTCGCCCTTGCGGCGGGGTGAGACGTGGGGCATGAGTCTGCTGCCCAGCACGAGTGCCACCGCCCCGACCGGGATGGCAGCCGCGGCGGGCGGCGCTCTGCAGACGGGGCAACGGCTCGGCGCCGCTGCACTCGACTGGTGGCACGATCGATCACCGGGCGCTGGCGGGGGCCCGGACTCATTGCCTGCCCACACCTCTGTGCGGAGCGGCTGAGCCCTGCAGAGGTACGGGCGTGCACCCGGTGTGCAATGCCGACATCATGAGATGCGGGGCCCGTGAACCAACTGGCGCACCGATGAGGGAGAGCCGATGACACGCCGGGCCGCCGTTGACCGCGTGCTTGGCGCCGCAGTACGCCTTTTCCAGCGCCGACAGGTCCGCTGGTGCGGCGGCGCGCCGACGGTCTGAGCGCCTCCGAAGGTCCGAGCCAGCGCACAAGCCGGACCGCACGGCCTCCCGCGGCGTGCAGCGGGTCGTGCGAACACTGAGGCTCGGGTATCCCCGAAGCACGTAGAGAAACCTGCTCGGAGACCATTCGTCCGCGGTCAGATCCTGTGCTTGACAACGCCCACGAGGGGTACTCGCGACGAGGGCAACGCAGGGAGACCTGCCTTGACGGGACAGGATGGGAGAACGCTGTGTCTGGGAGCGAGAAGGCCAAAGCCAAGAAGGAACAGATGATGGGAAAGATGAAGGAAGCGGTCGGGCGCGTCGCAGGGAGTCACGAGACGGTGGCCGAAGGTCGTGGGGAGAAGCTCAAGGGGTACGCGCGCCAGGCCAGGGAGAAGGCGAAGGACGCCTTCCACCGCTGAGGGATACCAACTACTTCTGAGCCGGTCGCACGGCTCCGTGCGGCCGGCTCAGGATGCTCAGTCACTCCGGGCCGGAGTGTGTGCCGCTGTTGCTGCCGTTTCGAATGTCCGAATGCCTGAGGGAAGGCGGCGGGGGTACTCGCCTGGCAGTCGGCCCCGCTGTGGGTATACGGAAGGACGTGCTCATGGCCACATCTCACGACCCGGCTGCCCCGGTGCGGCCACCGCAGCGCAAGCCGGACACGGTCATCCGTGCCGGCGACAACAGCGGCGGCACGGTGAGCCGGCTCCCAGTCGGTGTGAAAGAGGAATATCTGCTCCTTGACGCCGACACCGGCCTACCGGCGCAGAAGGCGGATCAAGTGCGCGGCGCCGCCGGGCTCGAACCGATCGCAGAAGAACGTGAGATCCGGGCAGAGCTGACTCAGGCTCAGATCGAGGTGGTCACCCCGGAGTGCGTCGACCTCGACGAGGTGGGGGGCCACTTGCTGCGCCTGCGCCACGCCTTGGGGCGCGCGGCGGAGAGCCGCGGTTGCCGTCTCGCCGCCTGTGCCACGCCACCGCTCAAGGAGGTGGAGCCGCCGCCGGTGACCAACCTGCCGCGCTACCACGCCGTGCGTGCGACCTCTGCGCAGCTGGCGTCCGAGCAGTTGGTGTGCGGCATGCAGGTGAACGTCGCGGTGCCCGATCCGGAGATCGGCGTCACCGTGCTGAACCGCATCCGGCTGTGGCTTCCGGTCGTCGTCGCCATGGCCGCCAACTCGCCCTTCTGGGCCGGACAGGACACCGGGTTCGCCAGCTGGCGGACGGTCGTGTTCGGCCGGTGGCCGGTGAGCGGTCCGTCGCCGCACTTCGACGGCCTCGCCGACCACGAGCAGCGTCTCCAGCGACTCCTCTCCTGCGGAGTGATCACGGACTTGGGTCAGATCTACTGGCAGGCCCGTCTTTCAAGCCACTCTGCGACGGTGGAGGTGCGCTGCCCGGACGTTCAGCTCCGAGCGGACGAGGCGGTCATGATCACCGGGATCGTCCGCGCGCTGGTCGCTACCGCGATCACGGACGGGGGCGCCCCCGTACAACCTTGCCCGCCGGAACTGCTGCAGGCGATGAACTGGCACGCTGCGCTCCACGGGCTCGGCGGATCGCTGGTGGACGCCGAAGGAAGACTCCGCAGCGCCGGGGACGTCTTGTCCCAGCTGACGGATCGCATCACGCCCGCACTCCTGGAGGCGGGCGACAGTCGTGAGGTCGCCGCACTGGTACACCGCCTCCTCCGCGAGGGCACGGCCTCGGATCGACAGCGGCGTGCCTTGGAGGACGGAGACATGCGCGCAGTCACCGACTTGATCATCGCCGAGACCACGGCGGATTGAGCGCTGATCGTGGGCCGCCACCGCGTCCACCGTCGCTCCGATGAGGCGCGCATAGCGGATGAGCAGGTCCTGTGGGATGGCCGATCAGAATGATCACAGCCAGGACAGCGACCAGCCGGGACCGTTCCACACCGCCCCGGGGGGGGGTACCCAGGCGATCAGTTCCGCGGGAAAGCGCAGGTCCGACGCGATGAGGTCGTCCGGTCGTTCCATGATTCCCCCGAGTAGCCGTGACCATCGTCGTCGGACGATGTCACGCCACTGGATCGAACGGTACTGATCCGGAGAACCTCGTCCTTATGCGGGCGCCCGGACGGCGTCAGAACTCGAGATCGTCGGTGACCCGGATGTTGGCGCCCATGTTCCGTTCCATCATCCGCAGAGCCGCGTCGGCCAGGTCCTCGTGGATGTGGGCGACCGCGTCGCGGGGGACCGTGACGTCCAGGTGCCGGATGTGGGCGTCGAGTGCCGAATACAGGACGCACTGCTCGGTGACCTGCCCGCACAGCACGACATGCTCGATCCCCTGCTGCCTCAGGAGATAGCTGAGTGGGGTCTCGAAGAAGATGGAATGACGTGCCTTGACGACGAACAGCGACTCCTGGTCAGGGCCGAGAGGGCGGACGAGGTCGGCGTGCGGCCCTGCGAGAGCCGTTTCCAGGATCTCCCCGTGGTGGGACCGCCACTGCCCGAAATTGTCGTTGGCGTAGATGACGGGAACGTCGTGGCGGCGGGCGTTCTCGAGCAGCCTCACGATGGCGGGCAGAGCCTCCTCGGCAGCGGGGATCAGCAGGTCGGCGTCGGCGTGGTCATACGTGTTGATCATGTCGATGACGATGACCGCGGTCTTTCCCATGACTTCTACTGTGCCGACAGTTGCCCCGGCTGCGCCTGTTCACGCGCCCGCGATGCCCCCGTACAGGCGCCGACCGTGCCGCCCGTCCGTCACCAAAGGAGGACGGTCAGCAGAGTGATCCCCGCCAGCGTGAACGCGACGTAGTCGCCCAGGTGACCCGACTGGAGGCGGAGGAGGGGCGCGACCCACCTGGACGGTTCGTCGGACGCGGGCCGGTGCACCGCCGACCAGGCGAGCGCGAGTGCCAGTACCGAGGAGAGCAGGCCCAGGACGACGCCGAGGGCCGTCCAGTGCGGGGCAGGTGTGACCGGTGGGGCTGCTGCCTCACCCGTAAGCAGGGCGGCCGCCTCATACCCGGCGTGGTCGGTGAACGCGTCGGACGCTGTGCGGACGGCCGGCCACAGAGCCGGCACCACCCCCACCGCCAGCGCACCCGCCAGGAGGAGCGCGGGCACGGCGAGCATGGTGTCCGGGATGCGCCGCAACCGTCCGCGTGTCTCCGGTTCCTCGTCCTTGCCGGTCGTCGTCTCCACGTCACCTGACGGGCGAGGCCCCCAGCCCAGGAAGACCCGCGCCGAGGCCCGCAGCACCGCTCCTCCCGTGAGTGCGGAGGTGATGACGAAGACGACGGTCGGCCACGCCCCGGCAGCCTCCTCGGAAACTGCCTTGCCCAGGCTCGTACCGAAGGGCGGCAGCCCGGCGAGCGCCAGACCACCTACCGTGAAGAGGGCGCCCACGAGAGGGAGTTGACGGCCCTGGCCGTGCAGCTCGTGTTCATCGACGCTGCTGAAACGATCGAGGAGGATGCCCGTACAGGCGAAGAGCCCGGCTTTCGCTCCCGCATGGGCGAGTACGTAGAGGATGGTCCCGCCGAGGCCCTGCGGAGTGAGGAGCGAGACCCCGATGAGGAACAGCCCCGTGTGGGAGACGCTGGAGTAGGCGAGCAGTCGCTTGAGGTGGCGTTGGTGCCAGCACATCACGGCGCCCACGAGAGCCGTCACCACGCCCAGGGTGAGCAGCGCGCGGTGCACGTCGGGCCCCGGCATGCCACCGGGGCCCGCGAACACGGTCCAGTACACACGCCCCGTGCCGTAGACGCCGAGCTCGACCATGACACCTGACAGCAGGAGACAGACGGGCGTCGGCGCGACGGCATGGGCATCGGGAAGCCAGAACTGGAACGGCACCGCCGCCGCCTTGATGAGGAGCCCGGTGACGACCAGGACGAAGGCGGCCAGGACCAGGGCGTCGGGGCGGGCGCCGTGCGGCTGCGCGTCGAGGCGGCCGCCGATCTGCGCGAGACCGAGCTCGCCCGTGCGTCCGTAGAGCAGACCGATGCCGAGCAGGGTGGTGTAGCCGCCGAGGGAGTTGACGATGCCGAACGTCAACGCGCCCTGTACCGCCCGGGCTTCCTCGACCCGGTAGCCGGTCAGGGCGTAGGCGACCACGCCCATGAGTTCGAAGAACACGAACGCGTTGAAGAGGTCGCCGGTGAGGACGAAGCCGCACATGCCCGCCTGGAACAGCAGGATGAGCGCGGGGAACGAGCCGGCGTGCTGGTGCGGGGGTTCGTCGAAGTACCGCCACGAATAGGCGAGTGCCGCGACCACGAGGACGCAGACGAGCGCGGCGAGACCGACGCCGACGCGGTCGCCGACGAGCACGATGCCCACGCTCACCCCGTTGCGGGGCCGCCAGCCGCCCATCCATTCGACGGCACGCGAGCCCGCCGACGGCGCCCGTACGAGGACTGCGACGGCCCACGCGGCCGCTCCCGCGGAGAAGACGAAGCCCATCACCTCGGCGGCGAACCTGGGCAGCCGCCGGCCCGCCGCGACCAGGAGCGCCGCACCGAGGAGCGGTGTGGCCACGATCAACGGCAGCAGCTGTGCGGCTGTCATCCTCGTAGCTCCGACAGTTCGTCCGGGTCGACGGTGCCGTGCCGTTTGGCGGTCTGGATGACGAGCGCGAGCAGCAGTGCGGTGACGGTGGCGCCCACGACGACGTCCGTCAGGGCGAGCGCCTGGACGACCGGGTCGACGACGGGACGGGACCCGGGCGTGATGTCGGAGAAGACGGGAGCGGTGCCGCCTCGGCGGTAGCCCACCGCGAGCAGCAGCACGTATGTCGAGCTCTGGCACACGGAAAGGCAGCCGACCGCGTGGATCAGGTTGCGGCTCGTGGCCAGCCCGTAGCAGCCGGCCAGGAAGATCCAGCCCGCGGCGAGATACGGCAGCACACTCACGACCGGCCGCCCTCCCCGTTCTTCCGCCCGGTCCCGACCCGACCGCCGCCCTCGATCTCCAGGGCCTGGTCGAGGAACCGGGCGAGCAGCACGACGATCGCTGCGGCCACCTCCACACCGATCGCGGCGTTCAGGAGTGGGACGGTTCCGCCGGAGGACAGGGTGTTGAACGTGCCGTACGGCAGGAAGTTGTCCAGGAACGCCGACCCGGCCAACAGCCCCGCCGCGCCGAGCAGGACGTAGGCGGCCTCGCCCGCGGCGTCCGCGACCGCGTACGCGGCCGCCGGTCGGATGCGTTCCAGTGCCTTGTAGTCGACGGCGATGTAGAGGAGGTGCAGGGCGGTCGCCACGATGACGCCGCCCTGGAAGCCACCGCCGGGGCTCAGCTGGCCGTGCGCGATGACGTAGAGGCCGATGAGCAGGGTGACGGGGAGGGCGATCAGCGCGTAGCGGCGCACGGGCGGGTCGACGTGGACGGTCTCGGGCGGTTCGGTGTGCTCGTCGCGCGTCTCGCGGAGCAGGACGACGGTGCCGAGGACGGCGGTGAACAGGATGGATTCCTCGCCGAGGGTGTCGAAGGCGCGTTGGTCGAAGTTGACGGAGGAGATGACGTTGGCGGTGTGCCGCGCGAGGGCACTTCGCACGGCGCGCTCGCCGTACGGATGCGAGCGGCCTCCGAAGTGGGGCATGTCGAACGCGGCGCATGCGAGGAGAACGGCCACACCCAGCCCGCCCGCCCACAGCAGCCACAGCCGGGCCTTCCTGCTCACTCGGACCGTCCTTCCCGGCCGCCACGCCGGCTCCTGCCGCGCACCTTGCGGACGGCGAGCAGGAGCATCAGCGGCGTCATCGCGGAGCCGACCGCGAGCTGCGAGAGTGCCACGTCCGGAGCCTGCAGAACGGTGAACAGGACTGCGAACGCGAGCCCGAGCAGGGCCAGCACGAGCGCCTGACGGGCCGGGTCGCGCGTGAGGACGGCGGCTGTCGCGGCGGCGACGACGAGCGCGAGCGCCAGGGCGACAAGAAGGTCAGCCATCGTGTGCCTTCCGTGACATGGACACCTTCCCCGACACCGCCCGGCCCGCGACGGCGTTACCTGCGATCAGCAGCGCCCCGATGACAAGCAGTTTCACGAGCGCGCGGCCCGGCCCCGTCGCCACGCAGAGCGGCAGGACGACGAGCGCCGGGGCGGCCACGGCGAGGCCCGTCATGATGCGCGTGACACGGGCCGTGGGCGGTTCGGCGGCCAGCTCGTCGGCGAGCAGACGCGCGTAGACGAGCGTTCCGGCCGGCCCGAGGACCGCCAGGACGAGTGCCAGATCGATGTACGAGGTACGGGCATAGCCCTGCGCGAGCAACAGCATGACCAGGCACACGAGGAGTGTCGCGAGGTTCTGCGCGACGACGCGGCGCCGGACGGGCCCGGTGCTCGCGCCCCAGAGTGCCGGGGCCACACCGAGTGCGAGCAGGGCTGCGGCCGCGACAAGCCAGCCGTTCACGGAGTCCGCTCTGGCAACCGGGGCTTCATGGCGAGTCGCTCCGCCTGGCCGCGGCGAGGCGCGCCGCGCGCGCGGCGCAGGCTGCGCAGAGAGCGGCGGACGAGCCGACCACCCACTCCAGAAGGTCGACGCGGGAGACCAGCACGAGCCAGAGCCCCGTCAACACCAGCCACCAGCCGACCACTTCAGCTGACCCGCGTACTGCCGCCGAGCCCGCGCCGGCACGAACCATGAGTCCACCTCCCGCCGTACCGGGTGCCCGGCCGCCAGGCTCTCATGCAGCTGTGCGACGTCGCGTCAACCTGGCCGGTGACGGCGTCAACGGTGCGCGCGGCGCCATCGCCGAGATCCGCGACAACCTCGCCAGTCCCGGCGGACGCTGACCTCAGACCCGGGAAACCGGGCCCCGACACGTTTCGTCGGCGTGAAACGAGGTCACCCGGACCCGGACCGCCGAGAGGCCACCCAGCAGGACGGCCGAGCAGGAAAAAGCGCCGAATCAGCGAAGAAGCCGCAGGCTGTATGTGAACCAGTACGCCCACGTATCTGCCGGGATGCCGATCAGCCGCGAAACTGCCCCGCCGTGACCCTCCGTAGCCGCGGGCCCGGTTTCGCGGCGCGACAAACACACCGATCGAAAGGCGCACGTTGCTCATGAATGACGTCACAGGCAAGGCGACCACCACGGATGCCGGTGGCCCGGTCGAGAGCGACGAACACTCGCTCACCGTCGGCGCCGATGGCCCGGTCCTCCTGCAGGACTCCTATCTGATCGAGCAGATGGCGCAGTTCAACCGGGAGCGCATCCCTGAGCGGCAGCCGCACGCCAAGGGCAGCGGCGCCTTCGGCCACTTCGAAGTCACCGCAGACGTCAGCGCCTACACGAAGGCCGCGGTCTTCCAGCCGGGCACACGTACCGACCTGGTGATCCGGTTCTCGACCGTCGCCGGCGAGCGCGGGAGCCCGGACACCTGGCGTGACCCGCGCGGATTCGCGGTGAAGTTCTACACCACCGAGGGCAACTACGACATGGTCGGGAACAACACCCCGGTCTTCTTCGTGAAGGACCCGATGAAGTTCCAGCACTTCATCCGCTCCCAGAAACGCCGTGCGGACAACAACCTCCGCGACCACGACATGCAGTGGGACTTCTGGACCCTCTCACCCGAGTCCGCGCACCAGGTCACGTGGCTCATGGGCGACCGGGGCATCCCGCGCTCCTGGCGCCACATGAACGGCTACACCTCGCACACGTACATGTGGATCAACGCGCAGGGCGAGCGGTTCTGGGTGAAGTACCACTTCAAGACCGACCAGGGCATCGAGTTCTTCACCCAGGACGAGGGTGACCAGATGTGCGCGACCGACACCGATTACCACACACGGGATCTCTTCGAGCACATCCGGGACGGCGAGTACCCGAGCTGGACACTCAAGGTGCAGGTCATGCCGTACGACGATGCGGCCACCTACCGCTTCAACCCGTTCGACCTGACCAAGGTGTGGCCGCACGGGGACTACCCGCTGATCGAGGTCGGCAGGATGACCCTCGACCGCAATCCCACGGACAATCACGCCGAGATCGAACAGGCCGCGTTCCAGCCCAACAACCTCGTCCCCGGCATCGGCCCCAGCCCCGACCGTATGCTGCTGGCGCGGCTGTTCTCCTACGCCGACGCGCACCGTCACCGCATCGGCGGCAACTACCAGCAGCTTCCGGTCAACGCTCCCGTCGCGCCGCTGAACACATACTCCAAAGACGGAGCCATGGCGTACCGCAAGACCGAGGACCCGGTCTACGCCCCCAACTCCAAGGGCGGCCCGGCGGCCGACACGGGCCGCTACGCGCCGCCCAGCTGGCACGCGGACGGCGACATCACGCGCGCCGCGTACGTCGACCATGCCGATGACGACGACTGGGGCCAGCCGGGCACGCTGGTGCGCGAGGTCCTTGACGACGCCGCTCGCGACCGTCTCGTGGACAACGTCGTCGGGCACCTGCTCAACGGGGTGAGTGAACCCGTCCTCGCCAGGGCCTTCGAGTACTGGTCCAACATCGACAAGTCCATCGGCGAGCGCATCCAGAAGGGCGTGCGCGCCAAGGCGGACGAGAAGGACCCCAAGGCGACGGAGCAGGCGAACCCTGCCCGGAGCGGCATGCAGGGGAAGGCCTGAGCGGGCTTCCGGCGATCCTGCGACGGGCTCGCATGTGCTGGACGGGCAGTGTGAACTGCGTGAACTGTCAACGAAGCGCAGTTGTTTGAAGCAGACGCCGCCGTGTCATCGCTGGACACCCACAGCCCGGTTGACGCCCGCCCGACTGCCCGAGCCGGCTGTCAGACCCAACTGGATCCTGATGCGGGTCCGCCTCGCTCCTGTATGTGTCGCGGCATCCGGGAGGGGTACCTGCTGTTCAGGGGGCAATGAGGTCACTGACCTGGAGGCCCACATGATCGTTTTGGGGATCATCCTGCTCGTGGTCGGACTTGTCACGGGGATCGGCATCCTCTGGACCATCGGAGTCGTCCTACTGGTTATCGGATGCATTCTTTGGATCCTCGGCGGGGTCGGTCACGCTGTGGGTGGGCGTCGGCACTATTGGTAACGCCTTTTTTGCCGGCTGCGCCGCCGCGTTCCCTATCCTGGTCGTGACGGGGACGGGACATCGCCGCGTGAAGCGCGGCCGCAAGTTCGGTCGGTGAAGTCGAGAGCCCGTGCGTTCCTGGCTGCAGGCCACGCCACGCTGCCCGTGAGGACAGGGTCCGACGTGGAGTCGCCTTGCAGAGTTCCTCCTGGGCCGGGTCAGGCACGTGCGTGGCGCGACTGGCCGCCGTTGGTGAGCAGTTCGTCGAACAGCGTGCGGTATTGCGTCATGGCGCCTCGCAGCTGCTCGGTGCTTGCTTTGTGTTGCGTGCTGAGGGTGTCGATTTCGTGGGCTTCCCGGTAATGCTTCAGGGTGCTCCCGTGCTCGACGGAAAGGTCTTTGAGGCGTTGTTCGAAGTCCTCCGTGGGGTAGCCCCTTTCGTGCATGAGTGAGGTCACCAGACGGTCCGCGTCGTGCACCGCCGTTTCGGGACGGTCGACGAACTCTTGTTGTACGCCGTCCCAGTCGTGCCGGTAGCGTTCGCGGCGTCCCTCTTCCAAGGGCTTGATGTCGAGTGCGTCATGGCGTTTCTCCCGGGCCTTGAGGTCCCGCTCGCCGGCCGTGCGGCTGTCGGCGTCTTCCACCGTCCGGTCGTACTCGGGCCCGAATTGCTCACGAAGGTGGCGACGGCGCATGAAGAGCGCCACGGCCACGCCGATCAGAATCAGCACCACGGCCACCGGGATGACGATCGCCAGAAGAGTTCCTGTTGACATGGAGAGCGACCTCCCTCGTTGCGGATCGCCCTACAATTTTATGCTTTGTCGTCTACATCTAGCGGGGTAACTGTCGGTTACCGGCGGACGATCGATTGGCATCCCACGCGTGCCGGCGGCATGGTGCGAGCGGACCGCGGCGCCGTCCTCCCGTCGGTCCTCGCCTCACCGGATGCAGCCCCCGATCCGTCGCATGGCCAGGCGCGGACAGACGACCCGCTCCGCGAGGCCGGACATGGCATGACTGAGTGGCTCCGCCCAAACAGGCCTGCTGGACCCGGGCGCCGGCTCCTCACCCGTTCGCAGTCGCTCTGCATGCCCCCACGCCCTCCCAGACGTTGACTGGGACCAGCCAGGAGGCACCGCAGGAGCTATGGCGTCGACGGTGACAGCCGTACGAGGTCGGCTTATAGGTTCCGGGCACCCGGTCAGGCCGGCAGGGAGGCACCCGCGTCCGCCCCTTCCCGCTCGTCGTGAAAGGTCCCCACATGCACGAAGACTCCGCGCCGTCCCGCCGCGCGTTCCTGCGGAGCGCCGCAGCCGCCGGACTGGTCACGGCCGTATCCGGCCTGGCGGTGTCGGCGTGCTCCCCTTCTCGTCGGACGGACGCCGCCGCGGCCTCGCCCAGCCCGACCGGGCCCGGCGCAAGCGCGTCAGAAGACGGTCTCACGGCCAACGGCTACGGCCACACTGACGCCGACTTCGCCCGCGTGGGGTTGAAGCGCGACACCATCGAGCTCTGGGAGGACGGCTTCCGCACAGCCTCGCACAACGACGAACCGAACGTCTTCGAGTGGTGGTACTCCGACTTCACCGGCGACGACGGCACCGTCGTGTCCTTCACCCTGAGCACCCGGCTCGACGACGGTTTCGTCCCCGAGCCCGGCGAGGCCGGACGCAAACCCAAGTCCAGCGTCATCGTGACCGACCCCGACGGCACCAGCCACGGCGGAACGCACGCCTTCGGCTGGGACGAGTTCTCCAGTTCCAAGGAGCGCTGCGACGTGCGCCTGGGGCCGTTCACCTTCAGCGGCGACCTGAAGACGTACCACATGAAGGGCCAGTTGGGCGACGTGGGCGTCGATCTGACCCTGACGAGCGTGGTGCAGCCCTTCCGGCCCGGCACCGGCATCCTCTACTTCGGTGACACCGACAAGTCCTTCGGCTGGTTGGCCGTGGTGCCGTCCGGCACCGCCACCGGAATCGTCACCGTGAACGGCAAAAAGCGCTCTTTCACCGGCCACGGTTATCACGACCACAACTGGGGCAACCAGCCCTTCCCTTACGGCGTCGCGCACTGGCGCTGGGGCCGCGGCAGCGTCGGCCAGTACTCGGTGATCGGCGCCGATCTCCACCTGCGCAAGGAGTACGACTCCGCCATCGTCCCCGTCTTCCTCGTGGACGACACGAAGAGCGGCAAGCGCATGGTCGGCGCATTCGGCACCCAGACGGTGAAAGCCGAGGAGTCCGGCCCGAAGGCGTACCCCAACCCCGCTTACCCCAAGGACTATTACAGCAAGGTCCACTGGAGCTACCACGACGGCAACGACAGGGCCGATTTCACCTTCACCGACACCAACCAGCTGATCGCCAGCAGGCAATACGTCACCAAGCCCACACAGGCCCAGAAAACCGCCCTGGACAAGCTCGGCATCGACGAGATCTGGTACACCCGCTACGCCACCAAGAACGACCTCACCCTCGCCGTCGCCGGCACCCAAGCCTCCGGCACCGGCACCGGCACCCTGGAGGCCGCCCAGTTCGGTCTGAGCGCAGCCGCACCGAAGGGCAGTGCCGGCCCCACCCCATCGGCGTCCAGCTCCTGATCAGCCCGTGAGCCGTCGGCGCTTCGGCCGGGGCACCCGTCCGGGCCCCGCCGCCCTGTGAGGCGGAGGGGCTCCCTCCCTGGCATCGTGAGAAGGGAGATGCGACCGAGGCGGGGGAGATCACGGGAGATCTGCCAGGCGTGGACGGTACACAGGGCCCGCAGGGGCACAGTCCGCCGACGTCCGCAGCCGCGGGTGTGTTGCGGCAACTGGGCACGGAAAGGGCGGCGGCGCTGCTCGATGTCCTGTGCGCCGAGGCAGCGGACGGCGGCCTGTACGTTCTGGACGCCGACCTGCACAGCTTGCGCTTCGACAGCAGCGATCCCCCGACGCCGGCCCCGGCTGACGCGGACGAGAGTGTTTCCCTGGAGGCGGGCCTGTCGCTTCCCCACGTGCAACGGGCGCTGCGCACATCCCTGGCAACAGGTGAGCCCGTCCGCGACCTGCACTGTCCGGTGAACGCCGTGCACGGAGAGCAGCGAAAGCGGCGGGTGCTGTCCCTCTCGGCCTATCCCCTGCGCGATCGGGACCGGCAACCTCTCGGCCTGGCCGTGACGCTCACCGATATCACGGACCGCGAGCGCGCCGAGAAGCGACTGGAGCTGCTGGAGCGGGCGGACTCGGTGATCGGCAGCTCACTGGACGTCTTCAGCACCGCGCAGGAACTGGCCGAGGCCGCGGTCCCCGGCCTCGCGGACGCGGCCGCCGTCGACGTGCTCGACACCGTGCTGCACGGCGACGCGCCCGCGCCGGGGCCGCTCCTCGACCCGGTCACCGTACGCCGGGCGGGATTCGCGACGACGGGGCGGGAGGGCGGGCACGGTGTGCATGAGGTGGGCTGCGTGCGCGTCATGCGGCAGGGCCGACCGTACGCCTACGTGCTCGCCGATCTGACCCCGCGCGTGGTGAACGATCTCGGAGGCGACGACTCGGCTGCGTGGCTGTCGCACGATCCAGACCGGGCAACCTTGTTCCGGAGCGCTGGAGTGCACTCGCTGCTGGTGGTGCCCCTCGCCGCTCGCGGCGTGGTTCTGGGCCTCGCCGCGTTCTATCGTGCGGGGCAGTCGGAGCCGTTCGACGACGCGGACGCCGACGTTGCCGGGGAACTGGCGACGCGGGCCGCGCTCTGCCTGGACAACGCGCGTCTCTACATGCGCGAGCGAACCCTTGCCCGGATCGCCCAGCGGGAGTTGTTGCCGAGGCGCATGCCTGCCACGCGTGCGGTGGAGACCGCCTACACGTATCTGCCCGTGGCGGCGGGCGGAGCCTGGCTCGACGTGATCCCGCTGTCCGGGGCCCGTGTGGCGCTGGTGGCGGGTGACGTACGAGGCAGCGGGCTGCGCGCAGCCACCGCGATGGGCCAAGTCCGCACTGCCGTCCACGCGTTCGCCGCCATGGACCTGGAGCCGGTCGAACTCCTGACGAGGCTGCACGAGCTGACGGCCGGCGTCGCCATGGAAAAGGGCCCGGCGCAATTCCCGGCACAGGCCGACGGCTCTGCGCCGCACGACCGCGAGATGAACGACGGCGCGCTGGCGAGCTGCCTGTACGTCGTGTACGACCCGGTGACCCTGCAGTGCGAGGCCGTCAGCGCCGGGCACCCGCCGCCCGTGGTGACGCCCCCGCAGACAGCGCCGTACCTGCTGGACCTGGCTCCCGGTCCCGCGCTGGGGCGCGGGGCCGCTTCGTACCGGTCGACGACCGTCGAACTGCCGACGGACAGTGTGCTCGCGCTGTTCAACGACGGCCTGGTGCGCGGCACAGCCCGGGACGACGACCGGCTTCCCCTCCTCATGCACCACCTGGCCCGGGCCTGGGAGCGCCCGCTGCGGCAGCTGTGCGACACGCTGGTGACCACCGTGCTGCCCGACGGCCCCGACGACGACGCGCTGCTGCTCCTCGCCCGCACCCAGGCCCTGGGCCCCCACGACCTCGGGTACTGGACGTTGCCCCACGACCCGCGCAGCGCCTCCAGGGCCCGGCGGCTGGTTGCCGGCCGACTGGCCGAATGGGGGCTGGATGACGTGATCCCCGGTGCCGAACTGATCGTCAGCGAACTGGTCACCAACGCCGTTCGCTACGCCGAGGGCACCATCGGCCTGCGTCTGATCCGTGACGACGCGCTTACCTGCGAGGTCACGGACTCCAGCAGCGCGGCACCCCACCTGCGTCTCGCCGACGAGTCCGACGAGGGAGGCCGCGGCCTCTACCTTGTCGGGACGCTGGCCAGGCGCTGGGGCACGCGCCACTCCGCCCGCGGCAAGACGATCTGGGCCGAGCTGCAGAATCCCTGACGGCCGCCAGGGGCCGTTCCCGCGTGCTCTTGCGAGGAACCTCGGGGGTTCATCCCGGGGAGGAATCGCATCCGGTGAGGGGGACACTCACGGGCCGCGGGAGCCGCAGGGGCCGGGCGTCGGCGATGAGTCCCGGGGTCGTACCGGGTCTAGGGGACAGCGACCGCCGACGAGAGGACCGATCATGCCCACCGCCGAGACAGGGGTTCTCACGGGCGCGGCGCCTCTGATCTGTTACCGCTCGTTGGTGGCGGCGGGCCCATGGGTTGCCGCCCCGTGCACGACGCCGCCCACCGGCTCGGCTGGTCCGACTGGCGGCGACGTCATCAGGCCCGGTCCCGAGCCGGCCACTACCACCGGCAAGCCGCGAACCAGACATGGTGTGCCGAGCACGCTGGTTGGCAACTGAGCGCCGCAGTTGGCCACTTCGGTGCTCAGCGGGCGAAGGGCATCTGTTCAGTCGAGGACCGCGGTGGCTTCGATCTCGACCAGATGGTCGGGAACGTCCAGTGCCGCAACGCCCAGCAGCGTGGCCGGCGGGACCGGGGTGGTGCCCAGCTTTGCGGCCGCCCGGGAGATCCCCTCGAGCAGCGGCGGCATCTTGTCGGGGGTCCAGTCGACGACGTAGAAGGTCAGTTTCGCCACGTCGTCGAAGGAGCCGCCGGCCTCGGCCAAAGCGGTGCCGATGTTGAGGTAGCACTGCTCGACCTGCGCGGCGAGGTCGCCTTCGCCGACCGTGATCCCCTCGGCATCCCAGGCGACCTGCCCGGCGATGAAGACCAGCTTCGACCCCGTCGCGATCGACACCTGCCGGTAGACATCGATCTTGGGCAATCCACTCGGGTTTACCAGGTTGACGGCCATGCTGCCTGCCTCCTTGTCCTGAGCGCCTGTGGGCTCGTGTCCGCCCAACGAGTGCGCCTTCGGTCTCTTGTGGTTACTCAGGAACCATAGGAGAGTGGACACTGACATGGAAGAACGCACTTTCCAGTGACTGGGGAACCCGATGGTGACCAAACAGATCAAGGGCCCATCCGAGGAAGCAGACCTCAGGCGCGCGGACTCATTGGCGCGAGAGATCTTCTCCGACGTTGCCAACAAGTGGGCATTCCTGATCATCGAGACTCTCGGTGAACGCACCCTGCGCTTCAGCGAACTGCGGAACGAGATCGAGGGCATCAGCCACAAGATGCTCACCCAGAACCTGCGCATGCTGGAGCGCAACGGCCTGGTCGAGAGAAACGTGCACCCCACCGTCCCGCCGCGTGTCGAATACACCCTCACGGAGCCGGGCCAGGGCCTACGCGCAACCGTCGACGGAATGTGCGACTGGACGCACCGCTACTTCGGGCACATCGAGGCCGCCCGCCACCGCTTTGACGCCTGACAGCTGATCACGATCTACAGCTGGAGTACTTAGAACAGGCGGGCTCGGCGAGGATGCGTCGGCAGGCTCGGTATTCCGCTCGGATTACGGGGTGCAGGAGACTCCGTGACCTTGGAAGCTGCGCCCGTCGAGTTCCGGGGCGCTGCCGGATTGGCAGATCATCATGGACCGGGCATCACGCCGCTCCGTCGAAGCCCTTGTCAGTGGGCGACGTTGCAAGTGAACGAGTGAACCAGGCCTGGAACAGCGTCCTGATGCTGTCGGAGGCTTCCCCGTCGCGGTGTGTGTACTGCTCGCCCTCGCCGCGCCCCTCGCCCGGCGTGAACTGCTGCGCCGGGCCGCCAGGTGTTTCGGCGCGATCGCGGCCATAGTGCGCAGCGGGTCTCGAGCCGCCGTTGGGGTGCTGACCTGACCCCGAACCCCACGGGCACCCATCCATCGGCCTGCGCACTAGTGTCTGATCGCCACCGCCAGGACACGGTGGCGATCGACGAGGAGGGTGGCCGCGATGACGCAGCAGTTCGGTGACTACCAGCACGAGATCTACTTCAACGCGCTCGGGGGCGTCGTCCCCGAGCTGCCCATGGCCTTCACGGAACTGGAGAAGCGGGCCAGTGAGGCGCTCGCGCCGTCCGTGTGGTCGTACGTCGCCGGTGGCGCGGGCGACGAGTTCACCCAGCGCGCGAACGTCACCGCCTTCGAACAGTGGGGGCTCATTCCGCGCATGTTCGTCGGGGCGAGCCGGCGGGACCTGACCGTCGACCTCTTCGGACTCAAGCTCGACAGCCCGCTGTTCATGTGTCCCATCGGCGTGATCGGGCTCTGCGGGCAGGACGGGCACGGGGACCTCGCGACGGCACAGGCCGCCGCGCGCACGGGAGTTCCGATGGTGGCCTCCACCCTGTCCGCGGACCCCATGGAGGACGTGGCCAAGGAGTTCGGCGAGACCCCCGGCTTCTTCCAGCTCTACACGCCGACCGACCGCGACCTCGCCGAGAGCCTCGTCAGCCGCGCCGAGGCGGCCGGCTTCAAGGGGATCGTCGTCACCATGGACACCTGGGTCACCGGCTGGCGCCCCCGCGACCTGACCACCGGCAACTTCCCCCAGCTGCGCGGCCACTGCCTCAGCAATTACACCTCCGACCCGGTCTTCCGCTCCCGGCTCCCGCAGGGCCGCGCCGATGACACGCAGGCCGTCGTCATGCAGTTCGCGAGCGTCTTCGGCAACCCCCTGACGTGGGGCGACCTCCCCTGGCTGCGCTCGCTCACCAACCTGCCGCTGATCGTCAAAGGCCTGTGCCACCCCGAGGACGTACGACGGGCCAAGGACGGCGGCGTCGACGGGATCTACTGCTCCAACCACGGCGGGCGGCAGGCCAACGGAGGCCTAGCCGCCATCGACGCCCTGCCCGAGGTGGTGGAGGCCGCCGACGGCCTGCCCGTGCTGTTCGACTCGGGGGTGCGCTCAGGAGCCGATGTGGTCAAGGCGCTCGCCCTCGGCGCGACGGCGGTCGGCATCGGCCGACCCTACGCCTACGGCCTCGCCCTCGGCGGCGTCGACGGCATCGTCCACGTGCTGCGGTCCCTGCTCGCGGAGACCGACCTGATCATGGCCGTCGACGGCTATCCGACGCTCGCCGACCTCACTCCGCAGGCGCTGCGTCGCAGGCGCTGACCAGCGGCGCGTGGGGCGCGGACCGGTCCAGTTCGACCCCGAACTGGGCCCCCGCGAGCAGCGCCAGGTTCGACACCCACAGCCAGACGAGGAAGACGACGACACCCGCCAGGGAGCCGTAGAGCTTGCTGTAGGTGCCGAGCTGTGAGGCGTAGAGCGTGAAGCCGGCCGACGCGACGAGCCAGATCAGCGCGGCCAGCAGACCGCCCGGCAGGCCGTGCCGCCATCCTCGGGCGGCGGGCGGCCCGGAGCGGAAAAGCACCAGGACGAGCAGCGCCACCAGGCAGAGCAGGGCAGGCCACTTGAGGAGGTTCCAGGCCGCGGCGCCCAAGTCGCCGAGCCCGAGCCAGTGCCCCAGCGACTGGGCGAGGGATCCGCTGAGCACGCCGGCGAGCGCGCTGGCCATGAGCAGCGCCAGCAGCGTGCAGGCGGTCAGCAGGATGCGGTGGGCCTTGCGCCACGCGGGCCTGGTGTCGCGGACGCCGTGCAGCTTGTTGAGGGCCCGGCGGAACACGGCCGAGTAGCTCGATGCCGACCACAGGGCGCTGACGGCGCCCGCGATCGTCACGGTGAGCGCCGCGGACCGCTCGTGTGCCATGTGGCGCAGGGCGCCGTGCAGGGCGGCGCCCGACTCGGCGGGCGCCCAGGCCGTCACATGCGCGATCAGGGCGTCCGTCGTCGCCGGGCTGACGAGACCGATGAGCGAGACGGTCACGAGCATGGCGGGCAGCAGGGCGAGGATCGCGTAGTACGTCAACGCCGCGGCCCAGTCCGACACGTCGTCGTTCCACATCGACACCGGCGTGCGACGCAGCGCCGCCCACAGCCGGTGCCAGGACATCGACTTGGCGCCCGGCACGTGGCTGTGGCCGTGGTCGTTGTCGCCTTCGTCCGCGGCAGAGGCGGTCGTGGCGGGGGAGGGGACGGTTCGGGTGACCTGGGCCGTCGGCCGGGTTCCCAAGGCGTGCTCGTCTCGGTCGGAGGGCGCCCGACGGCCTTGGCGAGAGCGCCGGTGCGCGCGGGACATGGTCTGCGATCATCTCATCGCCGACCCCGCAGCCTGCCGGGGGAGTCGTGGATCAGGGGCGTACGGGGACGTTCCGCGCGGTCCAGTCGGCGAGGACGCGTGCGCAGTCGGCGACCGTCTCGCGCCAGGTCCTTGCCGCCCCGTCGCCCGCCTCGTCGCTGACATGCTTGACGATGCGCAGCGGAACACCGGCCTGCTGGGCGGCGGACGCGAGCGCGTAGCCCTCCATGTCGACGAGCGGGGCGCGCGCGGCCAGGCTGGCGCGGGCCGCCTCGTCGGAGATGAAGGAGTCGCCGGTCGCGAGGACGGGACCGCCGTGGTCGGGCAGGTCGATCGGCGCACCGTAGATCTCGCCCGTGAGCGAGGCGAGCACGGCGTTGTCCAGGTCGTGCTGGATCACGGAGCCGATGACGTGCGTGCCCGTCCAGCCGGGGCGCAGCGCACCCGCCGTGCCCAGATTCACGATGCCCGAGGGGTGCGGGCCGCGGGTCAGGACGGTGGCCAGCGCGGTCGCCGCGTTGACCTTGCCCATGCCGGTGAGCAGGACGGGGAGACCCGTGTCGAGGAACTGCGCCTCTTCCTTCACGGCCAGCACGAGCAGGGGGCGGCCGGCGGTGATCTCACCTATGAGTTCCATGCGGCAACGGTAGCCGCGGGGCGGTCGCCCACTCGCAGCCGGGGCACCCGTGGGGTCAGGGCTTTGCTCCTGCGCGGGGTGTGAGGCCGAGGAGCCGCAGGTACATCGCCGTCAGATCGGCGACCGCCCGGTCCCGGTGGTCCGGGTCGGCGGCCACGGCCCGTGCGAAGCCCGCGACCATGCCGGCCGCGGCGGTTGCCACGGACTCCGGCGAACCGGCCGGCTCGGCGAGGCCCTGGCGCACCAGACGGGCGATGTAGCGGGCGGTGCGCCCGCGGGGGCGGTCGTGGATCTCGTCGCGGAGCACGCGCATCGCCGGGTCCGTGAGCGACTGGTGTTCGAGCACGGTCAGGAACGCGAGGTTGTCCACGTAGGCGTCCAGGAACCCGGCGTTGGTCCGCTCGGCGAGCAGGTACGGGTCCTCGGCCTCCGGGTCCGCCGCTTCCTGCGCCGCGAGGAACCGGTCGCGCAGGTCGGCGGCGAGCACGGCGAAGACCTCCTGCTTGGAAGCGAAGTAGACGTAGAACGTGGCGCGGCCGACGTCGGCCTGTGCCGTGATGTCGGCGATCGTCGTGCGCGCATAGCCGCGCTGCTCGAAGACCGTGCGGGCCGCCGTGAGCAGTCGGCCCCGCGTGGCGCTGTCCTGGCGGTCCAGCTTGTCACGGACGGTCCAGGATTTTCTCGCGATCGGCATGGCCCCAGCTTATTGACGTTGACGTCGGCGTCAACGCAGACTGGGCGCGCCATTGACGTTGACATCAGCGTCAACGCACTGGCGCGTCGGTACGCCCGGCACGCCCCGAAGCCGTGTCACGTACAGCTCAAGCAGTCACGTACAGCCCGAGGCACTCGCTACAGCCCGAAGCCGTCATGTACAGAAGGCCCGCGTGCCGGGCCCGTGGAGGGGACGTCCGATGACAGGTGTGCTGATCGCCAACCGGGGCGAGATCGCCGTCCGGATCCACCGCGCGGCGTCGGCGCTCGGCCTGCGGACCGTGGCGGTGCACTCCGCGGACGACCGCTCGGCGGCCCATGTGCGCCTCGCCGACGAGGCCCACCTGCTCAAGGGCCAAGGCGTGGCCGCCTATCTCGACGCGCGTCAGATCGTCGAGATCGCCGGGCGCGCGGGATGCGACCTGGTCCACCCCGGCTACGGGTTCCTCAGCGAGAACGCCGGCTTCGCGAAGGCGTGTGCCGAGGAGGGGCTGACCTTCGTGGGACCCACCCCCGAACTCCTCGCTCTCTTCGGCGACAAGGCGAGCGCACGAGAGCTCGCCGTGCGGCACGGCGTCCCCGTCCTCGCGGCCACCGGCGCCCCGACCTCACTCGCGCAGGCCACGGATTTCCACGCCGGCGTGCGCGGCGGCGTCATGGTGAAGGCGGTCGCCGGGGGAGGCGGCCGCGGCATGCGCGCGGTGCACGACGCGTCGGACCTCGCCCCGGCGTACGAGCGCTGCCGCTCCGAAGCCGAGCGCGCCTTCGGCAACGGCGACGTGTACGTCGAGCAGCTCCTGCCCCGCGCCAAGCACGTCGAGATCCAGGTCGTCGGGGACGGCACCGGACAGGTGACCCACCTGTGGGAACGGGAGTGCTCGGTCCAGCGCCGCAACCAGAAGCTGATCGAGGTCGCGCCCAGCCCGTGGCTCCCCGCGCGCACGCGTGACCTGCTGATCGAGGCCGCGGTCACGATGGCTTCGGCGACCCGGTATCTCGGCCTCGGGACCTTCGAGTTCCTCGTCGACGCGGACGACCCGGACGCCTACTACTTCATCGAGACCAATCCGCGCCTCCAGGTCGAGCACACCATCACCGAGGAACTCACCGGCGTAGACCTGGTGGCCACCCAACTGCACCTCGCCCAGGGCAGGTCGCTGGCCGAACTCGGCCTCCTCCAGAAGGACATCCCGCAGCCGCGCGGCTTCGCGATCCAGACGCGCGTCAACCTCGAAGAGCTGTCCGCGGACGGCACGGCCCGCGCCTCGCAGGGCACGCTGACCGCCTTCGAGGCACCCGGCGGCCCCGGCGTGCGCGTGGACACCCACGGCCGCGCGGGCCTGGAGATCAAGGGCTCGTACGACTCCCTCGTCGCCAAGGTGATCACGCGGACGCTCCGGGGCGACTTCGCCGACGCGGCGGGGCGGGCGGCCGGGGCACTCGCCGAGTTCACGCTGTGCGGGGTGCCCTCGAACATCCCGCTGCTGCGCGCCGTCCTGCGCCACGAGGCCTTCCGGGACGGCACGGTGACGACCGCCTTCGTCAACGAACACCTCGACAAGCTCGTACCAGGCGCCACCCCCTCCCAGGAGAGCCACGGCTCGGTCCTCACCGCCCTCTCCGCGGGCAGTGTCGTCGACGTCTGTGTGGAGTCCGGCGCCGAGGTGGCGGCCGGTGCGCCACTCGTCGTCCTCGAGGCGATGAAGATGGAACACGTCCTGACCGCCCCCCGCGGCGGAATCGTGCGCGAGGTCCGCGCGAGCGTCGGGGACGTCGTCCCGGCCGGTGCCGAACTCGTCGTCTTCGCACCTTCACAGGGCGAGGACAGCGCCGACGAGGCGGCGACCGACGTCGATCTCGACGCGATCAGGCCGGACCTCGCCGAGGTCGTCGAGCGCCACCGCGCCGGCCTCGACGAGGCCAGGCCCCAGGCCGTCGAACGCCGCAGGCGCACCGGCCACCGCACCGCACGCGAGAACCTCGCCGACCTCTGCGACCCGGGCAGCTTCACCGAGTACGGCGCCCTGGCCATCGCCGCGCAGCGCCGCCGCAGGACCCTCGACGACCTGATCGCCAACACACCCGCCGACGGGATCGTCACCGGCGTCGCCCGGGTCAACGGCGTCCAGTTCGGCGACCGGCGGAGCCAGTGCGCCGTCCTCGCGTACGACTACACCGTCCTCGCCGGCACGCAGGGGATGCTCAACCACAAGAAGACCGACCGCATGCTCGAACTCGCCGAGCGGCAGCAGATCCCGGTCGTGCTCTTCGCCGAGGGCGGCGGCGGACGCCCCGGCGACACCGACATGATGGCCGTCGCCGGACTCGACGTCCCCACCTTCGCCACCCTGGCCAGGCTCAGCGGGCAGGTACCGACGGTCGGCATCGTCGCCGGCCGCTGCTTCGCGGGCAACGCCGCGCTCCTCGGCTGCTGCGACGTCGTCATCGCGACCCCCGACGCCACGGTCGGCATGAGCGGCCCCGCGATGATCGAGGCGGGCGGCCTCGGGCAGTTCCTGCCCGAGGAGGTCGGACCGATGCCGGTCCAGGTACCGAACGGCGTCGTCGACATCCTGGTCGACGACGAGGCCGGGGCCGTGGCGGTCGCCAAGCAGTATCTCTCCTATTTCCAGGGCGACTTGAGCGACTGGGACTGCGCGGACCAGCGCCTCCTGCGCCACGTCGTCCCCGAGAACCGGCTGCGCGCGTACGACGTACGTGAGGCGGTCACCCTCCTCGCCGACACCGGCTCGGTCCTGGAACTGCGCCGCGAGTTCGGCGTCGGCGTCATCACCGCGCTCGTACGGGTCGAGGGACGGCCGATGGGCCTGGTCGCCAACAACCCTCAGTACCTCGGCGGCGCCATCGACAGCGACGCCGCCGACAAGATGGCACGCTTCCTGCAACTCTGCGACGCCCACGACCTGCCCGTGGTCACCCTGTGCGACACCCCGGGGTTCATGGTCGGCCCGGACGCCGAGAAGACCGCGACCGTACGGCACTTCAGCCGGCTCTTCGTCGCGGGAGCCCATCTCGGCGTCCCCGTCTTCTCCGCCGTGCTGCGCAAGGGCTACGGTCTCGGGGCGATGGCGATGACCGGCGGCGGCTTCCGCGCCCCCTCGGCGATGGTCTCCTGGCCCACCGGCGAGATCGGCCCGATGGGCCTGGAAGGCGCCGTCCGGCTCGGCTACCGCCGCGAACTCGAAGCCATCGCCGACCCGCGGGAGCGACAGGCCACGTACGAGGCCCTGCTCGCGGAGCAGTACGAGCAGGGCAAGGCGCTCAACGCGGGGACGACCTTCGAGGTCGACGACGTGATCGACCCGGCCGACACCCGCCGCTGGATCACCACGACGTTCGCCCAGCACCCCACGCATCCGCACCCGCGTACGCCCCAGGGGCACCCTAGTGGTCGATTCATCGACACGTGGTGACGCCGGTGCGGTGAAGGCCCAGGTAGGTCAGGTCGGGACAACAAACCGAGGAGCCGCATGAAGATCGAGGAGTACCTGGAGGATCTGCGTGCCCGTCAGGCCCGCGTCCGCCCGCACGGCACACCGTCCGACGTCGTGTACCCGCTCGGCGAGATCTCCGTGCCGGATCATGTGGCGCACTGGGCGCGGCTGCGCCCCGACCGTGCCGCGGTCGTCTTCGAGGGCCGCACCGTCACCTACCGCGAACTCGACGAGCTGAGCCGCCGGGTGGCGGGACGGCTCGCCTCCGAGGGCGTCGGCGCGGGCGACCGGGTCGCCGTCCACCTGCCCAACTGCCCCCAGTTCCTGGTCGCCTTCCTCGCCGTGCTGCGCCTCGGCGCGGTGCACGTGCCGGTCAACCCGATGTTCCAGGGCGCCGAGCTCGCCTACGAACTCGAGGACTGCGGCGCCGAGACCGTCGTCACCCTGGACACCTCGCTCCCGCTGCTCGCCTCCGTACGCCGGCAGACAGCCGTACGACGGGTGTTCGTCACCTCGCTCACCGAGATGGCCGACGCCGCGACCGCCCCGGACACCGTGGCGATCGAAGGGCTCGCGGTCCACACGTGGGCGCAGGCCGTGGCGCACGAGCCGGTCGACGGCGCCCCCGCCGACCTCGACGCCCTGGCAGCGCTGAACTACACCGGCGGCACGTCCGGGCTTCCCAAGGGCTGCATGCACACCCAGCGGCACATGATCTACACCATCGCCACCAGCGCCGCGGCCACCCGCCAGACGGCCGACGGCGAGGTGGTGGTCCTGTGCTACATCCCCGTCTTCTGGATCGCGGGCGAGGATCTGGGCATCCTCAACCCCCTGATGCTGGGCGGCACTTCGGTCCTCATGCCCCGCTGGGACCCGGCGCGCGTCCTGCGGGCGATCGACGCGCACAAGGTCACCACGATGGTCGGCACCGTGGAGAACTACCTCGAACTTCTCGACCGGCCCGACTTCGCCTCGTACGACCTGAGTTCCCTCGTCGACCCCCTCTGCACCTCGTTCATCCGCAAGCTCGACGTCGGCGTCCGGCGGCGCTGGGAAACGGCCGCGGGAGCGCACTCGGTCCTGCGCGAGGCCGCGTACGGGATGACCGAGACACACACCATCGACGTGACGCCCTACGGGTTCCAGGGCGGGGACGAGGATCTGCACGCCGAACCCGTCTTCTGCGGACTGCCCATGCCCGGCACGGACATCGCCGTGGTGTCTCCCGTCACCGGTGAACCGCTGCCGCTCGGCGAGGCGGGCGAGATCGTCGTCCGCAGCCCCTCGGTGACGACCGGCTACTGGAACAACCCGGACGCCACGGCGCGGCAACTGCGCGACGGCTGGCTGCACACGGGCGACAACGGGCGGATCAATGAGGACGGTTGCCTGCACTACCTCGGCCGCGACAAGGACCTCATCAAGGTGAAGGGCATGAGCGTCTTCCCCGCGGAGGTCGAGATGCTGCTCTGCCGCCACCCCGACGTACACACCGCCGCCGTGGTCCCCGCCGTCGACCCGACGAAGGGGCAGATCCCGGTGGCCTTCGTGACGCTCCGTCAAAAGGGCGCGGTGGAAGCCTCGGTGCTACGGGACTGGGCCCGCGAGAGCATGGCGTCCTACAAGGTTCCCCTCGTGGAGATAGTCGACGAGATGCCGATGACGACGACCATGAAGATCCGGAAGGTGGATCTGACGGCCCGCGCGCAGCAGCTCGCCGACGGCCGGTGAAGGCCGTGCTGGCGCGCGCCTCAGCTCTTCGGCATGAGCGTGTGCAGCAGGTCGACGCACTGCTGGAGGTCCGGCTCGGGCGAGGCGTGGTCGCCGGCCGCGCCCAGTGACCACTGCTCCAGGGCGGTGCGGGTCACGGCGAGCGCGATGCCCGTGAGAAGGCGGGGCCGGGGGTCGGCCCGAGGGGCGGCCATCCGCTCGGCCACCGCCTCCCTCACCTGTTCCTCGAAGGCGTCGAACCGCGCGTGCAGAGCCGCCCGCAGCTCCGGGTGCCGGTCGGCGATCCGGAAGGTGGCCTGGACGAGTTCACGGTCGGGCACGACGTCGTCCGTGATGTGCGCGGACAGGACGTCGAGCAGTTCGGTGAGCGTGGCCCGCGGAGCCGGGTCGCCGTGCGTGAGGCGCAGGCGGAGCGCGTCCGGCAGAGGCGGCGGGCTGATGGTGAGCGCGGATTCCTTGCTCGGGAAGTAGTTGAAGAACGTGCGCGGGGAGATCCCGGCGGCGGCACTGATCATGTCGACCGTCACCCCGGCCAGGCCGTGCCCCTCGACGAGCCGTACCGCGGCCGCGTGGATCGCGTGCTCGGTCTCGCGGCGGCGCCTCGCGCGAAGGCCCTCGCCTGCAGCGGACGACGTACGGGCCGGACTGGGCATGGAGACAGTCTCGCAGGTCGTACCACGCGCTCGTACCGGGCCCGGCAGGCCGTGAGTGCCCCGGGGTCGGAACCGGGGCACAAGCGGGTGGGAACCGGGTCAGAAGTAGCCCCTCTCGCCGTCGAGAAGCTCACGGATCGCGTCGAGGTGACCGGCGTGCCGGGCCGTCTCCTCGATCATGTGCAGGAGGATCCACCGCAGATTCGCGGCCCCCGCGCGGAAGTCGGGGTGCCGGCCCGCCTGGTCGAGGGAGTGCGCTGCGGTGATCTCGTTCGACTTGGCGTACTGGCGCGCGTACTCGCCGAGGAGCTGGGCGAGGGGGACGTCGTCGACCATCATGTCGGCGTCCTCGGGCCCGTCGTCGAACTGGGGGCCCTCAGCCGCGCCGCCCATCAGCATGACCTCGAACCAGCAGTGCTCGACCCACCGCAGATGCGACACGACCCCCGCCAGGGTCATGGCGGGGGACGCGGGGAGGACGGCGCGATGGGCGTCCTTCTCGGACACGCCCTGGCACTTCCACTCGACGATGGCGCGCTGCATGTCCAGCCAGGCGACCAACTGCGTTCGCTCGTCGGCGTCGTAGGGAGGGCGTGTACGAGGAAGAGTCATGGGCGGGGACGCTACTGGCCGCCTTGCGCCTGGTGCACGGGAATTTCCCGTGGGCGGATCGGGGCCGCCTCATGCCGCGGGGCGCGTCGTGCGTTTCTTGGCGGCCGGGACCGAGGCGGGGCGAGGCTCGGGAGGCTGCTCGGGGTGGGGCCCGGACGGGACCTGGGGCCGCGCTTCGGGGCGGACCTGCGGGCCCGGCTGCGGGAGGGCCGCAGGGGCGGCCGTGGGCTCGGCGGCGGGGGTGAACGCCGGCCCGGGCAGGCGCACCCGTCGCGGGGCGGCTATGACGTGGCAGTGCGGGGCGCCGAGGCGCTCGCCGAGCCGGCGCACGTCCCTCGGCAGGTCGCGCCGCCAGGCCATGGCGACCACGGGCGCGAGCAGTGTGAGGCCGCCCGCGAGACGGGACTGCACCGTGAGGCGCAGGAGGGTGCCGCGGCGGCGCGGGGAGAGGGTGAAGGAGTACACCGGTGTCTGGGCGCCGAGCAGGTTCCACATCCGGTCGCCACGGAAGACGAGGTGTTCGCCCGGGACGTACGCCACGCACTGGAGCAGCTGGTCCCGGTGGCGCCCCGGAAAGCGGTACACATGAGCCACGCCCGGACCTGCGGGCTCTGCGCTCTCGGCGACGGTGTCGACCCCCGAGAACCAGAGTTCGAGATTCCGTGCGTCGGAGAGGAAGTCGTACACCTCAGTGACGGATCGGCCTATGTGGACGTCCACGGAAATCTCCGGCATCACGCACCTCCCCGGCGCCCGTCCGGTCGTCGGCGCGGTTGCCGACGGGTACGCACCCCACGGGCTCTACCTTCCAAACGTGCGTGCGGATCGGCTCCACGACATCTCGGGTTAGCCCGAACGGGTGATGGAGCATGCGCGTTCGGTGGTCGCCTGCCCGGAACGCGGCCTGTCATGCGGCTCGGGGCGGACGGTGGTGTAAAGGGGGTGCGGGGGAGGTGTGAGGGGGCGGGGCCGGGTCGCCACCGATCGGGGGGCCCGGTGCCGAGCGTGTTGAACGTTCGTTAAATCTACGGCTGGTGTGCCCGTCGCAGCTCCGCCTTGAGGACCTTCCCCGCGGCCGAGGTGGGCAGTGCCTCCAGGAATCGCACCTCACGCACCCGCTGGTACGGCGCGACGCGGGCGGCCACGTGCGCCATCAGCTCCTCCGCGAGCGCCGGGCCGGGTGCCGGCGAGGCATCCGGGCGTGCCACGACGTACGCCGCCGGTATCTCGCCCGCGTCCGCCGCGGGCACCCCGATCACCGAGACCTGCGCGACCGCCGGATGCCCGCTGAGGATCTCCTCGAGCTGGCCGGGATAGACGTTGTAACCCTTGTAGATGAGCATGTCCTTGGCGCGGCCCACGATGTAGACGTGACCGCGCTCGTCGCACCGCGCAAGGTCGCCCGTGCGCAGCCAGCCGTCGACGAACTGCTCTGCCGTCAGCTCGGGATGGCCGAGGTAGCCCGCCGTGATCTGCGGGCCGCGGGCCCACAGCTCGCCCGTCTCGCCGTCGGGCACACAGCTCCCGGTCTGCACGAGGTCGCGGATCTCGACCTCGGTGTCGAACACAGGCAGGCCGACCGATCCGATCGGCACCGGGTCGTCGGGGTCGACGATTCCCGACGTGACGCCCATGGTGGCCTCGGTCAGCCCGTACCCCTCCACGACGCACGCCCGCGGGAACAGTGTCCCCAGGGCGCGAAGTGTCGTCGTGTCGATGGGCGCCGCCCCCGAGTTGACCACGCGGACCGCGGGGAGCGCACGGCCCTGTGCGGCGGGGGCGGCGAGCAGGGCGTGGAAGAGCGCGGGGGACCCGGCGATCTGGGTGGCTCCGAACTTCTCGGCCAGTTCGAGGAACCGCTCGGGGTCGAAACGTCCGGCGAGGACGCTCGTCAGCCCGGCGAGCACGCCGATCGACTGGCCGACCAGGCCCATGGCGTGGAAGAACGGCGCGACGGCGACCGAGACGCCCTGCCCCGGAGGGTTGGTGTACTCGGTGGCGGCCTCGGGAACCGGGTCGAGGAAGACGCCCCCGTCGGGGTCCACCGCGGGCACGGCGGCCGCGCGCCAGCAGGTGAACTGGAGGCAGTTCGCCACGACCTGGCGGTGCAGCACCTGGACCGCCTTCGAACGCCCCGTCGTGCCGCCCGTGAAGGACAGGTGGGCGACCGCGTCGGGGGTGACGCGTGGGCCGGGCTCGGGGGCCGCCGCGAGCAGGTCGGCGAGCGGCACCGTGCCGTCGAGGTGTGCCGGATCGCCGGGGGAGACGGCCGACGGTGGTACGAGGGCCAGCAGTTCGAGCCCCTCCGTTCCGGCCGCGAGGAGCGCCGGTGCCGTCGCCGGATGCGTCACGGCCGCCCGGGCCCCCGCCTCGTCGAGCTGCGTGCGCAGGGCCGCCGGGGGCAGGGTCGGGTTGATGGGTGCCACGATCGCGCCGGCCAGCAGGATCCCGTAGTAAGTGACAGGGAACCAGAGGGAGTTGGGCTGGTGCACTGCGACCACATCGCCCTCGGCGATGCCGCGTTCGCGCAGGCCCCTCGCGAAGCGGAGCGCCTGTTCGTGGAGTTCCGTGAAGGTCAGCGTGTCGTCGCCGTCGCGCAGGGCGACGCGGTCGGGGTATCTCCTGGCCGAGCCGGCGAGGATGTCCCCGACGGACGCCTCGGGGTAGGAGAGGCGGGCCGGCATGCCCTTCGGGTGGCGACGGATCACGCGGCAACTCCCTTGTCGACGAGCGCGACGGGCGTGCAGTCAGAACATTCGTTAAGCTACGGTCCCCGTCGGCACGTGTCCAGACGCCGGGACAGGAGCAGGAGATCGGAGAGCTGTGTCCACGCGACCCACAGGCCACAAGGCCATCGTCGATGCTGCCCGGCAGGAGTTCTCCGAGCGCGGCTACGGAGCCACCTCGATCCGCGACATCGCCCAGCGCGCCGGGGTGAGCCTGTCGGCCCTGTACTACTACTACAAGGGCAAGCAGGACTTGCTGGTCGCCATCCTCGACGACGGTCTCGACGCCTACTTCAGCACGTGCGACGAGGCGTTGGAGGCGGCGGGCGACGACCCGGCCGAACAACTGGAGGCGCTCGTCGCGGCGACCGTACGGTTCCGTACGGAACACCCCGTGAAGAGCAGCATCGTGCTGACCGAGGGGCGCAGCCTGGAGCCCGAGCACCTGGCGCGCTACCGGAAGAACGAGGCGCGCGGCAGCGGGCAGTTCCGTGACGTCGTCGAGCTGGGCGTGGCGCAGGGCATCTTCCTCACCCCCTACCCGGACGACGCCCGGCGCGCGGTGATCGCCATGTGCAACGCCATCGGGGAGTGGTACCAGTCCGAAGGACCCGTATCCGTGGACGAGTTGGTGGAGCGGTACGTGGCCCTGGCGCTGACCGTGGTCGAGTACCGCCCGCGCGCGGTACGCCGACCCGCGCGCGCCTGACATCGAAGCCGCGTCACGCCGCAGGGGCGGCCGTCACATGCGGCGATCCGTCGTCGTCCAGGAACTCGATCACCGCGAGAGCGATGAGCGCGCAGAGAGCGATCCACACGATCACGACGCCCGTCGGACGGTCCCACACCAGCATGATCACGGCCGACACGGCGACGACCGTCCAGTTGAGCCACGTCTTCGCCCGGTGCACCCACGCGCCCACCGGCCCGCCGGTGAGGCCCGCCGCGTCGCGCACCGCGCCGATGCCGCCGCGCCACATGGCCTTGACCCGGGTCGCCGCACGGCCGTCACCGCTCAGCCAGGCCGCGAGCGCCACCACGATGCCGACGGTGATCAGCATGCGCACCGTCGTCCGCAGGAACCGCACGAGCGCGTCGTAAACGGCGCCGGCGGCCGGCTGCGACACCTCGGAGGGCAGCCCGTCGAGATAGAACGCGCGGAAGACCCACAGACCGATGCCGAGGATCGCGCCGCCCACCGCGATCGCGATCCCGGCCGCCACCAGCGCGCGCCGCCTGCGGACGGCCAGGAGGACGGCGCAGGCGGCGAGGACCAGGGTGATGACGGGCAGCCAGACCCCCATGAGCTGGAGCAGCCGGAAGCCCTTCTTGATCTTGCCGATGGAGTCGGACGTCATGACCGTGAAGTCGGTGTGCACGTCGGGGATCTTTGAGGCGACCCCGAGGCCGCGGTCGACGAGCCGCTTCTTCGCCTCGTCGATGACGGGCGCCAGGTCGATCGTCACCGCGTCGTTCGTGAGCTTGACGGCGCCGCCGCCGCTGCCGGTCAGCGCCTTGTCGACCGCCGTGTGCGCGCGCCGGTTGAGGCCGGTCCACAGCTTCTTGAACGAGTCGCTCGACACGAATTTCTGGACGGTGTCGTGCACAAAGCCGCTCAGTCCGCTGGTGAGCGGGGCGCTCAGCGTGCCCAGCGCCTTTTCGAGCCTCGGCCGGTCGGCGGGCGCCACGTCGCTGAGGAGCGCCTTGAGATCGATGTTCTCCATGACGACGTTCGTGACACGGTTCGTGACGGCCGCCTGGACATCGGGATCGGAAGCGAGCGGCTCCACGGTCGCCACATAGCGATCGGTGTCGCCGACGATGTCGCTGGCCCATGTCGCGACCGCGCTGAGCGGCGTCAGGATCGCCACGAGGACGATCAGGAGGCCGGCGAAGAACGAGCGCAGATGGTGCCGGGGCCGGGGCCGCGCCGGCCCCGCGGACTCCAACTGGGCGACTCGGGCACGCAGCTCGGCGATGTCGTCGCTCGCGCCCGACGGGGGACGGTCCTCACGGTCCGGTGTCATGTACTCATGGGATGCCACGCGGTGGTGGAGGGCGCGCTGTGTTAGTGCGTACGGGCGGCCGTCGTACCCCGTCACCGTCGTCACGGAGTGACGATCGCGAAGTCCGGATCGTTCTCGTCGAGGACCGAGAGCAGGGTGTCGAGGGCGCCCAGGTGGCCCGAGTGATAGACGCCGTGGAGACCCTTCCCTGCCAGCAGGGTGAGGAGTTGGGGCTTCGTCAGCGTGAGGGAGAGGTCTGCGCTGTCGGCGGGCCGGGTCGTACGGGTGTGGACCAGGACGCCGTTGTGCAGCGTCATGCGGTACATCTCGCCCAGGTCCGACAGATGCCAGTGCAGGGTGAGCGAGTGGTCCCATGCCCTGGGCCCGTCGACCCGGACCGCGAGCGAGTCGAAGAGCTGCTCGATGTTCAGCGCGTCGTCCATGCTGCCGCCGCCGATGCTGGTCGCCTTGATCTCGCCGCGCAGTTCCTGGGCGCCGGTGAGGTAGCAGTTGCGCCAGGTCGCGCACTCCGCGCCGTGCGCGAGCCGCTCGAAGGTCTTTGCGAGCAGCTCCTTGGCGTCGGCGCTGTCCGGCGCGGCGAACACGGCGTGCCTCAGGAGCTGGGCGGCGAACCGCAGATCGCCCTCCTCCAGGTACGTACGCGCCTTGCCGAGCACCGCTTCGAGCCCGCCCATGCAGTCGACGTAGCGCTCGGCGGTCTCGGTGGGCGGGTGCTCCCACAAGGAAGCGGGATTGCCGTCGTACCAGCCCATGTAACGCTGGTAGACGGCCTTCACGTTGTGGCTGACGGAGCCGTAGTAGCCGCGCGCGTGCCAGGCCGCGGAGAGCGCGGGCGGCAGCTCGATCAGCTCGGCGATCTCCGCCCCCGTGTACCCCTTGTTGAGCAGCCGCAGCGTCTGGTCGTGCAGATACGCGTACAGGTCGCGCTGCTCGGCGAGGAACGACCTGATGCGGTCCGAGCCCCAGGTCGGCCAGTGGTGCGAGGCGAACAGGACGTCCGCGTCGTGGCCGAAGAGCTCGATGGCCTCATTGAGGTAGCGGGCCCAGATCCGGGCGTCGCGGACCACCGCGCCGCGCAGGGTCAGGATGTTGTGCAGGTTGTGCGTGGCGTTCTCGGCCATACACAGGGCGCGCCGCTGCGGCAGCAGGAAGTTCATCTCCGACGGCGCCTCGGTGCCCGGCGTCATCTGGAAGCGGAACACGACGCCGTCGAGGGTCAGTTCCTGTCCCGTGTGCCGGACCTCGACCGTGGGCGCCACCAGCCCCGCGGTGCCGGTGGAGGCGGTGAAGCCGAGCCCCATGCCCACGAGACCCTCGGGCCCGCGCTCCAGGTTGGCGCCCGAGTAGTAGGTGCCGCGGCGCAGCATCGCCGCGCCCGCGTACACATTCTCGGCGACGGCGTGCTCCATGAAGCCCTGCGGGGCGATCACGGGTACGTCGTCGTCGGCTCCGATGACGCCGAGCACGCCGCCGAAGTGGTCGAGGTGGGAGTGGGTGAACACGACGGCGGCGACGGGCCGTTCGCCGCGCTGCGACCGGTAGAGCTCCAGCGCGGCTGCCGCCGTCTCCGCGGAGGCGAGCGGGTCGACGACCACGACGCCGTGACGGCCCTCGATCAGCGTCATGTTGGAGAGGTCGAACCCGCGTACCTGGAAGACGCCCTCGGTCACCTCGAACAGGCCCGCCCGGGCGCACAGTTGGGCCTGGCGCCACAGGTTCGGGTGCGCGGTGTCGGGACAGTCCTCGTCGAGGAACGCCGTGTCGGCGAAGTTCCACACGACGCGCCCGTCCTCGGCCGTGACCGTCGAGGAGAGCGGCGGAGAGACGAGGCCCCGGTCCGCCTCCTCGAAGTCGGACCGGTCGGCGAAGTCGGGGGCGGAGTCGGGGGTGTCGGAGGTGGTCACTTCGGTCTCCCAGGGATGGTGTCAGCGGCGCGCTTCAGTGCCGTACGCGCGCAGGAACCGTGCCACCACCTGCGCCATGTGCTCGGTCTCGGAGGGGTCCACGCTCTCGTCGGCCCGCGGACTCGCCACCGACGCGGTCGCCATCAGCCCCGGCGTCGCGCACTTCACGGCGGCGCCGTGACCGGTGCCGCCGTCCTCGTCCGCGGTCCCGGTTCGTCGGACGGGACGTCCATGGTGGTCATGCGGGCCCTCCCAGGTCGCGTCGTTGCACAAAATTGGCATAGCTTGTGCCGGTTCGCACCTGCTGTCGGGCCGGGCCCGTACGCACGAGGGGTGCGACGGGACCCGATCCGCGCCGTCCCCGGAGGGTCAGCTCTCGGTCAGGTGCCGCACCAGCACCGGCACATGGCTGTGCTCGATGTCCTTGACCGAGGTGACCAGCGTGACCGTCCCCGTACGGGCCAGCGCGCGCAGCTTGTCCGTCAGCTCCACGCGGTCCGGCTCCGCGAGCTCGTCGCGGTAGCGGCGCTCGAACTCAGGGAAGCGGGACGCGCGGTCCTCGTGGTACCAGGAGCGCAGCGCGGAGGACGGCGTCAGGTCCTTCATCCACTCCTGGACGTCGGCCCGCTCCTTGGAGACGCCGCGCGGCCACAGGCGGTCCACCAGGACCCGGGTTCCGTCGTCCGCCGACGGCGGATCGTAGACCCGGCGGACGCGGAAGTGCGGTTCGGAGCTCTTGGAGCGTTCTGTCATGGCCCAATTGTGCGGAGTTTGCGGGCTTCGTGTCCGCGCTCGTCCGCCGCTCCGGTGACGGCCCCCGGATGCCGCAGGCGTACGTCGTTCGCCTCACCCGAGTGGCGGGCGCGCCGACGCCGTGTGAACAGTCGGACATGACCCACGCACCGCACGAACCCCGAACCCCGGCGGCCGAAGAGATCCGCGAAGAGCGCACTTCCCCACCCGAGGGCCCCCTCGGGCGCCTGGCCCAATCCGCATGGCAAGTAGTGCTCCTGGCCGGCATAGCCGCCCTGATCCTGGGCGTACTGGTCCTGGTCTGGCCCGGGGCGTCCCTGTTCGCCGCCGGAGTGCTCTTCGGCGTGTATCTCCTGGTCACCGGCGTCTTCCAGCTGGTGGCCGCGTTCGGCACGCATGTCACCACCGGGCTGCGCGTGATGGCCTTCATCAGCGGCGCGCTGTCGATCCTGCTCGGCCTGTTCTGCTTCCGCGGGGCGACGCAGTCGATCCTGCTGCTCGCGCTGTGGATCGGTATCGGCTGGCTGTTCCGCGGCATCACCCAGACCGTCGCGGCCATCTCCGACGAGGCGATGCCGGCGCGCGGCTGGCAGATCTTCCTCGGCGTCGTGAGCGCGCTGGCCGGTGTGGTCCTGATCGTCTCGCCGTTCCAGTCCGTCGCCGTACTCACCCTGGTCGGCGGCTGCTGGCTGCTGGCGGTCGGCGTCGTGGAGATCATCACGGCCTTCCAGCTGCGGAGCAAGGCGAAGCGGATTCCGCAGGGGGTGTGACGGGGGTCCTGAGGACCGATACGCGCGCGCCGGGCGCCCGCATCGGGACGCCCGGCGCGACGGCTCCGGTCTGTCGGTGACGCTCAGACCGCGACCGTCTCCTCCATCTCTTCCTCTGCCGCCTCTTCCTGTGCTGCCTCCGTGGAGCGGGCAGGCGCCGAAGTCACGCTGTGCGCGGCATGCTGCCGGGCCTCGGCCTCGGCCTCGGCCTCGACGGCACCGCGCCGCCGCTCCGTGAGCGCGGCAAGCCCCGTCACGGCAAGGCCGACGACGAGCCAGACGGCCAGCGACCACACGTGCCTGGCCAGGTCGTGGCTGCCGAAGTAGAGCAGGCTGCGCGAGCCCTCGACAAAGCCGGCGCCGTTCCAGAAGGCGTGCAGGGTGCCGAAGAAGCCGTTCTGCAGCTCGGGCCGGTAGAGGCCGCCGGAGCTGGTGAAGTTCAGCATCACGAACAACACCATGAGCGCGAGCGTCGTCCACCGCTTCAGGAACGTGTGCAGACCCACGCCGATGAAGAGAATGCCCGCTGAGTAGAGCCAGGACATGGCCCACATGCCCCACAGGTCGTGGTGGGCCAGGTGGAACACGGGTCCCGCGAGAGCCGCGCCGATGAGGCTGACCACGCCGGACACACCGACCACGAGCGCGGCCCGCGTCCGCATCGACAGGGCGGAACCCGCCGCGCCGACCACGGCCACCGACGCGTACGAGCCGATGCTCAGCGCCACCAGGAGGAAGAACAGGCCCTGGCCCGTCGGGTCGTCCGAGACCGTCGGGGTCACGTCCGTCACCTTGAGCGGCACGCCCTGCTGCGTGGCGACGGGGGTGAAGATCTTCTCGGCGGTGATCGCGCTCATGTCGGACCCGGCGGTGGCGACGAGCAGCTCGGGGGACTTCGCGCTCAGGACGTACGCGCCGTCGATGTCACGGGACCGAAGCTGCTCCACGGCCGCCGGGCGGCTGTCTAGCGTACGGACGTCGAGCGCGTCGCCGGCCTTGTCCTTCACCGTCTGGGCGAAGACCTTCGCCTCGGGCCCCGCCCCGACGACCGCCACCGGCAGATGGTGCGGCTCGGGCGCGACGAAGGCCCCCATGTACGCGAGCCCCATGCCCAGGCACATCAGGAGCGGGGTGATGAGGTGGGTCAGGACATGGCGCAGCGCCGGATTCCGCACGCCGTGCACGGCGCCCGCGGACTCGGAGCGGTGTGCCTTGTGATCGGCGGGCATGGGCAGGACCTCCAGCTGAGTGGGTTGGTGATTACAACCTTTCACGTTGTACTCTACAACTATCTCGGCGGTATGGGGTACGGGGGAGGGTGTGACGGTGGCCACCGCGGCCCCGCGGCGGCCACCGCGCGTGGCTTCAGCCCTGCTGGAGCTCGAGCTGGTACTCGTACGTCCGGTGCGTCGGCACGTAGCCGAGTGCGTCGTTCACGGCGCGCATGTGCGTGTTGCTGTCGGCGGTGTCCGTGAGCAGGCCCCCGAGCTCCGGGTGGCGGCCGCGGGCGCGGAGAACGGCCTCGGCCTTCATCCAGCGCGCGAGGCCGTGCCCGCGGTGCTCGGGCAGCACGCCCGTGCCGTAGTGCTGTCCGTCGCCCGTGCCGTCGCCGGGGACGACGAGCTCGGTGAACCCCACCACGGTGCCGTCGGAGGCGACCGCCGCGACCGTGTCGAGGTGTTCGCCGCGCCGCTCGATCGCCTTGGCGACCGCGCGGACGCGGTCCACGTCCCACGCGACCGTCCCGTAGTCGGTGTCGTCCATGGGCATGTCGTCCATGGCGCGACGCGACGCGGCGAACGTCGCGGCCAGGTGGTCGGGAACCGTCCCTTCCCAGGAGACGAGCCGGTATCCGGGGTGCTCCGCGCGCGCCGTCCGGGTGAGGGCCGGGACGTCCGCGTCCGCGAGCGGGAGTCGCGCGTACGTCAGGTTCAGCACCCGGCGGAACCCTCGCGCGGCCAGGAACAGGTCCGCGGGTGAGCCGTCGTCGGCCGCGGCGGTGAGCGAACGCCGCCCGTCGTCCTTGGCGGCCGCCACCGCCGCGTCGAGGAGGCGGGTGCCGGCGCCGCGACGCCGTTCCGCGGGATGGACCTGGAGGTCCAGCTGGGCGAGATGCCGCTGCCCGTCCCGGTCGATGAGCCGCAGGAACGCGGACCCGACGGGGTTCCCGTCGGCGTCGGCAGCCAGCCAGGCGAGGCGGCGGGCGTCCGGACCGCCGGCCGGATCGGTCAGCGGGGTGAGGTGCAGCGACAAGAGGGCTCCTTGTACGGAGAGTTGGGGCGCGGCCGAACCTAATCGCGTGGGCGCGAGCCCCGCAAAGGAATTGACCAGCACGGGCTCGGCGCCGGAACCGTCCGCCCGCGCCCATTCCTTATTTCTGAAACGAGTTCTACTGTGTGCGCCGTCAGGACCGGGACCCGGTGTACCAGCGACCGTCAGGAGGGGCCGTGCACCTCGAATACACGCCCGAGCAACAGCAGTTGCGCGCGGAGCTGCGCGCCTACTTCGCGGAGCTGGTGCCCGACAACGCGTACGCCCGCTACGAGGACCCGGCCGCGCAGAAGCGGTTCTACCGCGAGACGGTGCGCCGGCTCGGCACCGACGGGTGGCTTGGCGTCGGGTGGCCGAAGGAGTACGGCGGGCGCGGCCTGACGCCCATGGAACAGTTCATCTTCTTCGACGAGGCCGCCCAGGCGGGCGTGCCCCTGCCGCTCATGGCGCTCAACACCGTCGGCCCCACGATCATGCAGTACGGCAGCGACGAGCAGAAGGCGTACTTCCTGCCGAGGATCCTCTCCGGAGAACTCGACTTCGCCATCGGCTACAGCGAGCCCGACGCGGGCACCGACCTCGCCGCGCTCAAGACGCGGGCGGTGCGCGACGGGGACGAGCTCACCGGCCACTACACGGTGAACGGGCAGAAGATCTGGACGACCAACGGCGACACGGCCGACTGGGTGTGGCTCGCCGTGCGCACCGACCCGGACGCCCCGCCGCACAAGGGCATCACCATGCTCCTGGTGCCGACGTCGGACCCCGGCTACTCCTGCACCGTCATCAACACCCTTGCCTCGCACGACACCACGGCCAGCTACTACGAGAACATCCGCGTTCCCGCCAGCCGCCGCGTCGGTGAGGAGAACAAGGGCTGGCGGCTCATCACGAACCAGCTCAACCACGAGCGCGTGACGCTCGCCGCCCACGGCACCATGGCGATCCGCGCGCTGCGCGACGTCCAGCGCTGGGCCATGGACACCAAACTCGCCGACGGGCGCCGCGTCATCGACCTCGGCTGGGTGCGCAAGCGCCTCGCCCAGACGCACACCCGGCTCGACGCGATGAAACTCCTCAACTGGCAGATGGTGAACGCCGTCCAGGAAGGCAGCCTCACCCCGCAGGACGCCTCCGCCGTAAAGGTGTACGGCTCCGAGGCACGCCGCGAGGCGTATGCCTGGCTGATGGAGGTCGTCGCCGCGGCGGGAGCGCTCAAGGAGGGCTCGGCGGGCGCAGTCCTGCACGGCGAACTCGAACGCGGCTACCGATCAGCCGTGATCTTCACGTTCGGCGGCGGCAACAACGAGATCCAGCGCGAGATCATCTCCTGGATAGGCCTGGGCATGCCCCGCGTCCGCCGCTGAGGCGCCATTTCGTCCCGTCGTTGGGGGCGCGGGGTCAGCCGAGCTGCCCGGACGGCCGCATGGTGATGTGGTTGATGTCCACGCCCGCGGGCTGGTTGACGGTGAAGACGATCGTGTCCGCGATGTGCTCGGCGGTCATCGCCGGCGCCGCCTCGGGAGTGCCGCCGCGCTGGTCCCAGAACGGGGTGTCCACCACTCCGGGGGCGATGACGGTCACGCCGACCCCGTCCTTGCCGACCAGCAGCCGGGTGTTCTCGGTCAGCGCGTGCGCGGCCCACTTGGTGACCGAGTACAGGTTGCCGGGCGTGTTGCGCACCCCGGCGACCGAACCGATGATCACGATCCGGCCCTTGGACTCCCTCAGGTGCGGCAGGGTCTCCCGCACCAGCAGGGCCGGGCCCAGGACATTGGTGAGGACCATGGCGCGCATGTCCTCGGGGGCATGGCTCTCCAGGTTGCCGGGCAGCGAGAAACCCGCGTTGGCGATGACGTTGTCCAGCCGGCCCCACGCGTCCACCACGTGGCGCACGGCGGAGACGACGTCGTGTTCGTCGCTGGTGTCGCCCGTGATCGTCAGCAGCCGCTCGCCCGCCGCGGCCGAAGCGGCGAAGGCAGCGAGCTTGTCCGCGTCACGTCCGGTGACGGCCACGCGGTGGCCCTGCTTCAGCAGGGCGCGAGCGGTGGCGGCGCCGATTCCGGTCGAGCCACCGGTGATCAGCGTGACGGGTTCCATGAGACGGCCTCCTGAGTGGTGTGGTCATCAGTGGTGTGGTCATCGGGGATCCGACAGGATCCTGGACGTCGTTGAACGCGAGGTGGCGCGTGAGGCCGACCGGCTCCGGGCCCCCGGAACGCCCGCACTACAACTTCAGGGAAACCGCAACGGTGCCTCGCCGTAACTGGGCCGGGGAGAAGGCTGGAGCCCTGCGTCACGCTCTCGTTGAGACGTCCACGCCACCCACAGCAGGATCGCCAAGCCCCCTAGGACAACGCCGACCACATCCGTGACGGTGGGTCCCCGGCCCGACGGCATCACCATGAGAACCAGAACGACGACCGCTGTCTTGATCCGGGTGTCCGCCAGCGCGCCCCATGCGACCGTGGCCAGGGGCACCGCCCCCCACAGCAGGTACCAGCCCTGCACGGCGGGAGCGCACACCACCAGGGCCAACAGTCCCAGGGCCGCCGCGCGTTCGGCGCCGAGGCGAGGAGCGCGCGCCAGGAAGTACAGGGCCCCGCAGAGCCCAGCCAAGGTCCCGAGCGTACGCATCACCGTCACCGGGTCCGGTGTGGTGACCCAGCCGGCTTCGGTCCCGATCCAGCGCAGCAGCCGGCCGACGTCCGTGGTCACCGACATCGGCGTGTACGAGTGGGTCGGTGTGCGGATCGTGTCGAGCCAGCCCCAGCCCAGCCCGCAGAGCGACACCGTCAGTACCAGCGTCCCGACGGCCGCGAGGAGGATCCCCGCCGCGCGGCCCAGACGTCGCCACCAGCCCGTCTGTCCGGCGACCGCCACCAGGCCGGCGCACCCCAGGGCCACCGCGGCCGGGGCCTTCACCAACGCGGCGCACGTCAGCACCACAACGCCCAGCACCCATCGTCCGGACCGGCACGCCACAAGACCGGCCATCATCAAGCCGAGCATCAGCGCCTCGTTGTGCGCCCCGCCCACCAGGTGGGCCAGCACCAGCGGATTCAGCGGTGCCGCCCACCAGGCTCCTGAGCCGTCGCCGCCCGACCGCGTCGCGAGCCACTGAACCGACCAGGCCAGCAGGGCGAGCCCGGCGAGCGCGGCCACCCGATGGAGCACGACGGCGGCGACCACATGGTGTTCGCCGGTCACGAAGACCACGGCCCGGCTCACCAGAACGGACAGGGGTCCGTACGGAGCCGGGGAGTCCTGCCACACCTCCGGGACGTTCGCGGCGAGCGGCCCGCCGAGCGCGGAGGGGCCCATCTCGTAGACGTTCCAGGAGCGCCCGGCCAGTGCGCCCTGGGCCACGTAGCTGTAGATGTCCATGCTGAACAGCGACGGCGCCGGAAGCAGAGGCAGCGCCCAGCCGCCCAGCGTGAGCCACTGCCGCCGTCTGCTCATCACCGCACCGGCCCGCAGCAGCGTGCCCAACTGCCACCAGGACCAGAGCAGCAGACCGAGTCCCGCGTACGCCGCCGTCGCGCCGATCAGCGCGAGAGCGGGTCCCGGGGTTCCCCAGATCCCGTCCGGTACACCCCGCGGCAGCGCGCCGGCGCCCCAGGCACCTGATGAGAGCAGCACAGAACCCCACATGCCGCGCTGTGCCCAGACCCGAATACCGCTATCCGCCGCTCTCATTCGCACGAAGGTAGAGCGCTTTCCGGATCGCCGCACCAGCTCTGCCCCAATGAACGGCAAACGCCGGGTGTCGCCTGTGTCCGTGGCCAGGATGGGTGCATGGTCACAGCTTGGATCATGTGCCGCTGCCGAGTCCACCGGGCGTGCCCACGATATGGACATGTGGAGGGGCGAATTCCGGACGGTGCATACGATCCGACGGTACGTCCTCGCACCACACCGGAAGGCGCTCGTGAGCTCCACATCCCCCCTGTCCACCAGCACATCTCCGGTGACGCCGGCGGGCACGGTGCTGATCCGCTCCGCGGCCGACGTCTCCGATCTCGTCAACTCGGGCACGGCGCGGGGCCGGCACGCCAAGATGATCGTGATCATCGCGCTCGGCGGCATCTTCCTCGACGCGTACGACCTGAGTTCCCTGGCCTACGGGCTGCCCGACATCACCCGGCAGTTCGGCCTCAGCTCCACCATGGCCGGCACGGTCACCGCCTCGATCAGCGTCGGTTCGCTCCTCGGCGCCCTCGTCGGCGGCTGGCTGGTCGACCGGATCGGCCGCTACCGCGTCTTCATGGCCAACATGCTCTTCTTCGTCGCCACCGCGCTGGTGTGCGCTCTCGCGCAGGACGTGTGGACGCTGATCGCCGCGCGCTTCGTGATGGGCATCGGCGTCGGCATGGACATCCCGGTCGCGATCGCGTTCCTCGCCGAGTTCTCCCGGCTGCACGGCAAGGGCAGCAAGGGCTCTCGCACGGCCGCCTGGTCACCCGCCTGGTACACCGCGACCAGCGGCTGCTACCTCGTGATCATGCTGCTGTACTTCGTCCTGCCGGACGCCCGGTTGGGCTGGCTGTGGCGGTTCACCGTCGGCTTCGGCGCGGTCCCCGCGCTGCTGGTACTGCTGCTGCGCCGGCGGTACATGAACGAGTCCCCGACCTGGGCCGCCGACCAGGGTGACCTGGAGGGCGCTGCGAAGATCCTGCGGCAGTCGTACGGCGTGGACGCGCGCGTCGCCGACGACGCGCCCAGGACGGCGCCCCGCCCGCCCCGCACCGGCCTCGGCGCGTACAAGCGGCTCTTCGCCCCGCCGTACCGCACGCGCACGATCCAGTCGGTGGCGGTCGGTCTTGCGGAGACCTTCGGCTACAACGCGGTCGCGTTCGGACTGCCGGTCATCATCGCCACGCTGATGACCCAGGGCCCGCTCACCACGATCGCGTCCTCCTTCGCCCTGAACCTCGTCTTCGCCCTGACCGGTGGGCTGCTCGGCATCCGCTGGGCGTCGACCCGCGGCGCCTGGCCGATGATGACGCTGGGCTTCGCGATCCAGTTCGCCGCCGTCACGGTGCTCGGCCTCATCGGGGATCCGTCCGGGACGGCCGTCGTGACGGCGGGCATCCTGATGCTCGGCGCGTTCATGTTCGCGCAGGGCTTCGGCCCCGGCGCGCACATCATGAGCTACGCCTCGCTGGGCTTCCCGACGTCGATGCGCGGCGTCAGCATCGGCTTCAACCAGGCCGTGCTGCGCCTGGGTTCGACCTTGACCCTCTTCTTCTTCCCCATCCTCAGCACCGGCCTCGGCACCCACGTCTACTGGGTCATCCTCGCCGCCCCCGTCCTCGGCCTGACGGCCCTGCTGGCGAAGCGCTGGGAGCCGATCGGCTTCGACGCGGACGCGGAGGTACGGAGCTGGTCCGGGTCGGCGGCGGTCAGGGCCTGAACCTCTGGGGCGGCCGTGTCAACTCACCGGTAGCGTTGTGCTGAAGCGCCGAGTGGAGATCCTTGATCGCGCTGGGACCGCTGATGCGAGGGAGAGGCGGCGACGTGGTGGGCACGACGGAAGAGGGGCGGGGTGATCCCGGGCTCTTCGGGCCCGGGTCGGTTACCTGGCAGGTGCACGCAGATCCGATGATGTGGGTCGCCGGTGTGCGCGCGCTCTACTTCCAGGCGCTCCTTCCGCGTGCCGTGCGGGGCGTCATGCAGAACTCGGACTTCCGCAAGGACGCCTGGGGGCGGCTGATGCGGACGGCCGGGTTCGTCGGTACGACCACGTACGGGACCACTGAGGCCGCCGAGCGTGCCGGTGCCCGCGTGCGGAAGATCCACAGTCATCTCAAGGTCACCGACCCCGATAGCGGTGAACGGTACGGCGTCGACGAGCCGGAGCTGCTCCTGTGGGTGCACTGCGCCGAGATCGACTCCTACCTCCATGTCGCGCGCCGCTCCGGGTTCCGGCTCACGGACGCGCAGGCCGACCAGTACATCAGCGAACACCGCACCAGCGCCCGGCTGGTGGGCCTCGACCCCGCCGACGTGCCCGGCGACCAAGCACAACTCGCCGCGTACTTCGAGTGGATGAGACCCCTGCTCGCCGCCGGGCCGGAGGCCCAGGACGTGGACGACTTCCTGCGCAGGCCGCCCGTCCACCCGCTGCTGGTCCCGGCGCGCGCGACGCTCTGGAGGCGCGTGTCGCATCTGGCGTACGCCTCTCTGCCGCCGTACGCCCACGAGTTGTACGGCAGGCCGGCCCCGGAACCGGCCGCCGTGACCCGAGGCCTGCGGTTCACCGGCACCGTCCTGCGCTGCGTTCCCGCACGTGTGCGCTGGCAACTCCCGCCGAAACACATCCTGCGCGCCATGTCACGACTCGGCCCCGGCAGCCGCCCGGCCCCGTACAAAATCGGGAGTCGGACGGCCATACTGGACAGGCCGGGGAGGGCGCAGCGAGGCGACGGGGGCGACAGCGCGAGATGCCGGAGTCGGGGGAGACCAGGCTGATCCAGGGCCGGTACCGGCTGCTCGATCTCATCGGGCGGGGCGGTATGGGCGAAGTGTGGCGCGCCAGGGACGAGTCGCTCGGGCGCAGAGTCGCGGTCAAGTGCCTCAAGCCGATGGGGCCGCAGCACGACCAGTCCTTCACCCGGGTCCTGCGGGAGCGCTTCCGCAGGGAGGCCCGGGTGGCGGCCGCCCTTCAGCATCGCGGGGTGACCGTCGTCCACGACTTCGGCGAGCACGAAGGCGTGCTGTACCTCGTGATGGAGCTGCTCGAGGGCAAGAACCTCAGCCAGCTCCTGGAGGACAACAAGCAGCACCCGTTACCCGTCGCCGACATCGTCGAGATCGCCGGGCAGGTCTCGGCCGCGCTCGCCTACACGCATGAACAGGGCATCGTCCACCGTGACTTGAAGCCCGCGAACATCATGCGGCTCGCCGACGGCACGGTGAAGATCTGCGACTTCGGCATCGCGCGCCTCGGCCACGACATCGGCTTCACCTCACGCCTCACCGGCACCGGCATCGCGATGGGCACCCCGCACTACATGTCGCCCGAGCAGATCGGCGGCGACCCTGTCGACCAGCGCAGTGACCTGTACTCGTTCGGCTGCGTGCTCTACGAGATCGCGACCGGAGCGCCGCCGTTCGACCTGGAGGACGCCTGGGCCGTCCTCGTCGGGCACCGCGACACCGTGCCCGAACCGCCCCGCACGCACCGGGCCGGGCTCCCCGGCTTCCTGGACCGGATCATCGTCGACCTCCTCGCGAAGGACCCGGACGAACGGCCCCGGGACGCCCGCGAACTGGCCCGGCGGATCGGTGACGGCCATTCCGCGTCCGGATATGCGCCGACGGTGGCCACCGCCCCGGTACGGCAGACGGCGGCCGAGCCGCAGCAGCCGCTGTCCCGTGAACCGCGGCTGCCGTCCTGGACGCGCGGCATGACGACGGGCCACAAGGCGGCCGGCCCACCCCTGCTGCGCGGCACGCCGCCCGACGCGGCCGCGGGCCTGGCCGGGGAGTGGATCGCGCGCCCCGAGTCGCGACGCGGGGAGCAGCCCGTCCGTACGGAACGCCCCACGCCGGCACCGGAGTTGGTCGCCCATCTCGCCGCCCGGCACAACGCGGGCCTGAGCCTCGGCCGGCTCGGGCGCTGGGAGGAGGCCGGTGAGGTCCACCGCGCCGTCGCGGCGGAGCGCGAGCACGCGCTCGGCCCCGACCACCCCGAGACGCTCGCCAGCCGCTACGAGGTCGCCTTCACGCTCAGCCGCACCGGCCGCCCCGCCGACGCCCTGCGCGAGTACCGCCGCGTCACCGAGGGGTGCGAGCGGGTCCTCGGCCCCGACCACCCCGAAACGCTCGGTTCCCGGCAGGAAATGGCGTACGTCCTGGGCCAGTTGGGACGCCACTTCGACGCGCACCAGGTGTACACGTCGGTGCTCGCGGCGCGTGAGCGGGCCATGGGCGCCGACCACCCGGACACCCTGCGCTGCCGCCACAACCTCGCGTACAACCTCAGCCGTCTCGGGCGACTCGAGGACTCGTACCGCATGGCGCGCGAGGTCGCCTCGGCGCGCGCCCGCGTCCTCGGCGCCGGCCATCCGGACACGCTCGTCACGCGCTACGAAGTCGCTTACGCACTGGGCCAGTTGGGGCGCTGGGCCGAGGCCCTGCGCACCTACCGGGAGGTGGCGGAGGCCCGCGGACAGGCGCTCGGCCCCGACCATCAGGACACGCTCGCCGCGCGCTACGAGGTAGGCATCAGCCTCGGCCGGCTCGGCCGCAGCGCCGAGGCCCTGGGCCTCTACCGCGACCTCATCGACGACCGTACGCGCGTCAGCGGCCCGGCCCATCCCGAGACCCTGCGCACCCGCCACGGCCTCGGCGTCAACCTGGGGCGGATGGGCCGCTGGGAGGAAGCGCTCGCCGAGGCCCGCGACGTCTGCGCGATCCGCGCCCGGGTCCTCGGTGCCGATCACCCGGACACGCTGGTCAGCCGGCGCGAGGTGGCCGTCGGTCTCGGCTGGCTCGGCAGGTGGTCCGACGCGCTCGCCGAGTACCGCCTGGTCGCCGCGGCCCGCGAACAGGTCCTCGGCGCCGACCACCCCGACACCCTCGCCAGCCGCAACGACGAGGCACACTGCCTGGAACAACTCGGCCGCGGCACGGAGGCGGTCGAGCTGTACCGCCGGGTGGCGGCGCTGCGCCAGCAGCGGGCGTCGGGGGGCCACTGAGGGGCTGCGTGCGGTCGGCTACGCGGGGTGTCTGCCTGGGAGTGGCGTCTGCGGTCGCCCGCCTCGGGTCGCCTGCCTGCGGTCGTCTGTCTGGGTTCGGCTCCCCGTGGTCATCGGCCCGTGAAGGACGGCTGAGTGTCTGCCTGCGGTCGGTTCCCCCGCGAGTGACGTCCAGGCTCCTCTGCCTGCGGTCGCCCTCCCGCGGTCGCGGGCCTGCGGCACCTGCCCGCGATCGTCCGCCTGGGACGGGCTGCCTGCGCCCGCGCGCCCACCCACGCGCGCGCTCGCCCACGCGCGCGCTCGCCCACGCGCGCGTCCGCCCACACGCCCGTCCGCCCCTACCCCTCCGCTCCGCGATCTCCCGAGCCAGGGTCTGGCCCGGCATGATCCGCTCGTGTTACCAAGAGGGATGCCAGCACACGAGCGCTACGACGTCGTCATTGTCGGCGGAGGCCACAACGGCCTCGTCGCCGCCGCCTACCTCGCCCGGGCCGGACGTTCCGTCCTGGTTCTCGAGCGGCTCGGCGCCACCGGCGGTGCCGCCGTGTCGACGCGGCCCTTCGCCGGGGTCGACGCGCGCCTGTCGCGCTACTCGTACCTGGTCAGCCTGCTGCCCCACAAGATCGTCGACGATCTCGGGCTCGACTTCGCCGTACGCGGCCGCACCGTGTCCTCGTACACGCCGACCGAGCGCGACGGTCGGGCGACCGGGCTGCTCGTCGGCGGTGGTGAGGAGCGCACCCGCGCCTCCTTCGAGCGCCTCACCGGCGGCGGGCGCGAGTACGCGGCCTGGACCGACTTCTACGAGACGACCCGCCGCGTCGCCGAGCGGGTCTTCCCCACGCTCACCGAGCCGCTGCCGACCAGGGACGCACTCCGGCAGCGCGTCGACGACGAGGCCGCCTGGCGGATGCTCTTCGAGGAGCCGATCGGCGCGGCCGTCGAGGAGCGCTTCAGGGACGACCTGGTGCGCGGCGTGGTCCTCACCGATGCCCTCATCGGTACGTTCGCCGACGCCCACGACGCGTCCCTCCAGCAGAACCGCTGTTTCCTCTACCACGTGATCGGCAACGGCACCGGCGACTGGGACGTGCCCGTCGGCGGCATGGGCGCCCTCACCGATGCCCTCGCCGACGCCGCCCGCGCGGCCGGCGCCGAGCTCGTCACCGGGCACGAGGTGACCCGCGTCGAGACCGACGGGCGCCGCGCCGAGGTGACATACGAGTCGGAGCGCGGCGCGGGCCGCGTCGGCGCCGGGCACGTGCTCGTCAACGCGTCGCCGCAGGCCCTCGCCGCCCTCGTCGGCGACGAGCCGCCCGCGCCGGCCGAGGGCGCGCAGCTCAAGGTCAACATGCTCCTGACCCGGCTGCCGAAGCTGCGCGACACGTCCGTCGACCCGCGCGAGGCGTTCGCCGGAACGTTCCATATCGCCGAGGGCTACGAGCAGCTTGCGACCGCGTACGACCAGGCGGCGGCCGGGTCACTGCCCGCGGCGCCCCCGTCGGAGATCTACTGCCACTCGCTGACCGACCCGAGCATCCTCGCCCCGGATCTCGTCGCGCGCGGCTACCAGACCCTCACCCTGTTCGGCCTGCACACGCCCGCCCGGCTCTTCGCGGGCGACAACGACGCCGCCCGCGCCGAGCTCCTGAAAGCCACCCTCGCCCAACTCGACGCGCAGCTCGCCGAGCCGATCGAGGACTGCCTCGCCCCGGACGCCGACGGTCGGCCCTGCATCGAGGCGAAGACCCCGCTCGATCTGGAGCGGGACCTGCGCCTGCCGGGCGGCAACATCTTCCACCGCGACCTGTCCTTCCCGTACTCCCAGGAAGGGACGGGCCGTTGGGGCGTCGAGACCGCCCACGCCAACGTCCTGCTGTGCGGCGCGGGCGCCGTGCGCGGCGGCGGGGTCAGCGGGATCCCCGGGCACAACGCGGCGATGGCCCTACTCGGGAAGTGAGCCGCCGGCCCCGGCCCTCCGACTCGAGCCGGCGGCTCAGGCCCGGCCCAGGCCCCCGAACGGGGCCCGCGCCTGGCTCAGTCCTGCGAGGGTGACCACCCCACCGCCTCGATCCGCGCCGCGTCGGACGGGCGTGCCTCGTCGAACACGGTCCGGCGGCCGTCGGTGACGCGCACCCCGTCCACGTACACCCCGCGCCCCACGTACAACTGGTCGGTCGCGTAGCGCCAGCGCAGCCGGACCTGGCTCCCCTTGAAGGCGCCGAGGGCGGCGGTCAGGCGGTGCCAGGCGCGGCCCGACCAGCCGTCGGCCGTGCCCTTGGGGTGGTCCTCGGCGTCCTCTCCCTTGCGGGTGGTCGTGAAGGGCAGGGCCTGCCAGGTCGTCCCGGCGTCGGCCGACGCCTCCAGGTACAGGAAGTCGGAGTGCGGCTCCGTGTCCCACCACAGGTCGCAGGCGAGGCCCGCCGTGTCGGAGGTGATGTCCAGGCCGGGCAGTGTGAGCGTCGCCGACGTGGCGCTCGTCATGCCGGAGAACCAGGCGGTGCGCCCGTGCGCGGGGCGTACGGCGACGGCGCGGGCCAGGTTGTTCGCGGTGGCGACCCGGGGAGCGGAGCCGGATCGCCACGTACGAACGGGGTGCACCGAGTTGCCGAGCACGATGAGGAACGAGTCCGTCGTCGGGTCGAGGACGATGGACGTGCCCGTGAAGCCGGTGTGCCCGGCCGTGCGCGGTGTCGCCATCGCGCCCATGTACCAGTGCTGGTAGAGCTCGAAGCCGAGGCCGTGCTCGTCGCCGGGGAACGCCTGGTTGAAGTCGGTGAACAGCAGCCGTACCGAGTCCTCGGACAGGATGCGCGCCTCGCCGTACGAACCACCGTTGAGGAGCGTGCGGCCGAGGATCGCGAGGTCCCACGCGCAGGAGAAGACACCGGCGTGGCCCGCCACACCGCCCAGCCCGAACGCGTTCTCGTCGTGCACCTCGCCCCAGAGGAGTCCGCGGTCGAGGCCGGACCAGGGCAGGCGCGCGTCCTCCGTCGCGGCGATCTTCGGCTTCCACGAGGCGGGCGGGTTGTAGCGGGTGCGGCGCATGCCGAGGGGGCCCGTGATCCGCTCGCGCAGGAGCACGTCCAGGGTCTGGCCCGTGAGCTTCTCCAGGACCAGCTGGAGCGAGATCAGATTGAGGTCGGAGTAGAGGTACACGGTGCCGGGCGGGTTGAGGGGCGCCTCGTTCCAGATGAGGCGGAGCTGGCCCTCGCGCGTCGTCTCCTTGTAGAGGGGGATCCAGGCGCGGAATCCCGAGGTGTGTGTGAGGAGCTGACGGATCGTGATGCCCTGCTTGCCGGCGCCCGCGAAGTCGGGGATGTACGAGGCGACCGTGGCCTCCAGCTCCAGCTTGCCGCGCTCGATCTCCTGTACCGCGATGAGCGAGGTGAACAGCTTCGACACGGAGGCCAGGTCGTAGACCGTGTCCTCGGCCGCCGCGATCTGCTGGTCGGCCGGGAACTCCACACCCGTGTCGGTCCTGTCGTCGTAGGACGAGTAGCGCACGGCCTTGCCGATCGGCTGGTGGAGTGCGACCGTGCCGCCGCGGCCGGCGAGCAGTACGGCGCCCGCGTACCAGGGGTGCTTGGGGGAGGGGGCGAGGAACTTCTCGGCGTCGGCGACGAGTTGGCGCAGATGCCCGGCGATCAGGCCGGCCCGCTCGGGGGACCCGCGGCGCAGGGTGGTCCCGTGCCCGTCGGCGTGCCCTCCCATGTGTGTGTCCGCCGCCGAGGCGGGCCCTGCCGGGAACGGGGCGATGGCCAGCGCCCCGCCCAGCGCCAGCACACCCGTGCCCAGTTGGCGACGGGACAGCCCGTCGTCCGTGTCGTGCGATCTGTCCGCCGCGCCGTCGGTCATGAACGAACCCCTTCTGAAAGAATCTTTCGGGATCTAGCTCGACGCATGAAACTTTCATGTCAGGCTCCGGTCGTGTCAAGCCTCGGAAATGCGTCACGGAAATCTGACGCAGCATCAGAAAGTGTCTTCCCTCGTACGACGGAGTGCGGCATTCTGCGCCCATGCAGACGGAGCTGAGCAAGAAACTGGGGATCGAGCACGCCATCTTCGGCTTCACGCCCTTCCCGGCGGTGGCCGCCGCCATCAGTAGGGCCGGGGGGTTCGGCGTGCTCGGCGCGGTCCGCTACACCGCACCCGACGACCTGGCCCGCGATCTCGACTGGATGCAGGAGCACGTCGACGGCGCGCCCTACGGGCTCGATGTCGTGATGCCCGCGAAGAAGGTCGAGGGCCCCAACCGCCAGAAACTCACCGAGGCCGACGTCGAGGCGATGATCCCCGAAGGACACCGCCAGTTCGTCAGAGACACCCTCGCCAAGCACGGGGTGCCCGAGCTCGCCGAGGGCGAGGCGTCGGGCTGGCGCATCACCGGCTGGATGGAGCAGGTCGCCCGCAGCCAGCTGGACATCGCCTTCGACTACCCGATCAAACTCCTTGCCAACGCGCTCGGTTCGCCGCCCGCCGACGTCATCCAGCGCGCCCACGACCACGACGTCCTCGTGGCCGCTCTCGCGGGCAGCGCCCGGCACGCCCGTAAACACGCGGACGCCGGCATCGACATCGTCGTCGCGCAGGGCTACGAGGCAGGCGGACACACCGGCGAGATCGCGTCCATGGTGCTCACGCCCGAAGCGGTCGACGCCGTGGCCCCGTTGCCCGTCCTCGCGGCCGGCGGCATCGGCGGCGGGGAACAGATCGCGGCGGCCCTCGCGCTCGGCGCCCAGGGCGTCTGGCTCGGCTCCCTCTGGCTCACCACCACCGAGGCCGACCTCCACTCCCGCGCGCTCACCGCCAAACTCCTCGCGGCCGGCTCCGGCGACACCGTCCGCTCCCGCGCCCTGACCGGCAAGCCCGCGCGCCAGCTCCGCACGGAGTGGACCGACGCCTGGGACGACCCGTCGGGCCCCGGCACCCTGCCCATGCCGCTCCAGGGGCTGCTCGTCGCCGAGGCCGTCTCCCGTATCCAGAAGTACGAGGTCGATCCGCTGCTCGGCACGCCCGTCGGGCAGATCGTCGGCCGGATGACGAGCGAACGCCCCGTCCAGGCCGTGTTCGACGACCTCACGCGCGGCTTCGAGCGCGCCGTCGACCGCATCAACCGCATCGCAGGAAGGAGCGGTCAGTCGTGAGCACCGGCCCCACCCCCAACAGCGCGCCCCCCAACGGATTCTGGGCCCAGGCCACCGCGGATCCCGGCCGTACCGTTCTCGTCGCCCCCGACGGGGAGAAGTGGACCGCGGGCCGGCTGCACGCCGACGTCAACAGGCTCGTGCACGGCCTGCGGGCCGCCGGGCTCGAACGAGGTGACGCGTTCGCCGTCGTCCTGCCCAACGGAGTCGAGTTCTTCACCGCGTTCCTCGCCGCATCCCAGGCCGGCTTCTACCTCGTCCCGGTCAACCACCATCTGGTCGGCCCCGAGATCGCCTGGATCGTCGCCGACTCCGGAGCGAAGGTCCTCATCGCCCACGAGCGGTTCGCCGAACAGGCCGTGGCCGCCGCCGACGAGGCGGCACTCCCGGCAGGGCAGCGGTACGCGGTCGGAGCCATCGACGGCTTCAGCCCGTACGCCCAACTCCTCGACGGGCAGCCCGAGTCGGTGCCGGGCGACCGCACTCTCGGCTGGGTCATGAACTACACCTCGGGCACCACGGGCCGCCCCCGCGGCATCCGCCGCCCCCTGCCCGGCAAACTCCCCGAGGAGACCTACCTCGGCGGCTTCCTCGGCATCTTCGGCATCAAGCCGTTCGACGACAACGTCCACCTCGTCTGCTCGCCGCTCTACCACACCGCCGTACTCCAGTTCGCGGGCGCGTCCCTGCACATCGGGCACACTCTCGTCCTGATGGACAAGTGGACCCCCGAGGACATGCTGCGCCTCATGGACACCTTCAAGTGCACCCACACGCACATGGTGCCGACCCAGTTCCACCGCCTGCTCGCCCTGCCCGACAGCGTCAGGAGCGCGTACGACGTGTCGGCGATGCGGCACGCCATCCACGGCGCCGCGCCCTGCCCCGACCACGTCAAGCGCGCGATGATCGACTGGTGGGGCCACAGCGTCGAGGAGTACTACGCGGCCAGTGAGGGCGGCGGCGCCTTCGCGACCGCCGAGGACTGGCTGAAGAAGCCCGGCACGGTCGGCAAGGCGTGGCCCATCAGCGAACTCGCCGTGTTCGACGACGACGGCAACCGGCTGCCGGCCGGCGAACTCGGCACCGTCTACATGAAGATGAGCACCGGAGGATTCTCGTACCACAAGGACGAGACCAAGACGAAGAAGAACCGCATCGGCGACTTCTTCACCGTCGGCGACCTCGGCATTCTTGACGAGGACGGGTATCTCTTCCTCCGCGACCGCAAGATCGACATGATCATCTCGGGCGGCGTCAACATCTACCCCGCCGAGATCGAGTCCGCGCTCCTCACCCACCCGGCCGTCGCCGACGCCGCGGCCTTCGGGATCCCCAACGATGACTGGGGCGAGGAGGTCAAGGCGGTCGTCGAACCCGCGGAGGGGCACACGGCCACAGACGCGCTCGCCGCCGAGATCCTCGCCCACTGCGAGCGCCAACTCGCGGGCTACAAACGGCCGAAGAGTGTCGACTTCATCGAGACGATGCCGCGCGACCCGAACGGCAAGCTCTACAAGCGCCGCCTGCGTGAACCCTATTGGGAAGGCCGCGCCCGCGCGATGTGATGACCCGCGCGGAGGTCTGACGGAGGCGCGGCCCGGGGGGAGAGATCCCCGGGCCGCGCCCGTTGTTCAGTCGTGAACCCACACCACCTTCAGCGCCGGTGACTTGAGGATGTCCTTCTCGCAGAAGCGCGGGGTCACCCACTGTCCGTCCGAGAACAGGTGCGTCTGGTCGCTGTAGTGCGGCGAGTTCGGGTTCGAGGACTGGGAGTACGTCAGCAGGGTCCGCGCCACCGGGCAACCGCCGCCGTTCCAGCCGACGGCCTGGATGTAGCTCGAACCGTGCACGATCTCCGAGTAGCCGCCCGCCTTCGCGTCCCACACCGTCTCGACCTTGTTCCACACGCCGAGGGACTCCGTGCCGCCGTGGACGGGGATGTGCTTGCCGCCGCGTACGACGAACTGGTGAGCGCCGAGCGGGTCGTCCAGGGCGATCCCGGCCGACCGCAGCTCACCCGCCGCGTCGGCGAGCGCGGTCGCGAAGCCCGGCGCATCCGTGTTCAGCGTGTTCGGCGTGAGCACCGGGTCGGCGGCCGAGAACGGCACCTTCCACAGCTTGTCGTTCGGCACGGCCGCGGTGAGCTTGCGCCAGAACCGGTCGAAGAGCAGCGCTCCCCGGCTCGACGTGCGCATGGTGTGATCCCACTTCCTGAGCACATCGCAGGCCTGGCTCACGTCAACAGCCTTGCCGTCGCTTGCTGTTGCCGTGCCGCCAGGCAGCACTGCGCACGCGCGCGCCGTGTCCGCCGCCGCCAGATCCGCCGCGGGCACCCGGTCGGCGAACTGCTGCCGCTGGAGGTCGGGAACGGCGAGAGCGCCGCGACTCGCCATCGCCGACACGTCCTCGACGCCACCGCGCGTCCGCATCGACCGCTGCGTGCCGACCGTCCCGAAGACCCGCTCGTACCCCGTCAGCGGCCGGTCGGCGTTGGCCAGCCACGCGCTGTCGTTCGAGTTCTCCACGTAGGGCGCGTCCTTGAGGACCGGCATCCTGGACGGTCCGAAGATGCCCGGCTGTACGGCGTCCTTGTCGGAGCCGATCGCGCAGTCGCCGCGCGAGCCGTCCAGGACCGCGACGCCGGACGCCGGATACGTCACCTTGCCGAGCGGCGTCGAGCAGCGCGCGGCCAGATCGTCGGTGATCCGCGGCAGCACCTGCGCCTGCGCGAAAAGCGAGTGCCCAGAGGCGTCGGCGGCGATCGTGTTCACCCAGGGAAGCCCCTGACTGCGCTTCAGCGAGCTCAGCACGTCGTCCGTGGAGCGCGCCTTGCTGAACCCGAGTCCCGTGTCGGAGGCGCGCAGGTTCAGGGCGTTCGGGTCGTTCAGCGCGTACGCCGTCGTGGTCGTCCAGGGCAGCGGCAGCGACGCGCCGAGCGAGTTCACGACCGGCCCGTACCGCGTCCACCACTGGGTGCGGGTGACCGGCGCGCCGTCCTTCACCGCGACGCTCACGGTCCGCTTCGTCATCCGCTCCGGCTTGCCGTCCACGAGGTACGCGGTCGGGTCGGCCGAGTCCAGTGTCAACTGGTGGAGATTGAGCGTGACCCCCGTCGCGACGGTGTGGCTCCAGGCGATACGGGAGTTGTGGCCGATCGAGATCGTCGTCGAGCCGATGAGCGAGCCGCCGGAGACGTTCAGCTCACCGGGGATCGTCTGCTGCGACTGCCAGAAGCGACGGCCGCCCTGCCACGGGTAGTGCGGGTTGCCGAGGAGCAGACCGCGGCCGTTCGCCGTGGTGGCACCGCTGAACGCGACAGCGTTGGACCCCATGTCGGCGTCCTCGGAGGAGAACAACTCCTTTGCCGCCGCGGCCGCTTCGGCCTTGTCCGGCGTACGGGACGGGGCGGGCGCCCCCGCGGTGGGCGGCTGCGCGGCCGTGATGCCGTCCACGCCGCGGCCCTGACCGCCGAGCACGGCGAGTGCGAAGCCGTGCGCCGCGACGTCGGCGGTCGTCACCGGGCGCACCCAGTCCGCTCCCTTGCAGGCGGGGTCGGTGATCCTGTTCTGCTTCAGCCACGCGTTGTATCCGGCGGCGAAGCCCCGCATCGTCTCCTTCACCTCGCGGCTCGGGCCCGCGGGTGCCGGCTCGGCGAGGAGCTTCTCCACGGTGCCCGCCTCACGGACTCCCCGGAAGTAGAGGTCGCTGGAGACGTTCTTCGTGGCCGAGGAAAGGGAGCCGTCGGGGGCCGCGTCGGGCCCGAAGTAGCGGGAGCGCTCGCCGCGCACGGTGACGAACCCGTCGGCGAGCGCGCACACCTGGTCGGCGGCCTGCGCCCACCCGGTGCCGAAGCCGAGCCCCGCGTAGTCCTGGGCGACGATATGCGGAATGCCGTACTCGGTGTAGCGGATCGTGGCGGACAGGCCGCCGCCGTGCGGGTGGTGCTCGGGCCGGCCGTGGCCGCCGGCGGCTGCCGACGGGAGCGAGGCCGTGGTGCTCAGCGCGGTCAACAGGGCGAAACCGATGACCGCGAGACGTCTCGGGCGGGTGCGCATCGTGCCTCCCAACTGGAGTGAGGGAAGGGGCGGTTGAGCGTACCAACGGGTATGCCCGGAAGGGCGGCGTCCGGTGCGGCCTTCGCGCGACGCGCGTCACCGGCCTTGATTTCGTGTCGGCCGGGGCACAGGATCGCGCCATGACGGGTGTCCGGGATGAACAAGACGTACGCGCCAGCACGGTCGACGGGACGCTGCGCCGCAGCGCGCGACGCGCCCCCGAACGCGTCGCCGTCCGCTACGGCCCGCGCGCGTGGACGTATGCCGAACTCGACGCGGCCGTCTCGCGCGCGGCCGGCGTGCTGAGCGGCCTCGGCCTCGGACCGGGGGACCGCGTCGGCGCCTACGGGCACAACTCGGACGCGTACCTGATCGGCTTCCTGGCCTGTTCGCGCGCCGGGCTCGTGCACGTGCCGGTCAACCAGAACCTCACCGGAGACGACCTCGCCTACATCGTCGGCCAGTCGGGCTGCGCGCTCGTGCTGACGGATCCCGACCTGGCGGACCGGCTCCCCGCCGGGGCGCGCACCCTGGCGCTGCGCGACGCGGACGACTCCCTGCTCGCCCGGATCCCGTCCGCCGAGCCGTACGACGGACCGCAGCCGGACGCCGACGACCTGGTGCAGCTCCTGTACACCTCCGGCACGACGGCGCTGCCCAAGGGCGCGATGATGTCGCACCGCGCTCTCGTCCACGAGTACGTCAGCGCGATCCACGCCCTCGGCCTCACGGAGACGGACCGGCCCGTCCACTCCCTGCCGCTCTACCACTCGGCGCAGATGCACGTGTTCCTGCTGCCGTACCTCGCCGTGGGCGCGCAGAACACGATTCTCGACGCGCCGGACGCCGCGAAGATCTTCGACCTGGTGGAGGCGGGTGACGCCGACAGCCTCTTCGCGCCGCCCACCGTCTGGATCGGCCTGTCGCAGCATCCGGACTTCGCCACACGGGACCTGAGCGGCCTGCGCAAGGCCTTCTACGGCGCCTCGATCATGCCGGTACCGGTCCTGGAACGGCTCCGCGCGCGCCTGCCCGGACTCGCCTTCTACAACTGCTTCGGCCAGAGCGAGATCGGACCGCTCGCCACCGTCCTCGGACCCGACGAGCACGACGGCCGCATGGACTCCTGCGGGCGGCCCGTCCTGTTCGTCGAGGCGCGCGTCGTCGACGAGGACGGCAAGGAGGTGCCCGACGGCACCGCCGGTGAAGTGGTCTACCGATCACCGCAGTTGTGCGACGGCTACTGGGACAAGCCGCAGGAGACCGAGGCGGCCTTCCGTGACGGCTGGTTCCGTTCGGGGGACCTCGCGGTGCGTGACCGCGAGGGCTACTTCACCGTCGTCGACCGCGTGAAGGACGTCATCAATTCCGGGGGAGTGCTCGTCGCCTCACGCCAGGTCGAGGACGCGCTCTACACCCACCCGCAGGTGGCTGAGACCGCCGTCATCGGACTGCCCGACGACCGCTGGATCGAGGCCGTCACGGCCGTCGTGGTCCGCGGCGGCGAGGTGACCGAGGCGGAGCTCATCGCCCACGCGCGCGAGAAGCTCGCCCACTTCAAGGCGCCCAAGCGCGTCGTCTTCGTGGACGAACTCCCGCGCAACGCCAGCGGCAAGATCCTCAAGCGCGAGCTGCGGGACCGGTTCAGTACTGCGGACTGAGCCCGCCGAAAATGACGAGCGGAGGCGGCCGGGGCCCTGTTACGGTCCGGCCATGAAGCGACGCGCAGCTGCCATGACGACGACGCCGGAGAATGTCCCGGCGCGCTGACAGCTGTGTTTGTCCGAAGCCCCGGGGCGAGTGCCCCGGGGCTTCGCCATGGGACCACTCGCCCGACGACCGCGAGGGATCCCCACATGAACGAGCAGAAGCAGAAGCAGGATCAGCAGAACCAGAATCAGCAGAAGCAGGACCGGAAGAAGCACGAGCGGCGCAACCAGGAACACCCGCAGCACGAGCGGCCGAAGCACGACCACCGCAAGCTCGGTCGTGAGCTCGGTCTCTTCGACACCGACCCGCTCATCGGCGCGGGACTGCCCTACTGGCTGCCCGACGGCGCGGCCGTACGGCACACCCTCGAGGAGTACATCCGCACCGCCGAGCGGCGGGCCGGCTACCGGCACGTGTACTCCCCGGTCCTCGGCAAGCGCGAGCTGTACGAGATCTCGGGGCACTGGTCGCACTACAGCGACGACATGTTTCCCCCGATGGACCTGGGCGGCGAGCAGGTCGTCCTGCGGCCCAGCCTCTGTCCCCACCACGCCGTGATCTACCGTTCCCGCTCCCACAGCTACCGTGAACTGCCTTTGCGCATGGCGGAGTTGGGAGGCATGTACCGCTCCGAGCTGTCGGGAGTGCTCGGCGGCCTGACCCGCGTGCGGGCCATCCAGCTCAACGACGCGCACATCTTCTGCACCCTCGACCAAGTGGCCGACGAGGCACAGGCGGCCCTGGAGATGATCCGCAGCGCCTACGAGGTGCTGGGTATCACCGCGGCGCGCTACCGGCTCTCGCTGCCGGGGCCGGGCGGGAAGTACGTCGCCGCCCCGCAGATGTGGCAGCGCTCCGCCGCGCTGCTCACCGAAGTCCTCGACCGGTCGGGTCTTTCCTACGAGGCGGCCGAGGGCGAGGCCGCGTTCTACGGGCCCAAGATCGACGTCCAGGTCGCCGACGGCGCGGGACGCGAGTCCACCCTCTCCACCGTCCAGGTCGACTTCCACCAGCCCGAGCGTTTCGACCTGCACTACATCGGCCCGGACGGTGCGAAACACCGTCCGGTGATGGTCCACCGCAGCATCATCGGCAGCGTGGAACGGGCCGTGGCGCACCTCATCGAGCGGCACGGCGGCGCCTTCCCGGCGTGGCTCGCGCCCACCCAGGTGGCGATCCTGCCGATCTCGGACGCAGAGTTTCCGCACGCCGATGTCCTCGCGCGGCGGTGCGCCGAGCTGGGGCTGCGGGCGGAGGTCGCGGGCCCGGAACGCGGCACCCTGGGCGCCCGCGTCCGGGAGGCCAGGCTCGTGCCGTACCAGGCGGTCATCGGCGCGAGAGAGGCGGCGGACGGCCGGGTCGCGCTGCGCCTGCGCGACGGCCGCCGCCCCGCCCCGCTGCCCGCCGAGGAGGCGCTCGCCAGGATCGGGGCGGTCGTCGACGGGTACGCGCACGACCTGTGGGACGACGCGAGCTGACGGAAACGGGACCGATGGGGGCGGTTAACCCTCCCGCCCCCGCAGGTCCACGATGCGCTTGATCTTGCCCACCGACCGCTCCAGTGTCTCCGGGTCCACGACCTCCACGGTCACCGAGACACCGATGCCGTCCTTCACTCCGGTCGCGATGGAGCGGGCCGCCGCGTCGCGTTCGGCGGAGGTCGCGTCGGCGCGGGCCTCCGCGCGTACCGTCAGGGCGTCCATGCGGCCCGCGCGGGTCAGCCGGAGCTGGAAGTGCGGGGCGACGCCCGGCGTGCGCAGGACGATCTCCTCGACCTGGGTCGGGAAGAGGTTCACCCCGCGCAGGATCACCATGTCGTCGCTGCGGCCCGTCACCTTCTCCATGCGGCGGAAGGAGGGGCGGGCCGTGCCGGGCAGGAGCCGGGTCAGGTCCCGTGTCCGGTAGCGGATCACGGGCATGGCCTCCTTGGTGAGCGAGGTGAACACCAGCTCGCCCTGCTCACCGTCCGGCAGGACCTCGCCGGTGATCGGGTCGACGACCTCCGGATAGAACTGGTCCTCCCAGATGTGCAGCCCGTCCTTCGTCTCGACGCACTCCTGGGCGACGCCAGGGCCCATCACCTCGGAGAGGCCGTAGATGTCGACGGCGTCGATGGCGAAGCGCTCCTCGATCTCGCGGCGCATCTCCTCGGTCCACGGCTCGGCGCCGAAGACGCCGACCTTGAGGGACGTGCTGCGCGGGTCGACGCCCTGGCGCTCGAACTCGTCGAGGATCGTCAGCATGTACGAGGGGGTGACCATGATGATCTCGGGGCGGAAGTCCTGGATCAGGCGCACCTGGCGGGCGGTCATGCCGCCGGACGCGGGAATGACCGTGCAGCCGAGCCGCTCGGCACCGTAGTGCGCGCCGAGTCCGCCCGTGAACAGGCCGTATCCGTACGCCACATGGACCTTGTGGCCAGGCCGGGCGCCCGCCGCGCGCAGGGAGCGCGCCACCATGTCGGCCCACATGGAGAGGTCGTCCTCCGTGTAGCCGACGACGGTGGGCAGGCCCGTGGTCCCGCTGGACGCGTGCAGCCGGCGCACATCCGTCTCCGGGACGGCGAACATCCCGAACGGGTAGTTGTCCCGCAGGTCGGTCTTCGTGGTGAACGGGAAGCGGGCCAGGTCGGCGAGCGAGCGGCAGTCGTCGGGGTGCACGCCCGCCTTGTCGAAGGACGCGCGGTAGAACGGCACCCGCTCGTACACGCGGCGCAGTGTCGCCCGCAGCCGCTCCAGCTGCTGTGCGTGCAGCTCCTCGGGGCCGAGCTGTTCCCCCGCGTCCAGCAGTTCTGTCATCGTCGACCGCACTCCCGAGCCCTGAGGGCCGGCCGTCCACCCGGATTCACATAATGGGCGAATCGGCCGACCGATCATTCGGTTGATCCGTTCAGGGTCAGTAATTCAAGGGACGGAGGCAGGCGTCAAGAGGCGGGACGGAATCAATCGCCGCCGGGTGGCCTCAGGCGCCTTCGGCGGCCCCGTGGAGGTAGGGAGTCGTGGTGCTCAGAGCCGTGAAGCCGAGGCGCTCCAGGATCGGGCGGCTCATGCTGGAGGCGTCGACCTGGAGGTAGCGGTAGCCACGCTCGGCGGCGATGCGGCTACGGAACGCGACGAGGCTGCGGTAGATCCCGCGCCCGCGCCACTCGGCGACCGTGCCGCCGCCCCACAGGCTCGCGAAGTCCGTCCCCGGGTGCGTCTCCATGCGGGCCGCGCTCACCGGCACGTCCCCGGCCAGCGCGACCACCGCGGGCACGGCGTCCGGGTCCTCGGCGAGCTGGGCGAGGAGCTGGTGCCGGGTGAGGCCGAGACTCCTGCCGAAGGCCTTGTCGTGCACCTGCGACATGAGGTCGACGCCGGCCTCGTCGGTGACCGGGAGCAGTCGGATCCCCTCGGGAGGCGGGACGTCTGCCGGCAGGTCCGCGACCTCGGCGACCAGGAGCGTTTCCACGGGCTCGGGGACGAATCCGGCGGCCGTGAGCCGCTGCGGAAGGTCGTGCGGCAGGTCGTGCCCGTACACCTTCCACTCGAATTCCCGTCCGAGGCCGGTGAAATGGCGTACCTGCGCGGCGATCGCCGCGTCCGCCGAGCTCTCGTCGAGGTCCGACCACACGACGCCGTTCCAGGAGCTGCCCTCGGCGCCGGTCTGCCGCACCACGCCGTCCACCCGCTCGACCCGCGCGCCGGGGCCGTCGGGCCTGGCGTCCCGCCTCATCTGCCGGTCGAACCGGGACAACACCGCTTGAGGATCCATCCGGCCACTCCAGCACCGGCGCGCCCGGGCGGCAAACGGATTGTGCCGCGGTACGCGGGTGCGTCGCGCCAGGAGCACCTGCCGTGTCCGTTGCGACCGGCGTCGGGTCCCGCTACGCCCCGTCCGCCGCCACCGCCCGCGCCCACCGGTAGTCCGCCTTGCCGCTGGGTGAGCGCTGGATACGGTCGGTCAGGACCAGCTGGCGGGGGATCTTGTAGCCCGCGAGGCGGGTGCGGCAGTGGGTCTGGATGTCGTCGAGCGAGGGCGGTTCCGCGCCGTCGCGCAGCTGGACCACGGCGGCGACATGGTTGCCCCACTTCGCGTCGGGCACTCCGGCCACCAGCGCGTCGTACACGTCCGGATGGGACTTCAGGGCCTGCTCGACCTCTTCCGGATACACCTTCTCGCCGCCCGTGTTGATGCACTGCGAGCCGCGCCCGAGGACGGTGACGATGCCCTCCTCGTCGACCGTCGCCATGTCCCCGAGCAGCACCCACCGCTCGTCGCCCTTCTGGAAGAACGTCTCGGCCGTCTTCGCGGGGTCGTTGTAGTAGCCGAGCGGGACGTGCCCGCGCTGGGCGATGCGGCCCGGCTCTCCGGGCGCGATCGGCTCGTACGTCGCCGGATCGACCACCTGTGTACGGGAGTTGACCCGTAGGCGGAAGCCCTTCTCCGGGCCCGAGTCGTCCGTCGCCGTGCCGTTGAAGCCGGACTCGGACGAGCCGAAGTTGTTCAGGAGCATCACGTTCGGGACGAGCGCCTGGAACTGCGCGCGCACCGTCTCCGACATGATCGCGCCCGACGACGAGACGCTGAACATCGACGAGCAGTCCGTGCCCTTCATCGGCCCGTTCAGCGCGTCGATCAGGGGGCGCAGCATCGCGTCCCCGACGAGCGACATGCTCGTCACCTTCTCCTTCTCGACCGTACGCAGCACTTCTTCGGGCACGAACTTCGTGTGGATGACGATGCGTTGGCCGAAGTTGAAGCCGATGAAGGCGGTGAGCGTGGACGTGCCGTGCATCAGGGGAGGGGTCGGGAAGAAGGTGATCCCGTCGCCGCCGGCCGTGACGCGCTCGGACAGCTCCTCCGGCCTGCTCACCGGCTCGCCCGTCGGCGCGCCGCCGCCGAGCCCCGAGAAGAACAGGTCCTCCTGGCGCCACATCACGCCCTTGGGCATGCCGGTCGTGCCGCCCGTGTAGATGATGAAGAGGTCGTCGGCCGAGCGCGGCCCGAAGCCGCGCTCCGGCGAGCCCGTGGCCTCCGCCTCCGTGAAGTCCACGGCCTTGACGGGCGGCGCGCCGGCCGGCGCGGTTCCCACGCGTACGAGGTGGCGCAGCTTCTCCGTCTGCGGGAGAGCGGCCGCGACGCGTTCGGTGAACTCGGCGTCGAAGACGAGCGCCGCGAGGTCCGCGTCACGGTAGAGGTAGACCAACTCCTCTTCCACGTAACGGTAGTTGACGTTGACGGGCACGATCCGCGCCTTGAGGCAGGCCAGCACCGTCTGGAGGTACTCGATGCCGTTGTAGAGGTGCAGGCCCAGGTGTTCGCCGGGGCGGATCCCGCTGTCGATCAGATGATGCGCGAGGCGATTGGCCGCCGCGTCGAGCCCGGCGTACGTGAGCCGGCGCTCCACGCCCGTGCCGGGATGGTCGATGTGCACGAGCGCCTCGCGGTCGGGGACCACGTCGACGACCGACTCGAACAGGTCGGCAAGGTTGTACTCCACCGCTCCTCCTGACCCAGGCGCCATCTCGATGTGGCCGTCATCTCAGCAGAGCCGCAGGGAACAGGGAAGGGCCTCCGCACAAGAAATCTGACTGACTGTCAGAAAACTCTTGAACTGGCCACCCGCCTACTGCAACCTGTTCTCGCATCCGAGACGTACGCGGCATCCGAGACGCATCCGAGACGGGAGCACGGCCATGGGTGGCACGGAACACGACGCGGGACACGGGACGGGGCGCGGGACGGAACACCTGGCGATGCGGCGCGAAGGTGCCACCCTGGTCCTCACGCTCAACAGGCCCGAGGCCAAGAACGCGCTCTCCCTGCCGATGCTCGTCGGTCTCTACGACGGATGGGTCGCCGCCGACGAGGACGACTCGATCCGGTCGGTCGTCCTGACCGGCGCGGGCGGCACCTTCTGCGCCGGCATGGACCTCAAGGCCCTCGCCGGCAAGGGGATGGAGGGCGAGCAGTACCGGGACCGCCTGAAGGCCGACCCCGACCTCCACTGGAAGGCGATGCTGCGCCACCACCGGCCCCGTAAGCCCGTGATCGCCGCCGTCGAGGGCTACTGCGTGGCCGGCGGCACGGAGATCCTCCAGGGCACCGACATCCGCGTCGCCGGCGAGAGCGCGACCTTCGGACTCTCCGAGGTCAAGCGGGCCCTCTTCCCGATCGGCGGCTCCACCGTGCGACTGCAGCGCCAGATCCCGCGCACCCACGCCCTGGAGATGCTGCTGACCGGCAGGCACTACAGCGCGGCCGAGGCCCTCTCCATCGGGCTGATCGGCAGCGTCGTCCCGACCGGCACCGCGCTCGACAAGGCCCTGGAGATCGCCGAGCAGGTCAACGCCTGCGGCCCGCTCGCGGTGGAGGCGGTGAAGGCCTCGGTGTACGAGACCGCCGAGATGACCGAGACCGACGGCCTCAAGTCCGAACTGGAGCGCGGTTGGCCGATCTTCGCCACCGAGGACGCGAAGGAGGGCCCCAGGGCCTTCGCCGAGAAGCGTCCCGCCGTCTACCGGCGCGCGTGAAGCCCTCCGACCGTCAAGGAGTCATGAAGTGCCCGAAGTCCTCAAAGCCCCCCTCGTCGTCGAGTTCCCCTTCACCCGCTCGCTCGGCCCCGTCCAGAGCGCGTTCCTGACCGGCCTGCGCGAACGCGCCGTCCTCGGTGTGAAGACCACCGACGGCAAGGTCATGGTCCCGCCCGTCGAGTACGACCCCGTCACCGCCGACGAGCTCCGCGACCTCGTGGAGGTCGAGTCCACCGGCACCGTCACCACCTGGGCCTGGAATCCCGAACCCCGCCGCGGCCAGCCCCTCGGCACGCCCTTCGCCTGGGTCCTGGTCAAGCTCGACGGCGCCGACACCGCCCTCCTGCACGCACTCGACGCGCCGGGCCCCGACGCCGTGACCACCGGCATGCGTGTCCGCGTCCGCTGGGCCGCCGAACGCACCGGTGCCATCACCGACATCGCCTGCTTCGAGCCGTACGAAGGCGAGGCCGCGGAGACCGAACCCGCCGCGCACGACGGGCTGTTCGACGACGCGGTCACCGGGATCGTCGCCCAGGCCCGTCTCGACTACGTGTACTCCCCGGGCCGCGCCCAGAGCGCGTACATCAACGCCCTCGCCCACCGGCGCACCGTCGGCGAACGCTGCCCGTCCTGCCGCAAGGTCTACGTCCCGCCGCGCGGCGCCTGCCCCACCTGCGGCGTCGCCACGACCGGCCGGGTCGAGGTCGGCCCGGCCGGCACCGTCACCACCTTCTGCATCGTCAACGTCAAGGCCAGGAACCTCGACATCGAACTGCCCTACGTCTACGCCCACATCGCGCTCGACGGCGCCGACCTCGCGCTCCACGGCCGCATCGCCGGCATCCCGTACGACCAGGTGCGGATGGGCCTCAGGGTCGAGCCGGTGTGGACCGAGGGCGGGCGCTATCCCGACCACTACCGTCCCACCGGCGAACCGGACGCCGACTATGACACGTACAAGGAGCTGGTGTAGATGCGAGAGGTGGCGATCGTCGCCTTCGCGCAGAGCGACCATCTGCGCACGACCGACGAACTCTCCGAGGTCGACATGGTGATGCCGGTCCTGCACCAGGTCCTGGCGCAGACCGGCCTCAGGACCAGCGACATCGGCTTCACCTGCTCCGGCTCCTCCGACTATCTCGCGGGCCGCGCCTTCTCCTTCACCATGACCCTCGACGGCGTGGGCGCGTGGCCGCCGATCTCCGAGTCGCATGTGGAGATGGACGGTGCCTGGGCGATGTACGAGGCCTGGGTGAAGCTGCTGACCGGCGAGGTCGACACCGCGCTCGTCTACGCGTACGGCAAGTCCTCGCCGGGCTCGGTGCGCGATGTGCTCACCCGCCAGCTCGACCCGTACTACGTGGCCCCGCTGTGGCCGGACTCCGTCGCCCTGGCGGCACTTCAGGCGCAGGCCCTGATCGACGTGGGCGAGACCGACGAGCCCGCGCTCGCCGGGATCGCCGCACGGAGCCGGGAATCCGCGTCTTCTAACTCCCATGCGCAGGTGAAGGGTTCGGTGCCGCAGGGCGACTACGAGGTGCGGCCGTTGCGCAAGGGCGACTGCCCGCCCGTCAGCGACGGCGCCGTCGCCGTGATCCTGGCCGCCGGGGACAAGGCCCGCGCGTTGTGCGAGCGGCCGGCCTGGATCCGCGGCATGGACCACCGCATCGAGGCGCACAGCCTCGGCGTCCGCGACCTCACCGACTCCCCGTCCTCACGGCTCGCCGCCGAGCGGGCGGGCGCTTTCGAACGGCCCGTGGACACCGCCGAGTTGCATGCACCGTTCACCTCCCAGGAGGTCGTCCTGCGCAACGCGCTGAAGCTGGGCGACGACGTGGCCGTGAACCCCTCCGGCGGCGCGCTCGCCGCCAACCCGGTCATGGCCGCGGGACTGCTGCGTATCGGAGAGGCCGCCGCCCGTATCCACCGCGGTGAGTCCGACCGGGCACTCGCGCACGCCACGTCCGGCCCCTGCCTGCAGCAGAACCTGGTCGCCGTCCTGGAAGGAGACGCCCGATGAGCAGCACGGTGAGCGGCGGGTTGAGCGGCGGGGTCAGCAAAGAACCCGTGGCCGTCGTCGGTATCGGCCAGACCAAGCACGTCGCGGCCCGCAAGGACGTCTCGATCGCCGGACTGGTCCGTGAGGCGGCCCGACGTGCTCTGGAGGACGCCCAGTTGACGTGGGCGGACATCGACGCCGTGGTGATCGGCAAGGCGCCGGACTTCTTCGAGGGCGTCATGATGCCCGAGCTGTATCTCGCGGACGCGCTCGGCGCGGTCGGCAAGCCCATGCTCCGCGTGCACACGGCGGGCTCGGTCGGCGGTTCCACCGCCCTCGTCGCCACCAACCTCGTGGCGTCCCGCGTCCACAGGACCGTCCTCACCCTCGCCTTCGAAAAGCAGTCCGAGTCGAACGCGATGTGGGGCCTGTCCCTGCCGATCCCCTTCACACAGCCGCTGCTCGCCGGCGCCGGCGGCTTCTTCGCCCCGCACGTCCGCGCGTACATGCGGCGCACCGGCGCGCCCGACCACGTCGGCTCGCTGGTCGCGTACAAGGACCGGCGCAACGCGCTGAAGAATCCCTACGCGCATCTGCACGAGCACGGCATCACTCTGGAGAAGGTCCAGTCGTCGCCCATGCTGTGGGACCCGGTCCGCTACTCCGAGACCTGCCCGTCCTCCGACGGCGCCTGCGCCATGATCCTCACCGACCGTGCGGGCGCGGCCCGTTCGCCGCAGCCGCCTGCCTGGATGCACGGTGGCGCGATGCGCAGCGAGCCGACCATGTTCGCGGGCAAGGACTTCGTGTCGCCGCAGGCCGGCAAGGACTGCGCCGCCGACGTCTACCGGCAGGCGGGCATCGGCGACCCCCGACGGGAGATCGACGCCGTCGAGATGTACGTGCCGTTCTCCTGGTACGAGCCGATGTGGCTGGAGAACCTCGGCTTCGCCGACGAGGGCGAGGGCTGGAAGCTCACGGAATCGGGCGTCACGGAGCTCGACGGCGACCTCCCCGTCAACATGTCGGGCGGCGTGCTGTCCACCAATCCCATCGGCGCCTCCGGCATGATCCGCTTCGCGGAGGCCGCGCTCCAGGTCCGGGGGCAGGCGGGAGAACACCAGGTCGACGGCGCCCGCAAGGTGCTCGGGCACGCCTACGGGGGCGGCTCGCAGTTCTTCTCGATGTGGCTCGTCGGGGCGCACCCGCCCACGTCGTGAACGGCTCGCCGCCGTGGCCTGTCCGCCGCGCGGGCCGATCGCTAGGCTGGCGGGCGGACGACGAACCGGGAGGAGCAGGACGTGGCCGAAAGCACCATGGAGCAGCACACGCTCGCGGGTTGGGACAAGCCGGACCTCGATCTGAGTGCCGCGGACTGGCATTCGAGCAGCAAGGGGCTGGGGGACGTCCAGATCGCCTTCGTCGAAGGCTTCATCGCGATGCGCAATGGCGGCAGTCCCCATAACCCGTCCCTGATCTTCACGCCCGCGGAATGGGGGGCGTTCGTGCTGGGGGCACGCGAGGGGGAGTTCGATCTGACCTGAGCGGGTCTGACCCGAGCCGCGGTCAGGTGATGTTTCCGGCTTTTCCGGCGAGATGTGACGTTCGGCCCTGCCCCTCGGTCCCGGTGTGCGCGAGGCTGGGGGCAGGAACAGTCGCTCTTGCCGGGGCCCGTCGACACCGCGCCCCGGTGCCGGAGGTTGGACATGAGTACCCCGCGCCCCCTGCCCGTCGCCGCCGCCGTCGACGGATCCGAAGACAGCCTGCGCGCCCTCGAATGGGCGCTGACGGAAGCGGGCAGGCGCGGGGCGCCCGTGCGGATCGTCCATGTGCGCCAGTACGCCCCCTGGACCCAGCCAGGAGTACTGGTGTCCGGCCCGCCGGAGCCCGCGGACGACCCGGTCGTCGACGAGGTACGCGCCTCCCTCACCGGCCGAGGCGGTCTGCCGCCGGTGGAGTACGTGACGTTGGAGGGCGCTCCTGCGGCTGTCCTGCCCGAACTCGGCGCTGAGGCACAGCTGCTGGTCCTCGGTTCGCGGGGACGCGGCGGCTTCGCCAGCCTGCTGCTCGGTTCGAACGGTGTGGCCGTGGCACGGGACGCCGCCTGCCCCGTCGTCGTGGTGCCCAGGCCCGGGCGCTCCGTGCACGGTGACAACGACGTACCGCCCGGACCGCGTGTGGTCGTCGGCGTAGACGTGGACGAGCCCGATGACACCGTCCTCGCCTTCGCCTTCGAGGAGGCCGCGCGGGGCGGTGCGCGGCTTCAGGTGATCGCCGCGTTCCCGTGGCCGGTGCTCGCCTGGACGACGTTCGGCGACTTCACGCCCACGACGGTCGACCAGGAAGCGGCCGAGCGCGAGACGCTGACACTGGCGAACGCGGCGGTGGCGCCCTTCCGCAAGACGCATCCGGATGTCGAGGTCGACCTGTACGTGGCGCCGGGCGACGCGGCCGGGCACCTCGTCGAGAACTCCCGCGAGGCGGACCTCGTGGTCGTGGGCCGCCACCGCCGCCGCCTCACGCGCCCCGCGCCGATGCTCGGCACGGTGACGATGGCGGTCCTGCTGCACGCGGCGAGCCCGGTCGCGGTGGTGCCGCCGGTTCTGGAGGACGCGCCCTAGAAACCCTTCAGCGATCAGTGCAGCACCACGCACCCCCGCGCCGTGAGGGCCTCGAGCTGCCCGGACGGCATGTGCATGCCGTTCCACCGGAGGTCCAGCTTCTCCAGCGCGGGCAGCGAGCCGATCCAGTCGGGCAGGTCGCGCAGCCGGTTGGACCGCAGGTCGAGCCGCCGCAGCAGGGGAAGTCCGCGCAAGGATCCGGGCACGTCGGTGAGGGCGTTCTCGCGCAGTTCGAGTTCCCGCAGCTCACGCAGGTGCCGTACGGAATCGGGGAGGGCGGTGAGGTGGTTGCCGCGCAGCCACAGCTCGCGCAGCGCGGTCAGGCCGCCGATCGATTCGGGGAGCCGGGTGAGGGCGGCGTGCTGGGCGCGCAGCTCCACCAGGCCCTTCATCGAGCCGATCGATTCATGGAGTCCGGTGAGCGTGTTCTCGCCGACGTTGAGATAGGCCAGCCGCGACAGCCTGCCGAGCGAGTCCGGGAGCGCGGTGAGCTCGTTGTCGTGCAGGTAGAGGAAACGGGTCAGGCCCGTCAGGTCGCCGAGCGTGTCCGGCACCGAGGCGAGGCGGTTGTGCCCGAGATCGAGAGTGTGCAGGTGGGGGAGTGATCCGATGCGGTCGGGGAGCCGGGTGAGTGCGTTGTCGGGCAGGAGGAGAACCTCCAGGCGGGGGTGGTCCCACACCTCGTCCGGTACGTCGCTCAGGCCCGCCCGCCAGTACGAGAGCACAGTCGGCCTCCCCCGAGATCTAATGGATGCGCGGGACCTTATCATTAGCCCCATGCGTGACAACAGCACCGGCCCGCACAACACACCGCTCGCCCTGGACCTCGCCCTCACCATCCGCCACGACGGGCACGGCGGCGTCGCCGATGACCTCGACCGGCCCGAGGCGCTGACGGCCTGGGTGCGGAAGCGTGCCGAGGTGCTGCCGGGCGCGACCGGGTTCGAAGCGGACGCGACCGCGCTCGCCGAGGTGCGCGCGGTGCGGGCCGCCGTCCGCGCGCTGTTCGCCCGCGCCGTGCGCCCCGGCGAGCCCAGCCCGGCGGACGCCCACCGGTTGCTCCCCGTGAGCGAGGCCGTGCGGCGGCTCAACGAGGCGGCGGCGCTCGCCCCCACCGTTCCCGTTCTCACCTGGGACGACGGCGCCATCCCCCTCGTACGCCACGAGGCGTGCACCCCCGCGCCCGCCTCCGACCTGCTCACCGCGGCCCTGGCCCGCGCCGCCGTCGGCTTTCTCGCGAGCGACGACCGCGAGCGGCTGCGGGCCTGCCACGCCCCGCGCTGTGTGCGCTACTTCCTCAAGGACCATCCCCGCCAGGAGTGGTGCAAGCCGTCCTGCGGCAACCGCGCACGGGTCGCCCGGCACCACGAGCGGCACCGCGCGGAGGCGGTACGAGACTGAACTCGCCGCGGGGGAGGGGATGTTGAGTGGGGGCACCGGCGTGGGCCCGGGCCGTCGTCCCCGGCCGGCTGCACACCGATGAGCAGACCGTTGCGCCGCCGCGGGAACCCCCGCCGCCCCTGGATTCGCCCGCGTCCGCCCGGTCACGACCCCGTCGGGGCCGCAGCCCCGCGCCGCGGAGCGCCCCGGTGCACGTACCATTGCGGCATGTCCTTCCTCCGCCGACGCAGCTCCGCCACACCCGCGGGTCCTGACTTCGATGTCCTCGCCATGGACCCGGGCGACTGGCCGGGCAATCTCGGCGCGGGTCTGCTGCCCGCCCCTGACGGCAGCTGCCAGGGCGTTTTCCTGCGCTACGACCTGTTCGGCGGCCGCGGCCCCGCGATGATCATCGGCAATCTGCCCGAGGGCTCATCGGCCCGTGAGACCGCCGAGGGCGAGATCCCCTTCGAGGTCGCCCAGCTCCTTCTCGCGCTGGAGAACGACGAGGAGGTCACCGTCGTCGGCACCGAGGACGTCCCGGTGATGCAGGGCGACAACCTCCTCATCGTGCGCCGCCTCAAGCTCTCCGAGAGCCGTATCTCCTGCGTGCAGTTCGACCGCAGCGACAACGTCCTCGTGACCATCGCGGCCTGGGACCGGCCCATCACGGACGACCTCTACGCGCTTCTGAAGCCGCTGCCCCCCGAGCTCTTCCAGCAGGCCTGAGCCAGGAAAGCCGGCCGGGCCCGGATCCGCCCCCACGGCAGATCCGGACCCGGCCGAGTCATGTGCGCTCTAGGCGCCCGACGGGAGCACCTGCACGTCGGCGGCCCGGACGTACGCCACCCGGTGACCGAACTGGATCTCGTAGTAGACGTCATTGCCGCGCACCACCCGGTGCGACGTCGTGTCGAACGTCGGCGAGAAGAAGTACTCAGCGGTCGTGCTGCCGCCCATGACGTAGCGCTGCCCCGCGAGCAGCTTGTACGGCAACGGGGTGACCGCCTGCGGAGTGATGTCCGCGGGGTACGCCTCCTTCTCGGGGTAGGCGCGCCCGTACACCGGGACGTCGGTGCGGCCGGCCTTCGGGGCGATGACCAGGCCTGCCGCGTTCACGGCCGTGGGCTGCTTCTTCGGGTTCTTGAACCAGGCCTTCTGGCCGAGGTACCAGACCGCGGTCCAGTCGCCCTTACGCTCCGCGACGGCGTACTGCTGGCCGGTCGACAGGCGCGCGCCCGTGTCGTTCACGTCGATCGTGGAGTCCTGGCCGCCGGGGCGCAGCCCGATGTCCTTGATCAGGGGAGCGGTCTCGCTGGGCGCGGTGTACACCCGTACGGCGCCGGAGCCGTGTGCCGCGCAGGTCTCGCCCGCCTTGACGCAGCCCGTGTACACCGGCTTGTTGCCGGCGAAGTCGGGGGCGACGGTGACGAGGCCGCCCTTCGTGCCCGCGGTCGCCTCGAACGGCTTGCCCATCAGCGCGAAGTAGTGGGCCCAGTCCCAGTACGGACCGGGGTCCGTGTGCATCGTCTTGATCCCGGCGGGTGTCGTGCCGGGCACGTTGTCATGCCCCAGGATGTGCTGCCGGTCCAGCGGGATGTCGTACTTCTTCGCCAGGTACTTCACCAGGCGCGACGACGCCCGGTACATCTCCTCCGTGTACCAGGAGTCCGGCTGGGCGAGGAAGCCCTCGTGCTCCAGGCCCAGGGACTTGGCGTTGACGTACCAGTTGCCCGCGTGCCAGCCGACATCCTTGGCCTTGACGTGCTGGGCGATGTGCCCGTCCGTGGACCGCAGCGAGTAGTGCCAGGCCAGATACGTCTTGTCCTGCACCAGCTGAAGCGTCGTGTCCCACGTCGCCTCGGTGTCGTGGATGACGATGTAGTCGATGCTCTGGTCGTTCGGCCGGTCGGCGAGGTCGTGGTTGCCGTAGTCGCCGTCCCCGAACTCCTCGTAGGGCGCCGGGATCCACTCGCACGACACGGTCGCCGGGCACTCGGTGCCGCTCTCGTCGGACTTGCGCAGACCCATGCTCCGTACCTGCGCCGCGTCGGGCTTCAGGCTGCGGTCGGCCGTGAGCTCCACGCGCTGCCCGGCGTCCGTGGTGCGCCGCTCGCCGTCGTGGATCACGGCGAACACGTCGTTCGCGTACGTCGCCGCCGTGGCGGTGTCGTCGGCGCCGGAGAACTTCGCGATCGCGCCGTACCAGTCGGCCGGGTCGGAGCTGAGGGGCTTGCCGAGGGCCTTCTGGGCCGCGGCGAGCAGGGCGGCGCCTCCGCGCACATTGGCCGCGGGGTCGGAGCGCAGCTGCTCGGCGGGGATCCCGCTGAGCTCGGCGGCACGCGGCAACGACTTGAGGCGGGCCGGGAGTTGGGAGTTCTGCGGCACCTTCGCCTTGGGGGTGAGCGCCGCCCGTGACGAGTCGCCGCGCGGATCGCCCTCGGCCTCGCTGTGCGCCGCCACGCCGGCGAGCGCAACGCGGGCGTCCGTGAGGTGCATCGGGCCGTAGCCGCCGGTGACGCTGGGCGCACCGCCGTGCGTGTCCCACCGGGACTGGAGGTAGGAGACGCCGAGCAGGACGCTCTGGGGCACGCGGTACTCGGCCGCCGCGCTCGCGAACGCGTGCTGGAGGCCCGCGTCCGACGTCCCCCGGGCCTCGCCCGGGGGCGCGGCGCCGAGGAGGGGGAGCAGCAGGGCCGCCGTCGCGAGCGTCCCCGCCGCCCGGGCCGCCTGTTGGGTGCGTCTGCGGGCGGCCGGGGAGTGGTCGCTGGTGGTCGAGGGCAAAGCGGCCTCCTGGGAACGGTCCTGGGACAGATGAGCTCGACGGTGTGCGGGGGCGATCGTGGGTCAGTGGTATCGGCTTGCCGACGATCCGTCAATCATGCTCAGGGCAAGGGATTTCCCATGTCAGCGCCCGGTCGGCGGGCTTTCGCCGGGGAGGCCTCACCGCCTGCGGCGCGTCAGTGGAGTGGACCAATGACCGTGCGGAAAGAGTGGGGGCGCCGTCTCGGCATACGGGAGGCCGCCGCGCGCTCACCCGCGCACTCCACCTGATCGGGGGGACCGGCCACGCGGGTGTTCCCCCACAGCCGGACACCCTTAGGGCCTGTCTTCACATTCCCGCCTGCCCCGCGGCGTCCGGCACGCACTCCCCCAAGCTCTCGGCTTCGCTCGAGCAGAGGGGACCCCCATCGCGTCGACGCCCTCCTCCGCCTTGCAGCCGCACGCACCAGACGCCGCGGGGCCCGCCCTCCGGGCGGACGACGGGAATGTGAAGACACCCCCTAGCGCGGCGACGTGCCCCCGAGGGCCCGGTCCACCTGCTCCGGCGAGAGGGCGTGCTCGATCGCCAGGATGGCCGCGCCGACCACGGCCGCGTCGGCTCCGGTGCGGCTCGGCTCGATGCGCAGGACATGAGTGGCCAGCGGGTGGGAGCGGCGGTACACCGCCTCCCGTACGCCCGCGAGGAGTTGGTCGTGGACGGCGGCCAGCGCGCCGCCGACCACCACCGTGTCCGGGTTGAAGAAGTTCACCAGCCCCGCGAGGACCTCGCCGACCGCACGCCCCGCCTCGCGCACCATCCGTACGGCGTCACGGTTGCCGGACTTCACCAGGCGCACGACATCGCGGCTCGACGCGGCGTCCAGCCCCAGGTCCGACAGCTCGCGGGCCAGCGCCGCGCCGCCCGCGACCGCCTCCAGGCACCCCGAGTTCCCGCACCGGCACGGCGCCGTCTCCTGACGGCTGTCGCCCACCCGGATGTGCCCGATGTCGCCCGCGCTGCCCTGCGCGCCCCGGTGCAGCCGGCCGTCCGCGACGATGCCGCAGCCGATGCCCGTACCGACCTTGATGTAGAGGAGATAGCGGGTGCCCGGAAACGCCCGGCGCTGTTCGGCCAGCGCCATCACGTTCACGTCGTTGTCGACGAGGGCCCGCACGCCGAAGCGGTCGGCGAAGAACTCCGGGATCGGGTACTGGTGCCAGCCGGGCATGATGGGCGGATCCACGGGCCGGCCGGTGGTGAACTCGACAGGGCCCGGCACACCCACGCCGATCGACTGGAGTGAGGCCGGGTCGAGTCCCGCCTCGTCGAGGAGCGCGTGGAGCGTCCGCTCGACGTGGCCGAGAACCGACGCAGGACCGTCGGCGATCGACAACTGGTCCTCACGCAGGGCGAGTTGATCCCCACCGATGTCGAGCAGCGCGACCCGGCAGTGCGAGGCGCCCAGGTCGACGCCCGCCACCACGTGCTCGCGGGTGCGCAGATGGAGGCGGCGCGGGGGCCGGCCCCCCGTCGAGTCCCCGGCCTCCGCCCCGCCCTCGGTGAGGAAGCCGTGCGCGATGAGCGCGTCGACGCGCTGCGACACCGTCGACCGCGCGAGGCCGGTGATCCGGGCGATGTCCGCGCGGGTCGCGGCGGCCCCCGTACGCAGCAGGGCGAGGACCTCGCCGGGCGACGACGGCGGCGCGGAACTGGGGTGATCCGGCGCTCCAGGCATGGCAGTCACGATAGGGACGAGTTCCGCTGCTCACAAGCCCGATGGTGTTCGGCAACCGACCTAAGTACCTGTCAATTTCCTTTGTACGGACCATGGTTGAGCCCTTGACAGGTCAAAGAAGGGTCAGCACATTGCAATGCAGACCGCTGCGGAAGACTGCCGAAGAGGCCGGAAAGGCTGAACGATGCAGGCGACACAGACGATGTTGGCGATGCACGGCGTGTCCAAGAGCTTTCTCGGTGTACGGGTGCTGCACGGGGTCTCCCTCGACCTCGCCGCAGGCGAGGTGCACGCGCTCGTCGGAGAGAACGGTGCGGGAAAGTCCACCCTGATGAAGGTCCTCGCGGGCGAGCACGTCCCCGACGAGGGCACCATCACCCTGGACGGCGCCGAGCAGTCCTTCACCCATCCCGCGCAGGCCCAGGCCGCCGGAATCGGCATCATCCACCAGGAGTTCGCGCTCCTGCCCCACCGCACCGTCGCCGAGAACGTGTTCCTCGGCCGCGAACCGACCCGGCGCGGACTCGTCGACCGCCGCGCCATGGAGGCGCGCACCGCCGAACTCCTCGCCGAACTCGGCGAGTCGGGCATCACCCCGCGCACCTACGTCCGCGATCTGCCGATCGCACGCCAGCAGACCGTCGAGATCGTCAAGGCGCTCGCCTCCGACGACGCGCCCGCCCGCGTCCTCGTCATGGACGAGCCGACCGCCCCGCTCGCCGACCAAGAGGCGGCCCAACTCCACGCTCTCGTACGCCGACTGGCGGCTCGCGGCCTCGGCATCCTCTACATCTCGCACCGCCTGCGCGAGGTCTTCGACCTCTCACAGCGCATCACCGTCCTCAAGGACGGCCGGCACGTCACGACCGTACGCACCGAGGACACCGACATCGACCAGGTCGTCCGCGCCATGGTCGGCCGGGAGCTCAGCGCCTACTACCCGCCGCGCGCCCGCCCCGGCGAGGCCGGTGACGTCCGGCTGACCGTGCGCGGTGGAGGCAACGCACGCCTGCACGACATCGACCTGACGCTGCGCTCGGGAGAGGTCACCGGCATCGCGGGCCTCCAGGGATCAGGACGTACGTCCCTGGCCCGTGCCCTGTTCGGGGCCGCGCCCTTCACCACCGGCGCCATGACCGTCGGCGGGCGCGACCTGCGCCCCACGAGCCCGCGTCAGGCCATCCGCGCGGGGATCGCCCTGGTCACCGAGGACCGCAAGGCCGAGGGCCTCGCCCTGCGTCAGTCCGTGCGCGACAACGCGCTCCTCGTCACCCGGGCCGTCCCCGCGCGCGGCCGGCCACCCGCGGCCCGCGACCTCACCGCCCTTCTGGAGCGGGTCCGGCTGCACGCGCGCGGCGAGGACCAGCAGGCCCAGTTCCTCTCCGGCGGCAACCAGCAGAAGGTCGTCATCGCGAAGTGGCTCGCGGCCCGCCCGCAGATCCTGCTCTTCGACGAGCCGACCCGGGGCGTCGACGTCGGCGCCAAGGCCGCCATTCACACCCTTGCCCGCGACCTCGCCCGCGAGGGCATCGCCGTCCTGATCGTCTCCTCCGAACTCCCCGAGCTCATCGGCATGAGCGACCGCGTCCTCGTCATGGCGGAGGGGCGCCTGGCCGGTGAACTCCCCGCCGGCGCAAGCGAGGAGGACGTCATGCGCCTGGCCACACGCGGCGGCCTGGCAGTGCGCCCGCCCGCCCCCGCCTCACCGGAAGGAAGCGCATGACCGGGACCGCCGTCGCCCCGCCGACCGTCGCGAAGTCCGCCGCGCCGCGCGGAATCCGCCTCGCCGACCCCGCCGTCGGCGTCTGGCTGGCCGCCGTGGCCGTCACCGCCGCCGGGTGGATCGTGGTGGCCGCGCGCGGCGGGGACTTCCTCACCCTCGCCAACGTCGTCGGCATCCTCCAGAACTGCGTGGCACTCGGACTCGTCGCCGTCGGGCAGACCGCCGTGATCCTCACCGGCTCCCTCGACCTGTCCGTGGCGTACCTCATCAGCCTCGGCACGCTCGTCGCCGCCACCACGATGGAGGACGGCAGCGTCGTCACGGCCGTCGTCGCCGTGCTCGCGCTCTCCGCGGCCGTCGGCCTCGCCAACGGCCTCGTCGTCACCGGCCTCAAGGTCAACGCGTTCATCGCGACGCTGGGCACGGCTTTCATCCTGCGCGGCTGGATCGAGGACAACTACACGGGCCCTGCCGGCAAGGTCCCCGCGTCCTTCCAGCACCTCGGCTATGACCGCATGGGGCCTGTCCCCGTCTCCCTGTTCCTGCTCGCCGCGGTCGCCGCCGCCCTGTGGCTCGTCACCCGTCGCACCCGATTCGGCCACCACCTGTACGCGACCGGCGGCGACGAGCACGCGGCCCGTCTCTCCGGCGTCCGCACCCGGCGCACCGTCGTCGCCGCCCACGTCCTGTGCTCGCTGTGCGTGGGAGCCGCCGCGCTCTTCCTCGCCGCGCGGCTCGGCGCGGGCGCCCCTTGGGCCGGCACCGAGGCCCGCTACGACCTCGAGTCGATCGCCGCCGTCGTCCTCGGCGGCACCGCGCTCGCGGGCGGCCGCGGGGGAGTGGCGGGCACGCTCGGCGGCGTCCTGGTCCTCGCCGTGCTCGACTCCGTCTTCAACCAGCTGGGCGTCGACCCGTTCTTCAAGAACGTCGTACGCGGCGTCGTGATCATCGCCGCCGTCGCCCTCTACGCCCGGCGCGGCACACGGAGGCCCGCATGACCACCGCGAACCCGACGGCCGGCCCCTACAAACGAGTTGTCCGCTCCCTGGGCGCCGGCGCCCCCGTCTACGTCCTCCTCGCCGTGCTCCTCGTGGCCCTGGCCGCCACCGACCCCGGCTTCTACGAACCCGACCGCTTCCTCGCCTTCGTCAAACGCGCGGCGCCGCTGGTCATCCTGGCGGCGGGCCAGTATCTGGTCATCGTCTGCGGGGAGTTCGACCTCTCCGTGGGGGCCGTCGTCACCGCCGGTGTCGTCGTCGCGGCGGAGCTCTACGGCTCGTACCCGGGCGCCTCCTGGATCGTGGTGACGGGCGGGCTGCTGCTCGCCGGAGCGCTGACCGGTCTCGTCAGCGGGCTGATCACGACGAAACTGCGCGTGCCGTCGTTCATCACCACGCTCGGCATGATGCTGATCCTCGAAGGCGCCGTCTTCTTCTGGACCGGGGGCTCCCCGCACGGATCGCTCCCGGAGGAGTTCCGCCGGCTCGGCCGCGGCACGGCGGGCGGCTGGCTGCCCTGGGCGGTCCTCGCCTGCCTCGTCGCGGGCGCCGCCGCAGTGCTCCTCATGCGCTCGGACTTCGGCCGCACGCTGATCGCGACCGGCGACAGCGAGCGCACCGCCGCCCTCGCGGGCGTCCGCGTGCACCGGGTCCGCATCATCGCGTTCGTCCTGTCGGGCGTCGCGGCCGCGCTCGCCGCCGTCCTCGTCGGCGGATTCTCCGGAGTGTCCGCGCAAGCGGGCCGCGGCTACGAGTTCGAGGCCATCACGGCCGTCGTGCTCGGCGGTGTCGCACTCGGCGGGGGCCGCGGCAGCGTCGTCGCCGCGATGGCCGGGGCCTTCTCGCTCCAGGCCCTGTTCACGCTGCTCAATCTGCAGGGCGTCTCGGGCGCCCTCGAATCCACGGTCCAAGGCATCATCGTCATCGCCGCCGTAGGTCTCGGAGCCGCCGACTTCTCCCGCCTGCGCCGCCGTCGTACTCACCCCTCGGGAGGGACCCCCTCATGACCCGCAGACGTCCACTCGCCGTCGCCGCCGCACTTGCGGCCGCTGCCGCCCTGCTCACCTCGTGCTCCAGCGACATGCCGGCCGACTCCGCGGCGGGCACGGCGTCGGAAAGTGCCGCGAAGGGGGGCGCCGACAAGCCGTCGAAGTTCTTCCAACAGGCCGAGTACGAAAGGCAGTTGGCGCTCGCTGCAGTCACGCCCGAGGGGCCCGCCGACAAGCCCTGGGAGCAGATGCTCGAACCCGAGATGACGGAGACGGCCCAGTACAAGAAGAAGGGCTCCGGCGGCACCCACCTCTGCTTCTCCAACGCCGGCGTCTTCAACCCCTGGCGCCAGGTCGGCCTCAAGGACATGAAGGCCGAGGTGAAACTCCACAAGGAGATCACCGCCTTCACCGTCCTCGACGCCCAGGGCAAGGACGACAAGCAGATCTCAGACATCCAGGAACTCGCCGGGAACAAGAGCTGCGACGCCCTGATCGTGTCCCCGAACACCACCGCGACGCTCACCCCGGCCGTGAAGGAGGCCTGCGGCAAGCTGCCCGTCATCGTCTTCGACCGGGGTGTCGAGACGGACTGCGCCGTCACCTTCATCAACCCCATCGGCGGCTACGGCTACGGAGCCGTCGCCGCGGACTTCCTCGTCGGCAAGGTCAAGCCCAAGGGCAAGATCCTCGCCCTGCGCATCTCACCCGGAGTCGACGTCCTGGAGACCCGCTGGTCCGCCGCGAAGCTCGCCTTCGATAAGAGTCAACTCGACGTGGTGGACGTCAAGTTCACCGATGGCGATCCCGCCAAGACGAAGTCGATCGTGGCGGACGCGATCTCCCGGCACGGCTCGGTCGACGGCGTCTGGATGGACTCGGGCGCCACCTCCGTGGCCGCCGTCGAGGCGTTCGAGGACGCCGGGGTGGACGTCCCGCCCATCACCGGCGAGGACCAGCAGGACTTCCTCCAGGCCTGGAAGGACAAGAAGCTCACCGCGATCGCGCCCACGTATCCCACCTTCCAGTGGCGTACGCCGGTCATCGCCGCCCTGCGCGTGCTCGACGGCAAGCAGGTCCCCAAGGAGTGGAAGCTGCCACAGCCCACCGTCACCCAGGACAACCTCGACGAGTACCTCCAGGAGGGCATGCCGCCTCTGCACTACGCCATGTGCGGCTGCCAGGACCTGCCCGGCTACCCGAAGGACTGGGGAGGCAAGAAGTGACCGCGCCCGCCTGGGAGTTGGGCGCCAACCCCTGGATCTGGCACTCGCCGGTCACCGGCAGCGCCCTCGCCGACACGCTGCCCCGCCTCGCCGCCTGGGGGTTCGACTGCGTGGAACTCCCCATGGAGAGCGTGGGCGACTGGGACCCGGTCGATGCGGCGAAGCTCCTCGACGCGACCGGTCTCGCCCCCGCAGCCGTGATCGCCGTCATGCCGCACGGCCGCGACCTGGTCGACACGGACGCCGCCACGGTGCGCACCACCCAGGACTACGTGCGCCACTGCCTGGACGCCGCCCACGCGATCGGGGCGCCCGTCGTCGCAGGACCCCTGTACGCCTCCGTCGGCCGGACCTGGCGCCTGGACCGCGCCGCACGCGAGGCCGCGTACGACGAACTGCGCACGCACCTCACCCCCCTCGTCGCGCACGCCCGCGCAGCCGGGGTGCGCCTCGCGGTGGAACCCCTCAACCGCTACGAGACCAGCCTGCTCAACACCGTCGCCCAGACCCTGGACGCCCTCGAAGGGCTGCCGCACGACGGGATCGGCGTCGCGCTCGACACCTACCACCAGAACATCGAGGAACACTCGCTCCCCGCCGCCGTCCGCGCGGCCGGGGACCGTATCGCGCACGTTCAGGTCTGCGCGAACGACCGCGGCACACCCGGGGCCGACCACCTCGACTGGACCGGCTTCCTCGACGCGCTGCGCGAGAGCGGCTACCGAGGTCCGCTGTGCATCGAGTCGTTCACCGCGCACAACGACGCGATCGCCGTCGCCGCCTCCGTGTGGCGCCCGCTCGCCGACAGCCAGGACGCCCTGGCCACGGACGGTCTGCGCTTCCTGCGCGCCGCGACCGGCCGAACCCGCTGAACCTCTGAGTTTCTCCGAATTCCGGCACCCCGCAAGTCCGTCCACTGTTTCCACGGAAAGGACCCTCTCATGGGATGTCATGCTCGTGACATCGGAGGCATGCGAAGAGCTGCCCTCGCGTTACTGACCGCACTGCTGCTCGCCGTCGGCTTCCTCCCCACCGGCGCCACGGCCGCGGGCAAGGCCCCCGCCTTCCGCGCGCTGCTCTTCACCAAGGCCGTCGGCTACGTCCACGGCTCCATCCCGGACGGCATCAAGATGGTCGAGGAGGAGGCCGCGGCGAACAACTTCGAGGTCGTCCAGACCGCCGACTCCACCGTCTTCGACGACGCGAAGCTCAAGGACTTCGACGTCATCATCATGCTGCAGAACTCCGGCATGGTCTGGGACACCGACGGCCAGCGCGAGGCCCTGCAGAAGTACGTCCGCGGCGGCAAGGGCGTCGTCGCCATCCACAACACCCTCGACATGGGCGTCGAGGAGCAGTTCCCCTGGTGGGACGAGACCATCAACGGCGGCGCCCACATGCCCGCCCACTCACCCGGCGTGCTCCAGGGCACGGCCAAGGTCGCCGACCGCGTGCACCCCTCCACCAAGGGACTTCCCGAGCGCTGGGAGCGCCCCGAGGAGTGGTACAACTTCGACAAGAACCCCCGCGGCGACGTGCACGTCCTCGTCACCGCCGACGAGACCACGTACAACCCGGGCGGCTCCGCGATGGGCGCCGACCACCCCATCTCCTGGTGCCGCAACGCCGAGGGCGGCAAGGTCTGGGCGACCGCCATGGGCCACGACAGCGCCTCCTACGGTGAACCCGCCTTCCGCGCCCATGTGCTCGGCGGCATCCAGTGGGCCGCCGGCAACAAGCCCGGCGACTGCGGCGGCACCGTCTGGTCCGGCTACGAGAAGACCGCACTCGACGACAACACCGCCGACCCGATGGAACTCGACGTCGCCAAGGACGGCAAGGTCTTCTACATCCAGCGCAGTGGCGAGGTGAAGGTCTACGACCCCGCCACCCACGCCACCGCGACCGCGGGCAAGCTCGACGTCTACACCGGCGGCGAGGACGGCCTCGTCGGCATGGAGCTCGACCCGTCGTTCAAGGACAACCACTGGATCTATCTGTACTACGCGCCGAAGGACGCCGAGGACGACGTCAACCGGCTCTCCCGCTTCACGGTCAAGGCCGACAACACCCTTGACCTGGGCAGTGAGAAGAAGCTCCTCGACGTCCCCGCCTACCGCGACCGCAGCTTCCCCGAGCCCGGACACACGGGTGGCGCCGTCGAGTTCGGCCCGGACCGCACCCTCTACCTCGGTGTCGGCGACGACACCCCGCCCAACCTCGACCCCGACTGGCAGGGCTACGCGCCGATCGACTGGCGTCCCGGCAAGCAGATGCTGGACGCCGCCCGCACCGCCGGCAACACCAACGACCTGCGCGGCAAGATCCTGCGCATCAAGCCCACCGACGCGGGCGGCTACACCATCCCCAAGGGCAACCTCTTCGCGAAGGGCACCGCGAAGACCCGTCCCGAGATCTACGCGATGGGCTTCCGCAACCCGTTCCGCTTCAACGTCGACCCCAAGAACGGCGCCGTCCACGTCTCCGACTACGGCCCCGACCGCGGCGGCCCGACGACCGACCGCGGCCCCGAGGGCCTCGTCGAGTACAACGTCATCAAGAAGCCCGGCAACTACGGCTGGCCCTTCTGCCACGGCAACAACCAGCCGTACGCCCCCTACAACCCGGACACCAAGGAGGCCGGCGCCAAGTTCGACTGCGACAAGCCGGTCAACCCCTCGCCGAACAACACGGGCCTCACGGACCTGCCGCCCGTCCAGCAGCCGGTGATCTGGTACGGCTACGGCAAGTCGAAAGAGTTCCCGGAGATGGGTGAGGGCGGCTCCGCGCCCATGAGCGGGCCCGTCTACCACTACGACGCGAAGAACCCGTCGAAGACCAAGTTCCCGGCCTACTTCGAGGGCGCGAGCTTCTTCTACGAGTGGGCCCGTGACCAGGTCAAGGAGATCCGCTTCGACCAGGAAGGCAAGCTCCTCAAGATCAACGACTTCCTGAAGACCGCGAAGTTCGCCAAGCCGATGGACATGACCTTCGGTCCCGACGGCTCGCTCTACGTCCTCGAATGGGGCAGCCAGTTCGGCGGCGGCAACAACGACTCCGGGCTCTACCGGATCGACTACGCGCAGGGACAGCGCGTACCGGTCGCCGAGGCGAAGGCCTCCGTCACCAACGGCCCCACTCCGCTCGAAGTCTCCTTCTCCAGCGAGGGAAGCAAGGACCCCGACGGCGACCCGCTCACCTACGCCTGGGACTTCGACGGCGACGGCACCTACGACTCCACCGAGGCGAGCCCGAGCCACACCTACACGGCGAAGGGTGATTTCAACGCCCAGCTGAAGGTCACCGACTCCACCGGCAAGTCCGGCTACGCCAACGTCCCCGTCACCGCGGGCAACACCGCGCCCAAGGTGAAGATCGAGTTCCCCGTCGACGGCAAGCTCATCGACTTCGGCGACAAGATCCCGTACAAGGTGACCGTCACCGACCCGGAGGACGGCACGGTCGACTGCTCCAAGGTGACCGTCAACCCGGCCCTCGGCCACGACGACCACGAGCACCCCACCACCGACATACCCGGCTGCGAAGGCACCGTCGACACCGGTGACCTGGGCGGCCACCCCGAGGGCGCGGACCTCACCTACGTACTCAACGCCAAGTACACCGACAAGGGAGGCGACGGCGTCAGTGCCCTGACCGGCTACGGGCGGTCCGTGCTCCAGCCCAGGCACAAGCAGGCGGAGTACTACGACGGCCAGTCCGGCACGCGCGTCGTCGCACAGGAGGGCGCCGAGAACGGCAAGCGCATCGGCGACGTCAGCGACGGCGACTGGGTCGCCTTCGACCCGATGAGCGTCGAAGGCGTCGGACAGGTGAGCTACAAACTGTCATCGCCGTACGGCGTCGGCTCCATCGAGCTGCGTGCGGACGCCCCCGACGGCAAGCTCCTGGCCACCACACCCGTCCCGAACACCGGCGGCTGGGACAACTACGAGGCCACACCCGCCGTCCCGGTCGACGCGCTGACCGGAACGCACAAGCTGTACCTCGTGTTCAAGTCCCCGCAGAACAACTCGTTCGACGTGGACGCCGTGCAGTTCAGTAACCCGTAGCCCCTGGGGACAGGGGCACACGAGAATCCGCGGTGCGCCGCTGTCCTGGCGCACCGCGGATTCCTGTCCCCTCAGCGAGTGCCGACCGCCGCACGCACGGCCCTGCGGGCCAGCTGGCAGTCGTCGTGCAGCCGCCTCAGCAGCAGCCGCTGTTCCTCGCCGGACGGCGCAGCACCGTGCGGGGCCGTACCCGATGCCGCCGGGGTCGAGTCGTGCATCGAACGCTGCACGGCCGTCTCGTACGTCCGGATCTCCCGCGTCAGTACGAGCATCAGGTTCACCAGGAACGCGTCCCGCGCCGCGGGCCCGCCGGACTGCGCGAGCTGGCTGATCTGGCGGCGCGCCACCGGCGCGTCACCGAGCACCGACCACAGCGTCGCCAGGTCGTACCCCGGCAGGTACCACCCCGCGTGCTCCCAGTCCACGAGCACGGGGCCCGCCGGGGACAGCAGGATGTTCGACAGCAGTGCGTCACCGTGACAGAACTGGCCCATGCCCTGGCGGCCCGACGAGTGCGCGATGCCGTGCAGCAGCTTCTGCAGATCGCCCATGTCCCGGTCGGTGAGCAGCCCGAGATCGTGGTAGCGGGAGATCCGGTCCGCGTAGTCGAGCGGCGCGTTGAACGTGCCGGCCGGCGGACGCCAGAGGTTGAGCCGGCAGATCGCGCTGAGCGCGGCCCGCACGTCCGCCCGGGGCGGTGCCTCGGCCGGGTGCCGCTGCAGGGCGGCGACCCGGCCGGGCATCCGCTCGATCACCAGCGTGCAGTTGTCGGGGTCCGCGGCGATGAGCCGCGGCACCCGGACCGGTGGCCGGTGCCGGACGAACGAGCGGTATGCCGCTATCTCATGGCGGATCCGCTCGGCCCAGACAGGGGACTGGTCCACTAAACACTTGGCGACGGCGGTGCTGCGCCCTGTGGTGCCGACGAGCAGCACGGACCGTCCACTGCGGCGCAGCACCTGCACCGGATTGAACTCCGGGCAGATCCGGTGCACCGAGGCGATCGCCGTGCGCAGCTGAGCGCCCTGGGGACCGGACAAGTCGAGTCTCCCGCTGAGCGGTTGGGTGCCGACCCCCGGGACGCGCCTTGTCCGACCGGAGCCGAGCGCTGCGGCCGCAGGTCGCGCGGGGTCGAGATACGGGCCGCTGCCCGCCGGTGGGGCCTCACCTGCGCGGCCGTTGCCGCGGGCCGGGGGCCGGGCGTAGAGCGGCCGGGGCGGGGCGGACACGGAGGACGATGCTGCGTACATGGGCGAACAGATCCCTTCGTGTGCCTGCGAGTTGCCTGCGCCACCCGCCCCGGGCAACCGTGGTGCACCCTGGGGAGTGAGCCGCGGCAACCGGGTCGGGGTGGCGCATTCCTACCTGACACCCGGTGCCCACTGGCACACCATCTGGCGCACCCTGGCGAACCCTGGCGAATAGTCGCTCTGCAACTGACAGAGGGTTACTGTCAACTCAGCCGAGAACCTGGGGGCTTGACGTGAACGGACAACCCAACACCCGCCTGAACGACCTGTTCGGCCTCGCCGGCTGGTCCAAGGGGGAGCTCGCGAGGCTGGTCAACCGGCAGGCGGCGGCCATGGGCCACCCCCAGCTGGCGACCGACACCTCACGGGTGCGGCGTTGGATCGACATGGGAGAGATCCCGCGCGATCCGGTGCCACGGGTGCTGGCGGCGCTGTTCACCGAGCGGCTCGGCCGTGTCGTGACCATCGAGGACCTCGGTCTGGTCCGGCACGGGCGCACCGGGAAACGGCAGGACGACGGGGCTGTGCAACACCCCGACGGAATGCCATGGGCGCCCGAGCGGACTGCTGCGGTCCTCACCGAATTCACGGGAATGGACCTCATGCTCAACCGACGCGGCTTGGTGGGCGCGGGTGCCGCGCTCGCCACAGGATCTGTACTCAGCGGCGCCATGCATGACTGGCTGCACACCGATCCGGCCCTCGCGGCCGACGCCCCACGTTTCGAAGACCCCCTGCACGCCGACCCCGCTGGGTTCGACCGCTATGAGGCCGCCCCCATCGGGTCGCAGGAGATCGAGGAACTGGAGCGCTCCGTCGAGGTGTTCCGGGCCTGGGACGCGGCCCGCGGTGGCGGCCTGCAACGCAAGGCGGTGGTGGGCCAGCTCAATGAAGTGGGCGGCATGCTCAGCTACCGGCACCCCGACCATCTCCAGCGGCGCCTGTGGGGCGTCGCCGCCAACCTGGCCGTCCTCGCGGGCTGGATGTCGCACGACGTCGGCCTCGAACCCACGGCCCAGAAGTACTTCGTCATCGCCGCCCACGCGGCGCGGGAGGGCGGCGACCGGCCGCGCGCCGGGGAGGCCCTGTCCAGGGCGGCCCGTCAGATGGTGCACCTCGGCCGGCCCGACGACGCACTCGACCTCATGAAGCTCGCCAAGTCCGGATCCGGCGACCAGACCCTGCCGCGTACCCGGGCGATGCTCTACACCATCGAGGCCTGGGCACAGGCGTCGATGGGCAAGGGCCAGGCCATGCGGCGCACCCTCGGCCAGGCGGAGGACCTCTTCGTCTCCGACAAGGGCGACGTCCCGCCGCCCAGCTGGATGCAGATGTTCGACGAGGCGGACCTGCACGGGATGCAGGCCCTGGCGTACCGCACCCTCGCCGACCACGAGCCGGCCGCGGCGAGCACGGCGCAGCGCCACGCCAAGGAAGCCATCGAACTGCGGGCGAACGGGCGGCAGCGTTCGCAGATCTTCGACTACATCTCGCTCGCGTCGGCCCTGTTCATCGCCGACGACCCGGAGCAGGCCGACCGGTACGCGCGCCTGGCGCTGGTGTCGATGGGGGCCAACTCCTCGCATCGCACCTGGGACCGGCTCCGCGAGATGTACCGGCTCACCGGGCAGTACGCGGGCTACCCGAAGATCGTGGACCTGCGTGAGGAGATCAAGCTCGCGCTGCCGAAGACCCCCGGAAAGCCCACGGGAGGCAAGCGCGCCCAGGCGTGACCCTCGGGGGCACGTGGCCCGAATCCAACAAGTACCCGAATTCGACAAGTAGCTGTCTGCAACCAGCTGTCCGCGTCAGGAGCCGATCCTGGCGACCAGCACACAGGCCTCGTCCGCGCGCTCGTGCGCGGCGAACTCCTCGAAGACCGTCCGCACACAGTCCTGCGCGGTGGCGGTCTCGGCGAGTCGTGGCGCGAGATCGAGGAGCCTGTTCGCCGCCGCGGCGCCGCTGCGGTGGGGGACCAGGCCATCGGTGTGCAGCAGCAGCAGATCGCCTGCGCGGAGCGGCTCCTCGGCCAGCCCGTACGTGGCACCAGGTGTCGCTCCGAGCAGCACGCCCTCCGGCGGCGTCAGCGCACGCCCCACCCCGTCGCGGAAGAGCAGCGGGGCGGGGTGTCCCGCCTGCGCCCAGGTCAGCGTGCGTGACCGGGGATCGTAGCGGCAGCAGAGCGCGCTGCCCAGTGACGGCTGAACCGACGTGTCGGTCAGCTGGTTGAGCCAGCCCATCAGCTCGTCGGGGCGGGTCCCCGTGACGGCCATGCCGCGCAGGGCGCCGAGGAGCATCGCCATGCCGGAGGTCACGGCCACGCCGTGTCCGGTCAGGCCGCCCACACTCAACAGGGTCTGTCCGTCCGGCAGTTCGAGCGCGTCGTACCAGTCGCCGCCGACGAGCTCGCCCGTCGACGACGGCAGATGGCGGGCCGCGAGGTCGAGGTCGTGCGGGGCCCCCTGGGAGAACCGCAGGGAGCCACGCCACGGCGGCAGTACGGCCTCCTGGAGCTCGACCGCGAGCCGGCGTTCCGTCTGCTCGATGTGCCGCCGGCGCTGGAGCGAGTCATGGGTCTCGCGTACGGTCCGCTGGGTGCGGCGCAGCTCGCTGACGTCGCGCAGGACCGCCCACATCGAGGCGGTGGAGCCGTCGGCGTCGAGCACGGGCTCGCCCATCATGTGCACCGTGCGGGCGGTGCCGTTGGTGCGCAGGATGCGGAACTCGCCGTCGATCGGCTTTCCCTCGATGAGGCAGTCCGTCACCATCCTGGTGAGCATGGCCTGGTCATCGGTGTGCACGACGGACGGGAGTTCGTCGAGGGTCAGCGGGGGTGCGTCGGGGCTGCGGCCGAGGATCTGGAACAGCTCTCCGGACCAGCTCGCCTCGTCGGTGAGGAGATTCCACTCGGCGCTGCCCACGCGGCTGAGCAGGGAACCGCTCGGCGGCTCGGCCGGCGCGCAGCCGGGGGCCTCGGGGATCAGGGAATCCACGTTCGGGCGCGGTGATCCGTCGCGCAGCTGCGCCAAGTGCTTGTCGAGATCGCTGAGTTGGTGCACGGCGAGCTCGTAGAGGGCGCGCTGCCAGCGTCGCTCGGGGTCACCGTCGTCCGAAACGGCCTCGCGGCGCACGGCGTCGACATCACCGAGCAGCCGACGCGTCTGCGTGATCAGCGCGTCGACCGAACCGTGCTCCGGCGGCTGGGCGGCGGGGCGGTCCGCGAAGACATGGGGAGGCATGACGTACTCCGATACAGGCGCGGCACGACCAAGACTGACGGAAGGACCGTTAATGACTGTCGCACAGCCGGACAGGCCCCGTAAGGGGTTTGGCAACACCCGGTGCGGTGATGCTTCTGGCATATACCTGAGTCCTTCCGGGCGTCCGGTTCAGACGCGGAGCCACACCGCCGTGTCCCGTGGGAGCCGCCCCTCGTCGTCCAAGGGGCCACTGGCCAGCAGAACACGTGAATGCGCCGGGAGCGGTGCGGCCGGATCGGCGAAGTTGACGACGCAGACCAGGCCCTCGCCCCGGGCAAGAGCCAGTACACCAGGGGCACTTGGGAGCCAGCGCATCGGCCCGTCGCCGAAGCCCGGCTCCGTGCGGCGCAGGCGCAGCGCCTCGCGGTAGAGCGACAGCATCGAGCCCGGATCGGCGTCCTGCCGGCGGGCCGCGTACGTCCCCCAGCCCGCCGGCTGCGGCAGCCAGGGCTCCCCGGCTGACCCGAAGCCGTACGAGGGTCCGTCCTGCGTCCAGGGCAGGGGCACGCGGCAGCCGTCGCGGCCCGGGTCGGTGCCGCCGGAGCGGAAGTGCATAGGGTCCTCGATGCGGCCGGGCGGCACCTCCGCCTCGGGCAGGCCCAGTTCCTCTCCCTGGTAGAGGTAGACGGCCCCCGGCAGGGCCAGCGACAGCAGCGCCGCCGCGCGCGCCCTGCGGGTGCCGAGCGCCAGGTCCGTGGGCGTGCCGAAGCGCTTCGACGCGAAGGCGAACGTGGTGTCCGACCGGCCGTAGCGGGTCACCGTCCGCGTCACGTCGTGGTTGCACAGGACCCAGGTCGCGGGAGCCCCCACCGGCGCGTGGTGGGCGAGCGTCATGTCGATGGACTCACGCAGTTCCGACGCGTCCCAAGGGCGGGACAGGAAGTCGAAGTTGAAGGCCGTGTGCAGCTCGTCGGGGCGTAGATACCGGGAGAAGCGCTCGGGGTCGGGGACCCACAGCTCGCCGATGAGCACGCCGTCGTACTCGTCGGCGACGGCCCGCCAGGAGCGGTAGATGGTGTGCAGCTCGTCCCGGTCGACATAGCCGCTCGTGTCGTCCGCGGCGGCGTCGGCGAGCGCCGGGTCCTTGGCGAGGAGCGCCGCCGAGTCGACGCGTACGCCCGAGGCGCCCCGCTGGAACCAGAACCGCAGCACCTCCTCGTGCTCGTGACGCACCGTGGGGTGCGCCCAGTTGAGGTCCGGCTGCTCGGGCGTGAACAGATGCAGGTACCACTCGCCGTCGGGGACGCGGGTCCAGGTCCCGCCGGCGAACTGGGACGGCCAGTTGTTGGGCGGCAGTTCGCCGTGCGCGCCCCGGCCGGGCCGGAAGTGGAACAGCTCGCGCTCGGGGCTGCCCGGGCCCGCCGCGAGCGCGGCCTCGAACCAGGCGTGCCGGTCGGAGACATGGTTGGGCACGACGTCGACGATGACGCGGATGCCGAGGTCACGTGCCTCCTCGATGAGCTTCTCCGCCTCGGCGAGCGTGCCGAACGACGGGTCGATCGCCCGGTAGTCGGCCACGTCGTAACCGCCGTCCGCCATCGGGGAGCGGTACCAGGGGGTGAACCAGATCGCGTCGATCCCCAGGCGCGCCAGGTGGCCCAGCCGGGCTCTGACCCCGGCGAGATCGCCCGTCCCGTCTCCGTCGCCGTCGGCGAAGCTGCGTACGTACACCTGGTAGATGGCGGCGGAACGCCACCAGTCGCCGGTGTCCGGGGTATGGGGGGCTGCCACGTAGTGGTCCTTTCGGGCAGGAGGGCGTGCCGGGGCGCGCCGTCACGGAGGCGGCGTACGGGGAGGGGCGGCGGGCGTCAGCCCTTGAGGCCGCCCGCCGTGAGACCGCTCATGATGTTGCGCTGGAACAGCAGGAAGAGGATCAGGGTCGGCAGGGAGGCGATGGTGAGGGCGGCGATCAGCCAGTTCTCGGGAACGCCGCTGGCCAGCGAGTAGATGCCGACGTTCAGGGTCTGCTTGCCGGGGTCGGGCAGCGTCAGCATCGGCCAGAGGAAGTCCTTCCACACGCCGACGACCGCGAAGATGGAGACGACGCCGAGGACGGGCCGCGAGATGGGCAGCACCACGGACCGCAGGGTCCGCAGCGCGGACGCCCCGTCGATGGACGCCGCGTCCAGCAGCTCCTGCGGGATCGAGTCGAAGAACCGCTTGAGCAGGAAGATGTTGAAGGCGTTGGTGACGGACGGCAGCCAGATCACCCAGGGGCTGTTGAGCAGATTGCGCTCGAAAACCGGCACGTCGAGGACGGTCAGGTACTGCGGCACGACCAGGACCGTCGCCGGGATCATCAGCGTCGCCAGCATCATGCCGAGGACGACGTTGCCGAACAGAGGCCGCAGCTTGGACAGCGAGTAGGCCGCCGCGACGTCGAGGACGAGCTGGAAGGCGAGCGCGCCGAACGCGTAGTACAGCGTGTTGCCGAGCAGCTTCGCCAGATCCATCACCCGCCACGCGTCCCCGTAGTTGCCGGGGTGCACGCTGGTGGGTACGAGCGTCGGCGGGGACTTGACGAACTCCTGCGTGGTCTTGAGGCCGCCGCTGACCATCCAGTACATCGGCCCGAGGAAGACCAGCGTGAAGAGAACCGTCACCAGGGCGAAGACGACCCAGTAGACGACCTTGCCGCGCCGCCTGCCGAGCTGGGCGGGCGAGATCAGGGTCCGGGGGCGCATCGTGTCGGTAGCCATGTGAACTCCCGTGCCGATCAGTCTTCTTGGGTGCGGCTGAGGCGTACGTACACCGCGGAGAACCCCGCGAGCAGGACGAGCAGGACCAGGCCGAGCGCCGCCGCGCCGCCGTAGTTGTTGAAGTTGAAGGCGTACTGGTAGATGAGGTAGACGACGGTCATGGTGGAGCCCTCGGGCCCCGCGCCGTTGGTGAGCAGGAACGGCTCGGTGAAGACCTGCATCGTGGCGATGATCTGCATGAGGAACATCAGCGAGAGGATCAGCCTCGTCTGAGGGATCGTCACATGCCAGATCTTGCGCCAGAGTCCGGCGCCGTCCAGCTCCGCCGCCTCGTACAGCTCGCCGGGGATGCCCTGGAGTGCGGCGAGATAGATCAGGGTCGCGCCTCCCATGTTCATCCAGGTCGCCGCGATGACGACGGAGATCATCGCAGTACCGGTGGACTGCAGCCACTGCTGGCCGGGTATCCCGAAGATGCCGAGGATCCGGTTGAACAGGCCGTAGCCGGGGTCGTAGAAGTACTTGAAGAGCAGGACCGAGGCGACCGGCGGAAGCATCACCGGCAGGTAGACGAGCATCCTCAAGTAGCCCTGGCCGTGCCGGAATTCATTGAGCAGGACCGCCACGAGGAACGGCACCGCGAACCCCAGCACGAGCGCGAGCCCCGTGAACAGGAGGGTGTTGCGCCAGGCCTGCCAGAAGGCCGGGTCGTTGAAGACGTAGGAGAGGTTGGACCAGCCGGCCCAGGTGGTCCTGCCGTCCTTGTTCTTCTGGAAGGCCAGGAAGAACTCCCTGACCATCGGATACCAGGAGAAGAAGGAGAAGCAGAGCACCGCGCCGATCAGGAAGCCGTGGGCGGCGAGATTGCGCCTCACCGCTCGCACCAACGAGCCGTGTGGTTCGGGGAGTTGATGCGACGCTCGAGCGGGCGCCGGCGAGCTCTTGGACAGCGTGGGGGCCGACATGGTCGCTCCTCGGGGTGCAGGTGCCGTGGGCTATTGGTTGGCCAGCACCTGGTTGACCTGCTGCTCCGCGGTGGCGAGCAGCTTGTCGATGTCGGCGTTGCGGTTGGTGAGGACGCCCGACATCACGTTGTCGAGGACCTTGTAGACTTCCTGCGCCTTCGGCGGCTCCGCCTTGCCGGGCACCGGGTTATCCAGGAACGGCTTGAAGTTCTCGACGGGCATCGTCGCGTTCTCCGTGCGGGACGCGAGGTCCTCGGCCTTGGTGTCACCGGTGAAGAAGTTCGGCTGCGGCAGGCCCACGGGCAGCTTGTCGGCCTTGGTGCGGTCCCACTGGAACTGGCCCTTGCCCGGGGTGAGGTTCTTGAAGTTGAGCCAGGCGACGGCCGCCTTGATCTTGTCGGGCGACGAGCCCTTCTTGATCATGTAGTCGTTGCCGCCGAAGAGCGTGGTCTTGCCGCCGGGGATCGGTCCCATGCCGAAGTTCTCGTAGTCGGCGCCCAGTTGCTGGACCATGTACGTGATGTCGTCGGGCGCGGCGAGGAACATGCCGAGCTTGTCGGAGGCGATCTGCTTCTGGAGGTCGCCCCACTTCAGCAGCTGCGTCCTGCCCATGCTGTCGTCCTTCCAGCGCATGTCGTGCAGCTGCTGGACGACCTGCTTGCCGGTGGCGTCGTTGAACGCGGCCTTCTTGCCGTCGGCGGTGACGACGTCGGCTCCGAGGCCGTACATCGCGGCGGTGAAGTGCCAGCCGCCGGTGTTCTCCGCGCTGTACTCGCCGTAGCCCGAGATGCCGTTGCCGAGGCCGGCGATCTTCTTGGCCGCGGTGCGGACCTCTTCCCAGGTCGTCGGCGGCTTGTCCGGGTCGAGCCCGGCCCGCTCGAAGAGCTTGCGGTTGATCAGCAGGCCCATCGTGTAGTTGCTGGTGGGCAGCCCGTAGAGCTTGCCGTCCTTCTTCAGGACGCCGAGGACGTCCGGATCGATGGAGTTCAGGGCAGGCACGGTCTTGGGTGTCACGTAGGCCGAGATGTCCTCGGCGCCGTTGTTGTCGAGCACCTGCTGGAGATCGGTGAAGTACGTGTAGAAGACGTCCGGTTGGGACTTCGCCTTGAGCTGGGCGGTGAAGCGGGTGGGCTCCTCGCACTGGCCCGGCGTCGACTTCCCGCTGATCGTGACGTTCGGGTACTTCTTGTTGAACTCCTTGACGTCCTCTTTCCACTCCCTGAGCTCGGCCGCCTTCGCCGCCGGCGGCATGCAGTCGATGGTGAGCGTGACCTTGGTCTTCGGATCCAGGGGAGCCGATATGTCGGCCTTCGAGCCGCCGCCCGCCCCGCTGTCGTCGTCGCTGCTGCTGGTGCCGCAGGCGGCGAGGGAGGTGAGGGTGAGCACGGCGGCGACCGCGGCCGCGGAGCTACGGCGGGTAGGGCGGAACCAGGAGCTTCTCATCGGTGGTCCCCTTCGGGCCTGAGCATGGAGGGCCCACGGCTGACGACAACCGCAGGACGGCCTACGGCTGTCGAGCAGCCGGGCGCGGCACACTCAACCACCGCGAACAGGTGTCCGCAAGATGTTGTGCAGACTCCGCAAAAAATTGACTATGCCCCGGTTGTGCGGGACGGAGCCTGTGCCGTAGAGCCGCGCACCACCAGTTCGGGCTCGAACAGCAGCTCACCGGGCGTCACCGAGCCGCCCTGGATCTGCGTGACGAGCAGCTCGACGGCGGCCCGGCCCATCGCCTCGATCGGCTGGCGCACGGTGGTGAGGGGCGGTTCCGTGCAATTCATGAACGCCGAATCGTCGTAGCCGACCACCGAGATCTCGTCGGGCACGCGCAGGCCCTCACGCCGCGCGGCCCGCACCGCGCCGAGCGCGAGCGGGTCGCTCGCGCAGATGACGCCCGTGATGCCGCGCCGCATGAGGCGAGCCGCCGCCGCGTGGCCGCCCTCCAGCGAGAACATGGCCCGCTCGACGGCGTCCTCGGGCAGCGTCCCGCCGGCTGCCCGCACCACGCCCCGTGCGGCGGCGAGCTTGCGCATCGACGGCACGTGGTCGTCCGGGCCGAGCACGAGTCCGATGCGTTCATGGCCGAGCGAGGACAGATGCCGCCAGGCCTGCTCGACCGCGACGGCGTCGTCACACGCGACACAGGGGAAACCGAGGTCCTCGATCGCCGCGTTCACGAGGACGACGGGGACCTTGCGTTCCGAGAGCAGCCGGTAGTGCTCGTGGCGGGCGTCCGCCTGGGCGAACTGGCCGCCCGCGAACACCACGCCGGACACCTGCTGCTGGAGCAGCAGTTCCACGTAGTCCGCCTCGGAGACGCCGCCGTTGGTCTGGGTGCACAGGACGGGGGTGAGGCCCTGCTGGGCGAGCGCGCCGCCGATCACGTCCGCGAACGCGGGAAAGATCGGGTTCTGCAGCTCCGGCAGGACGAGCCCGACCAGGCGGGCGCGCTCGCCGCGCAGTTGGGTCGGGCGCTCGTAGCCCAGGACGTCCAGGGCCGTCAGCACGGCCTGCCGGGTGGCCTCCGAGACGCCGGGCTTGTTGTTGAGCACCCGGCTGACCGTCGCCTCGCTGACGCCGACCTTCTGTGCCACCTGAGCAAGTCTCCGTGTCATGGAACGCAAGATTAGCGCAAGAATTGCAATCTGCTTGCGTAAGTTCGATGAACGGTCGCCCAGGGCGAGGTCAGCGGGTTCTGCGAGGTGCTGCCAGGTGCCCTGGGCAGGGAACGTATCCGTTCAGAGGGCGGTGGCGTCAGCGCACGTCGCCCGTGGCCGGGTCGACGACCTTCTCCACGAGGACCTCCAGGACCCGGCGGTCCTCGTCGGCCGTGGCGCGAGCGGCAGGGCCGCCCGGGTAGGTGTCGAACAGCACGTGCGTGGCGCCGAGTCCGGCCAGCGCGTGCAGGTCCCCGCGGACCTGGTCGACACTGCCCTGGCCGAGCGGACGGTCCTCGGTGTCGGGCCGCTCCCCGAGCACGATCTGCAGCCGCGGCACAAGCGCCGGTACGGGCCGCCCGGCCTTCTCGGCCTCGGCGGTCACGGCCGGCAGCTTCGCGCGCAGGGCCTCGAGCGTCGGCATGAAGGGGTGCCACCCCTCACCGAGCCGCGCGGCCCTGCGCAGCGCGGCGGGCGAGTCGCCGCCGACCCAGACCGGCAGCTGCGCGGCAGCGGGGGCGGGGGCCGTACGGATGCCCTCGTACGAGACGTAGTGCCCCTCGAAGGTGCACGGGTCCTGTGCCCAGGCGGCGCGGATCGCGGCCAGGTACTCGTCGGTGATGGCGCCGCGCTCCTCGAACGGGACACCCAGCGCGCGGTACTCGGCGGCCGACCAGCCGACGCCCGCGCCGAGGATGAACCCGGCGTCGTTGAGCTGGTCGATGTTGGCCGCGAGCCGCGCCGTCTGGAGCGGGTGCCGGTACGGGATGACGGTGATGGTCGTGCCGAGCTGAAGCCCCGGGACCCGGCCCGCGAGATGTGCGGCCAGGACGAACTGGTCGTAGAACGGGGCGGGATACACCTCGTGCACGTCGGGGGTGACGGCTATGTGGTCGGAGATCATCGCGAATGTGAAGCCCAGCGCGCGGGCGTCCGTCGCCTGGCGCTCGAGGGTTCGCGGGGTGGTGCCGGAGCCGAAATTGAGAAGGTTCACGCCGAATCGCATGATCCGCAGTCTTGATGATCATGGGCGGGGTTGTCGAACCGGGGTTGTCGAACCGGGGTGGGTGACCGGGGTGGTCGTCGGGGGTCGTGACCGGGTCCGGCCCCGGATGCGTCGCAGGGTCAGCGGGCCCAGAAGGGCACGGGGGCACAGGTGTTGGCGCAGGTGTAGGAGCCCGGTGTCAAAAGGCCCGCGTCGTCCTCGTAGTTGCCGCCGCCCGCGAAGTACACCTCCGGCGGCCAGCCCCAACGGCCGTTGTCCGCCTGGGTGCTGGCCCACCAGTCGTTCTCCGCGGCGCCGTCCCGGTACGTCTCGCCCTTCATCTCGGTGACGAACCAGTTGGCCGCGCCGCCCTGTTCCAGATGGCCGACCACGGGGGAGCCGGGGGAGCGGCTCGCGTGGACCGGGACGTGACCGCGCGTGAGGTTGCAGTACATGACGGCGGTCCCGGGCCAGGTGTGCCCGGACGACGGGTCGACCAGGTCCCGCTTCGCGGGGTTGCGGCACGGCGCGTTGTCGGTGGCCTGCGCCGGGGTGGCGGCGGGTCCTGCGAGGCCGGCCGGCGCCACGACGGCGAGGGTGGCGAGTCGGACGCGGAGGGGTGTGCGCATGGAGGTGTGGTCCTTCGCTCGGGGGTGGGCTCGGGGGTCTCCGGGGTGGGCGAGAGGGACGTTATGGCGGGGTGTGCGGTGGCGAGCGGCGACGACACGGCGCATCGGGGGGAGGGGAACGAGCATCCACCTGCCCTGCCCAACTGCAGGGTTGTCATATCAAACTCGCTCACGCTAGGTTGCCGGGCATGACGGTTGGAAAAGCAAACCCAATGGGTGCGGCGGACGCGTCGACGGCGAGTTCGGACGCGCAATCCGGCACTTCGGCATCGAAGGCGGCGGCGGGTTCGGGCGCAGTCGGGCCGGCTTCCGGCAGGACCGGGTCCGCCACCGCGTGGATCGTCTCCGCGGGCGTCTTCGTCGTGAACCTCGACCTGTTCATCGTCAATGTCGCCGTACCCGCCCTCGCCACCTCCTTCGACGACGCCTCGCTCACCTCCCTTTCCTGGGTCCTCAATGCCTACGCGATCGTGTTCGCGGCCCTGCTCGTGGCCGCCGGACGCCTCGCCGACCGGTACGGACACCGCCTCGGATTCCTGCTCGGCCTCGCGGTGTTCACCGTCGCCTCCGCGCTGTGCGCCGTGGCACCCGGCGTCGGCTGGCTGGTCGCGGCGCGTGCGCTCCAGGCCGCGGGCGCCGCCGCCCTGATGCCGACATCACTCGCGCTGCTCCTCGTCGCCACCCCGGCGGAGCGCCGCCCGCGCGCCATTTGCAGCTGGGCGGCCATCGGGGGCATCGCCGCCGGCCTCGGCCCCGTGGCGGGCGGGCTGCTCGTGGAGGCCGACTGGCGCTGGGTCTTCCTCGTCAATGTGCCGGTCGGGACAGCCGGCCTCGTGGCCGGTATGCGGCTGCTGCCCGCCGACCGTCCCGAGCGCAGCGGCCCGCTGCCGGACCTGGCGGGCGCCGTCCTTCTCACACTCGCCATCGGCTCCCTTGCACTCGGTCTGGTCAAGGCCGAGGCATGGGGCTGGAGTTCAGGGCGCGTGCTCGGGTCGCTGGCCGCCGCGGTGATCCTCGCGGCGGCGTTCTGGCTGCGCTCGGCCCGGCACCCGGTCCCCGTCGTCGAACTGCCGCTCCTGCGCATCCCGGCCTTCGCGTTCGCGACGCTCGCCGCACTCCTGTTCACCGTGGCGTTCGCCGCGATGCTGCTCACCTCCGTCCTGTGGTGCCAGCAGGTGTGGAGCTACTCGGCGATCCGTACCGGACTGGCCATCGCGCCGGGCCCGCTGGTCGTCCCCGTCCTCGCCGTCGCGTCAGGACCCGTCGTGCGACGCCTCGGTGCCGGCCGCACGGCCGCGGCCGGCTGCCTCCTCTTCGCAGGCGGCCTCGTGTGGTGGGCCCTCGCCCTGGACACGGCGCCGCACTACGCCGCCGCATTCCTGCCCGGCATGCTCATCACCGGCGTCGGCGTCGGGTTCGCCCTGCCGACCCTCGTGGGAGCGGCCGCCACGGCGCTGCCGCCCAGCCGGTTCGCCACCGGGTCCGCGGTCACGACGATGGCCCGCCAGACGGGATCCGTCGTCGGAGTGGCCGTGATGGTCGGCCTCATCGGCGAGCCCCGTACGGCGGAAGCGGCCCTCACGGTGTTCCGTCACGGCTGGCTGACCGCCGCGGTCGTCGGGGCGCTCGCGGTGGCGGCGGCCCTCGCGCTGCCCCGCCCGGCAGCCGCCGCCGCGGTCCCGGGGGAGGCGCGTGCCTGACCGGTCCCGCCGGGTCGCCTAGAGTGCGGCGGGTAGCCACAGTGCGGGTAGTCACAGGACGGCGGAGGGACGCGCATGTCGCGGTATCGCGAGTTCAAGTTCAGGTCCGTGACGTGGTTCCAGCGGCGCCTCGGCAACCCGCTGCTCTCCCGGCTCCCCGGGCAGATCCTGCTGGAGACCACCGGCCGCACGTCCGGGCTGCCCCGGCGCACCCCGGTCGGCGGCCGCCTGGTCGGCCGCGAGTTCTGGTGGGTGTCCGAGTACGGTGACAAGTCGCAGTACGTGCGCAACATCCAGGCCGACCCGAAGATCCGCGTACGGATCAAGGGACGCTGGCACACGGGCACGGCACACCTTCTGCCGGACGACGACGCCCGCGCGCGACTGAAGCGCCTCCCCCGGTACAACAGCGCCGCCGTGCGCGCCCTCGGCACGAACCTGCTGACGCTGCGGGCCGATCTCACGGACGTCACCGACTGAGGCGCGCCGTCCGCGCGCGGATGCCGGCGCGGCGTGGGCGTGGCGAGGCCGGCGGCCCGCGGCGCGGATACGTGAACTGGCTTGTGCGAGCTCGAAGTTGACGACTCCGGGGCGGCGGAATCCGGTTGGTCGGATTCGGTGACAATCGGTTACCGGGCGCGCCCGACTGGCTACAATCGCGCGGCGCGTCACGTCGGGCAGCACGTCCGGCCGCACCCCGGAAGGTCCCTGTATGACTGCCCGTTCCCAGCCGGTCTCTCCTCTGCCCGAGCGGGTCGGCACGCTGCGCGTCAGCGCCCGGCACCTGGCGAACGCCACCGTCGCACCGGTGGAGAGCGGCCCCGCGGGGGCGGGCGGCGATGTGTACGGAGCCGTTGAATCCCCTTACGGCACACGCCTGTTGATGGGTGATGTCATGGGCAAAGGCCGCGCGCTCGCCCGTACCGCGGACAATGTCTTACGTGCCTGGCGCGATCTCGCCGTCTGCGAGGCGCGGTTGGAAGGAATCGCCGTACGGCTGCACTCGCTGGTCGCGCGCTCGGACGAACCCGACCGCTTCGTCACGGCCACCCTGGTCGGCGTCGAACCCGACGGATCCGCCCAACTGGTCTGCTGCGGACACCCGCCGCCCGTCCTGCTGCGCGACGGCGCCGCCGTCCACGCGGTGGTCCCCGCGCCCGCGCCGCCGCTCGGCCTGCTCGACCTGCACTCCGGCTGGTGCGCCGCCCGACCGGTGCCCGCCACCGCCTGGGAGTGCATGCTGCTCTACACGGACGGGGTGAGCGAGGCCAGGGACGCGCGCGGGGCGTTCTACCCGCTGGCGGAGCGAGCCGCGGCCCTGGAGAGCGCGGCCCTCGAGGACTTCACCGACACCCTCGCCTCCGACCTGCTCCGCCACGCGGAGGGCCGGCTCCAGGACGACGCCTCACTCCTCGCGGTCCGGGCCGCGGCCTAGGCGCGTGTCCGAGGCGGGCGGGATCAGACCTTCAGGACCCCGGCGCCGACAGACTCGGCGAGTACCTCGTCCGCCTGGTCCCGCGTCGGCTGCCACAGCGTCGTCACCGGCGACCAGACGCGCAGCCCGCCCGGCTCGGCGAGCGCGGCGGCGGTGAACTTCTGCCCATCGTGTGCCGGATTCGCCGCCACCACGATGTAGCCGACCGACCGGGCATCGCTGTCACCGCTCGCGGACAGGGAGCGCACGGCGGCGTGGGCCGTCTTCCCCGCGTCCAGCTTGTACGTGGCGCTCCCGGAGAGCGGGAACGGGACGGCGGCCCCGTCCAGATCGCCGTAAGTGACCAGCGGGACGTGGCCCACGAGGCAGGCGTGCGAGGAGTGGTTCTTGACGCTCAGGCGCAGGACGTGGTCCTCGCCCGATGCGGTCGCCCGCACCGTCAGCGCGTTCTCCGCGCACTGCTTGAGGGCGGCGGCCGGTGCGGCGGCGGGGTGAGCGGGGCGGGGGTCGGCCGGCACGGCGGAGGCGGAGGCGCCGGTGGCTGACACGGCGGTCGCGGACACGAGCAGCGCGGCGGCGGCAAGAACAGTGCGAGTGGGCATCAGTCTGGTCTCCCGGCGAACAGTGGCTTTCACATTTCACCCGAAACAATGCTTAAGGAGCCTATCTCGGATGAATGCCTCTGCCCACGTCAGTGCCCGCGGCAGCGCCTGAGCCGGTGTCCGAGCCGGTGTCCGAGCCGGTGTCTGCGCCGCTGGGGTGGCCACGGGTGCCGGGGGATTCACCGGCCCTAGGTGCACTGCGCGCAAAGATTGCAGTGTGTGCAAGAATCTTTGGCGTGACGACATCAGGCACCGCGACGTCGGCGGTCCGCGAGCAGGCGCCGGCCGAGGGGCTGCGCGCGCGGCGACGGCGCCAGACCCGGGCCGAACTGCACGCCGCCACGGTCCGCCTGGCCCGTGAACACGGCCTCGAGCACGTCACGGTCGAGATGATCAGCAAGGAGGCCGGCGTCTCCCCGCGGACCTTCTTCAACTACTTCCGCACCAAAGAGACCGCGCTCTTCGCCTGGCCCGGTGGCCTGACGGAGGCCGAGGCGGAGCAGTTCGTCTCCGCGCCCGGACGCGACCCGGACGCCGTGCTGCGGGACCTGGGCGAGGTCTTCGCCGCGCACGTGGACGAGATGGCGCCCGGCGCCGGAGCGTTCGAGGACGTCTTCGCCATCGTCGAGAAGGTGCCCTCGGCCCTCGGCGCGTTCCTCGCCGAGTGCGACGCGCTCGAACGGGATCTCGCCGGCGCCATCGCCCGCCGCACCGAAGACGCCCCTGACGGGCAGACCGTCGCTCTTCTCGCGGGGATCGCCATGACCGCCGTACGCAACGGCCTCACGCGCTGGGCCCGCGACAAGCAGCACCCCGACGGTCCCGCGGACTCGGTGCGCGACTCGTTCACCGCCCTGCGCGGCCTCCTCTCCGCGGCGGACTTCCCACACGCCCCCACCGAACGGGAGGCCTGAGGCGCGGCTCCCGAAGCGCGACCCGGCTGCCGCCCCCACGGCACCGGTGCGCACGCTCCCCGCGCAAGGCCCCACACGACTCCCCACCCGAGCCCCGAAGACTCCCCAGCCTCCCCGGGCGGCGACCGCTCGCGCGCCGCGCACCCCATCCCTTCACGTACGGAGACCTGAGCATGACCCACGCCCCCGCACCGGCGGGCGCCGATCCCGCCTCTGAGGACGGCATAGCCAAGCCGCACAACTTCGGGCTGATCTTCGGCGCGCTGATGCTGACGATGCTGCTCGGCGCGCTCGACCAGACCATCGTCAGCACCGCCCTGCCGACCATCGTCGGCGAGCTCAACGGCATCGAGCACATGGCGTGGATCACCACCGCGTACATCCTCGCCGCCACCATCGGCATGCCGGTCTACGGCAAGCTCGGCGACCTCATGGGCCGCAAGAACATCTTCCTCGCGGGCATCGCGCTCTTCCTGGTCGGCTCCGTGGTCTGCGGGCTCGCCCAGAACATGGGCACGCTCGTCGCGGGCCGCGCCCTCCAGGGCCTGGGCGGCGGCGGCCTCATGATCACCTCGCAGGCGATCATCGCCGACCTCGTTCCGCCCCGGGAACGCGCCAAGTACATGGCCCCCATGGGCGCCGTGTTCGGTCTCTCCTCGGTCGTCGGGCCGCTGCTCGGCGGCTGGTTCACCGACGAGCACTCGTGGCGCTGGGCGTTCTGGGTCAACCTGCCGCTCGGCATCCTCGCCTTCTTCGTCGCGGCCGTCGCGATCAAGCTGCCGCGCAAGGCCGTCAAGGTCACCCTCGACTACCTCGGCACCGCCCTGATGGCCGCCGCCGTCACCTGCACCGTGCTGTTCGCCAGCTGGGGCGGCACGCAGTACGCGTGGTCCGACCCGCTGGTGATCGGGCTCGGCGTCGGCGCGGTCGTCGCCTGGGTGCTGTTCTTCGTCGCCGAGAAGCGGGCCGCCGAGCCCGTCATCCCGCTGCACCTCTTCCGCAGCCCGATCTTCAACGTCGCCACGCTGCTCGGCATGATCGTCATCGGCCTCGGCATGTTCGCGATCGTCGGCTACATGCCCACGTATCTGCAGATGGTCTACGGCAAGACGGCCACCGAGTCCGGGCTGCTGCTCATCCCGATGGTCGTCGGCATCATGGCCACGGCGCTGCCGTCCGGCGCGATCATGAGCAAGACCGGCCGCTACAAGGTCTATCCGATCGTCGGCACGGTCATCATCATGCTCGTCGCGTTCCTGATGTCCCGCCTCGACGTGAGCGACCCGGTCTGGCTGGTCTGCCTGTACGTCGGACTCGCGGGCGCCGGTGTCGGCCTGATGATGCAGACCCTCGTACTCGCCGTGCAGAACGACTTCCCGGGCGCCGAGGTCGGCACCGCCACCTCCGCGAACAACTTCTTCCGCGAGATCGGCGCGACCCTGGGCACCGCCGTCGTCGGCGCGGTCTTCGCCAGCCGCCTCACTGACCAGCTCGCCACGCGCCTGCCCGCGGACGCCGCCTCGAAGGTCGGCGACAGCGACTCACTGACGCCCGCGCTCGTACGGGCCCTGCCGGCCGACCTGCGCGCCACGGTCGTCTCCTCGTACCAGGAGGCACTCGTGCCGATCTTCCTGTACCTGGTGCCCGTCTTCGCGGTCGGTCTCGTCCTCGCCTTCGTGCTGAAGGAGAAGCCGCTCGCCGACAACGAGGACTGGCATGCCGAGAACGAGACGGCGCGGCCGGGCGGCGAGGAGAAGGAATTGGAGCCTGCCGCCGGCTGAGTCGTTCGGCTGGTCGGGTCAGCCGGCTTGGCCGGCTGCGTGTGTGGCGCCGGGCGCGCCCGGCGGAGAGGTCTTCGGCGGGCGCGCCCTGTGTTGTCCGGGCTCGGGGGTGCGGTGAGTGGCGGTGGGTCTCAACTCGTGGGGCAGTGCCGGTGGTTCAGCCCTCGATCCACTCGCCCTCCCGCATCAGTTCCCTGCCCGCCAGCTCGTTGGCCTCCCGCCAGGCCTGGACCCGCTGCGGCGTGACCCGGAAATAGAGGTACTCCGAGGTCAGCCCGCGCGGGTCGAACCCGGTCTTCTCCGCGAACGCGTCACCGACGTCGTCCGGGAGCTCCGTGGCCGTCAGCGTCTGTACCGTGCCCTCGATCATGACTACGTCCCGCGTCGGGCCGATGCCGAGCCGGGCCTGCCCCGTGGACCGCAGATTGCGTCCCGTGGGACTGGCCGCCGGGGTGGCGAGCAGCAGCGTCGAACCGTCCCACAGGAACGACAGCGGTACGAGATATGGCGTCGTGCCGTCCCCGTCCGACGTGTCTGCCGTGGCCACCCATACGTCCTCGTCGCGTTCGAGCCGGTCGAGGGTGTCCTGCTTGCGCTGCTTCACGGTCCGGGCGGGTGGCATCGGCGTCTCCCTGTCGCATCGGGCGGATTCCCTGGTCACTGTTATGACACGGGTCGGCCCTGGAATGTGACCGATGGGCGAGAACGCGCTTCTCGTTCCGGGCGTCGTCATCGCCGTCATCCGTGCAGGAATGGCGACACTCGGTGTCCTGATTCCGGGTCATGCTCGAACCGGGGACGGGCCACGACGGCCTGTCCGGCAGCAGCGAGGAGGCGGCTTCATGACGCAGGAACCCGGGACCGGAAGCGCCCGGCTGGACGGGAAGGTCGCCCTCGTGGCGGGTGCGACCCGCGGCGCGGGACGGGGCATCGCCGTGGAACTCGGCGCGGCCGGCGCGACGGTGTACGTGACCGGGCGCACTACGCGGGCCCGGCGCTCCGAGTACGACCGGCCGGAGACCATCGAGGACACGGCCGACCTGGTGACCGCGGCCGGCGGGCGCGGTATCGCCGTGCCCACCGACCACCTGGAGTCCGCCCAGGTCAAGGCCCTCGTCGACCGCATCGCCGACGAACAGGGGCGGCTCGACGTGCTGGTCAACGACATCTGGGGCGGCGAGAACCTCTTCGCCTGGGACACCCCGGTCTGGGAGCACGACCTCGACGACGGCCTCCGACTGCTCCGACTCGCCGTCGAGACACACGCCATCACCAGTCACTACGCGCTGCCGCTCCTGCTCCGCAACCCCGGCGGTCTCGTGGTCGAGGTGACCGACGGCACGGCTGAATACAACCGCGACAACTACCGCGTCTCCTTCTTCTACGACCTCGCCAAGAGCTCCGTACTGCGCATGGGCTTCGCCCTGGGGCAGGAGCTGGGTCCGCGGGGCGCCACAGCCCTCGCCCTCACCCCGGGCTGGCTCCGCTCGGAGATCATGCTCGGGCACTACGGCGTCACCGAGGACAACTGGCGAGACGCCCTGGAACAGACACCGCACTTCGGCATCTCCGAGACGCCGTTCTACGTCGGCCGGGCCGTCGCCGCGCTCGCCGCCGACCCCGAAGTGGCCCGCTGGAACGGGCAGTCGACGTCCAGCGGGGCACTTGCCCAGGTGTACGGGTTCACCGACGTCGACGGGAGCCGCCCCGACGCGTGGCGCTACCTCGTCGAGGTCCAGGATCCTGGCAAGCCGGCCGACGCGAGCTCCTACCGCTGACGCTGACGCTGTGGGGCTGAGGGCTCGGCGGCTGGATCTAGATCTGTGCAGGCCACACCTTCGTACCGCCACCCCGCCACTCGACCAGCTCGGGGTCGTCCAGCCGCGCGTCCTCCAGGCCCGCGCGCCGCAGGAACTCGAGCACGTCCTCCTGCCCGGTGGCCAGCCCGGCGTCCTCGCCGCGGATCGTCACCCGGCGCCCGCCGGGCTGGGAGGCGTGCACGACTACAGGGGGAAATCCTTCAGGTTCGTCCATAGTCCTCAGCTTCCGTGAGGTGAATCGGCTCCGCACCCGGACGGGGTCCCGGCGCCGGACGCGTGGCGTTCTCGTTCCGCCAACAATGACGGAACGCGTGCGCGTGCGGCAGCCACTTCCCGATGACGTCCAAATCGCCCTGTATTGGCACCAGTCGAGCTGCTCCGGCCGGTCACGCGCGGCACAGAAGGACCGGTTACGGTGCTGTAGTGGTGACCACTCAGCAGGACAACGGGGAACAGACAGTGACCGGGACCGCGGTGCTCCTTGCGGCCGCCCCGGCGAACAAGAGCTGCCTCATCGACGCGACGTCCGTACTGCCCGCGCTCGCGGCCGTACCGCCCAGTGCCCTGACCGGCACCTCCGCCGCGACAGTCGTCGAACTCGCCGATCCCGTCGACCCGCAGACCGTTCTCACCCGCATCCGCACGGCGGTCGCCGCGCCCGGGCCTCTCGCCCTGTTCGTGACCGGGCAGCTTCATCTGGATCACCGCCAGCGTCTGCTTCATCTCGCCCTGGCCCGCACCACTACGTCGACCCTGCGGTACACCTCCCTGCCCTGGCACTGGCTCACCGGCGAACTCGCGTTGCGGCGGCCCGGCACCACCACGGTCGTCCTTGACCTGGTGACCGACAGGGAGGCCTGGGAACAGGTGCGGGGCGGGGGGTTCGGTGTGGGGGTCGGTGTTCGCTTGTTCGGGCGGGTCTCGCCTCCTCCTCCGCGTCGTTCCACCGCCGTGCCTGGTTATCTCAAGACCTACGCCTCGATATGGCGTAACGGGCACCGTCCGCCGCTTGCGCATCTTCATGCTCAGGCGGCTGGCGAGGCCGGTCCGGAGGGTGCCTTGTTCCTCGCGGTCGATGGTGGGCGGGGGCCTGTTCCGGCGGCTCCCCGCCCCCCGGTGCCGGCCGCTCGGCAGGAGGAGGTTCCTGTCGTCGAGCCTCGCCCTGATGCCGATCCGCACCCGGCGATCCTCGCCGCCGCGCAGTCCGGGCGGCACGGTGAGGCCGCCGCCCTCGCCGCGATGTGGGAGAGCACCGCTCTGCGCACCCATGGTGCGGGGTCGCCGGAGGCGCTCCACTGGCTGGAGGTGCGTGCCGATCTTGCGCGGCTCGCTCAGGATCCCGGGCGCAGCTGCGAACTGTGGACGGCTGCGGCCGAGGCCCGGCTTGCGCGCGGGCAGGCGGTGGGCTCGGAGGATGTCGAGGCTGCCGTCGATCGCGCTCACCATCAGTGGGAGCAGCTCGGCGATCCGGCGCAGGCCCGTGCGCTTGCGCCCTCTCTTACGCGGTTGCGGCGTGCGGTTCCTGGGCGGCGGCCCGGTGCGCTCGAGGCCATCGGCCGGCGGATCTCGGCGCTTGAGGGCGTGGCTGTGACGCCGTGACGGAAGGGTGGGTGGTGGCTGTCGCGTACGCGGCGGTCCGCTCGGTGGGCCTGCCCCTCCCTGCGCCCGCTCCCTGTCCCGTACGGGGCTCCGCCTGGCTCTGTGTGCCGGGACGGTCCGTGACGTAGTTCATAGGGCCGGTTGCGGGGTGGGGAATTCCCCCGGGTGGTTCTTCGTTAAACTAGACGTGGACGCGGGTGGAGCTGTGTCCCCGGGCCTCATCTCATGTGCCTGCAAGGACGATCGTTCGGCTGATGCCTTGTGGAGCCCCCGCCGAGAGGCGACCGCCATCCGTGGCCACGCAGACCGCCCCGGCCGTGATCCCCCGTCACGGTCGGGGCACTTTCGTTTCCGGGCCGTTCGTCCTTCCGCAGGACGTGCCGCCCCCTCGCCGCCCACAATGGAGACAGAGGCCACCGCTGAAGGAGGCGACGTGGACATCGACGATCAAGGGCGGGGAGACGACGTCTACCAGCCCGACGGGTCCGAGGTCCAGGACGACGAGGGGCTCCTCGACCAGGAGGACACCCTGCTCGGCGGCGGCGTCACCGATCCGCTCGACGACGGCTATTCGCCGCCCGAGCGGCCCTGGGGGGTCGAGCACACCGGTGTCACCTGCAACGAGCAGCGGCTCGGCGAGACGCTCGACGAACGTCTGTCCGAGGAGGTCCCCGATCTGGTGGTTCCTGATGACGACGGTATCGGCGACACCTGGGACACCGATGGCGAGCCGCTCGACGACGAGGTGGGGTCCGAGCGCTCCGGTCAGCTCGTGGCACCCGACGAAGGCGTGCGCAAGGGCGAGGAGAGCGAGCTGTTCGCCGAGGACGTCGGGATCGACGGTGCGGCCGCCTCCGGCGAGGAGGCCGCGATGCACCTCGTGGAGGACGTCCGCAGAGGCCGTGATCCACGGCGGGTCACCGACTGACCGTGCGGGAGAGGTGAGCCCGGCTTAGGGTGACGGAAGTCAGCCGACCGCATTGTGCACCCCTGCGGGAGAGTCAGTGACGCAAACGCAGCCCGTCATGGCGCCGTATTCGACAGCGGCCCTCTTTCTCGTGGTGACCACGGCACCTGGCGCCGAATCCCGCGTACGCGACCTGCTCGGTGGTGTGAACGGGCTGCTGCGCTCGGTCTCGTTCCGCTCTCCCGACTCGTTCCTGTCGTGCACCGTCGGGATCGGGTCTGTTGTCTGGGACCGGTTGTTCGGCGGGCCGCGGCCTGTCGGGCTGCATCCCTTTCGCGAGCTGAACGGCGATCGGCATCGGGCCGTCGCCACTGCGGGGGACCTGCTTTTCCATGTGCGGGCGCGGCGCATGGACCTCTGTTTCGAGCTGGCCGGTCACATCGTCGGTCAGCTCGGCGACGCCGTGACCGTTGTGGACGAGGTGCACGGCTTCAACTACTTCGACGACCGGGACCTGCTCGGGTTCGTCGACGGCAGCGAGAATCCGACCGGTGACGCGGCGCGCTCCGCCGTGTTCATCGGCGATGAGGACGCCCCGTTCGCGGGCGGCAGCTACGTCGTGGTGCAGAAGTACCTGCATGACATGGCTGCCTGGAACGCTCTGTCGACGGAGGAGCAGGAGAAGGTCATCGGCCGTTCGAAGGCCGACAACATCGAGATGTCCGACGAGACCAAGCCTGCCGACTCCCATGTCGCCCTCAACACCATTACCGAGGACGGCGAGGAGCGGAAGATCGTCCGCCAGAACATGCCGTTCGGGACGCTGGGGCGCGGCGAGTTCGGGACGTACTTCATCGGTTACGCGCGGACTCCCGCGGTCACCGAGCAGATGCTCGAGAACATGTTCATCGGCAGCCCGCCCGGCAACACCGACCGGATCCTCGACTTCTCCACCGCCGTCACGGGAAACCTGTTCTTCGTCCCCACCGCAGACTTCCTCGACAACCTGCCGGACCCGCCCGCCCTGCCGGACGCCGCACGCGAACTTCCCGTCCCTGCCGCGTCACCGCAGCCCGTCGTCGCCCCGCCCGACGGCTCGTTGGGCATCGGCGGCCTCAAAGGAGCCCCCGCGTCATGAACAACCTGCACCGCGAACTCGCCCCCATCAGCGAAGCCGCCTGGGCGGAGATCGAGCAAGAGGCCGGCCGGACCTTCCAGCGTCATGTCGCGGGACGCCGCGTCCTCGACGTCACCGGCCCCGACGGGCTCGAACTCGCCGCCGTCGGCACCGGGCATCTGCGGTCCGTCACGCCGCCCGCCCCGGGAGTCGTGGCACGCCTGCGCGAGGCCCAGCCGCTCGTCGAACTGCGCGTTCCCTTCACCGTCAGCCGCGAGGCCGTGGACGACGTCGCGCGCGGCTCCAACGACTCCGACTGGCAGCCGGTCAAGGACGCGGCACGCACCATGGCCTTCGCCGAGGACCAGGCCATCTTCGACGGCTACGCCGCGGCCCGGATCGAAGGCGTCCGCGAGCGCACGTCCAACCCCGTCCTGAGTCTGCCGGCCGAGCCTCGCGACTATCCCGACACCATCGCGAGGGCCCTCAGTGCCCTGCGCCTCGCCGGCGTCGACGGCCCGTACTCGCTGCTGCTCGGCGCGGAGGCGTACACGGCGGTCAGTGAGACCACCGACCACGGCTTCCCGGTGTCCGGCCACATCGCCCGCCTCCTCGACGGCGAACTGATCTGGGCACCCGCGATCAACGGCGCGTTCGTCCTGTCCACCCGCGGCGGCGACTACGAACTCCGCATCGGCCAGGACCTGTCCATCGGCTACACCTCGCATGACGCGACCGGCGTCGAGCTCTACTTCCAGGAGACGCTGACGTTCCTGATGTACACGGACGAGGCCGTTGTCGCTCTGCGGGCGTGATGGCTGGGATCGTTGACGGGGTGTGCCGGGGCGATCAGGAAGACCGGATGAGTCGACCCACCGTTTGCGGTCCCGAAGGGCCTCTGCGCGCCGGAACCGCTGTATCCGAACTGCCGGTGCGTGCCGTTCTCTTCGACTTCTCCGGCACCCTGTTCCAGATCGGCACGTACGCCGACAGGATCAGGGCCGCACGCCACCGAGAAGCCGGATCCGGTGCTCTTCCAGCTGGCCTGCGACGAACTGGGCGTCTCGCCCGCCGAGGCCCTGATGGTGGGCGACCATCCGGCCAAGGACGGCGGGGCCGTCGCCGCGGGGCTGCGGGCCTACGTCCTGCCCTCCGGGGCGGCCCCCGGGGCTCGACGCGGGCTCGACGCCGTGCTCCGGCTCGTGGAGGCGGAACGAGTCTAGGGAGCGGGCCCTTCTCCTGGGTGCGGCGTCAGGGCCTGGCCTCTTCCAGGCCGGGTGCGCCCCACACCGGGAACCAGCGTTCCAGGTCCGGCTCTATACGGAGGTCGTCGCCGACCACCGCGCGTACGCGCAGCTCCAGGGCGTTGTCGCGCTTCTCGCCCGGGAGCGGGGCGAAGGGGTAGAACGTGCCCCGCTTGTAGAGGTACACGAGGGCGAGCGAGTGGCCCTCCGCGTTGTGGAAGCCGGCCAGGGAGCACAGGAGTTGGGGGCCGAAGCCGTTGCCTTCGAGTGTGGCGTTCACCGCGTGGAGATCACCGACCAGCGCCGGGAGGTCCGAGGGGTTGCGCCGGGAGAGCAGCCATGTGTAGCCGTATTCGTCCCGGCTGAACTCCGTCGCGGCGCCACGCTCCGTATCGGCGTTCAGCAGCGCCCCTACGTCCTCGCGGATCGTCTCGAAAGCCGTCCCCTCCACCGTCGTGAAGCACACCGAACCCAGGCCGGTCGGCGTGAACCCGGCCGCCGCCTCCAGGGTGATCGCGGCCGACGGCAGGCCGAAGAGCCGGTCGAGGTCCGGTGGGGCGGGCCTGGTGCGCCCGAGCAGGATGTCCAGGAAACCCATGTGGATCCCTTCGGGGGCTCAGGCCGGGCGGCCGAGGTCGGCGGAGATCGCCGCCAGCTGGTCGAGGCGCTGTTCGAGCGAGGGATGCGTGGAGAAGAGGCGGGGGAGCGGGGCGGTCTTCGACAGCGCGGGGATGAAGTAGAACGCGTTGAACGCGCGGGCCGTCCGCAGGTCCTTGTTCGGGATGCGGGCGATGTCCCCGTCGAGCTTCGTCAGCGCGGACGCCAGCGCCGACGGCCTGCCCGTGAGCAGCGCCGCGGCCCGGTCGGCGGCCAGCTCCCGGTACCGGGACAGCGCCCTGATGAGGACGAAGCTGATCGCGTAGACGGCGGCCGAGACGCCCACCACCACCGCGAGGACGACCAGCGTGTTCTGGTCGGTCCTGCGACGGCCGCCGAGCAGCTCTGAGTAGAACGCGAAACGCACGACGATGCCGGCGATCACTCCGAGGAACGACGCCACGGTGATCACGGCGACGTCGCGGTGCGCCACGTGGGACAGCTCATGCGCGAGGACGCCCTCCAGTTCCTCGGGCTCGAGGCGGCGCAGCAGGCCGCTGGTCACACACAGCACGGCGTGATCGGCGTTGCGGCCGGTGGCGAAGGCGTTCGGCAGGTCGGTGCCGGCGATGGCCACCCGCGGTTTCGGCATGTCGGCGGTCGCGCACAGCCGGTCGATGACGCCGTGCAGCTGGGGCTGCTCGTCACGGGTCACGATCCGGCCGTGCATGGCGTACAGGGCGATCCGGTCGGAGAACCAGTACTGCGACCCGAGGAGTCCCGCGGCGAGCACGACGACCAGGAGCGTCGACTTGAGCAGGACCAGGAGTGCGCCGACGAAGGCCACGTACAGCAGGCCCAGCAGGAACACGGTGACCAGCATGCGCACGGTCAGCTGCCGGTCGGCCTTGAACCGGCTCCCTCCGGCCTTCAGAGTGGTTGCCACAGCCGTCACCGCCTTCGCTCCGCGGCGCGCCCCGCCCTACGGACCGCTCACACGGGAGCGGAACCGGCGGTGCGCTCACCTTCCACGATGCCACTTACCGGGGCTCTTCCGACCAGTAGTGCACGGTGCCCGTCAGATCCTCGTGAGCCCGGGCTCCGTCCGTCCGGCTCGTGCTCTTCCGGAGTGCCGCCATGCCTCGATCTGATCGCCGGCGTCGTGCGAGGCGCTCGTCAGGGCGCCCCCTCACCCTCGTTCGTCCCCAGTACCAGTACCTGGATGGCCAGGACCGCGGCGCCGCGGGCCCACTCGTGGAAGTCGGAGACCTTTGTTTCCAGGTGGACGGGGTCCGCCATGGGGTGGCGGTTGGCGAGGATCGTTTCGTGGACCGTGCCGCCCGCCACGTCGGCGAGGCCCACCCCCTCGCCCGCCAGCAGGATCTTCTCCGGCATCGCGAAGTTGGCGATCTGTGCGACCAGGGTGCCCAGGGCCCGGGCCGCCTCGCCGATCACGCGGGAGCAGAGCGGGTCGCCGGAGGCGGCGCCGGCCAGGATCTCCTCGTACGTCACGTCCCGGCCGGTGGCCGCGCGGACCTGGTAGCAGATGCTGGGGATGGTCAACAGGGCCATGGCGCTGCCCCGTTCGCCCTCCGGGGTGAGCGGGCCGTTGACGTTGATGATCCAGTGCTTGCCGACGCCGTGGCCGTCCTCGCCGGTGCGGACCAGGCGTCCGCCGAGCATGAGGCCGTAGCCGATGCCCGCCCCGATGGTGAGGACCGCGAACCGGTCGAGGCCGCGGCCGGCGCCGAACCAGGCCTCGGCCTCGATCAGCCCCGCCACGTCGCTGTCGACGACGACGGGCAGCCCCGTGCGCTCCTCGACCATCTCGGCGAGGGGCACCTCCTCCCAACCGAGGAACGCGTTCGCCACGACGGTCGCCCGGTGTCTGACGTTGCCGCCCACACCGATGCCGATTCCGGCGAGGCGGGGGAACCTCTCCTGGAAACCAGTGGTCATCCGGTGCAGGAGGTCCGCGATCTCCTGCGGATCGTGCGTGGCCAGGGACTCGGAGCGGCGGGCGACGACCTCGCTCCTGAGGGTGGTGACCACCCCGTAGACCGCGTCACCCGTGATCTTGAACCCGGCGAAGCTCTGTGATCCGGCCACGACGTCGAGCGGCTGCGAGGGGCGTCCCTGGCGCAGGGACGCCGCCGTCGTGGCCTCCTCGACCAGCAGACCCGACTCGATGAGCGGCTTCGTCAGGCGGGTGAGGCTGCCGGGGGACAGGCTGAGCCGCTTGGCGATCTCGCTGCGGGACAGCGGGCCGTGCGTCAGCACCTCGATCGCCACAGCGCGTTCACCGGGGCTCAGGGGCAGCCAGCTCGCGGTACGTGCGCTCATGGGCTCCTCGCGCTGGTTGTGGAAGGGAGTGCGGTGCAGGCCTAAGCCTGTCACAGCCTGTGACAAAGAATTATTCCGAGGCGGAAGCAATGTCAAGGTCCGTTGCGGGGGCAGGTGCCCTTGGGAAGGTCTGTGCAGGCCTCTTGACGCGACGATTGTTTCGCGTCGAAAGTAATCGGCGCGAGGACGAGTCGCGGACGAGGGAGTCTCAGATGACTGTCGCCTCAAGCAGCCCACCCACCCGAGTGCGGCTGCCTGGTGCCGAAGCAGCCAGGAAGGGGACCAAGGACCGGATCAGGGAACGGGACGGTGGCGGAAGCGGAGGAGACGGCGCCCTCGCGGCGGTCTTCATCGCCCCGGCGCTGCTCGGCTTCCTGGTCTTCCTGCTCTGGCCCACGCTGCGCGGGATCTATCTGAGCTTCACCCGCTTCAACCTGCTCACGCCCGCCGAGTGGGTCGGCCTCGACAACTATGTGCGCATGGTCAACGACCCCATATTCTGGGGGTCGTTGAAGGTCACCGTCGAGTACGTGGTCATCAACATCGGCGTCCAGACGGTCGCGGCGCTCGCCATCGCCGTCCTGATGCAGCGGCTGACGAAGTCGGCGCTGCTGCGCGGCATCGTCCTGACGCCCTACCTGGTGTCGAACGTCGTCGCCGGCATCGTCTGGCTGTGGATGCTCGACACCCAGCTCGGCATCGGCAACCGCGTCATCGGCGCGTTCGGCTTCGACCACATCCCCTTCCTGACCGACGAGACCTGGGCGATCCCGACCATCGCGCTGATCAACGTATGGCGCCACGTCGGCTACACCGCGCTGCTCCTGTTCGCCGGGCTCCAGGCCATCCCCTCCGACGTGTACGAGGCGGCGAAGGTCGACGGCGCGAGCGAGTGGCGGATGTTCTGGCGCGTCACGCTGCCGCTGCTGCGGCCGGTGCTCGCGGTCGTCCTGATCATGACCGTCATCGGCTCGTTCCAGGTCTTCGACTCCGTCGCCGTGACGACGGGCGGCGGACCCGCCAACGCCACGAACGTCCTCCAGCTGTACATCTACGGCTCCGCGTTCGGCCGCTTCCAGTTCGGCTACGCCTCCGCCATGTCCGTGGCCCTGCTGGTCGTCCTCAGCGTGATCACCGTCATCCAGTACCGGCTCACCCGCGCCGGACACACCGACCTCGGCTAGCGACGAGCGAGAGAGAGGAGCCATCGCCATGGCCGCCGTGACCACCACAGCGCCCCGCACCCGCGTCCGGCGCAGGGTCTCGCCCGGACGCGCCCTCGCCTGGGCCGTGATGACCGCGATCGTCGTCATCACCCTGGTGCCGTTCTACTGGATCCTGCGCACCGCCCTGTCCTCCAACGCCGCGCTCACCGCCGACCCTTCGTCCCCGCTGCCCACCGGCCTGACGGGCGGCGGCTTCGCCCGGGTCCTCGGGCAGCAGAGCACCGAGGAGGCGCTCGCCCAGGGCGGCGCGGGCGGGTCGATCGACTTCTGGCGCTATCTGCTGAACTCCGTGTTCGTCTCGACCCTGATCACCGTCTGCCAGATCCTGTTCTCCGCCATGGCCGCGTACGCCTTCGCCCGGCTCCGCTGGCGCGGCAGGGACCGGATGTTCGGCCTCTTCCTCGCCGGGCTCATGGTGCCGACCATCTTCACGTTCCTGCCGAACTTCATCCTGATCAAACAGCTCGGCCTGGTCGACACGCTGCTCGGGATCGCCCTGCCCAGCCTGTTCATGACGCCCTTCGCGGTCTTCTTCCTGCGGCAGTTCTTCATGAACCTGCCCCGCGAGGTCGAGGAGGCCGCGCTGCTCGACGGCGCCGGCAAGGTGCGGATCTTCTTCCGCGTGCTGCTCCCGATGGCGTCGACCCCCGTCATCACGCTCGGCGTCCTCACGTACATCACGGCCTGGAACGACTACTTCTGGCCGCTGATGGTGTCGTACAGCGACAGCTCGCGCGTGCTCACCGTCGCGCTGAGCATCTTCCGCGCGCAGACCCCGCAGACCGGCACCGACTGGTCGGGCCTGATGGCGGCGACGCTCGTGGCCGCCCTCCCGATGCTCGTGCTCTTCGGCTGCTTCGCGCGGCGCATCCTCAACTCCATCGGCTTCAGCGGGATCAAGTAGAGAGGCAGGACCCTGATGCGACTGCGTGCCTTCACCGCCCTTGCGGGGGCGCTCGCCCTCTCACTGGTGTCCGGCTGTGCGGCGGGATCCTCCTCCGGTTCCGCCTCGCACACCGTCACGTACTGGCTGTGGGACTCCAACCAGCTGCCCGCGTACGAGGCCTGCGCCAAGGACTTCGAGAAGGAGAACCCGGGCCTCGACGTACGGATCACGCAGATGGGGTGGAACGACTACTGGACCAAGCTCACCGCGAGCTTCATCGCGGGCACCCAGCCCGATGTGTTCACCGATCACATCCAGAAGTTCGCCCAGTTCGCCGACCTGGAGGTGCTGGCGCCCCTGGACAAGCTCCCGCACACGAGGAGCATCAAGGACGCGGACTACCAGCCCGGGCTCGCCGCCTCCTGGGTCGGCCAGGACGGGCACCGCTATGGCGCACCGAAGGACTGGGACACCGTCGCCCTCTTCTACAACAAGAAGATGGCGCGCGAGGCCGGACTGACCGCCGGCCGGCTGAACAACCTCACCTGGAACCCCGAGGACGGCGGCACCTTCGAGAAGGCCATCGCGCACTTGACCGTCGACAGGAACGGCGTGCGGGGCGACGAGAAGGGCTTCGACAAGAACCACGTCAAGGTGTACGGCCTCGCCACGAACGACGCGGGCGACGGCGACGGCCAGACCCAGTGGAGCGCGTTCGCCGCGTCCATGGGCTGGCGCTACACCGACCAGCCGGCCTGGGGCACTCACTACAACTATGACGACAAGAGGTTCAAGGCCGCGATCGACTGGTACTTCGGTCTCGCCAAGAAGGGCTATCTCCCGCCCCAGAAGGACTTCTCCCAGACCAACGGCCCCGATGTGCAGTTCGGTTCGGGCGCGGCGGCGACCTCGCTCAACGGCTCGTGGATGATCAAGACGTACTACGGGTTCAAGGGCATCGAGACCGGCACCGCCGTCACCCCCGTCGGCCCGAGCGGCAAGCGCGCCACCATGATGAACGGCCTCGCCGACTCCGTCACCAAGAACGCGCGCAACAAGCCGGGCGCCGAGAAGTGGGTGGCCTACCTCGCCTCCCACGCCTGCCAGCGGACGGTCGGCGAGCACGGGATCGTGTTCCCGGCCACCAAGGACGGCACGGCGGCGGCCGTGGCCGCGTACAAGAAGGACGGCATCGACGTCACGGCGTTCACCAAGCCGGTCGCCGACAAGACGACCTTCTCCTTCCCGATCACCGACTACGCGGCGGACGTGTACGCGTTGATGCGGCCCACCATGCAGGACATCTACGCCAACGACGCGCCCGTCGGCGACCTCGACCGCACCAACAGCCAGATCAACCTCCTGCTCTCCCAGTGAAGTTCGGGGAAGGAGAGGAGCGTGCAGAGAAGTTCAGTGAAGTTTCTTGAAGTTCTTCGACGTTCAGCGAAGTTCAGTGAAGTCCAGTCTGTGAAGGGATCCTCATGACGTTCTCCATCGGCATCGTCGGCGCCGGGCAGTTCTCCGGGCAGTTCGCCAAGCTTTTCCGCGCCCACCCCGGTGTCGGCGACATCCACGTCACGGACCTGCTGCCCGAGCGCGCCGAACAGCTTGTCGCCGCCGAGCGGCTCACCGGCACCTTCCCCTCGTTCGACGCCATGCTGGAGTCCGACGCGGTCGACGCCGTGGCGGTCTTCACCCAGCGCTGGACCCATGGCCCGCTCGTCCTGCAGGCGTTGCGCGCCGGGAAGCACGTGTACTCGGCGGTGCCGATGGCGATCACCGAGGACGAGATCGCCGCCATCATCGACGCCGTGCGCGATACGGGGCTGACGTACATGATGGGCGAGACCAGCCAGTACAACCCGGCGACCGTGCACGCCCGCAACCAGATCGCCGACGGTGCCTTCGGGCGGCTCTTCTACGCCGAGGGCGACTACGTCCACGACATGGACCTCGGTTTTTACGACGCCTACCGGTACAGCGGCGGCGACAACTGGAAGGCCACCGCCAGCTATCCGCCCCTGCTCTACCCGACGCACTCCGTCGGCGGCGTGCTCGGCGCCTGGCAGACCCACGCCGTGAGCGTCTCCGCGATCGGTGTGCCCGACGAGCGCGGTGACGGGGTCTTCGACAAGGAGGTCAGCCAGTTCGGCAACGACCTGTCGAACGCGACGGCGCTCTTCGAGGTCGCGGGCGGCGGCTCGTTCCGTACGAACGAGTTCCGCAGGGTCGGCTATCCGTCGCACATCCGGGAATCGCGGTTCCGGTTCTTCGGCACGGACGCCAGCATGGAGCAGCTGGCCACGGTCAGCTTCTGGCAGGACAAGAAGGGGGTGCGGGACATCTCGGAGCTCCTGCAGCCCAAGCCGACCCTCCCGGCCGACGATCCCTCGCTCCAGCACATCGCGCCCGCGCTCAGGGACGCGTTCACCTCCGGTTCGGCGCCCGTGCACGACCGCGCCCGGCTGCCCCGCGAGTTCGACCACATGCCCAACGGCCACGAGGGAAGCCACCACTTCCTCGTCGACGACTTCGTCACCGCCGTCGCCACGAGGACCCTGCCGTCGGTGAACGCGTGGGTCGCCGCCCGCTACACGCTGCCTGGCATCGTCGCCCACGAGTCGGCCCTGCGCGGGGGTGCACGTCTGGACATCCCGGACTTCGGGGACGCTCCCAACTCCCTCTGAATCAGGGACGCGTGAGAAAGGGGGAGGCGGCTGTGAACCCCTGGTGCGCCAGGAGTAGGGTGCGCGCACTGTCAAACGGGGCGAACATCGCGGAGGACAATTCTGTGGTTGAGAACAAGAAGACGTGGCGGACGTCGGGCGCTCTCATAGCGGCCGCCACTGCGGGTGCGTTCGGCGTGGGTCTCTTCGCGAGCCCCGCGCAGGCGCACACCCCCGTGTGGGAGGTGACCTGCTCCCAGGTCAGCCTCGACCTGACCAACTACGGGTCGAAGGCCGACAACACGGTGACTGTGACGGTGGACGGAAAGGACCTGCTGCCCACCGCCACGTTCCAGAACGATTTCCACAAGAAGCTGGACCTGCCCGAGCACAGCAAGGAGCTCCAGGTCCGGCTGGTCGTGAAGGCCGCCGACGGCGACCAGTACTCGCGTGACGAGACGAAGACGGCCCCGGTGTGCGAGGGCAGCACGCCCAAGCCGTCGGACACGCCGAAGCCGACTCCGACGCCGTCGAAGCCCGCCGAGACGGCGACTCCGACGCCGAGCGACAAGCCCGGCACGGCGACGAGCTCCGCTGCCGCGGTGCCCTCGTCCAAGCCGAGCGCCGACTCGGGTGACCTCGCCGAGACGGGCTCGTCCAGCGCCACGCCGCTCATCGCCGGGGCGGCCGCCGTGGTGATCGTCGCGGGTGGCGGCCTCGTGTGGGCGACGCGCAAGCGCCGCAGCGCCGCTCAGGGCTGAGAACATGTGCGGGGGCGGGCCGATCCCGGTCCGCCCCCGCACGCATGTCCGAGCACGGAGGTGAGGTGGCCATGCCGGCCGTCGGCGAGGGGCGCGCCCCGGAGGACCGGAGCGCTCTGGTCATCACTCTGCCCATGGCGAACCCGCTGCTCGAAGCGGCGGCGGCGGTCAACCCCGCGCTGGTGAGAAAGGGCCTGCCCGCCCATGTCTCGCTGCTCTACCCGTTCCTGCCCGCGGCGGAGCTGACGGCGGACGTCGACGCCGAGGTGCGCGACCTCGCGGCATCGCTGCCCGTGGTCGAGACGGACCTGAAGGACTTCGTGGTGGCGCCTCGATTCGTCGCCGTACCCGTGCCCGCGCTGCAGGCCGTGGCCGACGCGTTCTGCGCACGCTGGCCGCACATCGCGCCGTACGGCGGCCGGTTCGGGGAGCGTCCCGAGCCGCATGTCACGCTGGCGACGGGGGCCACGGACGAGGAGGCGGAACTCGTGCGGGACCGGGTGCGTCCGCTGCTTCCGGTGCGCGTGGCGGCCTGGCGGGTCGATCTGGTGGTCCGTACCGACCGGGACTGGCGACTGCGCCTCACGGCGCCGTTCGCCGCCAGCCCCTGAACGACTACTGCTGGTACGGGTTCTGGCCGAGCGGCTGGCCCGGCTGCTGCTGGCCCTGGGCCGGGTAACCGGCGGGCGCGGCGGCCGGCGCGAGCAGCGCCTCCGCCTGCTCCTTGGCGAGGTGGTGCTCGATCCCGCAGAACGTGCACTGCGAGCGGTACTTGGTCGAGATGGGGAACAGCGGCACGAAGAACAGCGTGAACTTCGTGACGTACTTGCGCAGCGCGTGCGCCGCGGGATTCCCGCAATTGCCACAGACGAACGTGAGCATCGCGAGCTGGTACAGATATCCCCGCGTACCGAAAATGATCATTGGTGGCCCCTCCCGACCGGCGGCCCGCCGGCACATGAGCGGCGGTATGGCGCCATCGTAAAGGGAGCACGCCGGGGCCGGTCGGGCGCAGTGGCTCTCAGGAGGCGTCGAGGTCCAGGGCCTTCGCCATCGCCTCCATCGCGGCCACCTGGTCCCTGATGGGAACCTCCGCCAGATTGAGGTCACCCCACTGGATCTCGTCCGCGCCCAGCTCCACGCACCGCTCGCGTTCCTCACGCGCGCCGTCGACCAGTGTGGCCACCGGGTCGGGTGTGTCCTGGGAGACCGCGAGGATCCGGATCACCACGGGACCGGCGCCGCCGGCTTCCCGGTACCAGCCGATCTGGGTACGGGCGGTGTCCCAGTCCTGGGGGAACACCACGGTGACGAACCCCGCGCCGAGCCGGGCCGCCCGCTCCACCGCGGAGCGCGCGCCCGCCCCGATCACCAGGGAGAGCAGGCCGTTCACCGGCTTCGGCCCGACGGTCGACAGCGGGATCCGGTAGAACGTCCCCTCGTACTCCACCGGGTCCGGACCCCAGCAGGCCCGCATCGCGGCAATGTGCTCCTCGAAGCCCGCGCCCCGGCGGCCGGCCGGCACCCCGGTGGCCGTGAACTCCTCCGGCAGCCAGCCCTGCCCGATCCCCACGTCGAGCCGCCCGCCGGAGAGCCGGTCGAGGGTGGCGAGCCGCCGGGCCAGGATCAGCGGCGGCTGGAACAGCGCGTTGACGATACCCGTCGCCAGCCTGATCCGGCTCGTGTGCGCCGCGGCCCAGGTCAGCGTCTCCAGGGGATCCCACACGTACGCCTCGGGCAGCCGCGCCTCGTTGCGCCAGTCGGGTCCGGCGGGGAGCAGCAGTCGCTCGGAGAGGGACACGCTGTCGAACCCGAACCGCTCGGCGGCTCGCGCCACTTCGGCGATGGCCTCGGGGCCTGCGTACGGTCCGTAGCTCGGCAGGCTGAAGCCGATACGTGGGGTGTTCATCGGGACCTCTCCTCTGCGGGGGGTGCGTGTTCCATGTATGACCGCGCGCGGGGGCGGAACTCATCGGGCGAACGGGGGAGAGGGCGAAGGCGGGGATCGGGTCCGGGGGCGCCGTCGCGTGCGGGGCGGATGAGCACCTGCGCGGTGTGACGCGCCATCTGTCCGTGCCCCGCGTTGCCATGTACTGTTCAATAGTGCGTGGTCCTCCCCACCCACGGCCGACGTTCTACGCGCGCAGACTCGACCCCCGCACCGCCTTCTCCCCACCCCTCATGGAGGTATGACGGATGCTCGGATCCAGACGTCCCCGCCGCCGCGTCGCCTGCGCGGCCGCCGTCTTCGGAATGCTCCTCGCCGGTGTGACGGCAGGTCAGGCCGGTGCCACCCCGGCCTCCGCCGCGACGCCCCACCGCGTGCTCTTCGACAACACCAAGGCCGAGACCGCCGGCAACGCCGACTGGATCATCGGCACCAGCCAGCCCGACCCGCTCGGCCAGGACGCGACCCCGTCCGCCGAGAACGACTGGACGGGTGCGCTCTCCGCATGGGGCGTAGGCCTGCAGAAGACCGGCGACTACGCGCTCAAGACGCTGCCGTCCGGCAACACCATCACGTACGGGACCTCATCGGCCCTGGACCTCAAGAACTTCGACACGTTCGTACTGCCCGAGCCGAACGTGCTGCTCAGCGCGGCGGAGAAGACCGCCGTCATGAAGTTCGTCCAGAACGGCGGCGGACTCTTCCTCATCTCCGACCACACCGGCGCGGACCGCAACAACGACGGCAACGACGCGGTCGAGGTCATCAACGACCTCATGACCAACAACTCCGTCGACTCCACGGACCCGTTCGGCTTCTCCGTCGACACGCTGAGCATCAGCACCGACAACCCCAAGGCCATCACCTCCACCACCGACCCCGTCATCAACGGGTCGTTCGGCAAGGTCGGCGGCAGCATCATCCGCAGCGGCACCACGGCCACGCTCAACCCGGCCGACAACTCCGCGGTCAAGGGCCTCGTATACCGCACCGGATATTCAGGCAACACGGGCGCCTTCTTCGCCACCAGCACGTTCGGCAGCGGCCGCGTCGCGTTCTGGGGCGACAGCTCCCCGATCGACGACGGCACGGGCCAGTCCGGCAACACGCTCTACGACGGCTGGAACGACCCCGCCGGCACGAACGCGCCGCTCGCCCTGAACGCCACCGAGTGGCTCTCCGGAGCCACCGGCAGCAGCGGCGGCGGGGGCGCCTGCACCGCCGCCCAGCTCCTCGGCAACCCGGGCTTCGAGTCGGGCAGCACCACCTGGACCGCCTCCAGCGGTGTCATCACCGACGACACCGGCGAACCCGCGCGCACCGGCACCTACAAGGCATGGCTCGACGGCTACGGCTCCGCCCACACGGACACCTTGTCGCAGGCGGTGAACATCCCGGCCGGCTGCGCCGCCACCCTCAGCCTCTACCTCCACATCGACACGGCCGAGACCACCACCACCACGGCGTACGACACGCTCAAGGTGCAGGTCCTCAACAGCGGCGGCACCGTCCTTTCGACGCTCGGCACCTACTCCAACCTCGACGCGGCCTCGGGCTACGCGCTCAAGACCTTCAACCTGGGCGCGTACGCGGGGCAGTCGGTGACCGTGAAGCTGACCGGCACGGAAGGGTCCACCCTCCAGACGTCGTTCGTCGTCGACGACACGTCGGTCAGTGTGAGCTGACCGACCGCAGGTCAACCGCCAACCATCCGTACTGACAAGCGAGTTGCTGTGGCAGACTGCGTGGTCATGACGGCAGAGACATCACCCGGCCCCCGGATAGACACCAGCAAGCCCCACCCCGCCCGTGTCTACGACTATCTTCTCGGCGGCAAGGACAACTACCCCGTCGACGAGGCGGTGGGGGAGCAGCTGCCACCCGAGGCGAGGGACGGGGCGCGCCAGAACCGTGAGTTCATGCACCGAGCCGTCGCGTGGCTGGCGGGTACCGGTCTCGGCCAGTTCCTCGACATCGGCACCGGGATCCCGACCGCGCCGAACCTGCATCAGATCGTCCAGCGGATCCGCCCCGAGTCGCGGGTCGTCTACACGGACAACGACCCCATCGTGCTGCGGCACGCCGAGGCCCTGCTGGTCAGCAGCCCCGAGGGCATGACCGACTACGTCCAGGGTGATGTGCGCTCGCCCGGCGAGATCCTCGACCACGCCCGCAAGCTGCTCGACTTCGACCGGCCGGTCGTGCTCTCGCTCATCGCGCTCATGCACTTCCTGCCCGGGGACCAGGAGCCGTACGACATCGTCTCCACCCTGGTGGAAGCGCTGCCCTCCGGCAGTTACCTCGTGCTGTCGCATGCGTCGTCCGACATCTTCCCGGAGCTTTCCGCGCAGGTGACGGCCGAGTACGCGAAGGGCGGGATCGAGCTCGGGTTCCGCTCGCGGGACGAGGTCGCCCGCTTCTTCGAGGGGCTCGAACTCGTGGAGCCCGGCCTCGTGACGGCGACGGAGTGGTTCCGGGACACGGACGCCCCGCGCGCGGAGAACGGCGGCATCTACGGCGCGGTGGCGCGCAAGCCGTAGGACGGATCGAGACGGACACCGGTGCAGCGTCCGGCGGGAGCGATCTCCCGGCGGGCGCTGCACTTATTGTTCGCGCATGGCTGTACATATGGAGAAAAAAGGGGAGTGGCTCAACACCCTGCGTGAGCGCCTCAAGGAGCGCATCTACGCAGCGATCACGATGCTCGCGGTGGTCGTGGGCCTCGCGCAGAGCCCGCACGCGGAGCACTGGACCGCTGCCGCCTATGTGACGGGCACCGCGGTCGGCCTGTGGCTGGCCACGCTGGTCGCGGACGTGCAGGCGCACCGCGTCGTGCACCAGCGGTTCCCGGGGCGCGCCGAGGTCCAGCACATGCTGTACGTCAGCAGCCCCCTCCTTTCGTCCGCGGCCGGCCCGCTTGCGATGGACGCTCTGTCCGCGGCAGGCGCCCTCGACCTCAACACCGCCCTGTGGATCGCGGCCGGCGCGGGCATCGCCGGGATCGCCGCCTGGGGCTTCGAGGGCGGCCGCCGGATGGGCGGCGGGCTGCTCGCCTCCAGCCTGGCGGCCGTGGTCGACGCGGTGATCGGGGCCGGCGTGGTGGGGGTGAAGCTGCTCGCGGGGCACTGACCGCGAGACCGCGCGGGACGGTCTGCCCGTCGGGCGGTACATCGTCGGCCGCCACCTCACCGACGTCCAAGTCCTGTGCGCTGCAGCCGTGTTCGAGCATGTGGCGCCGTGAGCCCACCGGCGGCCGACGGGGCTCAGTAGGTGTCGGGCGCGTCGAACAGGAGGCGCAGCGCCACCTCCCTGTAGTGGCGCACGTGCCGGAGCGCGCACGCGGCCGCCGCCTCGGGGTCTGCCGCGGCGATCGTCTCGTACAGGCGGCGGTGTTCCTCCCATACCGACGTGGGGTCGTCGATCTGGTGGAACAGCCAGCGCAGCCGGCCCTCCAGGGGTTCGAGGGTCGCGGCGAGGAGTTCGTTGCCCGCCGTCTCGACGATGTGGTGGTGGAACGCGGTGTTGGCGCGCGACACGCGTTCGGGACGCCCGGCGAGCGTGGCCTTGCGGGCGGTCTCCAGCAGTCGCTGCATCTGGCGGAGTTGGGCCTCGTCCGCGTTCTCGGCGGCCCGGCGCGCCGCCAGGACCTCGAGTGCCTCGCGCAGATCGAAGAGGTTGGCCACGTCCTGGCGCGACAGCTCCTTGACGACGATGCGCCGCGGGGACAGGGCCTGGAGGAACCCCTCGCTCATCAGGACGCGGATGGCCTCGCGCACCGGGATGCGGGAGACGCCGAACTCCTCGGCCACGTCCCGCTCGACGAGGCGGTCGCCCGGCTTGAGCCTGCCGCCGATGATCTGGTCGCGGATCCCCTCGCAGACCTGGTCGCGCAGCCACCCCGTCCCGCTCTGGGACGTGGCGTCCCCGGTCTGGCCCTGTGCCATGTGTCCTCCCCGAAAAGTTGCTCTTACGGTATACCAAACGCTTGACGGGGCCTTGGGGTTCCCTTCATTGTTTGGTATGCCATAGCGCGGAAGTTGCACGTCAGCACGTACCCGGAGTCCGCCGAATCGAGGGTCCGCCATGTCGCAGGTCAACCCCGTACACAGCACAGATGAAAGAACCGTGGCCGACGAGGGGCCCGCCCCCGCCGCCCGGCCCACCCGCACCCGCTGGAAAGTCTTCGTCCTTCTCCTGGCCGTCGTGGCCCTCAACTACATCGACCGCGGATCCGTCTCCGTGGCCCTGCCTCTCATCACCGAGGACCTCCACCTCTCCAAAGAGGTCACCGGCTTCGTCCTCAGCGCGTTCTTCTGGACGTACGCGCTCATGCAGATCCCCAGCGGCTGGCTCATCGACCGCTTCGGGCCCCGCTACATGGCCGGTGGCGCCTGCGTCGGATGGGGCGTCGCGACCGGACTCACCGGCGCGGCCACCGGCGTCGGCTCCCTCCTCGGGTTCCGCCTGCTCCTCGGCGCCGTAGAGGCACCGGTCATGCCCGCCGGCGGCAAACTCAACGCCAACTGGCTGCCCGCGAAGGAACGCGGCCGCGGCGCCGTCCTCATGGACGGCGGCGCACCGCTCGGCTCCGCGCTCGGCGGCATCGCCATCTCCGGACTCATCGCCTGGACCGGCAGCTGGCGCATCAGCTTCGTCGTCGCCGGTGTCCTCACAGCGGCCATCGGCATCTTCGCCCTGTGGTTCCTGCGCGACACCCCGCGCGCCCACCGCGGCGTCAACGCGGCGGAGGCCGACTACATCGACCGCGCCCACACCGCCGAGGACGCCGCGGCCGGCACCGACCGGCGCGCCCGCCTCCGCGCCTACCTCAAGTACCGCTCGTTCTGGGGCATGTGCCTGGGCTGGATGGGCTTCAACGGCGTCTTCTACGGCATCCTCACCTGGGGCCCGCTCTACCTCTCGGAGACCAAGGGCTTCGACATCAAGACCATCGGCTGGTCCACCCTCGCCATCTTCGGCGCGGGCTTCGTGGGCGAGCTGACCGGCGGCTGGATCTCGGACCGCTGGCAGGCCACCGGCGCCGGAGCCAACCGCGTGATGCGCACTCTGATGGGCATCGCCGGCGCCGCCGTCGTCGCCGGGCTCCTCGGCGTCGTCCTCGTGCCCGACGCCCTCACCGCGGTCGCGCTGCTCTCCGGCGTGCTCTTCTTCCTGCGCTGGGCCGGCCTCTACTGGTCCCTGCCCTCGATCCTCGGCGGCCGGGCCAACGCGGGCGTCGTCGGCGCCGCCATGAACCTCTCCGGCAACATCGCCGGAATCGTCACGCCCATCGCCGTCGGATTCATCGTCGGCGGCACCGGCTCCTACACCTGGGCCCTGCTCTACTTCGTCGGCGCCGGCGTCCTGTTCACCGTCTCGTCCCTCGTCATCGACTACTCCAGGAGGCTCGCCACCCGATGACCAGTCACACGCCACCCCGCCTCGGGATGCTGACCCCGTCGTCCAACACCGCCCTGGAACCGGAGACCTACGCCCTCCTGCACGGCACGGACGCCGCGACCGCCCACTTCGCGCGCGTCCCCGTCACCCGGATAGCCCTGGACGGGGACAGCGACGCCCAGTTCGACCCCGGTCCGATGCTGGCCGCGGCCCGACAGCTCGCCGACGCCAAGGTCGATGTCATCGCGTGGAACGGCACGTCGGGCTCCTGGCTCGGCATCGAGCGCGACCGCGCGCTCGCCGCCGCGGTCACCGCCGAGACCGGCATCCCCGCCACCACTTCCACGCTCGCCCTCCTCGACGCCTGCGCCGCGTACGGCGTCACCCGGCTCGGACTCGCGCTGCCCTACACCCGGGACGTGTGCGAGCGGATCGTCGGCACGTACGCGAAGGAGGGGATCAGCTGCTCCTTCGCGGAGCCGTTCGGCGAGGACGACAACGAGGCCTTCGCCCGTATCCCCGCCACCGACATCGCCCGGCAGATCGAGCGGGCCGCCGAGGGCGACACACACGCGGTGGCCGTCCTCTGCACGAACGTGCACGGCGCCTCGGAGGCCGAACGCCTCGAACCGGCCCTGCGCATACCGGTGCTGGACTCGGTCACCGTCACCCTCTGGAAGGCCCTCGACCTCGCGGGCGCCGCCCCCCGCCTCACCGGCCACGGCGACCTGCTGCGCTCGGGCAGCCTGCGAGCCCTGATCCAGGACGCCCTCACCGGCCTCCTCGCCGCGACCGGCGCCGACCGCACCACGTTCCGCGTCGACCTGCCCGAGCTCGGCCTGCACGTCGACCTCACCGCCGGTGAGGCGCTGCGCCCCGGCGTGCGCCCGATCCGCCGCGACGCGTCGCTCGATCAGCGCAACCTGAACACCGTCGTGTGGCTCGAACAGCACCGCAGGCCCCTGATCCAGCCCCACTTCCAGGTGGACCCCCACCCGCCGCAGGCCCTCGTCGACGTCTACGGGGTGCAGGCCCAGATGCTCGCCCCCGTAGAGACCGGCGGAGCCATGACCGGCTGGATCTCCGTCCACAGTCTGGCCGAACGCGACTGGACGCCCACCGACACCGCCGCCCTCGACGACGCCGTCACCCGCATCCGCACCGCCCTGTGACCTAGGAGCTGCCCCATGAAGGACATCAAGATCGCCCTCGGAGTCGACGTCGACGCCGTCGCCGGCTGGCTCGGCAGTTACGGCGGCGAGGACTCCCCGAACGACATCCAGCGCGGCGTCTTCGCCGGAGAGATCGGCACCCCGCGCCTGCTCAAGCTGTTCGAACGCCACGGCATCCGCACATCGTGGTTCATCCCCGGTCACTCGATCGAGACGTTCCCCGAGCAGACCCGCATGATCGTCGAGGCTGGCCACGAGATCGGCGCGCACGGCTACAGCCACGAGAACCCCATCGCGATGTCCCCCCAGCAGGAGGAGGACGTCCTCGCGAAGTCCGTCGAACTGATCGAGCAGTTCACCGGTCGCAGGCCCAAGGGCTACGTCGCCCCCTGGTGGGAGATGTCCGAGTCGACCGCCGCGCTGCTCCACAAGTACGGCTTCTCCTACGACCACTCCCAGAACTACCGCGACTTCACCCCCTTCTACGCCCGTGTCGGCGACTCCTGGACGAAGATCGACTACTCCGGTGAGGCGAAGGACTGGATGAAGCCCCTCATCCACGGCCACGAGGTCGACCTCGTCGAGTTCTGCGGCAACTGGTACGTGGACGACCTCCCTCCCATGATGTTCAACAAGCACTCCCACAACAGCCACGGCTATGTGTCCCCGCGCGCGCTAGAACAGGACTGGAAGGACCAGTTCGACTGGGTCCACCGCGAGCTCGACTACGCGGTCATCCCGGTGACGCTGCACCCGGACGTCTCGGGCCGCCCCCAGGTACTGCTGATGCTGGAGCGCTTCATCGCCTACGTCTCGGGCCACGAGGGTGTCTCCTTCTGCACCCTGGAGGACGCTGCCGACGACTTCCGCCGCCGCTTTCCGTTCGAGTCCAAGGAGCGGCCTGCCGACATGCGGTGAGTTCCGCGGGGACCGAGAGTCAGAGAGAGGACCGTCGTGCGCACGACGGTCACACAGAAGACGGACGGTCCCATCGTGGAGGGTGCACCATGACCACGTACGTGTTGATCCCCGGAGCCGGCGGCTCGGCCTGGTACTGGCACGGGGTCAGTGACGAACTGAGCCGCCGGGGGCGTGACGTCGTCTCTGTGGACCTCCCCGGGAACGACCCCCGGGCAGGTCTTCCGGAGTATGTGGACACGGTTGTCGACGCGGTCGGCGACCGGACCGACCTGGTGGTCGTGGGGCAGTCCCTCGGCGGGTTCACCGCGCCGCTGGTGTGCCCGCGCCTGCCCGTGTCGCTCCTCGTACTCGTCAACGGGATGATCCCGCGGCCCGGCGAGACACCAGGGGAGTGGTGGGCCCACACCGGCCAGGAAGAGGCCCGCCGCGCGAACGACGTGCGTGAGGGCCGGGACCCCGACGCGGAGACCGACCTGGAGACGTACTTCCTGCACGACGTGCCGCAGACGCTGATCGACGCGTCGGCGGAGCACAACCAGGACGAGTCCGAGGCGGCCTTCGCCACACCGTTCACCCTCGACGTGTGGCCGGCGGTGGAGACGCGGGTGGTGACCGGCCGCGACGACCGTTTCTTCCCCGCCGAATTCCAGCGCCGGGTGGCGGAGGACCGGCTGGGCATCACCCCCGACGAGGTGCCGGGCGGCCATCTGGCGGCACTGAGTCACCCGATGGAACTCGCCGACTGCCTCGAGGCCTACGTCAAGGAGAGCGCCTGACGTCCGTCGGCGACCCCGCCGGCGTGACGCGTCTTCCAGGATGAGCGCCCGGCCGGCTCATCCGTCGGGCCCAGCGCCGCTCCACCCGCTGGACGGATCACTCACGGTCATGAACGCCGTAGCGTCGATGTCATGACGCAGACTCTGTACGGCCGGATCTATCTCATGGCCTACGACACCTCCGCCCACGGCCTCTACGACCGTACGAGGACCGGGTTCCTGATCCGGGCCGCCGTCCTGGCCGAGCTGGCGATCCGGGGGAACCTCGCCGGCTCCGGAGGCGATGTGTCGGTCGCGACGCCGGGACCGACCGGGGACCCGGTCCTCGACCTGACGCTCGACCATGTCGCGCGTGACCGGCGCGGCTGGAAGTCCTGGATCAAGCACGACCGCAAGGAGACGCTGCACGCGGTCGAGGACCGGCTCGTCGCCGAGGGAGTCCTCACAGTCGAGGACAAGAAGTCCTTCGGCCGCTCCCGCCGTGAGGTGACGGTGCGGGACGCCTCCGCGGTCACCTCGCTCCAGGCCACGGCGGCCGGGCTCCTGCACGGCATCGAGCCCGCCGCGCGGATCGCGCCCGCCGACGCCGCGCTCGTGGCCCTGGCCGCCGCCGGCGGCATCCGGTCGGTCGTCTCCCGGTCGGACGCCCACGCCCGCAAGGACCGCATCGAGGAACTGACGGCACGGCTCGACGCCGTGGCCCCCGGCCTGGGCAAGGCGGTCGGCGGTCTCGGCATGACGATGCTGGCGGCGCAGGGCGGGATGGGCGGTGGCTGACGCCCCCGACCCGGACGCGCTCCCCAGCGAGTGGCCTACGACTGCGGCGGCTGGTTGATCGAGAGCCGTTCCCCGGCGCGGACGGCGTACTTCGGGAGATAGCCGGCGGGCCGCCGTGCCGCGCCGCCTGGGTGAGGACGAGCAGCGGGGCGGGCGGGGGGCCAGGGACAGTGACACCCCGACCTCCCCGAACTCCATGCCGGCCACGCCTGACACCCTGGCCTCCCTGAACCCGCACGTGCACAAGGAAGTCGAGAACCCATGAACAACGCACCGCAGCCGCTCTACTTCGACTGCGACACCGGCATCGACGACTCGATGGCCCTGGCCTACCTCCTGGCCTCGCCCGAGATCTCCCTCGTCGGCATCGGCACGGTCAGCGGCAACGTCGACTCGACGCAGGCCGCCCGCAACACCCTCGCGCTCCTCGAACTGGCCGGACGGCCCGGGATACCCGTCGCCGTCGGCGAGCACGACCCGCTCGCCGGCACCTTCCCCGGCGGCGTCCCCCACATCCACGGCGTGAACGGCATCGGTGACATCGACGTGGCCGACGCCCAGGCCGCCCCCGAGGCCGAGAGCGGCCCCGAGATGATCGTCCGCCTGGCCCGCGCCCACGAGGGACGCCTGCGGCTCCTGACCACCGGCCCCCTCACGAACATCGCGGCCGCCCTCAAGCTCGACCCCGAACTCCCCTCCCTGGTACAGGACATCACCATCATGGGCGGCGCCGGACTCGTCTCCGGGAACATCACGCCCGTCGCCGAGGCGAACATCTACAACGACCCCGAAGCGGCCAACGCCGTCCTCAACGCGCCGTGGGACATCACCCTCGTCCCCCTCGACGTGACCCTCGCGCACACCCTCGAGGAGTCGCACCGCACGCAGCTCCTTGAGTCGGAACGCCCCATGGCGCGCGCACTCGGCGAGATGCTCGACGTCTACTTCGCCTTCTACGTCCAGACGTTCGGCCGCCCCTGCTGCGCCGCGCACGACCCGCTGGCCGCCGCCGTCGCCACCGGCGGCGTCGTGGCGAGCCTCGCACCCCGCGTGCACGTGACCGTGGACGACACCGACGGACCCGGCCGCGGCCAGACCATCTGCGACCTGCGCGGCGCCCACCAGGGCTTCCCCGACCAGCCCGGCGCCCGCTGCCGCGTCGTCCTCGCCGCGGACACCGACGTGGCCGCCCATCTGACCGAGCGCATGCTCGCACTCTGACCAGGACGACGGGACGTGGGCCGCACCGCGCCGACGGGCGGCGCAAGACGTCACGGCTCAGGGAGGGGCCTGAGCGTCACAGGCCGTGACGCCGGCTGCCGAGAACCCGCTCGCACACCTGGCGTTCGGCCTCCGGCGAGAACCCGGAGAAGTCGGCGCGCCGCGCCTCGACGGCGGCGCGGGTCTCCTCCTCCATCAGATCGGCATTGATGGCCGCGGCCGCGCGCAGTCCCGCGGCGGCCGAGCCGATGACCTGATCGGTCAGCTCGGTGACGTTGCCCGCCGCCCACACCCCGGGAACCGCCGTCTGACCCGTGGGGCCGGCAGGGATGCGCGTGCCGATGACCATGCCGTTCAACTCCTGCTCGGACAGTTCGAGCCCCAAGGAGCCGAGGAAACCGGCGCGCGCGGTGAACCGGGGCGCGACCACCAGGGCCTGGACCGGCACGAGCGTGCCGCGCTCCAGGCGGGCTCCGGCCAGCCGGCCGTTCTCGCTCTCCAGCGCGGCCACCGTGCCGTCGACCACGCTGATCCCGCGGGCGGCGAGCTGCTCGTACTCCTCGTCGGTGGGCTCGGGCGCGGTGTGCAGGAGGAGGGTGACGCTCTCGCTCCATTGCCGCCACATCAGGGCCTGGTGCACCGCGGCCGGCCCCGTACCGAGGACGCCGACCGCCTGGTCGCGGACCTCCCAGCCGTGGCAGTACGGGCAGTGCAGGACGTCCGAACCCCACAGTCCGGCAAGGCCCGGCACCTGCGGCAGCTCGTCCACCAGGCCCGTCGTGACCAGGATCCGGGCGGCGCGCACGGCGCCGCCGTCGTCGAGCACGACCCGGAACCCGTCGCCGTCCCGTTCGGCCGTGACGACGCGGCCCGCCACGATCTCCCCGCCGTACCTGCGCACCTCGTCGCGGCCGGCGGACACGAGCTCGCCGGGAGGCGTGCCCTCGCGGCCCAGGTAGTTGTGCACGCCGTCGGCCGGGGCGTTGCGCGGCTCGCCCGCGTCGATCACGAGGACCGAGCGGCGCGCCCGCCCCAGGGTCAGGGCCCCGCTCAGCCCGGCGGCGCCACCGCCGATCACCACGACGTCGTAGCGCCGCTCGTCACGCGAAGGGTCAACGCTCATCATCGGCTCCATCTGCTTGCTCAGCTGATTGCTCATGGGATTGCCTCCGTTGGTCACCTGGCCCGCGCCGGTGCTGTCCCGTCGTGTCCGAGCCTGCGCCGGTACTGTCCCGGTTGACAAAATTCTTTGCCGTAAGAGCAAAATCGAAGCATGAGCGACGACGAGTTCACCCCCGTCCTGGCCGGCGTGGGGCCCCGGCTGAGGGCCCTGCGGCACGAGCGCGGGACGACCCTGGCCCGGCTGAGTGAGCAGACCGGCATCTCGCTGAGCACGCTCTCGCGCCTGGAGTCCGGGCAGCGCAAGCCCACGCTGGAACTGCTGCTGCCGCTGGCCAAGGCCCACCATGTGCCGCTCGACGAGCTGGTCGGCGCCCCGGACACCGGTGACCCGCGGATCCACCCGCGCCCCATCACCCGCTACGGCCACACCTTCATCCCGCTGACCCGGCACCTGGGCGGCCTGCACGCCTACAAACAGATCATGCCGGTGCGCGAACTCGGCGACGGCGTGCGGCCCGAACAGAACACGCACGAGGGCTACGAATGGCTCTACGTGCTCACCGGCCGCCTGCACCTGGCCCTCGGCGAGCACGACCTCATCCTCACGGCCGGTGAGGCCGCCGAATTCGACACACGCACCCCGCACGGCTTCGCCAACGCCGGCACGTACCCGGTCGAGTTCCTCTCCCTGTTCGGCCCCCAGGGCGAACGGCTCCACGTGCGGGCACGGCCCAGCGAGGGATGAGCTCCTACGCCGGCTTCGCGCCGTCGGCGGCGAACCGGGCGTAGTGCACCAACACCGGTCGCAGGCCCCGGCGTTCGTACAGGCGCCGCGCCCCCGCGTTCGCGGCCAGCGTCCCGATGAGCAGGTCGGTGACGCCCATGCGGTCCAGTTCGGCGTCGACCAGGTCGAGCAGCAGGGTGCCGATGCCGTGGCCGCGCTCGGCCGGCAGGACGGACAGCGTCTGGAGCTCGGCGATGCGGGTGCCGGTCACCCAGGTGTCGTCCGGGCCTTCCCCGATCTGCACGAAGGCGTACCCGACGGGCTGCCCGTCCCGTTCGGCGAGCAGCACGAACGAGCCCTCGTCGAGGATCCAGCGCCGGTAGCAGTCGCGGCGCAACTCCCAGGAGTCCGCGTCGGGAAAGTAGGTGAACCCGGGCTGCACGGACTGGTGATGGGCGTGCAGCGCGAGCCACAGCGGAGCGAGGCGGTCAATGAACCCGGCCCCTCCCTTACGGACCGTGAGGTCGCCGTCGGTGTGCCGGGCCTGGCTGGTGTCCACGGACTTCTCGCCTTTCATGTGCGGGTACGGGGCGTACGGGCCCGCTTCCCGATGTGAGCGGTTACTACCCATCAAATCGCCGCGGCCATAGTAAAAGACAGAAACATTGCGAGCTCCCTTGCGAGTGAATAGCAAACGCTTACATGCTGTCGCGCAGCCCGCACACCACCGAGTACGAGGAGAGACGATGAAGCCGCTACGTCTGGCCACAGCCGCCGGAGCCGCCGCACTGCTCACGTTGGGTGCGGCGGGCGAGAGTTGGGCCTCTACGCCCACCGTCCGCTGGACGACGGGCGCACCGACGCCCGTCACCGAGCTGACCCTGCCGATGTCGTTCGAGTCGGCCCCCGACGCGTCCGGCATCTACTTCGCGTACTACACGACCCTGGAGAGCGGGACCCGGCCGTACGCGGGCTTCCAGCCGAAGCCGGCCGTCAACGGAAAGCCCACCCTCCAGGCCGTCTTCAGCTCCTTCAACGCCAATGCCACCACCACGGACAGCCACTGCAAGTACGGCGCCGACGGCGGCGCGGGCGTCAGCTGCGCCGTCCAGTTCCCGTACACGAAGGGCACGATGTATGCCGTCAAGCTCTCGCGGGTGAGCGACGACGGTACGACGCAGCTGATGAACGGTGAGGTCGTCGACACCGGGACCGGTGCCGGCGTGGCGCACATCGGCAGTTTCAGGCTCCCCGTCGCGTCCGGCCGGTTCAAGTCCGCCGACCAGGGGTTCATCGAGCCGTATCTGACGGCGGGCTGCTCGCAGCAGGTGACCGTCACCTACGGCAGACCCGTCGGGACGGAGGGCGGGAACGAGTACACCGGAAGCCTCCCCACCGTCACCGATCCCGCGTCCGGCAGCTGCCTGAGCAGCACGTCGTCCGACACGCCGGCCGGCCGGAAGGTCACCGTGACGGGCGACCAGTTCACCGGCGGCTGAACGCGCGTCGGGCGGGCGGGCGTGACCCTCTATCGTGGAGGCCATGTCCGCCCCTGAACTGATCCGCATCGTCTCCCGCGACTCGCCCATGGCACTGGCCCAGGTGGAGCGCGTACGCGCCGAGCTGGCCGCCCTGCACCCGGGAATCCGCACCTCGGTCGTCCCCGTCAAGACGACCGGCGACAAGTGGATGGGCGACCTGTCCGTGGTCGAGGGGAAGGGGGCGTTCACCAAGGAGGTCGACGCCGCGCTGCTCGCCGGTGAGGCCGACCTCGCGGTGCACTGCGTCAAGGACGTGCCCGCCGACCGGCCCCTGCCCGCGGGAACGGTGTTCGCCGCGTTCCTCAAGCGGGACGACATCCGGGACGCCCTCATCCATCCGGACGGCCTGACGCTCGACCAGCTCCCCTCCGGCACGCGGATCGGCACCTCGTCCGTGCGCCGCATCGCCCAGCTCTCGGCCGCGTACCCGCACCTCGAGTGCGTGCCGATGCGAGGCAACGCGAACCGGCGCCTGGAGAAGCTCGCGGCGGGCGACGCCGACGCGCTCCTCCTGGCCGCGGCCGGTCTCGAACGCATCGGGCGTACGGACGTGATCACAGAGGTCCTGTCGCCCGAGGTCATGTGCCCGCCGATCGGCGCAGGGATCCTGGCCCTTCAGTGCCGTGAGGGCGACACCGGCCTGATCGACACGATCTCCGGGCTCGGTGACCCCGACGCCCACCGCGAGGCGAGTGCGGAGCGCATGTTCCTCCACGTCCTCCAGGGGCACTGCAACAGCCCGATCGCCGGGTTCGCGAGGGCGCAGCGCAGCGGTGATCTGTCGCTGCGGGCCTGCGTGTTCACCCCGGACGGGAAAACCGTGCTCAACGCTCACGAATGGGCCGGCCCTCTCGACCCCGCGACCCTCGGCACCTCGGTCGCCGTGGCCCTGCTGCGGCAGGGAGCGCGTGAGCTGATCGACTCGATCGCGCACTGACCGGCCGGCCCCTCACCGCGCGGCGAGCCACTCGCCGTACCACGCGAGGGTGCGGTCCAAGGGCTCGCCGAGCGGTGTGGGACGTGCGTGTCGAAGGTCGTCTCGTAGGCGGGCGCCCGACGGTCAGGCGGTCTCGGCGGCCGCGTACCGCCAAAAGTCGCGCATCAGCGCGGGCGGGGTCGGACCGGTCATTTCCACCTGCGTGAGCAGGATGGTGACCGCGCCCGTGGACGGGACGAGGTGCGCCGTCGTTCCCGTGCCGCCGACCCAGCCGTAGCGGCCCATGACGTTCCACGCATCGATGGGCGCCACGTCGACCGAGCCGCCGAAGCCCCAGCCCTGCCCCTCCGTGAACAGGCCGCTGGCCTCGCGCTGAGCAGGCGTCAGATGATCGGTCGTCATCTGCCGTACCGCGTCGGCCGACAGGAGACGCCGGCCACCCGCGACCCCTTGCGCGAGCAGCATCCTGGCGAAGGCGTGCCAGTCGTCGACGGTCGAGACGAGCCCGCCCGCGCCGGACGGGAACGCGGGCAGGCTGCTCCACTGCCCGTCGGGAGCGTCCGCCAGTTCGAGGCCGCCCTCCGGGCGCGGGCGGTAGGACGTGGTGAACCGGTCGAGCTTGCCGGCCGGCACCTCGAATCCGGTGTCGGTCATCCCCAGCGGCTCGAAGACGCGCTCAGCCAGGAAGTCCGGCAGCGCGCTCCCCGTCACCCGGGAGATCAGCACTCCCTGGATGTCGGAGCACGTGTTGTACAGCCACGCCTCACCCGGCTGGTTGAGCAGCGGGATGCGGGCGAGGTGCGCCATCCACTCGTCGGGCGGCGCGACGAGCTGGGGGGAGAGGCCGTGCTTCTGGAGCCCGAAGAGCGACTGGACCGCAGGCAGCGAGAAGTCGGACGGGAAGCCCCACCCCGCGCGAAACGTCAGGAGATCGGCCACCGTGATCGGCCGGGCCGCGGGGACCACGTCGTCGACCGGAGCGTCCGGCGTGCGGACCACGACCGGTTTCGCGATCTCGGGAAGCCACTGGTCGACCGGGTCGTTCAGCGCGATCCGCCCCTCGTCGACCAGCATCATCACGGCCGCGGCGACCATCGGTTTGGTGATCGAGGCGATGCGGAAGATCGAGTCCCGGGCCATCGGAGTGCTGCCTCCGAGGGCGGCCGAACCGGCGGTCTCCACCTCGACCCGGTCACCACGGGCCACCAGGGCCACCGTCCCCGGCAGCGAGCCGTCGCGGACGTGCGGCGCGAGAATGCCCTGCAAGCTGGTCATCGATCCACCTTCTCGAGTGTGGGGTCGAAGGGGAGACTCCCCACGCGGCGCGGATTCATCGGCCGGGGCGCCGCCGACTTACCCGAAAGGCGGCGGGGAGGGGGCCGGACGACCCATGAGGCGACAGGGATGAGGCTGGCGGTTCGTGGTCCGGTCCGGCACGGTCAGCCTCGTAATCCAGGTCGCGGCCGTACCCCTGCCGGCCGTCACCGGCGTCAGCCTCCGCCGCACGTGACCGCCTCGCCAACACCCCGATGATGTTGGTCGGTTGGGGCTGAATGCCGGTCGTGGACCCCCGATCCGCGACGCGCGAGGTCCTGATTCGGGCGCACGTCTCGGCGGGCGGAGGGAGTTGCGCATAGGCTTCGCGCCATGCTGCGCCTCGTCGATGCCTGCTCGGGCCTTTCTGTCGCTCCGGTGATGCACCGGAGCGTGGTGCGCATCGGCGTGCCCGTGGCCCTCCCCGAGGGCGGCGAGGCGCTCTCCGACGTACGGGCGATGCTCGTCGCCGACGTCCTGACCCGCGTACTCGAGCTGTCCGGAACCATCGCGTACACGGGGCTGATCTGCCCGGACGGGGCCGACGAGCGGCGCGCGGCGCTTCAGTCGCGGGCCGCCGAGCTCGGCATGCACCCGGCCGCCGCGCACGGGGACGAGCGGGGTGTGGAGGGCGAGCTCGGCGGTCCGTTCGCCGTCCGCGTGGGACCGCATGAGGACGCGCCGGACGAGGCGAACGGGGACGTCATCCGGCTCGCCGTCGGCGACGCGCATGCCGCCGACGGTGTCGCGGACCGGGCCGACGACCCGTTGGCCCTGCGCCTCGCGCTGCTGACCGAGCCGCGCACGGAGCCCTTGCGCCTCGCACCCGCGTCGGTGTCCGCCGCCCATCACACGCTGGTGCGGTGGCGGCACGCGGTGGCCACCTGGGCGGACAGCCCGTCCCGGCCCATGCCCGGACCCGCCCGCGACAGCATTCGCGACTGCCTGGAGGACGACCTCGACCTGCCCGGGGTGCTGCGCACGCTGCACCGCCTGGAGCACTCCGGGGACGCCCCGGCCGGAGCGCTCTTCGAGACCTTCGCGTATGTGGACCGGGTACTCGGCCTGGACCTCGTACGCGACGTCGGCAGAGGGCCCGCACCTCCCCGGCCGCTGACCTGAAAACCTTTCGCCGGGGTGGCGCACGACGGGCGTTCACATGTTCTTCGCGCCCGTCCTGATGGCCTCGCGGATACGCGTGTACGTGCCGCAGCGGCAGATGTTGCGGATCTCGTCGAGGTCCGCGTCGGTGATGTCGCGGCCGGCCTCCGCCGCGCGCCGGACCTTGGCGACCGCCGTCATGATCTGGCCCGGCTGGCAGTACCCGCACTGCGCGACATCGAGGTCGAGCCAGGCCTCCTGCATCGGGTGGAGGTCCTTGCCCACCGTGGCGGGCAGACCCTCGATGGTGGTGACCTCGTCCTCGGGGCCGATCTTCGACACCGGCACCGAACACGGGTTGAACGCCTTGCCGTTGATGTGCGACGTACAGGCCTGGCACACGCCGAGGCCGCAGCCGTACTTGGGTCCCGTGACGCCGAGCAGGTCGCGCAGGACCCACAGCAGCCGTACGTCGTCCTCGGCCTCGACCGTGATCTGCTCGCCGTTGAGCTTGAAGGTGTGACTGGGCATGGCGGGGCTCCTCAGAAGGCGCGGTCGAGACCGTCGGTGGGGGACTGGGGTGTGGACGGTTCGAGGGGCAGCGGGTCGAAGGAGAGGGTGGCGTGGTTGACCGGGAAGCTCGTCGGCAGGGTGCCCGTGGCGCGCGCGTAGGCGCAGGCGATGGCGGCGAACGCGGGCGCGACACCCAGCTCGCCCGCCCCTGAGGGCTTGTCACCGGTGGACGGCATGACGATGACCCGCAGGTCGGGCGGGGTGTTCCACTGCCGCGTGTAGAAGTAGTGGTCCCAGCTGCCCTCCAGCGGGATGCCGTCCTTGATGTGCAGGCTGGAGGTGAGGGCCATCGCGAGCGCGTCGCTCATCCCGCCCATCATCTGGGCTTCCAGACCACGGGGGTTGATGGCGAATCCGGCGTCGACGACCATCAGGGCGCGGGTCACGCGCGGGCCGGTGACACCGTCCCTGACCTTGCGGTTCACCGTCTCGGGCCGGCAGTCGATCTCGACGAGCGAGGCGACCGCGCCGCGGTACTCCGTGTGCAGGGCGATCCCCTGTGCGACACCCGCGGGCAGCGACCTGCCCCACTCCCCGGCCTCGGCCGCCTTGTCGAGGACGGCGCGCAGCCGCTTCTCCTTGAGGAACTCGCGACGGAAGGCGACGGGGTCCTTGCCCATTTTCGCGGCCAGTTGGTCGACGACGAGCTCGCGCGCGCAGGCCACGTTGGGCGAGTAGATGTTGCGCATGCTGCCGGTGTTGAACTTCAGCGGCACCTCGTTGAGGAGCTGCGTGGTGACACCGAAGTTGTACGGCGTGGACTGGGTCAGCTGGAAGATGGTCTCGGCGAACGTGAGGTTGCCGGCCACGGGCAGCTTCGCCGCCGTCGACGTGATCATCTCTCCGAGCCCGTGCCCGAAGTCGGTCTGCGAGCTGGTGTGGCGCTGCTCGTAGCTGACGACGTTGCCGAGTGCGTAGGTGGCGCGCACGCGCGAGACGCACATCGGATGGGTCCTGCCCTGCCGGAAGTTGTCGGTCCGTGACCACGACAGCTTGACCGGCTTGCCCATCTTCTGCGAGATCTCGGCGGCCTCGGCGGCCACGTCATGGAAGAGATGCCGCCCGAACGAACCGCCGCCCTCCACCACATGCACCGTGACAGCCGTCTGCGGCAGCCCGAGCCGCTCGGCGATGTCGCGCTGCGCCACGATGGGAACCTTGAGGCTCGCCCAGATTTCGGCGCGGTCCGAGCGCACGTCGGCTATCGCGTTGTCCGGCTCCAGAGGGCTGTTGCTGGCGAACGCGAAGGTGAACTCGGCATCGATCTTCTTGGTGAGGAGCGGCGGTACGACCATGGGCAGCGCCGCGGCCCTGAGCTTGGCGAGGACGGTGTCGTCCGACTCCTTGTCCACGGTGCCGGGGCCCCAGGTCACGTCGAGCGCCCGCAGCGCGTCGATGCACTGGCCGAAGGTCTCGCCGCGCACCGCGACACCGTGCTCGACGGTGGCGACGTCGGTGATGCCCGGCATGTTCCTGACGGCGTCGGCGTTCGCGACGGAGACCACCGTGCCGTTGACCGTGGGCGGCCTGCGCACCATCGTCGGCTTGGCGTCGGGCACGCGCAGGTCCATGCCGAACTTCTTGGCGCCGGTCACGATGTCGCGTGCGTCGATACGGTTCTGCGGCGTGCCCAGGATCGTGAAGTCGGACGTGGCCTTGAGGTGGGCGGAGGCGGTGACGGTGCGCGCGGTGGCGGCGGCCCCGGCGAGCGAGCCGTACGTGGCGCTCTTCGCGGTGCCGTGCGTGATCACGCCGTCCTGCGTGGTCAGTTCGGACTCCGGTACACCCCATTGCTGTGCGGCCGTGGCGACGAGCCGCTGCCTGGCGACGGCCGCGGCGGAGCGCACCGGGAGGTAGATGCTGCGCATCGAGTTGGAGCCGCCGGTCAGCTGGTTCATCAGGAGTTCCGGGCGGGCGTCGGCCAGGGACACCCGTACCTTCGCCAGCGGGAGGTCCATCTCCTCGGCGATCATCATGGCGACCGCCGTCGTCATGCCCTGGCCCACCTCGGCGCGCGGAACCGCGAACGACGCCGTCCCGTCGGAGTGCACCTGGACGGAGATCAGACCGGACGTGGGCGCCGCCGCCAGGGTCTGCATGTCACCGAGGTCGAAGAGCTCCTCGGGCTGCGGCACGGAAGGCACCGCGGCTTCCGCGGACTCGCCGCCTACGGCGTCCAGGCCGATGCGCGCACCGACCGCCAGCGTCGGCGCGGCGAGCAGATAGGCGAGCACCCGACGCCGTCCGGGACCACCGGGACCATCGGGCTGTGCGGGTTCACGTGGCGAACGGCTCTGTTCTGCCATGGGGGTGCCTCCCGGCGCACGGATTGAGTTGATCAACCGGGGAGCCTAGGGCGTGGGAGGCGGACGGTGTACACGGTGCGGGGAAGTTCCACATGACTGCCACACACTCGCGTATGCGGGGGCAGCCGAGGCTCGCGGCTCGCGGCTGCGAGAGGGGCGGGCCGCCAGTGACCCGCCCCGCCCGGCCGGTTCAGCCCAGCGGCACGTCGAGCCGGGCCTTGCGGTGGCTGAACGTCGCTAGGGAGTGCGGGCCGTGATAGTTGCCGAGACCGCTCTCGCCGACTCCGCCGAACGGCAGCTCGGGGATGCGCAGATGGGCCATCGGCAGCCCGAATCCGATGCCGCCGGAGGACGTCTCGTCGGCGAGGCGGCGCCGGGTGTCCTCGCTCTCGGTGAAGCCGTAGAGGGCGAGCGGCTTGTCGCGGTCGTTGACGAACTCGATGGCCTCGTCGAGCCCGGCGACCTCGACGATGGGCAGGACGGGGCCGAAGATCTCCTCCCGCATGACCAGCTCGTCGGGCTTCACGCCGGTGAGGACGGTCGGCGCGATGTAGGTGTCGTCGCGGTCGGTCTGCCCGCCGAAGGCCGTCGTCCCGGAGCCGAGCAGCGCGGACACCCGGTCGAAGTGCCGCTCGTTGACGATGCGACCGTACGCGTCCGAGGACTGCGGGTCGGTGCCGAACATCGCCTCGACCGCCTTGGCGAGCGCGGCGGCGAGCTCGGGGGCGGTCTCCTGGTCGGTCAGCACATAGTCGGGGGCGACACATGTCTGCCCGGCGTTGCGGAACTCGGCGCCCGCGAGGCGCTCGGCGACGCGGTTCAGATTGACGTGGCGGTCCACGAACACCGGTGACTTTCCGCCCAGTTCGAGGGTGACCGGGGTGAGGTGCTCGGCGGCGGCGCGCATGACGATGCGGCCCACCGTTCCGTTGCCGGTGTAGAAGATGTGGTCCCAGCGCCGGGCGAGCAGCTCGGTGGTCTCGGGGACGCCGCCCTCGACGACGGCGACGGCCTCCTTGTCGAGGTACTCGGGCACCAGGCGGGCGATGAGCGCGGAGGTCGCCGGGGCGACCTCGCTCGGCTTGAGTACGACGGTGTTGCCGGCTGCGAGCGCGCCGACGAGCGGCACCAGCAGCAGCTGCACCGGGTAGTTCCAGGGCGCGATGATCAGGACGGTGCCGAGCGGGTCGTACTGCGTTCCTGCCGCCGATCCGTCGGGCAGACCCGCGAGGGCGCCGAACGCCACGGGCCGGGGGCGCAGCCACTCGTCGAGATGGTTCAGGGTGTGGTCGATCTCCCGTACGGGGAAGTCGATTTCGGTGGCGAAGGCCTCGGCGCGCGGCTTGTGCAGATCGGCGTACAGGGCGTCCGCGATGTCACCGCGGTGCTCGGTGAACAGGGCGCGCAGCCGGGTGAGCTGCTCTTTGCGCCAGGCGAGCGGCTTGGTGCGGCCACGGGCGGAGGTGGCGCGGAGGCGGGCGACGAGGTCTTCGACGTCGGTCACGAGGGGTCTCCTGCGAGGGGTGCTCGGCGGTGTCGAGCGGGAGCTCAGGGGTGGGGGAAGAGCGCGGCGGTGGCCTGGGGTGGGCACAGTGTGGCCGGTCAGGCGGGACGCGTCACGGATCCGGGCGGCGGCCCGCCGGGCGTTGTCACCCGCGAGGTGCATACGGATATGGGGCTGCCGAGGAGCCCTGCGAGCAGCGCGTCCGTGGCCGGGGTGAACAACTGCCGTGCGTCGGACGCCGACTCCAGGCCGACCACCAGGGCGATGCAGATGTCGGCGGCCTCGGCGGGTTCCACGGCGGCGGAGGTGCCCGCCTGAGTGAACAGGTCCGTCAGCAGCCGGCGCAGATCCGCGGTGAACGTGTGGCAGATGTCGCCGAACAGCCGTGCCTTCGCGTCGAGGAGCTCGGCGGAGTGCGGCGAGTCCCCGGCGAGGCGCAGGACCAGGTCGAGCTTGGCGGCCAGGACACCCCGGACGCGCCCGGCGACGGGAGAGTCCTCGGCTGCCGCCCGCCGGGCCCGCTCCAGCGCCTGCGTGTGCTGACGCTCGGCGAGCCGGCGGAAGGCGTCGTCCTTGTTGCGCACGTACTGGTAGACCGCGGACCGGGACACGCCCATGGTGGAGGCGATGTCGTCCATCGTCGTGCGCCGAACGCCGTACCTGGTCAGGCAGTCGTAGGCGGCGTCGAGGACCTCGTCGAGCCGGTCGGCGCCCATCGTCAGGCCAGCTTCTTGAGCAGCTCGGCCGCGAGCGGGGCGGCGGAGGACGGGTTCTGGCCCGTGACCAGGTTGCGGTCGACGACCGTCTTCGGGGCCCACGGCTCGCCCTCCTGGAAGTCCACGCCCGCGTTGACGAGGCGGTCCTGGAGCAGCCACTTCGCCTTGTCGGCGAATCCGGCCTGGGTCTCCTCGGCGTTGGTGAAGGAGGTCACCTTGTACCCGGCGAATGCGTTGGAGCCGTCGCCCTTGATCGCGGCGAGCATGGCGGCCGGGGCGTGGCAGACGATGCCGAGCGGCTTGCCCGTCTCCAGGGCGAGGGTGAGGAGCCTGCCCGAGTCGGCGTCGGTGGAGAGGTCCTCCATGGGGCCGTGGCCGCCGGGGTAGAACACCGCGGCGTAGCCGTCGAGGTTCACGTCCTCCAGCTTGACCGGGTGCTGGAGTTCTCCGAAGGAGGCGAGCGCCGCGGCCACCTGGTCCGCGCCTTCCTGGCCGCCGTTGAACTCGGGCGCGAGGGAGCCCTTGTCCACGGTCGGGACGACGCCGCCGGGGGTGGCCACGACGATGTCGTGGCCCGCGGCCTTGAAGGCTTCGTACGGGGCGACGGCCTCCTCGGCCCAGAAGCCGGTCGGGTGCAGCGTGCCGTCGGCCAGCGTCCAGTGGGTGGCGCCGGTGAGTACGAAAAGGATCTTCGACATGGTGAGTGCTCCGAGAGTGCGGGCCCGCGGGCCCGGAGGACGGGTTCGGATCGCGGAACCTCTGACGCTTTGTGCCCAGATCGTCAGTGTGTGGCGATGGCACCGACCGTAGGACGGGTCTCCCATAGAAATCCAATAGGGTGGTCAATATGAGAAATAGGGATTCGAATGGGTCTCCGGGAATAGGCCGGACGGCGCACACGGGCCCGCTGGACCTGAATCTGCTGCGCACCTTCCTCGCGGTGTACCGGTCGGGCTCCTTCACCGCGGCCGCGCGACTGCTCGGCCTGTCACAGCCGACCGTCACCACGCAGATCCGCGCGCTGGAGCGGCAGCTGGACCGCGAGCTGTTCGAGCGGCTGCCGCGCGGCGTCGCTCCCGCGCCCTTCGCCGACGAGCTCGCGTCCCGGGTGGTCGACCCGCTCGACGCACTGTCGGCCGTCGCCGGACAGGGCGGACCCGGCACCGACGCCGCGGCCGAGCCCGTCCATCTGGCGGGACCGGCCGAGATGCTGTGCCACTGCGTCCTGCCGGCGCTGGCACCACTGGTCGAGAAGGGGGTGCGGCTGCGCGTCACCACCGGGCTGACCGACCCGCTCCTCGAGGAGCTGCGCACCGGACGGCACGACCTCGTCATCGCCACCGCCCGCCCCCGCGGCCGCAATCTGGTGTCGGTGCCGCTCGCCGACGAGGAGTTCGTCCTGGTCGCCGCGCCCGCCTGGGCGGACCGTATCGGCGGCCCGGACCGGATCGCCGCCGACGGACCCGGCATGCTGCACACCGTCCCGCTCATCACGTACGCGGAGGAACTGCCGATCGTCCGCCGGTACTGGCATCACGTCTTCGGCAGACGCCTGACCTGCAAGGCCGCCGTCACCGTGCCCGACCTGCGCGGTGTCGTGTCCGCCGTGGCGGCCGGCGCCGGGTTCAGCGTGCTGCCCCGCTATCTGTGCCGCGAACTGCTCGCGGCGGGTGAGCTCGTCCTCCTCCACGACCCGGAGGACCCGCCCATCAACACCGGTTACGTCGTCCAGCGCCCCGGAACGCCGGACAACCCGCACATCGCCCTCGTCCGCGACCAGCTCCTGGAGGCCGGCCGGGGCTGGTAGCCCTCACCGGCCTCACAGCGGCGGCGCGGCTACGCGCCCGCGGCCTCCTGCCGGATCCGCTCGAACTGCGCTCCCATGGCCTCGGAGAGGGCCTCGGCGCCGGACAGCGGGCGCACCATGACCGTGAAGTCGTCGATGAGCCCGTCCTCGTCGAGGTGGATGAAGTCGCAGCCGTTGACCTCGCGGTCGCCGACGCGGGTGACGAAGACCAGGGCGTGGTCGCGTCCGTCGGCGCTGCTGATCTCCCGCACGTAGCGGAAGTCCTCGAAGACCCGCATGACGCCACGGAGGATCGCGGCGGTCATCGCCTTGCCCGGGTACGGGTGGAAGGCGACCGGGCTGGTGAACACGACGTTCTCGGCGAGGAGCGCCTCGACGGCGTCGGGGTCGTTCGCTTCCACGGCCTTGCGGAATGCCTGCATGCGCGCGCTCCATAGTCAATTTGTTGAATAGGTGCGACCGAGATTAATCGTGCCGGTGTTAGCGTGTCCAGATGTCTCTGAAGCACGCGGTCCTCGCGGCTCTCCTGGAGGGCGAGGCGTCCGGGTACGACCTGGCCAAGGTGTTCGACGTGGCGGTGGCCAACTTCTGGTCCGCGACCCCGCAGCAGCTCTACCGCGAACTGGAGCGCCTCGCCGGGGACGGCCTGGTCGAGGCGCGGGTCGTGCCGCAGGAACGCAGGCCGAACAAGCGGATGTTCACGCTCACCGAGGCCGGACGTGCCGCCCTGGACGACTTCGCCCTCGCCCCGCCGAGGCCCACCGCCATCCGCGACGAACTCATGGTCAAGATCCAGGCCTCGGACGGCGCGGACCCGGACGCCGTACGCGCGCTCGTAGAGGAGCGCATGGGGTGGGCGCGCGGCAAGCTGGCCCGCTACGACCGCCTCAGGGAGCGGCTCCTCGACGGGCGCGACGAGGACACGTACCTGCGCGACGCGGAACGCATCGGCCCGTACCTGACGTTGATGCGCGGCCGCGCCTTCGAGGAGGAGAACCTCCGGTGGGGCGAGCGCGTCCTGGACATCCTGGCGCGTCGCACGTCACGTGCCGACCGGTCCTGAACTCCCGTACGACGTAGGTGTCTACCGCAGGCGCATGTAGGTGTGTGCCGGGTCGGCGGGCGCGGTGCGCGGGTCGCCGTCGGCCACCACGTCGGCCCGCTCCCGGGTCCCGTCCTGGGCGAAGTGCTCGTCCTCCGCGGCCATCCACGTACGCCACAGCGGCAGCGCGGCCTCACCGTCGCGGGCCAGGCCCCTGCGCAGACGCGCCGTCCGACCCGTCTCGACCCACACGGCGCAGGTGAGACGGTCGGCGACGGTCCGGCGTGCCGTCGACACACCTTCGAGGACGAGGGCAGGGCCGACGGGAACGTCGTGCCACTCGGCGAGTTCGCGCCGCACCCAGTCGTAGCGCTGGAACCGGCCGGCCACCCCGCTCCCCAACGGCTGGAGCACCTGCTCCTCGAGGCGGGGCCACCAGCCCAATGGGTCGTCCCACGAGGCGAAGTCGTCCGTGTGCACGATCCGCGCGTTGCCGAGTGCCCCGGCGAGGCGCTCGGCGAACGTGCTCTTGCCCGCCCCCGACGGGCCGTCCACGGCGACGAGCCTGACCGGTCCGCACCGCGGTGGTTGTGCCCGGATGCGGGTCGCCAGTGCCGTGTACGTCTCAGGGGTGGGTTCCATGAGGGCGCACGATAGCGGCGATTGTGCGGTGCCGGCCGGGAATTCCGCGCGCACCGCACGCACCCACCCGGCGTCCGCCATGTCTCAGACGTTCGCCGGAGCGTCCTTCTTGGCGGCGTCCTCAGTGGTGGCCGCCGCGGCCGGAAGGGCGGTGTAGAACACGGACTTGTTCTGCTTGGTGCGCTCGGCCTGACCGCGGGCGACGAGGGATTCGAGGGTGTTGCGCACGACCGTGCCGCCGGCCTTGCGCTCCGGGTGGGTCTCGGCGAGCGTCGTGGTGACCTCGGCGGCCGAGCGCGGCTCGGTGCTCGTGGTGATGAGGTTCAGGACGAGTTCCCGCAGGGTGGGGGTACCGGGTGTGCGGGGCTGCGCGACGGTGGGTGCCTTCTTGGGGGTGTCCTTCTTGCCGGCCGTCTTCTTCGCGCGCTGCTTGGGTGCCGCGCTCTCACTCTTCGGCTTGCGTGCCTTGGGGAGTTCGACGGGAGGCGCCGCCTTCGGCGCGACCGGTGCCTCCTCGGCCACCGCCGCCGTGCCTTGGCCCGAGAGTGCCTCACGCATCCCGACCAGCAGGGTGCGGTCGTGGTCCAGTGTCTGGAGCTGCTCCTGGAGTGCGGCCAACTCGGCGGCGACGCGTTCCTGTTCCTTGGCGTTGCGCTCGATGTCGGCCTCCACCTGGGCGGAGTACTGGGACTTGAGCGTGTTGCTGTCCGACATGACTGCCCGCTTCCTGTTTCTGTGGGGCTGTGTGTTGGTGCCGAAGGGTACTCACACCACACACGCTTGTGCACGCTTCTTCGGTGCATTGCCCCTGCGCAGTGTTGGTGGGATGGCACTGTGTACGGCCGTGCGGGCCGCTTCGGGCGGTGTCCGACGCGGTGTGTAGAACACCTCTGCGTGGGATGCCAGTCGGGCCCATCGAGTGGACGTGGCACCCGTGCGGGCCGTCAGCGGTGACATTTGTACCGGCCGGGCGACGACATCTCGCTCTGCCGCGTGCCACCCGCCACCGGACATGCTGAGGTCAGCCGCCGAAGTGACGGCGACGAGAGGCGATGGAGGTCATGGTGGCATCGCGAGTGGGAGAACACCCTGTGCCGGACAGCGGCACGTACGAGATCGATCCGGCGGCGTCGAGCGTGAACTTCCGTATGCGCACGGTCTTCGGGCTGTTCCCGGTGCGGGGCAGCTTCCGGATCACGCGCGGACGGATCGACGTGACCGGACCTGTCGAGAAGTCCACGGTGGACGTGAGGATCGGAGCGGACACGTTCGAGTCGGGTGTGGCGCGCCGCGACGAACACGTACGGTCGGCCGACTACCTCGATGTGGCCAACCGTCCCGAGATCGCGTTCCGCGGCGAAGGCGTCGAGGTGGGCTCCAACGTGACTGTTCTGACGGGGCAGTTGACGGTCCTCGGTGTCAGCCGGCCGGTCGACGTCACCGTGGAGAGTGTGGCCGTCGAGGGCCGCAGGCTGACGGTCGTGGGGTCGGCCGTCGTCGACCGGTACGCGTTCGGTGTGACCACCGCGAAGGGCATGACCGGCCGCCGCCTGACCGTGCGCCTGGACATCAGGGCGACGCGCTGACCTGCCGCGACACCGGGTGGGGGGTCACGGAGTGTCGGTGCCGGACGGCCTGGGTGTGTGCGGCATCCCGTTGAGCAGCACCCGCAGGCCCCAGCCCAGGCGGGCCTGTCCGGGCCCGGACAGCAGTTCGTCCCCCAGCGCGGCGAGGCGCGGGTGGCTCGTGGCGGACACGTTGTGCAGCGCGGTGGTCAGGGCGTCCCAGTCGCCCTGGGCGTCCTCGTCCCGGTCGCGGGTGGACTGCTCGGCCGCGGTCGAAGTGGCGTACTGCAGAAGGGCGTCCACGCCCCACGCGGCCTGCGCGTCCGGGACACCACCCTCGGCGAGCAGCGTGAGAAGGACTTCGATCAGGTCGAGGTAGTGCTCGCCCGAGGGCATCGCCACGAGTGCAGACCGGGCGAGGCTCGGATGCTCGAACAGCACGGCGGTGTACGAGGACAGGATCCGCACCAGACGGTCCTGCCAGTCGCCGGCGGCGGTGGCGGGGGAGAGGTCGACCTCGCCGAGCAGCTCGTCCAGGATGGCCGCGTGCAGCTCGGCGGTGTTGCGCACGTACACGTAGAGCGAGGCCGGGCCCGTGTCGAGCTCCTGCGCAAGCCGGCGCATGGTGACGCGCTCGAGGCCTTCGTCGCGCATGATCGTGACCGCGGTCGCGACGATGCCGTCCCGGGTCAGGGCGGGCTTGGCCGGGCGCTCTCGGCGGCTGCGGGGTGCTGCGGGCTGGGGGGACACGTGCCCACCGTAACGAGCCGGGTTCGTGACGAACAAGTTCGTCACGAACCCGTTCCCGCGGCTTCCGCCTCCTCGCGGAACGACGCGAACATGTCGAGCAGGCCCTGCGGCGCGTCGGGGCTGAAGATGATGTCCAGGTTGGCGGCGGAACCGGCTGCGGCGTGCTCGCCGCGGGGGAAGAGCGCCTCCTCGTAGACGGCGAGGGCCTTCTCGGTCTCACCCGGGTGCGCCAGGATCGCCGCGGCCAGCTCGGCGCCGTCGAGCATCGCCAGGTTGGCGCCCTCGCCGGCGAACGGCGACATCAGGTGGGCGGCGTCCCCGATCAGGGTCACTCCCGGGACCCGGTCCCACCGGTGTCCGACGGGCAGGGCGTGGATGGGCCGCGGGACGAGCGCGCCGTCGGCGTTGCCGATCAGTCCGCGCAAGGCCTCGTCCCAGCCGTCGAAGGACGCGAGGATACGGGCCTTGGCCGCCTCGGTGTCGTCGAAGTCGATGCCGCTGGTGGTGAACCAGTCGGAGGGCACACGCAGCGCGCAGTACACGTGCAGCCGGCCGTCGCTCTCCCGGTGGGCGAGGAAGCCCTTCTCGTCCCCGAGCGCGAACAGCGCTCCGCCGCCGACGACAGCGGCACTCTCCGGGTGAAGGGTGTCCGCGTCGTCGAGGTACGCCTCGACGAACGAGATGCCGCAGTAGGCGGGGCGGGCGTCGCTCAGCAGCGGGCGGACCTTGGACCAGGCGCCGTCGGCGCCGACGAGCAGGTCGGTGGTGAACGTCTCGCCGGACGCGAGCGCCACCTCGTGGCGGCCCCCGGTCAGGGGGCGGGCGCCGGTGACCTTGGCGCCCCAGCGGACGGTGCCCTCGGGCAGTGAGGCGAGCAGCATGTCGCGCAGGTCGTGGCGGTTGACCTCCGGCCGGCCGTCGGTGCCGCCCTCGTCGGACTCCTCCATGCGTACGGCGCCGTGCCGGTCCAGGATCCGCACGGCCTCGCCGCCCGCGTGGACGGCGGCGACGAACTCCTCGTGGAGACCCGCTGCGCGCAGCGCGGCCTGGCCGGACTCCACGTGCATGTCGAGCATGCCGCCCTGGGGGCGGGCGGCGGCCGAGGCCTCCAGGTCGTAGACGGCCGCTTCGACGCCGCCGAGGTGCAGGACGCGCGCGAGGACGAGGCCGCCGAGTCCTCCGCCGACGATCGCGATGGGGTGGTGGGTGGTGGTCATGGCGTGCTCCTTCGGGTGGGTTGCGGTGGGTGGCGCCCGCCGTTCCGGGTGCTTCTCCCTCAAGGTAACGAACATGTTCGTCACGAACAAGTTTTTAACGAACATGTTCGGAGAACCTCGTGACAGTCCCGGCCCGGGGGATTACGAAACGACCCGGCCGCACCTCGCATAAGCTGCGTCGATGAGCATTCTTGATGACGCCCGCCCGGGTATGAACCCCGAGATCCGGCCGCAGGACGACCTGTTCGGCCACGTCAACGGCCACTGGCTGGACACCGAGCCGATCCCCGAGGACCGCTCGAGCTGGGGCCCCTTCGTTCAGCTCGCCGACACCGCCGAGGAGCAGGTCAAGGCGATCATCGAGGAACTCGCGGCCGGGGCCGAGTCGACCTCGGCCGACGCCGGCGAGGCACGCAAGATCGCCGCGCTCTACGCCTCCTTCATGGACGAGCAGGCCATCGAGGCGCTCGGTCTCGCGCCGGCGCGCCCCCTGATCGACGAGGTCGCGGCCATCGCCGACCTCCGGGGCCTCGCGACGTTCCTCGGCCGTTTCGAGCGCGTCGGCGGCTCCGGCCTCTTCGGGTCGTACGTCGACACCGACGACCGCAACTCCGACCGCTACCTCGTCAACGTCGTGCAGGGCGGCCTCGGCCTGCCCGACGAGTCGTACTACCGGGACGACAAGTTCGCCGAGATCCGCGACAAGTACGTCACCTACCTCACCGATCTTCTGACGCTCGCCGACCACGCCGACCCCGCGGCCGCCGCGCGGACGGTCCTCGCCATCGAGACCAGGCTGGCCGCCGGCCACTGGGAGCGGGCCGAGACCCGTGATGTGCAGAAGACGTACAACCTCACCGCGCTCGACGAACTCAAGGCCCTGGCACCGGAGTTCGACTGGCACGGCTACGCCTCCGCGATCGGTGGCACTGACGCGACCATCGCCGAGACCTGCGTCCGGCAGCCGTCGTACTTCGCCCACCTCTCCCAGGTCCTGACCGAGTTCCCGATCGAGCAGTGGCGCGACTGGGTGCTGGTGCGTGTGCTGCGCGCCTCGGCGCCGTACCTCTCGGACGCGTTCGTGCAGAACAACTTCGACTTCTACGGGCGCACGCTCAACGGCACCCCGGAGCTGCGCGCCCGCTGGAAGCGCGCCGTCGCGCTCGTCGAGGGCGCGATGGGCGAAGCCGTCGGCAAGGAGTACGTGGCCCGGCACTTCCCGCCGGCGTCCAAGGCGATGATGGACGAGCTCGTCGCCAACCTCCTGGAGGCCTACCGCCAGTCGATCGCCCAGCTCGACTGGATGACCGACGAGACGAAGGAGCGGGCGTACGAGAAGCTCGCCACGTTCCGCCCCAAGATCGGCTACCCGGACAAGTTCCGCGACTACTCCAAGCTCCAGGTCACCACGGACGACCTGCTCGCCAACGCACAGGCGGCCGCGGCGTTCGAGACGGACCGCGAGCTCGCCAAGATCGGCTCGCCGGTCGACCGCGACGAGTGGTTCATGCTGCCGCAGACGGTGAACGCGTACTACAACCCGGGCACCAACGAGATCTGCTTCCCCGCGGGCATCCTGCAGAAGCCGTTCTTCGCGCCCGACGCCGACCCGGCCGAGAACTACGGCGGCATCGGCTCCGTGATCGGCCACGAGATCGGCCACGGCTTCGACGACCAGGGCGCCCAGTACGACGGCGCGGGCAACCTCAACGACTGGTGGACCGCCTCCGACAAGACGTCCTTCGAGGCCAAGTCGAAGGCCCTCATCGAGCAGTACGACGGCTTCTCGCCGCGCAACCTGCCCGGCGAGACCGTCAACGGCGCGCTCACGGTCGGCGAGAACATCGGCGACCTCGGCGGCCTGACCATCGGCCACAAGGCGTACGTCATCTCGCTCGGCGACACCCCGTCGCCGGAGCACGAGGCCACCACCGGCTCCCAGCGGCTGTTCCTCAACTGGGCCTACTGCTGGCGCACCAAGCGGCGCAAGGAGCAGGAGCAGCAGTACCTGACCATCGACCCGCACTCGCCGCCGGAGTTCCGCGCGAACATCGTGCGCAACCTCGACGAGTTCCACGACGCGTTCAACACGTCGGACAGCGACGGCCTGTGGCTCGACCCGGCGGACCGCGTGCGTATTTGGTAGCGCGCCCTTGACGCGTGGCCCGTGCCTTCCAGGAAGACCTTCCTGGAAGGCACGGGCCACGGCTGTTTCATCGTGTGGTGACGCCGAAATCGGCGTGCAGCCTGCGGGTGTGGTCCACCGCCCGCACGGGACCGGTGAGCGTCACCTTCGCGGTCAGCCGGAGGTCGGTGCTGGACGCGCCGAGCCGCAGTTCCAGCTCGCCCGGTTCGACGATCCGCCGCCCGTCCCGCCCGGTGAACGACGCGAGGTCCGCGGGCACCGTCACCCGGACCCGCGCGGCCTGCCCGGGCGCGAGTGCCAGGCGCACGAACCCGATCAGCCGCTGGACGGGCTGCACGACCGAGGCGACCGGGTCGTGCAGATAGAGCTGCGCGACCTCGGTGCCGTCACGGTCGCCCGAGTTCCTTACGGTGAAGGCGAGTTCGGCCTCGCCGTCCGTTGTGACCGTCGCGCGCTCCACGGTGAGATCGGACCAGTCGAACGACGTGTACGTCAGGCCGTGTCCGAAGCCGAACGCCGGTGTCGGGTCGATGTTCGACACCCCGTTGACCTGCCCGAGCCGCGCCGCCAGATACGTGGACGGCTGGGCCCCCGGGCCGTTCGGGATGCTGACGGGCAGCCGTCCCGACGGGGCGATCCGCCCGCTGAGCACACCGGCGATCGCGGGCGTGCCCTCCTCGCCGGGGAAGAACGACTGGACGACGGCGGCCGACTCCCCCACCGCACGGCCGAGCGCGTACGGCCGCCCCGCCAGGAGCGTCAGCACGACCGGTGTGCCGGTGTCCAGGAGCGAGTCGAGGAGTTGCTCCTGCACGCCCGGCAGCGCGAGCGTCTCGGCGTCGCATCCCTCGCCGCTGGTGCCCCGGCCGAAGAGGCCGGCCCGGTCGCCGAGCGCGAGGACGACGACGTCGGCGCCCCTGGCCAGCTCCACGGCCTCGGCGAAGCCGCCGGTGGCGGTGTCGTCGATGCCGCATCCCGGCGCGGTGACCACCTCGCTGTCCGGGAACTCGGCCCTCAACGACTCCACCAGAGTGGGCAGTTCGATGCCGACCGGCACCTCGGGGTGCCGGGCGCCCACGTGCACCGGGAACGCGTAGCAGCCCAGGACGGCCGTCGCGGCGTCGGCGGTCGGGCCGACGACCGCGATCCGGGAGGGGCGGGTCAGGGGGAGAGTGCCGTCGTTGCGGAGCAGGACGACGGCCTGTTCGGCGACCTCCCGGGCGAGGGCGCGGCGGTCCGCGGTGTCCAGGACCACGGTTCCGCGCAGCGCCTGCGGGTCCCCGAGGTCCGCACCGGCCAGCGCCTGCGGCACCGCGTCCCAACCGGTGTCGAGGAGGCCCAGCTGCGCCTTCTGTACGAGCACACGGCGCAGCGCGCGGTCCACGACGGCCTCGGACACCCGACCGTCCGCGACCGCGTCGAGGAGCGGCTGCCCGAACGCCTTGACGGTGGGCAGTTCCACGTCCACCCCCGCGCTCAGCGCGGCGCCGGCGGCCTCACCCCAGGTCGCGGCGACACCGTGCAGGGTCTTGAGGAACCCGACACCGAAGTAGTCCGCCACCACCGTCCCCGTGAAGCCCCAGGTGTCCCGCAACAGCCCGGTGAGCAGCTGCTCGTCGGCTGCCGACGGGACGCCGTCCGTGTCGGTGTAGGCGTGCATCACCGAGCGGGCGCCGCCCTCGCGCAGCGCCATCTCGAACGGCGGCAGCATCACATCGGCGCGCTCCCTGGGGCCCATGCCGACGGGTGCGAGGTTGCGTCCCGCGCGGGAGGCGGAGTAGCCCACGAAGTGCTTCAGGGTGGCGACGATCCCGGCGGACTCCAGGCCCTGGACGTAGGCGGTGCCGAGCGTGCCGACGAGGTACGGATCCTCGCCCAGGGTCTCTTCGACGCGGCCCCACCGTGCGTCGCGGACGACGTCGAGCACGGGGGCGAGGCCCTGGTGCACACCCATCGAGCGCATGTCCTGCCCGATGGCCCCGGCCATGCGCCGTATCAGCGCCGGATCGAACGTCGCGCCCCACGAGAGCGGGACGGGGTAGGCCGTCGCGCCCCAGGCGGCGAAGCCCGCGAGGCACTCCTCGTGGGCCACGGCCGGGATGCCGAAGCGGTTTCCCGCGGCGATGCGGCGCTGCGTGCGCAGCAGGGACAGCGCGCCGAGAGCGGGGTCGACGGGGGCGGTGCCGAAGGGCCTGGTGAGCTGCCCGAGCCCGTGCGGCAGCAGGGCATCGAGGTCGACCACCTCTTCCATCTCATGCTGGTACGGGGCGACTTCGCCGCCCTCGTCGGACGCCCCGACCCAGACGCCGAACAGCTGGGCGACCTTCTCCTGGAGGGTCATCTCGCCGATGAGGGCGTCGGCGCGCGTCTCGTGGTCGAGGGTCGTGTCGCGCCACACGGGCGTGAGGGAGTCTGTCGTTACGGCCACGTTGTGGGTCACTTTCCTCCGACGCCCATGAGCCCCTGGACCAGGGTGCGCCGGGCGAACAGGTAGACGAGCAGGACGGGCACCATGGACAGGACCACGGCGGCCAGCAGCCCCGGGACGTTGATGCCGTACTGGGTGCGGAAGTTGTAGAGCCCCAAGGTGATCACCTTGGTGGAGTCGGACTGGGTGAGCACCAGGGGGAACAGGAAGCCGTTCCATGCCTGGAGGGCGGAGAAGACCGCGATCGTCGAGAGCCCGCCCCGCGACAGGGGTAGCACGAGCTGACGGAACACCCGCCACGAGGAGGCGCCGTCGATGGCCATCGCCTCGTACAGATCCGGGGTGATGTCCCGCATCACGCCGGTCAGGACCAGGGCGCACATGGGGAGCGAGAAGGCCGCGGTCGGCAGGATGACACCGATGAGGTTGTCGTAGAGCCCCGCCTTGCTGATGACGTAGAACATCGGCACGATCACCGCCTGCGCGGGGATGGCGAGGCCGAGCAGGAACAGTCGGAAGACGGCGGTCGTGACGCGGCCACGGCTGCGGACAATGGTGTACGACAGCGGCGGCACCACCACGAGGACGATGGCGACCACGCACACGGTCACGATCACCGTGTTGAGGAAGTACCGGCCGAAGCCGGTGGAGAAGTCGTCGACGTAGTTCCGCAGCGTGAGGTGCCGCGGCAGGCTCAGCGGGCCGCTCGCGCCGTAGTCCGCGCGTGACTGCACGGACGCCGAGACCAGGACGTAGAGCGGTGCGCCGACGACGAGCAGCCAGACCACGGAGCCCAGGCCGGCCAGGTAGTTGGGGCGTTGCTTGCTCACAGGCCCTCCACCGAGCTGCGCATCTTGTCGTAGCCGGAGACCCGTACGACGACGAGGGAGATGACCGTCGCGACCACCACCAGGAGCAGCGCGATGGCCGATCCCGCGCCGAAGTCGAAGCTCTTGAAGGCCTTTTGGTACATGTAGTAGGCGCTGATGGTGGTGTCCGTGCCGGGACCGCCCTGGGTGAGGATCAGGACCGTGTCGAACGTGGTGAGGCCGCCGACGACCATCAGGATCATCGACGTGATCATGGTGTTGCGCAGTTGCGGCAGCGTGATGTGGAAGAACTGGCGCACCGTGCCCGCACCGTCGATCTGCGCCGCCTGGTAAAGGACTTGAGGGATGGCCCGCGCCGCGCCCTGGTAGATCAGGGTGTGGAACGGGGTGAACTGCCAGGCCCCCACGAAGACCAGCACCCCGATGGCCCCGCTCTGCATGCCGAGCAGGTTGCCGTCGCCGAACAGCCACTTGGCCTGTGACGGCACGCCGAAGTTGGGGTCGAGCAGGGTGCGCCACAGGACGGAGACCGCGGTGGCGGACAGCAGCAGCGGGACGAAGTAGATCGCGGACAGAATCGCGCGGTTGCGCTGGCGGCCCGCCGCCCAGACGCCGAGCAGGATGCTCAGCGGTGTCTGGACGAGCACGCCAAGGACGGTGATCAGCACGCTCAGCCAGAGGCTGTTGAGCATCACCGGGTCGTCGAAGAGTTTGGTCCAGTTGTCGAGCCCGGCGAACCGGGGCGCGCCCAGGCCGTTCCAGCTCGTGAACGACAGCACGGCGACCAGGACGAGCGGGACGACGGCGAACAGGACGAAGAACGCGGTGGCGGGCAGCGCCCAGGCGAAACCCGGGCGCCCCACTCCGGCCGTGCGCCGCTGCGCGGGCCGCCGTTCGGCGACGGCAGCGGCCTTGGTGACGGTGGTGGTCATCTCGGCACCAGGTCTCACGCGGTCGGCAAGGCCTGCATGGCCTTGATGAAACCGTCGGTGTCGAGCCCGCCGTTGAAGAACTGCTGGACCGCCTGGTGCATGGGCGTCGAAGCGGACTGCGGGTAGGCCTGGTCCCACGAGAGCTGGAACGACGGGGCCTTCTTCACGAGGTCGAACTGGTACTTGGAGTAGTCCGGGCTGGCGGAGGCGCCGAGGAACTTCGTCGTGTTGGTCGTGGTCGGCAGATTGCCGATGCCCAGCTGCGCCTTCACGAACTCGTCGGAGTACTGGAGCTTCAGGAACTCGGCGACGGCCTCGGGGTGCTTCGTCTTCTTCATCACGGAGTAGAAGTTGTTGGTGTTACCGACGAGGTTGCCGGCGTCGCCCGTGCCGCCCGCGACCGTCGGGAACGAGGTGTAGCCGAGGTCCTTCTTGGCGAACGCGGGGTGGGAGTCCTGCTGGGTCGAGTACTCCCAGGAACCCATGAGCTCGAAGCCGGCCTTGCCGGTGGCGAGGAGCGTGGGCGAGCCCTGGTCGGTGAACTTGACGGAGTCGTAGTTGGTGCCGAAGGCGCCCGCGTCGACGAGCTGCCTGATCATGCCGAGGGCCTTCTTGCTGCCCGCGCTCTCCCAGGCGCTCTTGTCGCCGCCGAGTGCCTTCTGGAAGACCTCCGGGCCGGCGACACGGTCGTAGAGGTACTCGAACCACATCAGCGTCGGCCACTGGTCGCCGCCGCCGAGCGCGATCGGGGTGACCCCCTTGGCCTTGAGCGCCTTCACCGCGCCGAGCAGGTCGTCCCAGGTCTTGGGCGGCGTGACGCCGGCATCGGCCAGGACCTTCTTGTTGTTGAAGAGCAGCACCGGCTGCGTGCCGCGCATCGGGATGCCGTAGGGCTTGCCGTTCACCGACGCGCTGTCGAAGACCGACGGCAGGAAGCTGGACTTGAGGGCCGGGTCGTCCTTGATGAAGTCGTCGAGCGGCAGCAGGAGGTCGGCGTCGACGAAGGGCTTGATGCTGCCGCCGCCCCAGTTGAAGAAGACATCCGGGGCCTGCGGGGTGCTGATGATGGTCTGCAGCTTCTGCTGGTAGTCGGCGCCGGGAATGGTGTCCAGGACCGCCTTGACCTTCGACGTCTTGTTGAAGGTGGCGACGAGCTGTTTCTCGACCTTGTTCGCCGCGTCCCCGTACACCAGCACGTGGATCTTGTCGGAGTCCCCGCCGCCCGCCGAGTCGGAGGAGCCGCCTCCACAGGCCGACAGGGTCAGACCGAGGGCGAGCGCCACACCTCCGGCGACGGTGCGGGAGATCCGTGCGGGTGTCTTCATCTTTGAAGCCTCTCGAAAGTGTCGGTCAAGAGAGCGAAATGTTTTGGACGGTGTGACGCTAAGGTGCGCCGAAGGGGCGGTCAACCCTCGGAGTACGGGTTTCTGAAGCGTTATCGATGGGGCGCTGCCTGGCGCGAGTCGGGCCTTGTGGCGAAAGGGCACGACGGAGCGGCGGTCCGGTTCGGGCCGCCGAAGAGGCGCGGGCCATGTGCGCCGACAGTTTCGAAGTTTGCCGCAGGGTGCGATGGCCAACAGGCGTGGTGGCGAGGTGGAGCGAGGGCTACCGCTCGGCGGGCGCCGCCGTGCTGCTCCGCACGACGAGACGGGTCGCCAGGTCCATGCGCGGCGTGGTGGGCTTGTTGCCCCGTGCCAGGTCGAGGGTCAGTCGTGCGGCGGCCTCGGCCATCTCGACCAGGGGCTGGCGGACGGTGGTCAGCGGCGGCCCCACCCAGCGGGCCAGAGGCAGATCGTCGAAGCCCACGACACTGAGGTCGTCCGGGATCCGCAGGCCCAGTTCGCGGGCCGCCTCGTAGAGGCCGAGCGCCTGGAGGTCGTTGCCGGCGAACACGGCGGTCGGCCGGTCCGGCAGGCCGAGCAGTTCGAGACCGGCCGCGTGGCCGGACTCATGGTGGAAGGTCCCTTCGCGGATCAGCGCGGGGTCGACGTCGATCCCGGCCGTCTCCAGGGCCGCCCGGTAGCCGTCGATCCGGGCACGGCTGCACATCATCCCCGCCGGGCCGGCGATCACGCCGATCCGGCGATGGCCCAGCTCCAGCAGGTGCCGGGTGGCGGCGAGCCCGCCCTGCCAGTTCGTGGCGCCGATCGCGGGCACGTCGTCACCGGGGTCGCCCGCCGGGTCCAGCACCACGAACGGGATGTCACGGCTGGTGAGCTGCGCCCGCTGGGCGGCGTCGAGCCCGGACAGGACCAGGATCACGCCGGTGGGACGGCGGGCGAGGACGCCGTCGACCCAGGACTGGCCGATGCTCAGCTGCCCGGCGTGCTCGGACAGGACGAGGCTGAGCCCCTCCTCGCGGGCCACGTTCTCGACGCCGCGGATCACCTCCATCGACCAGGAGCTGTCCAGCTCGTGGAAGACCAGTTCGAGGAGGGGGACGGCCGTGGTGTTGGCCCTGCGGCGCTGGTAGCCGTGGCGGCGGAGCAGTTCCTCGACCCGCTCGCGGGTGGCCGGAGCGACATCGGCCCTGCCGTTGAGGACCTTCGAAACAGTCGGAGCGGAGACTCCCGCCTCGCGGGCGATCTCAGCAAGCGTCGCCGTGCCGGACCCGGAATTCTCCTGGGACGCCGACGTCTGCTTCTTCTGCACCGCTGAGGAGTTCACGGTACGGATCGTAACTTCTTTGGGGTGAGACGGGGCAAGGGGATCAACGCACCTCAGCAGCCTTGACGCACCGGCAAGATCCTTCTAGGTTTTCGCAACATGCGCCTTCGGCGTCGAAATAGCTGAACGCGAACACCCTTGAGAACGGACATGCGGATGCCCGCGACCGATACACCGCTGCGGAACTGGGCGGGAAACGTCACCTTCGGCGCGGCTCGGGTCCACCGTCCGACGTCGGAGGCCGAGCTGAGCCGGGCCGTCGCCTCCGCCGGGAAGGTACGGGTCCTCGGCAGCGGACACTCCTTCAACCGCATCGCGGACACGGACGGCGACCTCGTGCTCCTGGACGGGCTCGCGCGCCGGGTGCGGGTGTCCGAGGACCGCGCCACCGTGCGCGTCTCGGCGGGTATGCGGTACGCGGAGGTGGCCTCGGCGCTCCAGGAGCAGGGTCTCGCCCTCGCCAACCTGGCGTCGCTGCCGCACATCTCGGTGGCGGGATCGTGCGCCACCGGCACGCACGGTTCAGGGGACTCGCTGCGCGGTCTGGCCACCGCGGTGACCGGGATCGAGCTGATCGGCCCCGACGGCACGCGCACGACGCTGGACCGCGCCTCCGACCCGGACCGCTTCCCCGGTGCCGTGGTCAACCTGGGCGCTCTCGGTGTCGTCGTCGGCATGACACTCGCCGTGGAACCCGCCTTCGACGTCGCCCAGTGGGTGTACGACGACGTGCCGCTGGACCGCATCGCCGAGGACTTCGACTCCGTGTTCGGCGCTGCGTACAGCGTCAGCGCGTTCACCGACTGGCGCGCGGAGACCGCCACCGTGTGGCTGAAGCGCCGCACCGACCGCCTGCCGACCGGCACCCCGGGAGACCGGTGGATGGGCGGCCTGCTCGCGGACGGCCCACGCCACCCGGTCCCCGGCATGCCACCGTCGTCCTGCACCGGGCAGCTGGGCGTCCCCGGACCGTGGCATGAGCGCCTGCCCCACTTCCGCCCCGAATTCACCCCGAGCAACGGCGAGGAGCTCCAGTCCGAACTGCTCCTGCCGCGCGAGGCCGCGACCGACGCGATGGCGGCCCTGCGCGCGCTCGGAGACCGGATCGCCCCGGTACTCCTCGTCTCGGAGATCCGCACGGTCGCCGCGGACGACCTGTGGCTCAGCCCCAGCCACGGCCGCGCATCCCTCGCCCTGCACTTCACCTGGGTGCGACGGCCCGACGACGTACTCCCCGTCATCGGCGCCATCGAGGAGCGGCTGCTGCCGCTCGGGGCGCGCCCCCACTGGGGGAAACTGACGACGGCCGCTCCCCGTACCGTCGCCGCGCTCTACGAACGAGCACCCGACTTCCGGCGGCTGCGACAAGAGCTGGACCCGGCAGGGAAGTTCAGCAACGCCTTCGTGACGGAACTCTTCGCCGGTCACTGAACGTGATCCCCTGCGGAGCACCGCAGGGCTGGTCCGTTCGGCGGCGCCCGGGTCGCTGCCCTCCGGCGCCGAACCTAGCGTTCCCACAGTCAGGGGGTATTTCTGTCTGGAGGGTCCACTGTGCGTTCCATAGGTCTCGCTTCCGCAGCGCTGTTCGGCGCCGCCGCGCTTGTGTCCGTGACCGCACCGGCGTCCGTGGCGGACGACAGTGGCGACACCACCCCTACTTATGAATCCGACGGTGGCGACACCGCCTCCAAGGGCAAGTCCGACGGTGGCGTCACCGCCCCCACTGGCAAGTCTGACGGGGGCGACACCACCTCCTCCACTGGCGAGTCCGACAGTGGCGTCACCAGCCCCATTCGTGAGTCCGCCGGTGGTGAAACTGCCCCGACTGGCGAGCCCGCCGGTGGCGTCACTGCCCCGACTGGGGAGTCCGCCGGTGGTGACACTGCCCCGACTGGGGAGTCCGCCGGTGGTGATACTGCCCCGACTGGCGAGCCCGCCGGTGGCGTCACTGCCCCGACTGGCGAGCCCGCCGGTGGTGACACTGCCCCGACTGGCGAGTCCGACAGTGGCGGCCGTTCCGACAGCGGTACCGATCAAGGTGGCGACGACCTCGGCAGTGAAGGTCGTACCGATGGCAGCGGCAACAACATCACCCCCTTCGGATTCACGGTCTCCCCGAAGACCGTGTCGCCCGGCGGGTCCGTCACCCTCAATGCCACCCGGTGCGAGACGCCGACGGTGCGGGTCACGGCGCCGGTCTTCGGTGACGTCACGCTCAATGGGGGCCGTTCGGCGAAGGCCACGGTCTCCCGCGATGCGAAGCCGGGTGCCCAGTACGACGTGACGTTCGACTGCAAGGGGCGGCGTGGCACCGCCAAGCTCGTCATCTCCGGCGGAGGCACTCGTCCCACCACGCCCACAGTGCCGGGGGGCGTAGAGGCCGGAGACGGCGGAAGCCTTTCCAGGCTCGACGCCACACAGCTCCTGGCGGGCACCGCCCTGGTGGCCGGTGCCGTGGGCGCCGGCGTGTACGCAGCCTGGCGCCGCTCCGGTTCGCAGGACTGAGACAGTCCGCTTACGACCTCTGCCGCTCCGGAGTCGCACGTTCGCGTGCCGCGCTCGCGGCCTCGCCCACCGAACCGTGGTGTACCGGGCCGTGCCCGGGCAGCAGCATGTCGCCCGCGAGCCCCTCGAACACGTCCAGGGAGTCGCGGGTGCGGTCGCGGTCCCTGTCGAACATGGGGAGCAGGAGCTGAGGCCCCCGCGTGCGCGAGGTCGGGTGGCCGGTGACCAGGCCGTCGCCGGAGATGACGATGCCCGCGCCGGGAAGGTGGTAGGCGCAGTGGCCCGCGGTGTGCCCGGGGGTGTGGACGGGGACGGGGCGGCCCGGCAGGTCGAGGGCGCCCTCAGTGGGGAACGGCTGGGCCCGGTCGACGCGGGCGTCCGTCGTCCCGCCGGAGCGCAGGGCGTGGACGGCCCAGGGCAGGACACCCGGGCGCCAGCCGTTGCGCAGGACCCGGCCGAGCGAGACCTGGTGCAGGAACTCGCGCCGGGCGTGCGGGACTTCAGCCTCGTGCGCGTACACCGGTGTGCCGAAGGTGCGGCTGAGGTAATCGGCGGACCCGAGGTGATCGTTGTGCGCGTGGGTGAGCAGGATCGCCGTAACCGCCTCGGGGGAGTGGCCCGCCGCGCCCAGTGAGTCCAGGACCTGCTGCCGGTCGCCGGGATAGCCGCAGTCGATGAGAGTGACGGCGTCGCCCTCGCTCAGGATCACCCAGTTCGTGTTACTGCCGTGGACCAGATGAACGCCTTTGGCGGCGTGGACGAGGGTGTCTTCGCGCATGACGGACCGCATCTCTTGAGATATGCCGCTGCTGGGCGGGGTCGGGGCGAGTGTGGGGAGCCGGGGGGTACCGCAGTGACCGGTCTGCGACTGCGGTCGCAGGCAGGGTAGTTGATCTCCTGTCCCGTCCGGATGCCTTCGACCAGGAGTCGCGCCGATACCTGCGGGATCCCTTGACAGTCATCCGATGAATTTATAGCTTCCGTGGCCAGAAGCTCCTCAATTGAGCCAACTACCCTGCAAACGTTGGATGTTCGGTCCGTAGATCGATGGTCAATCCCGACCTGCCCAACCTGCCCAACCTGCCTGATCTGCCCAACCTGCCCGATCTGCCCGGCCTCAGGAGCCCCCGTGCGTACTGTCCCTGGTTTCCGCAAGAGCCGAAGATCCCCGCTTCCCGGTCTGGTTGCCGGGGCGGTGGGTGTGACGCTGGGCTTCGGCGCTGCGACCGCACCCAGCGCGTCGGCGGCCACGGGTGGCGTCAAGACCGTCACCCTCCACGTGGCGCCCGCCGGCAGCGATCGCGCCAACGGCTCGGCGGCAAGGCCGTTCCGCACGGTCGAGCGCGCCCAGCGAGCCGCCCGCAAGGAGGCGCGCAAGCACCGGGCGAGTCCAAGGCCGGCCTGACACCGGGTGAGCACACCATCAAGGGCGTGATGAAGACAGGCAGTTATCTGATCGTGGACAGCTTCAAGGTCCGCTAGACGCTGTCGGGGGTTCGGTCTGCCGTTGAGCGGGAGCCGCGTCCTCGTCGAGCAGAGGAAAGAGTCGCGCGACGGCCGCGACCGCCACGGTGTCCGCCGGGCGGGTCGCGGCAGCGTCGTGACGCGACTGGAAGTCCGTCATCAACTGGCGGATGGACGAGGCGAGTTGGGCTACCTCGGCGGGACTGAGGTGCAGCACGGCGCTGAACGACTCGTCGTGACGCCACGCGGGCGGGGCCTGTTCCAGGTGGGCCAGTCGGTGGCGATAGCTCTCGTCCTCCAGGCTGTGGGTCAGCGCGGTGAACTCCACTGCGCCGGCCTGGTCCGGCAGGTGATCGGACTCCCAGCGCAACTGCCATGGGCGCGCCCGTCCGTCCGTGGGCGGCGCCTCCTCGATGAGGCCGTAGCGCGCGAGCTGGCGCAGATGGAAGGAGCAGAGGCCGGAGCTGTGGCCGAGCCGGGCGGCGGCCTCGGTGGACGTTACGGTGCCGACCTCGGCGAGCAGGTCGAGGAGCGCGATCCGGACCGGGTGGTCGGGCAGGGGCCTGCGCGTCGCCCCGTGCGGCGGGATCCACGGGCCGGGGGCGGAGCTGGAGCCGGGGCTGGGGCCGTGGCCGGTGGGCGGTGCGGGCCGTTCCTTGTCGCTCATTTTGCAAAGAGTGCTACTTTGCAAAGCAGTTGGTCAAGTCGGTCAACTCCGCCGGGCCCGACCGGGACGCGCTCCGGTCCGGCCCTTCTTCGCCCTGCTCTGGAGGCGTCAGCACCCATGGTTGTTCAGTTCGGTGACGGAACATCACGCGATCTCCGGATGCGAGTGCAGGGCGTCCCCGTGGACTCGTTCCCTGTGCTCCCGTCGGAAGTCGCGCGCGGAACGGTGCGCCGTATCACCGTCGTGGGGGAGGATGTCCTGCACCGCCGCTGCCGCGAGGTGACACAGTTCGGAACCCCCGAACTGGCCCGCCTCATCGACGACATGTTCGCCACCAACGCGGTCGCGGACGGCGCGGCCATCGCCGCCAATCAGGTCGATGTGGACCTCCAGCTGTTCGTGTGGGACATCACAGACGACTGGGGCGTACGCCACGTCGGGCACATCGCCAATCCCGTCCTCGACGAACTGCCCGCCGCACGCCGCGTCCTGGCCGAGGAATCGGAGGGATGTCTGTCCGTCCCCGGCCCCTGCAAGCTCGTGCCCCGGCCGGACCACGCAGTCGTGCGAGGGCGTGACAAGGACGGCAATCCGCTGGTGATCGAGGGCCGCGGATACTTCGCGCGCTGCCTGCAACACGAGACGGACCACCTCTACGGCCGTACGTACCTGGACCGGCTCGCCCGGCGCGAACGGAAGGCGGCGCTGAGTGAGATGGAGGCAATGAAGGGTGACGTGTTCGCCCGGCGCGCGGCCCGCGCGGCCGAGCTGGGCAAGTGAGCTCAGTCTGATCCGAACGCGTGTACTGCTTCCCGGTGGTCGAACGGCGGGAGGAGAGGCATACGCCTCGATGAGTGGTGGGGGGAACACCAGGCACGGCGCGCTCTCCCTTTCGCGGCGTCGCGCCCGTCAGGATGGGCGACATGAACCCACGTGTCACCTTGATCACCGGAGCGACCCAGGGACTGGGCCGTGGCATCGCGCTCGACCTCGCCGCGCGCGGCGACACCCTTCTCCTGCACGGCCGTGACGCGGGCCGGCTCGAAGCGGTCGCCGCGGAGGTGCGAGCGGCCGCACCGGACACCACCGTCCGTACGTACCTCGCCGACCTTTCGGACCTCGACCAGGTGCGCGCCATGGCGGACCGGGTCCGCGACGCCGAACCCCGTCTCGACGTGCTGGTCAACAACGCGGTCGCCGGTGGCGGCGCGGAGCCGCTGCGGCGGGAGGTGAGCGCGCAAGGACATGAACTGCGGTTCGCCGTCAACCACTTGGCCCCGTACGCCCTGATCCGCGGCCTGCTTCCCCTGCTCAAGGCCTCCGCGCCCGCCCGCGTCGTCAACGTCGCCTCCATAGGGCAGGAGCGCATCGACTTCGACGACGTCATGCTGGAGCGGGACTACGAGGGGCTGCGGGCGTACTGCCGCAGCAAGCTCGCCCTGATCATGGCCACGTTCGAGCTGGGGGCGCAACTCGAAGGCAGCGAAGTCACGGTCAACGCCCTGCATCCGGCGCATCTCATGGACACGGAAGGCGTGCGCGCGTACGGCTTTACTCCGGTGACGGGGATCGACGAGGGCGTCCGGCCGACGGTGCGGCTGATCACGGACCCGGAGCTCGGCTCCACCACGGGCCGGTACTTCGACCGCTTCACGGAATCCCGCGCCCACGAACAGGCCTACGACAAGGAGGCCCGTCGGCGCCTGATGGCCCTGACGGACGAGCTGACCGGGTACGGCCCAGCGGCACCGTGAACCGGACGTCGATGTCCCGGGGCAGCGGGTCCGTCGGACACCGGCCGCCCCCGGGACATCATCCCCTCCTACTGGGTGGTTACGTGGACGTAGTCGACGACGAGCTGCTGGGGGAAGCTCGTGCTGCCGTCGGGGTCGCCCGGCCAGTAGCCGCCGACCGCGAGGTTGAGGATCAGGAAGAACGGCTTGTTGAACGCCCACTGGTTGCCGCCGACGTCGGCGGGCGTTCGGGTCTGGTAGACGTTGCCGTCGACCGACCACTTGACGGAGTCCGGGGCCCAGTCGACCGCGAACGTGTGGAATCCGTCCGCGAAGGCCTGCCCGCCGGGCAGCGTGTAGGCCGCGCCGATGCCGCCCGAGCCCGAGTACCCGGGGCCGTGCAGCGTGCCGTGGACCGTGCCGGGTTCGAAGCCGACGTTCTCCATGACGTCGATCTCGCCGCTGGCCGGCCATCCGACGCTGCCGATGTCGTCCCCGAGCATCCAGAACGCGGGCCACATGCCCTGCCCGCGCGGCACCTTCATCCGGGCCTCGACATGACCGTAGGCCTGGGTGAACTTGCCCGAGGTGTTGAGCCGGGCCGAGGTGTACTCGCAACGCCCGTACCAGCACTGGTAGTTGTTCGGGTTCTCCTTGCGGGCCGTGATGACCAGGTTGCCCTGGCCGTCCAGCGCGGCGTTGCTGTTGCCCGCGGTGTAGTACTGCCGCTCATGGTTGTTGACGTTGTCGCCGGTCTCGATCTGCCACTTGCCGCCGTCGACGGCAGAGCCCGCGGCGCCGTTGAAATCATCGGTGAACGTGGCCGCGGCGGCTTTCGCGGGACTGTCGATGGGCGCCGGGGCGGCGGACGCGCCGCTGGGCATCGCCGCCAGGCTCGCGGCGCAGCAGGCCAGGGAGGCGGCGTACAGGGAGGCGCGGCGGCGCCAGGATGAGCGCACGGTCATCACATCGCTTTACGTGGGGGGTCGTGTGGGGGGTCGCGTGCATGACAACGAAGCAGCGAAGCATCCGGAAGTGAACGCCGACGACGGCCACTTGAGGCACTTCCTTCACTTCTTGATTTAAAGGAGTGCTCATCGTGGCGTCAAGGCATTGGCGTGTACCAAGTGCAAGGAGCGACCCCGCGGGCGCCGTGGCCTGCGGGATCGCCCGGTAGGCGGGCGACGCCCGCCGCCCCGATCACCGCGGCTTCGGGGCCGCGGCCTCCAGAGCGTCGACGGAGCCGGACATGACGGTGCGCACGTGCTCGGTGAGGTGCTCGGCGGGCCAGTCCCACCACGCGAGGGCGAGCAGGCGCTCGACGTCCTCGTCTGAGTAGCGGCGGCGGATGAGTTTCGCCGGGTTGCCGCCGACGATCCCGTAGTCGGGCACGTCGGCGGCGACCACGGAACCCGAGGCGATGATCGCCCCGTGCCCGATGCGCACGCCGGACATCACCGTGGTGCGGTAGCCGAACCACACGTCGTTCCCGACCACCGTGTCACCCCGGCCGGGCAGCCCGCTGATGAGATCGAAGTGGTCCGCCCACGAACCGCCCATGATGGGGAAGGGGAACGTCGAAGGGCCGTCCATACGGTGGTTGGCGCCGTTCATGATGAACCGCACGCCCTCGCCCAGCGCGCAGAACTTCCCGATGACCAGCTTCTCCGGCCCGTAGTGGTACAGCACGTTGCGCGTCTCGAAGGCGGTCGGGTCGTCGGGATCGTCGTAGTACGAGAACTCGCCGACCTCGATCAGCGGCGAGGTGACAAGCGGCTTGAGCAGCACGACCCGCGACTGCCCCGGCATCGGGTGAAGCACGGTCGGATCGGCAGGCACGAACGACATGACAGGTCAACTTCCTCACGTGGTACGGGACGATGCCGGACGGCCATGCTCTCAGCCGCGCCGGGTCTCCGACTCCAGCGCGGCCCGCGTCCGGGGACCGTACACACCGGGGTCCTCGTCGATGCCGCGGGCCACCTGATAGCGGTGGACCGCGTCCGCGACGTCGGTCGAGTACCTGCCGTCGACCGGCTCCGTGTACAAGTGGAGCTGGGTCAGCCGTCGTTGGAGGTCTTTGACCTGACCGCCGTGGCTGCCGGTGGACAGGACTCGGGCGCCGGTCACGGGGCGGGTGGCGGAAGACACCGTGGGTGCGGGCCCGGAAGTCGTCGCGGTGGGGGACTTTGCCGAGACGGATGCGGATGTGGATGTGGAGGCCGCGGACGAGGTGGTTCCCGAGACCGTGGACGACGGGTCCGGGGAGCGGGTGGGGTTCGTGTTGCCGCCGTTCTCAGTGGTGGGGCCTTCCGTCCGTGCCGACGTGGAACCGGTCGGTACGGGCAGGGCCGGATCGTCGACCGAGGACACCGCCTCGCTCGGGCCCGCTCCGGAGCTGAACACTCCGCTCGCTATGGCGATGACAGCGGCCGTCCCGACACCCACCACCGCCGTACCGGCGAGCAGCCATGGCCTGCGGCGCACGGGCGCGCGCAGACGGCGACCGGGCGGGCCGGGACGCTCCGGCGTCCGGGCCGGCGAGCCGCCGATGACCGGCCCCTCGAAGAGCCGCAGATCGTCCTGGGCCACCGGGCCGACGGACTGCCCGGGCGGGGCCACCTGCCCGAACACCGGGTTCGCCGGAATCTCCGGTGCGGCCTTGGGGCACGCGCACGCCGGGGGCTGGTCGGCAGCGGCTCCGGCCCCGCACAAGGGGCAACGCTGTGCATTCACGTGAATCGCCCCTCCTCCGGGCGGGCACAGCATATGACGACGATCAGGTGGACCTCTCCCCGGCAGCGACCACGAGGTGGTCCAGCACATCGTCCTCGACCGGATACGGCGTCTCCTCGGGTAGCAGACGCCGGGCGGCGTCGAGATCGCCTTCGCGCACCAGGGCGCGCACCTTGTGCGCGAGGGTGGTCACGTCGGTGACGGACGCCGTCCACTCATCTGCGAACAGGCCCGCGGCGCCGTTCGCGAGACCGAGTTGCAGCGAACGGTACGGGAGCGGCTGGAGCCGCAAATCGCGTTCCGGATCCCACTGGACGCGCGCGGGAGCCTGCTTGAGCCGACGCTTCCAGGTGTCGCGGTCGGGGTGCAGGCCGCGCTCGTAATGCGACAAACAGGCGTGCCGCAGGGCCCATTCGAATCCGTCACGGGTGATCTCGATACCGAGGACGGTCTCCTGCCCCTCCTTGGTGCCCCAGCCCGAGCGGTACATCATCCACAGGAACGACGGCTTGATCCACGTCAAGCCGTGTTCGCAGTCCTTTCTGGTGCACCCTCGTGTGCACTGTCCGGCCCGCTTCGAAAAGATTTCGGTTTCTCGCGACGGACGCCGCCTGCCTCCTCGTAGAGCAGACGAAGGCACCACCCGTACCGCTACGCACCACCACCCTTGGTCCGACTCGCGAACCTACGAGGTACCTGTGGCTCTCCTCTCGACATTCCGTCTTCACCGCCACCCGTGGTCGCGGGGGCGTCTCGCCGTCGGGTTGCTGGCACTCATCGCCGGAACCCTGCCGAGTGTGTCGGCCGACGCCGCCACCCCGCCCTCCGGATCGGTCAGCGACACTGCGCCCACGACCACGTGGAGCGCCGGTCCCTTCGCCGTCCCGAACGTCTCCGGCACTGCCGGGACGGTGAGCTGCGGGAATGCGCAACTCTGCGACGACTACACCCTGAAGGCGTCGGTGCCCGTGGGCTACGACGCCGGTCACAGCCTGCGCGTCGATGTCAAGTGGCCTGACTCCGCAGCCGACTTCGACCTGTACGTCCTCGACGCGGACGGCCGCGACGTTGCCGCCTCCGCCTCTTCCAGCGACCCGGAGACCGTGCTGCTTCCGGCGGTGACGGCCTCGTACACCGTGCGCGTGGTGCCGTACGCCCCGCTCGGCGACAGCTTCACCGGCACCGCGAGCCTGGTCGCCGATCCGGCCGATCCGCCGCCGAGTACGGCGACCCCGCCGATGTACGCGAACTCCTCGGCGCCCGACAGCATCAAGGACGCGCACAACGCCGGCGAACCCTCGATCGGCGTCGACCGCGCAACCAGTGCCGCGATGTTCCAGGCGTACACCTCGACGCTGAAGGTCACCTACGACGGCGCCGGCGCCGCCACCTGGCAGGACAAGAGCGCCAACGCGGCCAACGGCTGTCCGCAGGGCAGCACCACCAGCCTCGACCCGATCCTGTTCACCGACCCGGCGACCCACCGCACCTTCGAGTCGCAGCTCGCCGGCAAGACCGCTCTGACCTGCTACACCGACGACGACGGCGAGACGTGGACGGTGACAGGCGGCTCGGGCATCAACTCCGGTGTGGACCACCAGACCATCGGTGGCGGCCCCTTCACCACGGGCGCGCCGGGCGCCGTCACGGCGTACCCCAACGCCGTCTACTACTGCTCCCAGGACATCGCCGACGCCTCCTGCGCGGTCAGCCGGGAGGGCGGTCTGACGTACGGGCCGGCCGTTCCGATGTACTCGCTGCTGGACTGCGGCGGCCTGCACGGGCATGTGAAGGTCGCCCCGGGCGGCACGGCGTACGTGCCCAACAAGGGCTGCGGCGGCAACCAGGCCGTGGCCGTCTCCGAGGACAACGGGCTTACGTGGACCGTCCGCAAGAACCCGTCCAGTACCCCCGGTGACTCCGACCCGAGCGTCGGAATCGGCGCCGGCGGGACTGTGTACATGGGCTACCAGAACAGCGACGGCACCGCGCGGATCGCCGCCAGCCACGACAAGGGCAGGACGTGGCTGTACGACCAGAACGTGGGCGCGTCCCTCGGCATCAAGAACATCGTCTTCCCCGCCGTGACCGCGGGCGACGACAACCGCGCCGCCTTCGCCTTCCTGGGCTCCACCACCGGGGGCAATTACCAGGACACAGCCAACTTCAAGGGCGTCTGGCACCTGTACGTTGCCACCACTTACGACGGTGGCCAGTCCTGGGTCACCGTCGACGCCACCCCCACCGACCCGGTGCAGAAGGGGTCCATCTGCACGGGCGGCACCACCTGCGGCCAGGACCGCAACCTCCTGGACTTCATCGACGTCACCCTCGACGCCCAGGGCCGCGTGCTCGCCGCCTACGCCGACGGCTGCACCGGCACCTGCGCCACCGGCGGCGCTCAGAACTACGACGCACTGGCTTCCATCGCCCGCCAGTCCTCGGGCAACACGCTGTACGGCGCGTACGACGCCGTGGTCGCCGGCAAGCACAAGAACTCCAAGGGAGGCCGCTAGGTGAAGCCGTTCGCATCGGCTCCCGTGCTGGTCGGCGCCGTCCTCGGTCTGGCGGCCGTCACTGGATGCTCGCCCACGCCCCGGAACGCCGGGCCCTTGCGTGCGACGCCGTACACGGCCGCTTCCGCGCCCGGCGGCTGCCCCACCGCCGCCTCACTGCCGCTTCCCAAGGACTTCCCGGCGGATCTGCCGGTGCCCGAGGGCGCGGTCGTGATCTCGGTGGAGCACCGCACCGGCGGCCGGCTGATCGTCGCCACGGTCGTACGGAGTGGCTTCGACGCCACCCTGGCCTTTCTGCACAAGCAGCTCCCCAAGGCCGGATTCACCGCGAAGGACGGTGAGGTGGAGAAGGACGACGCCGAGTCGAACTTCTCCTCCGCGACCGTCCGGGGCCGCTGGACGCTGCGGAAGATGCCCGGCTGCGAGGGAGGGGTTTACGTGACGTACCTGACGTCGGCGGTCTCCTGAACTCGGCCCGGCCGAGGCCTCTTCCCGGCCGGTGGAACCGCGAGTGGCCACCTTTCGCGGCGAGCGGCACCGCGTGCGACGCCGGCCGAAGGGTGGCCCCTCGGACTGGAAGACCGCTGGTGAACAGGTGCACCGCGAGCCTGAAAGGCCGGCCGGTCAAAGGACGGCGAGACGGCAGCCCTGGATCAGATGACCCACGTCATCCGGTCCCGCTTCCAGGCCGGGGGGAACCGCCCCTCACGGGCCGTGGCGAGACCGAGGTCAGGGCGGAACGCCTGATAGACCGTCACGGTCGACGCGGTGTGCAGGGCGCGGATCCTACGGGTCGGTTCTTCCATGCTGGACAGGGTGCGGGGCGCGGGCGTCGAGAGGCCATCGATTTCCTGGCGTGACGGCGTAACGTCACGACGCCTGACGGCGCGTGGGCCGGGGAGGCGCGGGCGTTGCGTATTCGCGCGGTCCGGGTCTCGGACGTACCGTCGTGCACGTCAGCGCCAGACTCGCGTCTCACCGAAACGGCAGGAACGCTCCATGAGTACCACGCACTACGACGTCGTCGTCCTGGGCGCAGGGCCCGGTGGCTACACCGCGGCCGTGCGCGCCACCCAGCTGGGTCTTCGCGTGGCGGTCGTCGAGGAGAAGTACTGGGGAGGTGTCTGCCTGAACGTGGGCTGTATCCCGTCCAAGGCGCTCCTGCGCAACGCCGAACTCGCGCACATCTTCACGCAGCAGGCCTCGGCCTTCGGCATCCGCGTCGACGGGCAGGTCAGCTTCGACTACGGCGAGGCCTACCGGCGCAGCCGCAAGGTCGCCGACGGCCGGGTCGCGGGCGTGCACTACCTGATGAAGAAGAACGACATCACCGAGTACGACGGGCGCGGCACGTTCACCGACGACCGCACGCTCCGGATCGACCTCACGGCCGGCGGCACCGAGACCGTCACCTTCGGGAACTGCATCATCGCGACCGGCGCCACCACCCGCCTTCTGCCGGGCACCGCCCTCAGTGACCGCGTGGTCACCTACGAGGAGCAGATCCTCACCGAAACGCTCCCCGAGTCCATCGTCATCGCGGGCGCCGGAGCGATCGGCGTCGAGTTCGCCTACGTCCTGCACAACTACGGCGTCAAGGTGACAGTCGTCGAGTTCCTGGACCGCATGGTGCCGACCGAGGACGCCGACGTGTCCAAGGAACTCTCCCGGCAGTACCGCAAGTTGGGCATCGAGGTGCACACCGGGACGCGGGTGGAGTCCATCGACGACAGCGATCCGGCGGCCAAGGTACGCGTCACGGTCTCCAAGGACGGGCAGCAGCGCGTGATCGAGGCCGACAAGGTCCTCCAGGCGATCGGCTTCGCGCCGCGGACCACCGGATACGGGCTCGAGAACACCGGCGTACGGCTCACCGAGCGCGGCGCCATCGACGTGGACGGACGCGGCCGCACCAACGTGCCCCACCTCTTCGCGATCGGCGACGTCACCGCGAAGCTGATGCTGGCACACGCGGCGGAGGCCATGGCGGTGATCGCCGCCGAGACGATCGGCGGCGCGGAGACCATGGAGGTCGACTTCACCATGATCCCGCGCGCCACCTACTGCCAGCCGCAGATCGCCAGCTTCGGCTGGACCGAGGCGCAGGCCCGCGAGCAGGGCTTCGACGTGAAGGTGGCGAAGTTCCCGTTCTCCGCGAACGGGAAGGCCCACGGCCTCGGTGAGCCGACGGGCTTCGTCAAGGTCATCAGCGACAACCGGTACGGCGAACTGCTCGGGGCCCACCTCATCGGCCCCGAAGTCACGGAACTCCTCCCGGAGTTGACGCTGGCTCAGCAGTGGGACCTGACCGTCCACGAGGTGGCCCGCAACGTGCACGCCCACCCGACGCTGGGCGAGGCCGTGAAGGAGGCGGTGCACGGGCTGGCCGGACACATGATCAACATGTGACGTGCGTCCGGGCGGCAGCCTCTCCGGTGGCCGGCCGGGTTTCCCCGGTCACGTAACCAGAGCCCCCGGCCGCTACACGGTCGCGAGCGAGACCTCGGTCGACTTGATCAGGGCCACGACCGAGGAGCCGGGGGCCAGGGCCAGGTCGGTGACGGCGTCCTTGGTGATCGCGGAGGTCAGTTCGCCGCCCTGGATGCTGACCTTGACGGAGGCCATGGCGCCGCCCGCGACGACGCCGTCGACCGTTCCGGGGAGCTGGTTGCGGATGGACAGGCCCTCGACCGTGCCGGTGGCGAGGGAGACCTCTGTGGACTTGACCAGGGCACGTACGGCGGATCCCTCGGCGAGGCCGAGGCCCTTGACGGCATCCAGGGTGATCGCCGCGGTGATGTCCTGGCCGCCGTCGAGGCGGACCGTGACTGTCGCCATGGCCTCACCGGCGGTGATGCCCGTAACGCTGCCGGGTAGCTGGTTGCGGATGCTCAGGCTCATGCGGAACGCCTCACAGAAATGGTGCGGAATGCCAGGTTTTGGGCCTGTATAGGCATCACCGTAGTCGGGTTGGGTGCGGCTGCGTGTGAGGCCCGTCGCATCTGCGAGGCGAGGGGGCGTGAGCGCCTGGCAGGTCGCAGGCGCCGAGTTTGTTACGGGCGCCTGCGACCTGCACGCCGGGTCAGGCGGGATACGCGTGCGTCTGCGCCGCCTTGACCGTGGCCCAGACCGGCGCGCCGGGGTGCAGGTTCAGCTCGGCGGCGGCGACCGTCGTGAGGTCGGCGGCGAGCTCGAGTTCACCCGTGAGGTCCGCGCGGATCTGGTCCCCGTGGGTCTCGAGGCCGGCGACCTGACAGCGCCACAGATTCCGGGCGCTGGTGCCCGTGGGCCGGTCCCGGTACAGGGTCACGGCACCCGGCGGGAACGCCACGAAGGCGGGTCCCGACAACTCCTCGCTGGTCGCGATCTCCGGACCGGAGTCGACCCGCACCACGTGCCCGCCGGCCTGCCCCTTGTAGTGGTTCAGGCCGACCAGCTGGGCGATGTAGTCCGTGCGAGGCCGACGGGCGATGTCGGCGGGGGCGCCCTCCTGGACGACGCGCCCGTGCTCTATGACGACGAGCCGGTCGGCGAGCACCATCGCGTCCAGCGGGTCGTGAGTGACCAGTACGGCGACGGCCTCGAACTCGGCCAGATGGCGCCGGAGTTGGGCACGCACGTCGAGGCGCGTGCGGGCGTCGAGCGCGGCGAGCGGCTCGTCGAGGAGCAGCAGCCGGGGACGGGTGGCCAGGGCGCGGGCCACGGCCACGCGCTGGGCCTGGCCGCCGGACAGCCGACGCGGCTTGGCGCCGTGGTGGTCGGCGAGGCCCATGCGGTCCAGCCACCGCGCGGCCTGCTCACGCGCCTCGGTCTTGGGCACGCCATGGCAGCGCGGGCCGAAGGCGACGTTGTCCAGGGCGCTCAGATGGGGGAAGAGGAGGTAGTCCTGGAAGACCACGCCGACCGGCCGGGACTCGGGCGCCGTACGGTCCAACGCGGCGCCGTCCAGGTGCAGATGGCCACCCGTCAGAGACATGAGTCCCGCCAGGGCGCGCAGAGCGGTGGTCTTGCCGGCGCCGTTCGGTCCGAGGAGCGCGACCACGTCGCCCGGGGCCACGCTCAGGGCGACGTCGAGGCGGAAGGTGCCGCGGTCGACGACGAGGTGGGCGTCCAGGCCTTCGGCGCGGATGCCGTCGGTGACCTGGTCGATGTGCGTCATGAGGCGGTCATCCGGTGGTCGGACGGTCCGGCGGGGACCGTGAGGGAGAGAGCGGCGCCGGTCATGACGCCGTCATCCAGCGGTCCCGCAGCCCCGCGAGGACCGCGATCGACACGGCGAGCAGCACCAGGCTGAGGGCGATCGCGGCGGCCGGGTCGTTCTGGAGCGCCAGGTACACGGCCAGTGGCATGGTCTGCGTACGGCCGGGGAAGTTGCCCGCGAAGGTGATGGTCGCGCCGAACTCGCCGAGCGCGCGCGCCCAGGCGAGGACTGCGCCCGCTGCGATACCCGGCATGATCAGCGGCAGCGTCACCCTGCGGAACGCAGTGAAGCGGGAGGCGCCCAGCGTCGTGGCGGCTTCCTCGAACCGCGGATCGGCGGCCCGCAGCGTGCCCTCCACGGAGATCACGAGGAACGGCATCGCCACGAACGACTCCGCGACGACGACCCCCGCCGTGGTGAACGGCAGCGTGATCCCGAACCACGAGTCCAGCAACTGCCCGACGACACCGTTGCGCCCGAGCGCCAGCAGCAGCGCCACGCCGCCCACCACCGGTGGCAGTACGAGCGGCAGCGTCACCAGAGCCCGGACGAGGCCGCGCCCGGGGAATTCCGTGCGCGCGAGCAGCCAGGCCAGTGGCACCCCGAGGACCAGGCTCACCGCCGTGGCCGCCGTCGCGCAGATCAGCGACAGCTGGAGCGCCTGCCAGACCTCCGGACTCGTCAGCTGGTCCGGCAGGCTGCGCCAAGGGGCCCGTACGAGCAGGGCGATCAAGGGGAGCAGCAGGAACGCGAGGCCGAGGAGGGCGGGCAGCAGAAGCGGGAGAGGCACCCCGCGTCCTCGGGCGCCCGGCCGGGCACGCCGACGCGGCGGCCCGGCCCCACGGGTGTCACCACCCGTGAGGACCTCGGCCGCGGCCCCGGACTTGTCGAGCTCGGTCACGGCTTGAGGAACCCTGCCGCCGTCAGGACCTTCTGGCCCTGGGGGGACTGCACGAGCGCGATGAACTCCTTGGCCGCTTCGGCGTTGGGCGCGTCCTTCAGGAGGGCGATCGGGTAGTCGTTGATGGCACTGGCGGACTCGGGGAACTCGACGCCCTCGACCTTGTTGCCCGCGGCCTTCACGTCGGTCTTGTAGACGACGGCGGCGTCGGCCTCCTTCAACTCCACCTTCGTCAGAGCGCTCTTGACGTCCTGCTCGTACGAGGCCGGGGTGAGCTTCAGCTTGCCGGCGTCCAGCGCCTTCTGCGCGGCGGCGCCGCACGGCACCGTCTTGTCGCAGAGCACGACCTTGAGGCCGGACTTGGTGAGGTCCTTGAGGGAGGCGACCTTGTCGGGGTTGCCCGGCAGGGTCGCGATCTCCAGCTGGTTGCGCACGAACGTCGACGGGGCGGTGGCTGTGCCCTTCCCGTCCTTCTTGTCCGTCACGATCGCCATCGTCTTGGGGCTGGCGGCGGCGAACACGTCGGCCGGCGCGCCACCGGCGATGCTGGCGGCGAGGGTGTCGCTGCCGCCGAAGCTGAACGTCACCTTCGTACCTGGGTGGGCCTTCTCGAAGTCCTTGCCCAGGGTCGTGAAGCTCTCCTTGAGCGAGGCGGCGGCGAAGACGGTCACCGTGCCCGTGAGCTTCTTGGCGGAGTCCGCGGACGCCGAGGAGGAAGAGTCAGTCTGGGAGGACGCGTCCGAGCCGGAGGAGCAGGCGCTCAGCGCCAGCAGCGCGGCGACGCCTACGCCGGTCACCTGCACGGTCCGGCGGGTCCGGCGCGCGTAACGGGTCATCACGGGGTTACTCCCTAGGGCTCTCTGGAGAAGAAACGGGCTGATTCTCCGCGAAGCGTCCGGCAGACACTTCAAGGACTTTCGACGACCACGTTGGTCGATTTGATCACGGCGACGGCAGGCACACCGGGTTCCAGCTCCATCTCCTCGGCCGACTCCCGGCTGACCGTGGCCACGACCCGCAAGGGTCCGGCCTGGATTTCCACCTGCGCCGAAACGTCCCCGAGGATCACCTCGGTGACGATGCCGGAAAGGCGGTTGCGCGCCGAGGATCCGTTGTTCGTCCGCTCGGTGCGGTACAGCTGTCGGGCGAAGGACGCCAGGTCCGGCCCGGGGATGCTCCGGCGGCCCAGCTCGTCACGCTCGGCATGCAGCTTCCCGCCGTCGGCCCAGCGGCGAAGGGTGTCGGCGCTGACGCACATCAAGGCGGCCGCCTCCCCGATCCGGTAGGTGCGCATGCACGGATCATACTGCCGCAGATGCGAGGTGAAAGTCTCTTGTCACATCGCATGAGCTGGACCATGTGCGGACGGGGGTAGGCATGTGCGTTTGTATGAGACTGCTTCGCCCTCGGCCCGGGTACGGTCATTCGGGAGGTGGTGGTCCGTGCGTCGATCCCCTACGGCCGCCGGTCCGGTGGCAGAGCTCGCCCTGACCGGCGATGTCGCGCGCCCGGCCCGGCTGACGGTGCCCGATCTGCTCGACTGGCCCCAGCATTCGGCCCGGGTCAGCTTCGAGTGCGCCACCAGCGGCATCCAGGAGCACAGCTTCGCGGGCCCGCTGCTGCACGACGTCCTGCACGACGCGGGACCCGGCTTCGACCCCGCCCGGCGCAAGGACCGGCTGCGGTTCCTTATCGCGGTGACCGGAGACGACGGCCATCACGCCCTGCTGTCCTGGGCGGAGATCGACCCGGACTTCGGGCAGGCGCCCGTCCTGCTTGCCGTCACCATCGACGACACGCCCCTCGACCGGGCCGGCCCCCAGCTCGTCCTGCCCCAGGACCGCTGCGGGGCGCGGCACATCAGCGGCATCAACGCGATTCGCGTGGACGGGTGTTACACGTCGTGGGCGTGAGAGGGCGAGAGCGTCATCGGCACACCGGACCCGGGCGAACAGCGCCGGCCGGGACGCGGTCGACGGGGCCCCGCGCGGCGGACAGTTGGCGGGAGCGCACACCTACTCCCCGTCGACGGGCGACTGTTGAGGCGTAGCCGACCGGCGGTTCCCGAGGCCGATGAGGCGGCCGCCTCCCGCAGACGTCAGGTGCGGTCGATGTGCACGTTCGTCGACTTCACGCGGGCGGTGGCCTCCGCGCCGACCTCAAGTCCCAGCTCCTCCACGGCCTCACGCGTGAGCAGCGACACCAGCCGGTGAGGGCCCGCCTGGATTTCCACCTGGGCCGCTACATCGCCCAGCTTCACGGCAGTGACGATGCCGGGGAAGGCGTTGCGCGCGGAGGTGTACGAGATGTCGTCCTCGCCGGCGGTCCTGGCGACCTCGACCGAGAGGGCGGCCAGGTCCCTGCCGTCGATGAGCCGCCGCCCACCCGCGTCACGGTGGGTGGCCACTCTGCCCGCATCGGCCCATCGGCGCGCGGTGTCCGGGCTCACGCCGAGGAGCCGCGCGGCCTGGCCGATCGTGTAGGACTGCATACGCGCCAAGATAGACGAATACTCAGGTGAGCCCGTCCTCGGCGAGTCGCATCGTGAACCACAGCGCGGGGTCCTCCGGCAGCACGTAGCGCTCCACTTCCACGAACCCGTGCTTCTCGGCGAACCGCACCCCGGCCACGTTCGACGCCAGGATCACCGTCTCGATGACGGCGGCTTCCAGTGTCCGTGCGTGCTCCAGGCCGTGCCGGTAGAGCACTTCGCCGAAGCCCTGCCGCCGGTGGTCGGGGAGCACTCGGGCGATCACCGTGGCCGTGCCGGTGTCGTCGGCCGGCGGGCGCACCGTCGTGCAGCCCACGAGGGTGTCGCCGAGATAGGCGACTTCCAGATGGTTGCGGCCCACCCGCTCGCGCACGTCGTCGAGGGACAGCGGGTCGGCCGGGATGATCAGGTTGTGGACGTGACGCCAGTCCTCGATCAGGGCGTCGCCCTGCACCTCTTCAATGCGCAGATCAGTCATCGCAGCAGGAAATCCTGCGCACCGCCACACGTCAACTGCACATCAGCGCCCGGCAGTCGGTGATCGGGCGACCTCAGTCCGGCCTGGAGGGGCCTCGAGGGGATGCGGTGGCGCGGCGCCGCATCAGCGCGTCGTCTCAAGGGGCGGTCCGTCGGTCCCGGTCCCGGTGTCCGGTTCGTCGGTGAGGGACTGTTCGGCCCAGATGATCTTCCCTTCGAGGGTGTAACGCGCTCCCCAGCGCTGGGAGAACTGGGAGACGAGAAACAGCCCGCGCCCGCCCTCGTCGGTGGTGCGGGGGTGGCGCAGATGCGGAGCGCTGGCGCCCGCGTCGGACACCTCGCAGATCAGCGCCCGTTCGACGATCAGACGCAGCCGGATCGGCCCGGACGCGTACCGGATCGCGTTGGTGACGAGTTCGCTGACGACGAGTTCCGTGGTGTAGGCGAGTTCGTCGAGCCCCCATTCGGACAGCTGCCGGGTGACCTTCCTGCGCGCCTCGGCGACGACCGCCGGGTCGCTCTCCAGATCCCACGACGCGACCTGCCCGGTGCCGAGACGGCGGGTGCGGGCCATCAGCAAAGCCACATCGTCGATCGGGCGCGCGGGCACCAGCGCGTCGACGACGGCCACGCAGCGGCCCTCCAGGGACGGGCCGCGCAGCTCCAGGGCATGGCGCAGGCGCTCCCGGCCCGCGTCGAGGCCGGGCTCGCGGCCGGGTTCCCGGGGGTCGACGGCGAGCAGTCCGTCGGTGTGCAGCGCGAGCACAGTGCCTTCCGCGAGGGAGAGCTCGGCCGCCTCGAAGGGCAGACCGCCCGTGCCGAGCGCAGGCCCGATCGGGAGGTCGGGGAAGGAGACCTCGCCGTCGGGGGTCACGAGCGCGGGCGGGGGATGGGCGGAGCTGGCCACGGCACACTGGCCGCTGACCGGGTCGTACACCACGTACAGACAGCTGGAGCCCACGGCCTGGACCGCGCTGCCGGCGTCCTCCTCGCGTGCGCCTCTGCTGACGAGGTCGTCGAGGTGGGCGAGCACCTCTTCCGGCGGCAGGTCCAGATCGGCGAGCGTCTGGACCGCGGTACGCAGCCGTCCCATGGCGGCGGCGCCGTCGATGCCGTGGCCGGGGACATCGCCCACGACGAGGGCGACCCGGGCGCCGGACAGCGGGATGACGTCGAACCAGTCGCCGCCGAGGCCCGTCAGCTCGTCCGCCGGCCGGTAGCAGGCGGTGACGTCCACCGCGTTCTGCTCGGGCAGGTGGCTCGGCAGCAGACTCCGCTGAAGCACCAGCGCGGCATCGCGTTCGCGTGTGTAGCGGCGGGCGTTGTCCACGCAGATCGCGGCCCGGGCGACGAGCTCCTCCGCGAGCGCCAGATCGTCCGCGTCGAACGGGTCCGGGCGGTCCCGCCGGAAGAAGCTGGTGATGCCCATCGTGACGCCGCGCGAGCGGATCGGCACGATCATCATCGAGTGCAGCCCGAACTCCATGAGAGAGGCCGCCGGGCGGCCGGGGCCGCTCGCCGTCCAGTCCTCGGCCTGAGGGCCGACCTGCTCCTCGTGCCAGGACTCGCCGCTGGTCAGGACGCGGACGGGGGGTGAATCCGCGTGATAGTGGACCGTCTCCCCGATGTGGACGACGGTCTCGGGGACGCCGTCGCGTACAGACCGGTGGCCCGCGCGCCGCACCGTCACCACCTCGGAGTCGCTCGGCGGCCCCGGCGTCGGCTCGGCCCCTTCGAGCACCGACTCCAGCAGATCCACTGCGACGAAGTCCGCGAGGCCGAGCACCGCCACATCGGCCAGTTCCTGCCCGGTCTGCAGGACGTTCAGACTCCGGCCGATGTGCTCCCCGGCCCGGTCCAGGAGGGCGAGCCGCTGCCGGGCCAGATAGCGGTCGGTGATGTCCATAGCCGTGTAGTACACGCCCAGTGCGTGCCCGTTGTCGTCGTTGAGCCGCGAGAACGACATGGTGTGGGCGATCTGGCGGTGCGGGGCGGACCGCACGCGGCCCACGTGCTCGTAGTCCACGATCGCTTCGCCCGTCTCCAGGACCTCGCGCATCTTCGCCTCGAGCCGCTCGGAGTCGAGCCCGGGCTGGATGTCCGCCAGCCTGAGTCCGATACGGTCCTGCGCCGGGCCGCCGCCGAACCGTGCCAGCGCCTCGTTCGACCACACGTACCTCAGATCCGTGTCCACGATGGCGATCCCCAAGGGGGAGCGCGTGGACATCTGCTCAAGGACGGAGCGGCTCATGTCCCATCCCGGCGCCCCCGTCAGGTCCGTCACGAGCGCGATCCAGCGCTCGGGTCCAGGGCTGAGCTGCGCTTCGACGACGCGTGCCATCAGGGTGACCGAGTGGCCGTCGCGGTGCCTCGCCGTCAGGATCCCGGACCAGCCGCCGGCCCTCCTGCACCGCTCGCTGAGCGTGCGAACCCGGGCCGCGTCCGCGGGCAGCAGCAGCTCGGCCACCTTCCGGCCCACGACCTCGGCGGCCGCGTACCCCAGCAGCCGCCCGGCTGCGCCCGACCAGCCGGACACCACCCCGTGCGTGTCGAGCAGCACCGGCGCGGCGTCCGCCACGTCGAAGCGCTGCTCGGTGGCATCGCTGTGCTCGCTCGTCCCCACTGCGCCCCGCTCCGTCCTGAAGGTGGCTCCCCCTCTCGTCCATTCTTCACCTCGTGTGACGATGGCGGCAGCTGTTCGCCGCCCGCACGCCTGCGCGCCGGGAAAATCCAGGGCGCCCGCCGAAGTTCCTTGCGAGGATGACCGCCCGTCGTACCCGCTTCGAAAGGAATTCGCGTGCCCCGCGCCGTCTCGCTGATCCGCTCGTCCTCGCTGTCCGACGTCGCCGAGTACGCCTACGCGGCCACGGCGCCCGCGGAAGCGCGGCTGATCTTCCTCGCGGGGGCCTGCCCGCTGAACGAGGACGGCTCGACGGCGGCCGTCGGCGACTACGCCGGACAGGCGGCCAAGGCCGTCGAGAACATGCGGACGGCGCTCACCGAGTCCGGCGCCACGCTCGGCGATGTCATCAGCACCCGCGTCCTCGTCGCGTCCACGCGCCAGGAGGACCTTGTGACGGCGTGGGAGGTGGTGCGCGACGCGTTCGGCGACCACGACGTCCCCAGTACGTTGATGGGGGTCACGGTGCTCGGGTACCACGACCAGCTCGTGGAGATCGAGGGCGTCGCGGCGGTACTGGACTCCTGACGGGGCGGGCCGATCGCGGGTGGCCGCCCGGGCCGGTACCACGGGTGGCGGCAACGCCACTAGAGTGCGTCCATGCCCGGTGAAATGGTGCCAGACCGCCGCGAGCTGCGTGCGTCGCACGAGGAGCGCGACCAGGTCGTGGAGCGGCTGACGGTCGCCGCCGGTGACGGCCGGCTGACCGCGGACGAGCTGGACGAACGGCTCGAGGCCGCGCTGACGGCCCGTACCCACGGTGAGCTGGCGGCCCTGCTCGCCGACCTGCCCGACGCCGGTCCCGCGTGGGCCGCCGGGGTCGCGGCCGCAACCCCGAAAGACGTGTCGCGGATCGTCGTCGACAGCGCGAGCGCGAAGCGGGACGGCGGCCGGGTGGTACCCAGGCGTCTGGAGATCGAGTCCAGGAGCGGTTCCGTCGTTCTCGACTTCACCCAGGCCGTCATAGCGGTGCCCACCCTGGAGATCGAGGTCGCGGTGCGCAGCGGGTCGGTGACGCTTCTGGTGCCGCCGGACGTCGTCGCCGACGTCGACGATGTTGCCGTTCGCAGTGGCAGCGTGCGCCATCAGGCGCGGCCCGAGCCCGTGACGCCGGTCAGGCTGCGCATCCAGATGACGGGTGAGGTCCACAGCGGCAGCCTCACCATACGGCCGCCCAGGCCGCCCCGCCGCGGCTTCTGGCAGTGGCTGCTGCGGCGCCCGCGACCGGTGGCGGCGCTCCCTCGCTGACCGGGACCCCGGCGGGACCTACGGATCATGGTCCGCCCTCTGAGGCTATGGTCGGCCCGAGCGTTCGCTGCGCGAGGAGGACCGGCCATGGAAGCCGCCGATGTGAACACCCCTGCCGACGAGGGCTCACCAGGGCGGGCGGGCTACCGGCGGTCGGCCGGGTCGCCGCGCGGTGAAGCCCGGCGGCGGGAACTCCTCGCCCGCGTCACCGAAGACCTCGCGGCCAACGGACTCGTGGACTTCTCGCTCCGGCGCGCGGCGCGAGCGGCCGGCACCACGCACAAGGTGCTCCTGTACCACTTCGACGGGGCCGACGACCTGCTCACGCAGGCGATCGTCCAGCTGCGCGAGCGGCGCATCGCGAAGGCGCTGGCCGCCGCCACCGAGGGCCACGACCGCAGGACGCTGGCGGACTGGGTGCGTACGGTCTGGCCGATCCTCGTGGGGGAGGAGGCGCGCGTGCTCGACCAGGCCATCGGGCTGGCGATGTACGACCCGGAACGCCATGCGGCGCTGGGCCGTGAGGCGTCGCAGCAGTATCTGCCCACGCTGCTGTCCGTGTGTCCCCGGCACTGGTCCGACCGTCGCAAGCTCGAGGTCGCCGAGATGGTCCTCGCCACGCTCCGGGGCTTTCTGGTGGACGCGCGGACCAGCGGTGACGCCGAAGGCGTCGCCGCCGGGTTCGAGGCGCTGGCCCGCGCGCTGGAGCGGGAGGAGGCCGCGGAGGCGTAACTGGCGCCCGGGCGGCCCCCGATCCTGCCGGACCCCGTGGGCGGAGTCCGTGGACAGCTTGTGAACCACGTGGTTCACTTTTGGTGAGGGTGCTTCTCATCCACTCGGATCCACGCGGGTCCACTCGGAGGCCGGTCATGCGGATGTCCATGGAGCGGGAGAACGTGCGATTCCCCAGCGGTGGCACGGAATGCGCCGCGTGGCACTACCCGGGGTCGAACGGTGCGTGCGTGGTCATGGCGGCCGGCGGCGGGGTGACCAAGGAGCCGGGCACCGACCCGTTCGCGGCGCGCTTCCACGCCGCCGGGTTCGGCGTCCTGGCCTTCGACTACCGGCGCCTCGGCGAAAGCGGGGGAGCGCCGCGCCAGATCCTGAACATCGGGGAACAGCTCGCCGACTGGCGGGCCGCGATCGCGTGCGCCGCCGCCCTGCCGGACGTCGACCCCGCCAGGGTCGCGGCCTGGGGTTTCTCGGCATCGGGCGGCCACATCTTCGAAGTAGCGGCGCGCACACCGCAGTTGGCGGCGGCGATCGCGCAGACACCGCTGGCCGACGGACCCGAGGCGTCACGCAGGGCGATGACGCATCAGACGCCGTGGGGAATGCTGCGGCTCACTGTCAGGGGCCTGCTCGATGCCGCGGGTGGTCTCGTCGGACGCGAGCCCTTGCTGATACCGCTCGCCGGGCCGCCCGGGACCGTGGCGGTGCTCACCACGCCGGACGGCAATGACGGGGACCGGGCGCTCAACCCCGGCAACCGCTACCCGGAGTGGCAGCAGGAGGTCGCCGCCCGCACGGCGCTGAGCCTCAGCTTCTACCGGCCTGGCCGCCAGGCGTCCAAGGCGCGGTGTCCCCTGCTGGTCGTCGTGTGCGACCAGGACCGGTCCGCCCTGCCGGGGCCGGCCGTCGCCGCGGCACGGCGTGCACCGCAGGCCGAGGTGGTCCACCTGCCGGGTGGGCACTACGCACCCTTCATGGATGCGCACGAGCCTGCGGTGGAGGCCGAACTCGCGTTTCTGCAGCGCCACTTGACCGATGAGGCACCCGTCGCCGATGGTGTCGCGGCGACCGCCGATCCTTCGGTCCGGAGCCGGTCATGAGGGAGATCGAGCTGTCCGCAGGGACCTTCGAGTACGAGGACACGGGCGGGCAGACGGACGCGGACGCCAGTGGCCCCACCGTCGTCTTCCTGCACGGCCTGATGATGGACGCCTCGCTCTGGGACGGGCCGGTCGCGGAACTGTCGGGCGAGCACCGGTGCGTGGCGCCGACGCTGCCCCTCGGCGCACACCGCCGTGCGATGCGCGACGACGCGCCGATCTGTCGCTGCCCGGCGTCGCCCGCCTCGTGGTCGAGTTCCTCGACCGACTCGACCTGGGCGACGTCACCCTCGTCGGCAACGACACCGGCGGGGCGCTCGTTCAACTGGTCATCTCCGAGGGCGCGACCGAGCGTGTGGGGCGCGTGGTGCTCGTCTCGTGCGAGGCATTCGACAACCTTCCACCGGGGCTGACCGGCCGGACGCTCGCTCTCGCGGGGAAGCTGACGCCACGGATGTTCAGGCTGTTCATGCAGCAGATGCGGCTCGGCGCGGTGCGGAGGCTGCCGGTCGCGTTCGGGTGGCTGACGAAACGGGGCGGCGCCGCGACCGGTCGGTGGATGAGGCCGGTCGTCACGCAGCCGGAGATCCGCCGAGATGCCGTACGGATGCTGCGCGCGGTGTTCCGCGACCCGCGCGTCCTGCTCAGAGCGGCGGAGCGCCTGCCGGGATGCGACCGGCCCGCGCTCGTCGTGTGGGCGCGCGACGACCGCGTGATGCCGCTCGACCACGGCCGGCGCCTCGCCGAGCTCCTCCCGCACGGGCGGCTGGTCGTGATCGAGGACAGCTACACCCTCATCCCCCTGGACCGGCCGACCGAACTGGCTTCGGCTGTACGGGAGTTCACGCGCGTACCCGATCCGGATCCGCGCTAGCGGCTCCCGACCCCACCCGCCCGGGGCCAATCCGCTTGCCATGATCGGCGCGCGGACCCGAGGATGACGCCATGCCCGCCTTCACCGCACCCGACGGCACCCGGCTCGCCTACCACGTCGTGGGGGACGGCGAGCCCCTGATCTGCCTGCCCGGCGGGCCCATGCGCGCCTCCGCCTACCTCGGCGACCTCGGCGGGCTCGCGAAGCGGCGCCGCCTTGTCCTGCTGGACCTGCGCGGCACCGGCGACTCCGACGACCCGGCGGACCCGTCCACGTACCGCTGCGACCGGCAGGCCGACGACGTCGAGGCGCTCCGCGTCCAACTCGGCCTGGAGAGCGTCGATCTGCTCGCGCACTCGGCGGCCGGAGACCTCGCGCTGCTCTACGCTGCCAGGTATCCCGAGCGGGTCCGCACCCTCACCATGGTCACCGCCCGCGCACGCGCCCTAGGTGTCGACTTCACCACGGAGCAGCGGCTCGAAGCGGCGGACCTGCGCGCGGACGAACCCTGGTTCGCCTCCGCACGCGACGCGTTCGGACGGGTCTGGGACGGGACCGCGACCGACGCCGACTTCGACGCGGCGGTGCCGTTCTTCTACGGGCGCTGGGACGCGGCCGCCGAGGCGCACGCCGCCGGCGAGGTCGAGCAGACCAACGAGCGGGCGGCGGATCTCTACGCGTCCGCCGGAGCCTTCGACCCCGCCGCGGCCCGCGCCGCCCTGGCCGGGTGGGACGCGCGGGTCCTGGTCCTGGCGGGCGAGCGGGACGGCGGCCCGCTGCCCCGGGTCGCCGCCGCCGTCGCGGAGCTGTTCCCGCGCGCCCACCTGGTCGTCCAGGAAGACGCGGGCCACTTCCCGTGGGTCGACGACCCCGATCGCTTCACGGAGACGGTGGCCTCGTTCCTGGGATAGCCGCCGCCGTGCGTGCCGTGCATGCCGTGCATGCCGTGCATGCCGTGCATGCCGTGCATGCCGTGCATGCCGTGCCAGGATCGGTTTCATGATGTATCGCTGGGCCACCGAGGCCGACGCTCCCGCCATGGCCGCGCTCTTCGCCGCCAACCACCGCGACGCCCTCACGGAACAGCAGCGGGACGAACAGGGCTTCGTGCAAGGGGGTTTCGACGCCGCCGCACTCCGCGCCATGGCCGCCGCCGGAACGCTGCTGGTCGCCGCCGACGACGGTCGGATTGCGGGCCTCCTCGCCCTCTCCGGCCCCGACGAACTGCCCGCACCACCGCCACCGGTCGCGGGCCTGCTCGCCGCGCAGGACTCGCTGCGCTGGGAGGGCCGTCCGCTGAGTGAGGTGCGCTGGCTGCTCTACGGTCCCGTGGTCGTCGACGCGGCCTACCGGGGGCGCGGGGTGGCGCGTGGCCTGTTCACCATGGCCGTCGAGGCGGCCGCGGCGCGGGCCGACGCGGTGGTCGCGTTCATCGAGTCCACGAACCGGCCCTCCTGGCGCGTGCACGTGGACGGGTTCGGTATGCGGCCCCTGGGCGAGTACGTGGTGGACGGTCGCGCGTACAGCGCAGTCGCGGCGGCGGTGCGTGCGCCGGGTGGTGCCTGAAGGAACAGGACTTGGGTCTACGGCCGCATGGCGGAAGGCATCGCCGTCGCCAGGATCAGCGGGACGCCGTCGCACGGCAGCAGGCGCAGCCCGTCGTGGTCCGTGCCCTGTGCCGGTCCGGCCAGTACCGCCGCGAGGTCGGGGCCCTTGGTGAGGGAGCCGACGAGGTGGCGGGGGTCCGTCGAGGCGGCGACGCGGCCGCGCGCGTTCACCAGACGGGCGGGCCCCGGAAGGCGCTGGAGCAGCGGCACGACGACGGACTCGAAGCGCCGCAGGTAGACGTCGGCGGCGGCCACCCCCATGAAGCGGCCCCCGACCGTCACGGGCGCGGACAGCGTGAGGCTGTACTCGTCGGAGCAGAGGTAGTCGACGTAGGGGCCCGCGACCGCCCGCTGCCCGGTGTCGCGGGGCAGCGTGAACCAGTCCCAGTGGGTGTAGTCCGAGTACGCGGAGCGCTGGGGGTCCAGGTCGAGCAGCAGCCGCTGCACGGATCCGTCCGCGGTCCGCTGCCACCACTCCAGCCACGCGGGTACGTCGTCGAGGAGACCGGGCGCCGCGACGAAGCCGATCCCCGAGACCAGGTCGTAGCGGTCGAGCCGGGTGTGCAGTCCGGGGCGCAGCGCGGACAGGTCGTCCGTGGCCGGGCGGCGGCCCTTGGAGGCGACGGAGGAGAGCAGCGACTCGATGTCCGCGGCGGTGGCGCCGACGGCGTCGAAGACCCCTTCGAGCGCGTCGCGGACGCGGGCGGCCGCGTCGGCTGCCGACAGGTCGTCAAGCAGCGCCGATCCGGCGTGTGCGGGACGGGGGTTGCTGCCCATCGGGGGCCTCCTTCGGGCGGGGACCGCTCGCGTTGCCGGCCGGGCCGAGGCGGAGTTCGATCAGGCGCGCCATGGAGGTCTGCACGCACTGTTCGGCCAGGGCCCTGGCGCGGTCGTCCGCCCCATCATGCACGGCCGAGATCACGGCGCGGTGACGGTCCCCGGCGTCCGCGAGGAGATCGTCGTCGTGCAGCACCAGGCGCAGCAGCGCCCCGACTTCGGTCTGCAGAGCGACTTCTTCCCTGGTCAGACGGGCGGACTGGGCGGCGGCGGCCAGCTCGACATGGAAGCGACCGTAGATGCGGCTGCGGGTCCCCGAGTCCTTGGCGTCCATCAACTCTCCCAAAGACCTCTGCAGTTGCCGCAGATCGGCGGGCTCCGTGCGCCGGGCCGCGAGGCGGGCGGCGGCGCCGGAGACGGCGGCCCAGTGGTCGGCGAGATCGCGCAGTTCCTCGGTGCTCCAGTCGGCGAGGCGGGCGAGGAGCCGGTCCTCGGCGGGGCCGTCGGGGACGGTGACGAAGCTGCCGCCGCCGCGGCCCCTGCGGGTGGTGACCAGGCCGCGCTGCCGCAGCGCCATGAGGGCCTCACGCAGGGTCACGGTGGAGACACCGAGCTGGGCGGCGAGGTCGCTCTCGCCGGGCAGCTGCTCACCGTCGGCGAGCAGCCCCAGGTCGATGGCGTCACCGAGCCGCCGCACGACGGCGTCCACGCGGGCGAGCGTGTCGACGGGTGTGAAGACGGCTCTTCGGACGCCGGTTTTGTCTCGGTTCACGGTCACCACCTTGCCACTTGGCGCAGCCTTTACCTTAGCGGGGCCTTGAAATTAGAACTATGGCTTCATATGTTTACGGCCAACTCCCGACAGCACCAGAAAGGTTCCCGCCCATGGAGGGAATGGCCATCCGGCTGCAGAGCCTGCGCAAGTCCTTCGGCAGGACGGAGGCCGTGGCCGGGGTCGACCTGGAGATCGCGGACGGCGAGTTCTTCTCGATGCTGGGGCCGTCCGGCTCGGGCAAGACCACGGTGCTCCGGATGATCGCGGGCTTCGAGGCCCCGACCGCCGGAACCATCGAGCTCGCGGGCGCCGACGTCACCCGCCGGGCCCCCTTCGAACGCGACGTGCACACCGTGTTCCAGGACTACGCCCTGTTCCCGCACATGACCCTGGAGCAGAACGTCGCCTACAGCCTCAAGGTCCGCAAGGTGCCCAAGGCCGAGCGCCTCGCGCGGGCCAGGGAGGCTCTGGCGAGCGTGCGGCTCGAAGGCTTCGGCGGGCGCCGGCCCTCCCAGCTGTCCGGCGGCCAGCGTCAGCGCGTGGCCCTGGCCCGCGCCCTCGTCGGCCGCCCGAAGGTGCTGCTCCTCGACGAGCCGCTGGGCGCCCTCGACCTGAAGCTCCGCGAGCAGATGCAGGTCGAACTCAAGGCGATCCAACGGGAGATCGGCATCACGTTCGTCTTCGTCACGCACGACCAGGAGGAGGCGCTGACGATGAGTGACCGCATCGCGGTCTTCAACCAGGGCCGCGTCGAACAGGTCGGCACCCCCGCCCAGATATATGAGCGTCCGGCCACTCCCTTCGTCGCGGGCTTCGTCGGCACCTCGAATCTCCTGTCCGGCGACGCGGCGGAGCAGGTCGTGGGGGACCGGGCGACGTACAGCATCCGCCCGGAGAAGATCCACGTGCTCAAGGAGTCCGCCGCCGCCGAGCCGGAGCACGCCAGCGCGACCGGCACCGTCGCGGAGGTCGTCTATCTGGGCGACGCGACCCGGTTCCTCGTCGACCTCGATGCCGGGGGCCGCCTCACCGCCCTCCAGCAGAACCTCGAGACCTCGTCCGAGGACGTGGCCGCCCTGCGCGGCTCCCGGGTCAGACTCCAGTGGCGCCGGCGGCACAACTTCCAGGTGCCCGAGGCGAGTTGACCCCGGCCCGCCGCGTTCCTGACGCGCGCCACGCACGCGTCGCCGCAGACCCCGTACGACCGTTACCGCCTGCCCGCCCGTCCCCTCACCGTGGAGATCCCCGTGCGACTGACCCGAACGTCCCGAGCGGTGGCCGCGCTCGGCGCCCTGCTCCTCGCCTCCGCCTGCGGTTCCTCGGACACCGCCGGATCCTCGCCCGGCGGCAGCGACTTCACCCCGCCGAAGCTCTCCGCGCAGAAGACCCTCGGCAAGTCGGAGGGCCAGGTCAACCTGATCGCCTGGGCCGGTTATGCCGAGGACGGCTCGAACGACCCGAAGGTCGACTGGGTCACCGACTTCGAGAAGCAGACCGGCTGCCAGGTCAACACCAAGACCGCGGGCACGTCCGACGAGATGGTCAACCTGATGAAGACCGGCCAGTACGACGCGGTCTCCGCGTCCGGCGACGCGTCGCTGCGGCTGATCGCCTCGGGTGACGCGGCCCCCGTGAACACCAAGCTGGTGCCCAACTACAAGGACGTCTTCGCCGGACTGAAGAACCAGCAGTGGAACTCGGTCAAGGGTGTCGCCTACGGCATCCCGCACGGCCGCGGCGCCAACCTCCTGATGTACAACACCAAGAAGGTCTCCCCGGCGCCCGACTCCTGGTCCGCGGTCTTCGACAAGGCCTCGGCCCACAAGGGGAAGGTCACCGCGTACGACTCGCCGATCTACCTCGCTGACGCCGCCCTGTACCTGATGAAGTCCAAGCCGTCCCTCGGCATCAAGGACCCGTACGCCCTGGACCAGAAGCAGTTCGACGCGGCGGTCGCCCTGCTCAAGGCGCAGAACTCCAATGTCGGCGAGTACTGGAGCGACTACCTCAAGGAGGTCTCCGCCTTCAAGAGCGGCGACTCCGTCGTCGGCACCAGCTGGCAGGTGATCCTCAACACCGCCCGGGCGGAGAAGGTCCCCGTGAAGGGCGTCCTGCCCAAGGAGGGTGCCACCGGCTGGTCCGACACGTGGATGCTCTCCGCCAAGGCCAAGCACCCCAACTGCGCCTACAAGTGGATGGACTGGATCATCTCGCCCGAGGCCAACGCCCAGGTCGCCGAGTACTTCGGCGAGGCGCCGGCCAACGCGAAGGCCTGTGACCTCACGGCCGACAAGAACCACTGCGCCACGTACCACGCGGCCGACGAGGCGTACTGGAAGAACGTCCACTTCTGGACCACGCCCATCGCGCAGTGCATCGACGGCCGCACGGACACCAAGTGCGTCCCGTACGCCAAGTGGGTCCAGGCCTGGACCGAGATCAAGGGCTAGGACCTGCCGCCGATGACCGACACCGCGCCTGCCGCCGGACCCGTCCGGCGGCTCGCCGGGGCGCTGTACCGCCGCCCCCGGCTACAGCTGTCCCTGCTGCTCTCCGCACCACTGGTCTGGCTCGTCCTGGCCTATCTCGGCTCGCTCACCGTCCTGTTCCTGTCCGCGTTCTGGACCACGGACTCCTTCACCTCGAACGTCGTGAAGATCTGGACCACGGACAATTTCACCGCCCTGTTCACCACCGACGTCTACCGGCAGGTCGCCCTGCGCAGCGTCGGCGTCGCCCTCGCGGTCACCGCGCTGTGCGTGCTCATCGCGTTCCCGATCGCGTTCTACACGGCCCGCATCGCCAACCCCCGGTGGCGGCCGCTCCTAGTCGTCGCGATCCTCACCCCGCTGTGGGCCAGCTACCTCGTGAAGGCGTACGCCTGGCGGCTCATCCTCGCCCAGGGCGGCCTGCTGGACTGGGTGCTGGGGCCGCTCGGCATCAAGGGTCCGGGCTACGGCCTCACCGCCACCGTCCTCGTCCTGACCTATCTGTGGCTGCCGTACATGATCCTGCCGATCCACGCCGGACTCGAACAGCTCCCGGACAGCCTCCTCGACGCCTCCGCCGACCTCGGCGCCCGTACGGGCCGCACCTTCCACTCCGTCGTTCTGCCGATGATCCTGCCGTCCGTCGCGGCCGGCTCCGTCTTCACGTTCTCGCTCAGCCTCGGCGACTACATCGCCGTACAGATCGTCGGCGGCAAGACCCAGCTGATCGGCAACCTCATCTACTCCAACATCACCCTCGACCTGCCGCTCGCCGCGGCGCTCGGCACCGTGCCCGTAGTGATCATCGTGCTCTACTTGCTCGCGGTACGCCGCACCGGAGCCCTCAGCAGCCTGTGACGCCCAGAAGTCTCCGGCGCCTGCGAAGCCCCTGATGCCCGGGCAGCCGCCCGCCCCCGCCGACCCTCCGGATCACGCACAGCGAAGGTCCCTCCGATGAATCTCTCCCGCCCCGCGCGCATCACCCTGCGCATCGCCGCCGCGCTCGGCTTCGCGGTGATCTACGTGCCGCTGCTCCTTGTCCTCGTCAACTCCCTCAACCCGGACCGCAGTTCGGGCTGGCCGCCGCCAGGGCTCACCTTCGACTGGTGGGCCGACGCCTGGCACAGCTCCGGCGCCCGCGACGCGCTGTGGACGTCGGTCAGGGCGGGGCTCGGCGCGACCGCCATCGCCCTGGTCCTCGGCACGCTCATCGCCTTCGCGTGCCAGCGCTACAAGTTCTTCGGACGCGACGCCATCTCCTTCGTCGTCGTCCTGCCGATCGCGCTGCCCGGCATCGTCACCGGCGTCGCCCTCAACACCGCCTTCCGCACGGTCCTCGAACCGCTCGGCGTCGGCCTCGGCCTGTTCACCGTCATCGTCGGCCACGCCACGTTCTGCATCGTGGTGGTCTTCAACAACGTCATCGCCCGGCTGCGGCGCATGCCGGGGTCGTACGAAGAGGCCGCGATGGACCTCGGGGCGCACAGCTTCCGCACGTTTGTCGACGTCACGTTCCCGCTGGTGCGCTCCGCGCTGGTCGCGGGCGGCCTGCTCGCCTTCGCCCTCTCCTTCGACGAGATCGTCGTGACGACCTTCACCGCCGGACCCGGCATCCAGACACTGCCCGTCTGGATCTTCTCGAACATGGCGCGCCCGCAGCAGGCCCCCGTCGTCAACGTCGTCGCCGCCGTCCTCGTCCTGCTGTCCGTCATCCCGATCTACCTCGCCCAGCGTCTGTCCTCGGACACCGCGTCCGGGAGCCGGATCTGACGCGGGCATCGCGGGCATCCGTTGCCCGCCTGGGAAGGCGCATCGTCCGGCCGTGGTGTTCGATTGCGGTGTGAGGCACAACAAGCCGCCGGGCGATCCCCTCGCCGCGCTCCTGGACCGCGTCCGCATCCGGCTGCGCGACCTCACCGACGGCGAGCCGGCCTCGTACATCCCGGAGCTGAGCAGGGCCGACCCCGACCTGTTCGGACTGAGCCTGTGCGCGCTCGACGGGCAGGTCTACAGCTGCGGCGACAGCGAGGTGCCGTTCACCGTCCAGTCCGTGTCCAAGCCCTTCGTCTTCGCGCTCGCACTCGCGGACCAGGGCCTGGAGGATGTCCTGGCGCGCGTGGGCGCCGAGCCGAGCGGTGAGGGGTTCAGCTCGATCCGCCTCGAACCCGGCACCGGCCGCCCGCCCAACCCGATGGTCAACGCCGGTGCCATCGTGACCAGTTCGCTGGTCGCGGGAGCCAACCCCGACGAGCGCTTCGGCCGCATCCTGGCCGGACTGGGCGCCTTCGCGGGCCGGGACCTGACCGTCGACGAAGCGGTGTTCGCCTCCGAGCGCTCCACCGGCGACCGCAACCGCGCCCTCGCCTACCTGATGCACAACGCGGGATCGCTCACCGGCGACGTGGAAGAGCAGCTCGCGGTCTACTTCCGACAGTGCTCCGTGCTCGTGACCTGCGACGACCTCGCCGTGATGCACGCGACCCTGGCCGGCGGCGGAACCAACCCGCTCACCGGGGAACGGGTCGTCGCCTCCCGCCACGCCCAGCACGTCCTCGCCGTCATGGCCACCTGCGGCATGTACGACGCCTCCGGGCAGTGGATGCTGCGCGTGGGCCTGCCGGCGAAGAGCGGCGTCTCGGGCGGGATCGGCGTGGCGCTGCCCGGCCAGTTCGGCATCGGGGTGTTCAGCCCGCCCCTCGACGAGAAGGGCAACAGCGTCCGCGCCATCGCCGCCTGCCACCTCCTGTCGGAACAGTTCGGGCTGCACCTCATGCGCGCCACCGGCAGCAGTGGCCGCCCCCTGCCACCCCGCTCCCTCGACCCGGGCCCGCTGCGCTCGCTGCGCCACCGCCCCCGCGACCAGCGCGCCGCACTCGACGAACGACCCGACCGCATCCGGGTCCACGTCCTCCAGGGCGACCTGGACTTCGCCACCGCCGAACAGACCCTGCGCGCGGCCCGCGACCTCCCGAAGGCCGCCCGCTGGTTCGTCCTGGACCTCGCACGGGTCGGCCGCATCGAACCCGTCGCCGCCGACCTCCTGCGCGCCCTCGGTCACGACCTGCGCGAACGCGGGATCCGTATGGTGATCGCCGACCCGTCGGCGCGCCCCGTCACACACACCAAGGACGAATTCGCCGACCTCGGACGCGCCATCGAATCCTGCGAGGACGAACTCCTGACCGGCCTCGGCCTCGACCCCTCCACGCCCGTTCCCCTGACGGACAGCGACCTCTTCGGGAGGGCCGGAGAGCAGGCCGCGCAGGCCGTCTCCGACTGCTTCGGCACCATGTCCCTGTCTGCCGGCCAGACCGTCGAGCCACCCCGCGCGGAGCCCGTGGTCCTCTGGTACGTGGAGTCGGGGCGCCTGGCCGTGTGCGCCCACAGCTCACGGCCCACACCCGCGGGCCGCACCTGGTCCGCCGGGCCGGGCGCCGCCCTCACCCCTGCGGACTTCCACGCCCGCCTCGGCGAGCGCGTCATGGCGGAGGAGGACTCGGTGTGCCGCACCCTGACGGCGGCGGGACTGCTGCGCCTGCGCACGGCCGTGCCCGCGGCGGCCGCCTTCCTGGAGCGCAGCCCGCTCGACGGTGCGGAGACGGTGGACCGGCCCGAGGGCGCCTGAAGCACGCCAATGCGCGGCAATCATCCGGGAGTTGAACGGCGGAGCGCCCGAAGCCGCCCCGCCGTTCGGTCAGCTGTCGGCCGTCGTGTCGGCGGACATCGCGCCGGACCTGTCGACGACGGTGCGGCGCAGGATCGCGTGCGTACCCGCCGGCTTCATGCCCTTGCCGCCGGGTGGCGCGGTCAGGCGTGCTGGTCGCCGGACTGCTCGGCGCGCTGCGCGTTCCGCTCCTTGATACGGACGGCTTCCTTGCGGACCGCGGCCTGGGTTTCACGCTCCTGCCGGAGCCACTCGGGGCTCTCGGTCTTCAGCGCCTCGATCTGCTCAGTGGTGAGTGCCTCGGTGATCCCGCCCCGGGCGAGACCGGAGATGGAGATGCCGAGCTTGGACGCGACGACGGGCCGGGGGTGCGGGCCGTTGCGGCGCAGCTCCTGGAGCCACTCCGGCGGATCGGCCTGCAGCGCGTTGAGCTCGCTGCGCGAGACGACACCCTCCTGGAACTCGGCGGGGGTGGCCTCGAGGTACACACCCAGCTTCTTCGCCGCGGTCGCGGGCTTCATGGTCTGGGTGGTCTGGTGCGACGTCATGGTGTCAAGGGTATCGACTGTGTGCGATACCTCCGACCACGACCGGTAACCTGGCGGAGTGACAGGCTCGGAAGTATCCCCTTCGTTCCGGCTCGCGTATGTCCCGGGAGTGACGCCCACCAAGTGGGTGCGGATCTGGAACGAGCGGCTGCCCGGCGTTCCGCTGGCCCTCATCGCGACGCCCGCGGGCGAGGCATCCGACGTATTGCGGGATCGCGGGGCGGACGCCGGTCTCGTACGGCTGCCGGTGGACCGGACGGTGCTCAGCGCGATCCCCCTCTACACCGAGACGACCGTGGTCGTGATCCCCAAGGACCACGTCGTGGCCGCGGTCGACGAGGTGTCCCTGGACGATCTGGCCGACGAGACCGTGCTGCACCCCCTCGACGACACCCTCGGCTGGGAGCGGCTTCCCGGCGAGCCCGCGTTCGAGCGCCCGGAGACGACGGAGGACGCCGTCGAGCTGGTGGCCGCCGGGATCGGTGTGCTGGTGGTCCCGCAGTCGCTCGCCCGCCTGTACCACCGCAAGGACCTCACCTACCGTCCGGTGACCGACGCCCCGGAGTCCCAGGTCGCGCTGTCGTGGCCGGAGGACGAGACCACCGACCTGGTGGAGGAGTTCATCGGCATCGTCCGCGGGCGGACGGTCAACAGCTCACGCGGTCGTACGGCGACCCCGCCGCAGCCCAAGACGGCGCGTACCGACAAGAGCGGGGCGGCGCGGCAGAAGCCGGCCGGTGGGAAGAACCCCCGGAGCGGCGGCGCCAAGGGCGGTGCCAGGAGCGGGACCAAACCCGGGCCGAAGGGCACTGCGAAGGGCGGCCCCAAGGGTGGATCCAAGGGCGGCGCCAAGCGCGGGAAGCCGCGCCGCAGGCCGTAGCCGTAGCCATCGAGGCAGCCGCGGCCGGGTCCGCAGGCCCGGTTATTCCGTTGCCCCGCGCGGCTTCCGGGGGCGATGATCCCTGAATGGCTTCGACTCCGAGTCCTTGCGACGGCCGTGCCGGAATCACCGCCGCACTCGTGGAACGTCTGATCGCCGCGCAGTTCCCCCAGTGGAGCGGCCTTCCCGTGACACCGGTGGCGGTCGACGGCTGGGACAACAGGACGTACCGACTGGGTGACGCGATGACGGCCCGCCTGCCCACCGGCGCCGGCTACGTTCCCGCGGTCGCCAAGGAGAACGAGTGGTTGCCACGGCTCGCGCCGTCACTGCCCGTAGCCGTCCCGCCCGTCCTGGCCAAGGGCGAGCCCGGCGAGGGATACCCCTTCCCGTGGTCCGTACGCGGCTGGCTGGACGGAGAGACGGCGGCCCGCGGCCCCATCGACGACATGGATCAGTTCGCGGTCTCGGTGGCCGAGTTCGTCCTCGCGCTGCAACGCTGCGACACCGTCGGGGGACCGCCGGCCGGAAAACACAGCTGGTACCGGGGCGCGTCGCTCACCCATTACGACGACGAGACCCGGCGCTGCCTCGCGGCGCTCGAGGGCCATGTCGACACATGCCGGGCCGCCGCCGTGTGGGAGGCCGCGCTCGCGGCGCGGTGGCAGGGGACGCCGGTGTGGTTCCACGGAGACATCGCCACGGGCAACCTGCTCGTCGCCGACGGCAAACTCACGGCCGTCATCGACTTCGGCACGTCGGGCGTCGGCGACCCCGCCTGCGATCTGGTGATCGCCTGGTGCACGTTCTCCGGAGACAGCCGCGAGGCCTTCCGCCGCACGGTCGCCCAGGACGCCGGCACATGGGCCCGAGCGCGCGGCTGGGCCCTGTGGAAGTCCCTGTTGGTCATGTCCCAGTCACTCGGCACCGACCCGGAAAGCGCCGCGTCCCATCACCGCGTGATCGAGGAAGTCCTGGCCGACCACGCCCGGTTCGGCGGAGCCGGCAACTGACGGTCTGCACGGGGCGCGTGCGCTCAACTCGCTCAGCAGGTCGGGCAGTTCACCACACGCCTCACCACACGCCCCGGCCCGGCGCCGCGGCCAATGGCGGCGTCGCCTCAGGGGAGAGGTTCCGGAGCCTGGACACGTCGACCGAGTCTTCCTTCGACGGAGTCGCGGTCGGCACCGGCCGGTTGTAGTCCGTGAGCGTCAGTGTCGTGCTCAGGTCGCCGTTCTTCTGGGTGGCCCGCACGAGGCGGTGCGGGTCCTTCGCGGTGATGAACAGGACGACGTCGCTGCCGTCGTTCCTGCCGCTCACCGGCACGACGTCCGTGCCGTCCACCTTGGTCTGCTTGCCCTTCGTCAGCTTCACGGGGGGCGCACTGGAGGGGCCGCCGTTCACCTGGGCCTGGAACGCGTTCAAGTCGCATGTGTCGCCCAGGCTCTTGAGCAGGCCGTCGTTCGCATTGCCCCGCACGTAGCGCCCTTTGAGGAACTGGGCCGCGAGCTCCCCGGCGCCGCCCTCGACCTGGGACTTCCAGAACGTGGTGTCGGGCTTCATCCACACCTCGTCGCCCCGTTTGACGAGTTCGACGGTGCCGCCCTTGGCGCCGCCCGTGCCCATCTTCAGGGATCCGGCGCAGTTGCCGTCCTGGTCCAGGACGAGATCGAGGACCGCGGGGGACCGGGCGTCGGCGGGTCCGGTGGAGTTGTTCGTCAGGTTCACATGGAGGGATTTCGCGTCGAGCAGTTCCTTCTCCGCGTCGTCCGCGAGCTGCTGCGCACTCAGCTTCGACGCGTCGCCCCCGTCGTCCGCGAACGCCGGAACTCCCGTGAGCGCTGTCACGCACGCGACGGCAGCGCTCACGGGGATCAGCGCGGCCTTGCGATGCCTCGACACACACCACTGCATGGCGTCACCTCGCAGACGGAACACTTGCTAGTGAACGCAATCAAATTGTACATTTCTGGCTGATGGCCGTCGCGGCGGCAGCGCGCCGCGCCCCATGGGCGGGGGTGGCGGGATCGGCGGGGCGTGCAGGCTGGAGATCATCGCCTTCCCGGACGTCGAGGCGTTCGAGAGCTGGCTCGGGAGCACCGCGCTCGGCAGGAAGGCGACCCAGGAGCCAGTGGTCCCGGCTGAACGTCGACAAGCTGCTCAACGGCGCACCCGGCCGGCCCAACTTCTTTGCCGGTCCGGTCACTTGGTGCGGTCACCTGTCGCCCGGCCGCCCCGTGACGACTCCGCCGGACGGACCTGGCGGATTCCAGGCCCGCCCGGCGGCGGGTCACGTCGTACGCGGTGGCGCGTCAGCAGCTCAGGTTGGCGCCCGGTGTGGTGCCCAGGATCTGGACGAACGCCTTGTACCGGTCGATGCGGCTCTGGACCTGGCCGGGGTTGCCGCCGTTGCACTCCAGGCTGCCGTTGATGGAGCGGATCGTCTCGCCGAAGCCGGCGCCGTTCACCATGGCGTTGTGCGGCGTCATGGTGCCGGGGCCGTTCTGCGTGTTCCAGTACCAAAGGCCCGTCTTCCAGGCCACGGCCGCGTCCTGCTCCACCAGGTACGGGTTGTGGAGGAGGTCGATGCCCAGCGCGTCGCCCGCGGCCTTGTAGTTGAAGTTCCAGCTGAGCTGGATCGGGCCGCGGCCGTAGTACGCGGCGGTGCCCGCAGGGCAGCCGTAGGACTGGCTGGTGTCGCAGTAGTGCGGGTAGTTGGCGGTGTTCTGCTCGACGATGTACACCAGACCGCCGGTCTCATGGCTGACATTGGCCAGGAACGCCGCGGCCTCCTGGCGCTTGACCGTGTCGCTGCCGGTGTTCGCGAAGCCGGGGTAGGCGCTGAGCGCGGCGGTCAGTCCGCTGTACGTGTAGAACGGATTCCTGCTCGGGAACATCTGGTTGAACTGGGCCTCGCTGACGACGAAGCCGGAGGGATCGGGGTCGCCGGGGTTCGTCTCGCCACCGCCGCAGGAGCCCTGGTCCGCCCAGACGTCGGAGGTGCCGGGAGTCTCGTTCTGGGTCCACCACTTGGCGTTCCAGTTGTGCCCGTTGTACGAGGCCGATCCGCCGCCGGTGTAGACGGACGAGGAGTTCCAGGGTGCGGCGCACTCGGCCGCCGATGCCGTGGTGGCCGGGCCGATGACGACCACCGCACTGACCGCGGCCAGGGTGGCGACAAGGCTCGTGACGCGTTTGATCATGCCAACGCTCCTTCGGCGCGGCGCGAGTTGGGGATCTCGGCGCCGCCATGGGGGGGGTGTCGGTCACTCAAGCGAACCTGGTCTGAACCTGTCAAGGTCTAGACCAGAAGTGACCGCAGCGGTGGCGGGGTTTCGGCCTGGGCCGCCGTCGAACTCACCGTCGCGCTCAAGGACTTGGCCGCGAAGAGCCGATCGGGAACGGAACGAGGCTGAACGGGAACGGAACAAGGCAGAAGCCGGCGGCTCGGGAAACTTTCCCCGTGCCGCCGGCTCCCGTCATGGGCTAGAGCGAGCCCTGCCCGCCGCTGTTGAGCGCCGGCGCCTGCGTCTGCTGCGTCGGCATGGCGCGCGGCAGCGGCGCCGGCATCACCCGTTCCAGATCCCGCAGGGTCTGTTCGGCTACGGCACGGACCTGGGCGGGGATGTCGCCTCGTTCCTGGATGAGCCGACTGTAGATCGGAGCTTCGTGCTGTGCGGCCCACACGTCGAGACTTCCCTCTTTCCTTGGCTGGCGACGCCCCCGGCACCGGAGGAATCAGCCGACGAGTCTACCGGTGACCATTCCTGCGTAGGCAAAGTGTCCATATCGGGGGACGAGCACCCCCTGAAGAGGGTATGGATCGTCGGAACGCTTCCGGGCGCTCCGACTTCGATGGGGCCCGGGAGAAGAAAGACGACGTGGAGGTTGAGAGTGCGCTACCGCGAGCTGGGCCGCAGCGGAATGTCCGTGTCCGAGATCGGCTACGGCGCCTGGGGCATCGGCGCGTCCGGGTGGGTGGGCGCCACCGAGGACGAGTCCGTACGCGCCCTGCACCGCGCCGTCGACCTCGGGGTGAACTTCATCGACACCGCCCGTGGCTACGGCGAGAGCGAGCGGCTCGTGGGCCGGGTCGTGCGCGAGCGGACCGGCGACGAGGTACTGGTGGCGACCAAGGTCCCGCCGATGAACAGGATCTGGCCCGCGCCCGACGGCATCGACCCCGCCGAGGCGTTCCCCGGCGCCCACATACGCGAGAGCGTCGAGACCAGCCTGCGGGTCAGCGGCCTCGACCACTTCGACGTGGTGCAGTTCCACGTCTGGAGCGACGAGTGGGTGGGCCGGGGCGACTGGCTGCAGACGGTCGAGGAGCTGAAGAAGGAGGGGAAGATCCGCCTGTTCGGCGTCTCGATCAACGATCACCAGCCGGACAACGCCCTCGCCCTCGTGCGCAGCGGCGCCGTCGACACCGTGCAGGTCATCTACAACATCTTCGACCAGGCACCCGCCGACGCGCTGCTGCCCGCCTGCGAAGAACACGGCGTCGGGGTCATCGTCCGCGTGGCGCTGGACGAGGGAGGGCTCACGGGGCGGATCACCGCCGGTGCGACGTTCCCCGAGGGCGACTTCCGGGCGCGCTACTTCCGCGACGACCGGCCGGCGCAGGTCGAGCGGAAGGTCGCCGCCATCGTCGCCGACCTGGGCATCGCGCCCGACGAGATCGCCGAGAACGCGCTGCGCTTCGTGCTGAGTTCGCCCGCGGTCTCCACCGTCATCCCCGGCATGCGCACCGTACGCAACGTCGAGCGCAACACTGCCCTGAGCGACGGACGGCCGCTGACGGCAGACCAACTCGCCGTGCTGGCCGGGCACCGCTGGCAGCGTAACTTCTACGGATGATCTCCACAGAGAGGCTTCACGAGGTGCACCCCGCGACCGACGCCGTGTCAGACACCGTCTCCGACGGGATGGTGCGCATTCCCGGTGGCACCGTCGACCTACGGGACGACCGGCGCGGCACGCGCTGGACGGCGGACATCGCCCCCTTCCTGCTCGGCCGCCATCCCGTGACGGCGGATCTCCTCCGCTCCGCCACCGGGGCCGACCCCGCTCCCGCCACGAGCGGTGCCTCGCCGGTGACGAACGTCAGCTGGCTCGACACGATCGACCTCTGCAACGCCGTCTCGGCGCGCTGCGGGCTGACACCCGCTTACACCCGCGACGCGGGCGGCGGCGAGGTGACCTGCGACTGGAACGCCGACGGCTACCGGCTGCCGACGGAGGCCGAGTGGCAGTACGCCTGCAAGGCGGGCACGGAGGGCTACCGGTACGGGGCGATCGACGACATCGCCTGGTACGCGGACAACTCCGGCGGCGGCGTCCGCGAGGTCGGCGGCAAGGCCCCCAACGCGTGGGGGCTGCACGACATGCTGGGCAACGTCTGGGAGTGGTGCTGGGACCTGTACGACGAGGAGGTCTACGGCTCGTACCGCATCTTCCACGGCGGTGGCTGGGCCGAGTCGGAGCGCGGCTGCGGGGCCTCCGTGCGGCGCCGCAGCCACCCGACGTTCGCGATCGACGACCTCGGGTTCCGGCTGGCCCGCACCGTGTGACAGCAGGGGAGAAGCCCCCGCGCAGGACGCGCGGGGGCTCTTCGAGGCTCGGGTCAAGAGCCGTCGCGGTGCAGGGAGTCCTGGACTCCGCGGGCGCGGTCGCGGGCTTCGCCCATGGTCTTCTTGGCCTCGCCCTTCGCCTGGTCGGCGCGGCCCGAGGCCTCCTTGCGGCGATCACCGGTGGTCTTGCCGGCCATCTCCTTGGCCTTGCCCTTGATCTTGTCCATGCCGCCCTTGTCAGCCATTACGACTCCTTTGTCTTGTACGGCTCTTGCTCGACCAACGTAGAACGGCGGAACCGAAGCCGCGCGGCGGACGACTACGCTCCGTGAGACCCGCAGCTACTCGCAGGTCCCTTCCCAGTTCGGGGAGGCGTCGAAGAGGGCATGGTGCCCCCGTCCCGAAGGAGATCGACATGCTGCGGCAGGCACAGGAGCCAGGTCTGTGGACCACTGGCTCCGACCGTAGCCACCCCCTCGTACTCGTCCACGGAATCCGCCTGTCGGCCCACATGTGGAGCGCCGTAGCCGCGCGCCTCGCACCCGACTTCCGCATCACCGCCTGCGACCTGCCGGGCCACGGAGCCCTGAGCGGGCGGCCGTTCACCCTTGAGGGCGTGGTCGGACAGATCGAGGCGGCCGTCGCCGAGGCGACCAGGGAGACCGGCCGCAGGCCCGTCGTCGCGGGCACCTCGCTCGGCGCGATCTCCACCCTTGCCTATGGCGCACACGGTTCGGACGGCGCCACGGGGCTCTTCGCGCATGCCGCCACGATCAGGACCGACGGGCCTGTGACGGTTCCGCACCGGACGGCCGCCCTGCTGCAGAGGCTGATGGGGGAGGAGCGCGCGTTCCGGCTCAACAGGCGTGTCCTGCGCGCGAAACTGCCCGACGACAGTTTCCGGGGCGTCATGGAGGGCGGCCTGTCCCGCCGCGTGTTCGGTGAGGCCATAGCGGAGATGTCGCGCTGGGACACGCTCGCCATGGCGGGGATTGTCGACGCACCGCTCGTGCTGGCGAACGGACTCGACGACCCGCTCTTCCGGTTCCAGGAGCGGAAGTTCCTGGACCGGGTGCAAGCCGTCGGCACCCCGGTCCGCCTCGTCCACGTTCCCGGGCCGCACCTGCTCCCGCTCACCGAGCCGGACACGTTCAGCAGGGTGCTGCGACGCGCCCACGAGGAACTCTCGGCGATGGCTTCGCAGATCGCGGACTCCGGAGCCGTGACATGAGCGAATGGCTGAGCCCCGTGGCCTCGCACGCGCCTTCGCCCAAGGACTGAGCGGGAACAGGGCCCACGGGGGAGGGTGTCGCGTCCTGCCGCTGCCGTAGACGGGCGGATCCGCCGACGCGCTGTTCATGCAATCCTCTGGGCCGGGCGCCGAGTTGCTCGTGTCCGACCCAGAGGGTGTTCGTGCTCGCCTCCCGGTCAGCCGCCCACGTAGGCCGCGAGGTGCTCACCGGTCAGGGTGGAGCGGTCTGCGACGAGTTCGGCGGGGGTGCCCTCGAAGACGATCCGTCCGCCGTCGTGACCGGCGCCGGGGCCGAGGTCGATGATCCAGTCGGCGTGGGCCATGACCGCTTGGTGGTGCTCGATCACGATGACGGACTTCCCGGAGTCGACGAGACGGTCGAGCAGGCCGAGTAGCTGCTCGACGTCGGCGAGGTGGAGACCGGTCGTCGGCTCGTCGAGGACGTAGACCCCGCCCGTCTCGGCCATGTGCGTCGCCAGCTTGAGCCGCTGGCGCTCACCGCCGGACAGCGTGGTGAGCGGCTGTCCCAGCGTGAGGTAGCCGAGCCCGACGTCGGCCATCCGCTGAAGGATCTTCTGCGCGGCCGGCGTGCGTGCCTCCCCGGCGCCGAAGAACTGCTCGGCCTCGGCCACCGACATCGCCAGCACCTCGCTGATGTCGCGCCCGCCGAAGTGGTAGTCGAGGACCGAGGCCTGGAACCGCTTCCCCTCGCACTCGTCGCAGATGGAGGCGACGCCGGCCATCATCGCCAGGTCGGTGTAGATGACGCCCGCGCCGTTGCAGGTGGGGCAGGCGCCCTCGGAGTTCGCGCTGAACAGCGCCGGCTTCACACCGTTGGCCTTGGCGAACGCCTTGCGGATCGGGTCGAGCAGTCCGGTGTACGTCGCCGGGTTGCTGCGCCGCGAGCCGCGGATCGCGGCCTGGTCGACCGTGACCACCCCCTCCTGCCCGGCCACCGAGCCGTGGATCAGGGAGCTCTTGCCCGAACCCGCGACGCCGGTGACGACGGTCAGTACGCCGAGCGGGATGTCGACGTCGACGTCCTGGAGATTGTTGGTGCCCGCGCCGCGCACCCCCAGCTTCCCCGTGGGCGTCCGTACGGTCGGCTTCAGGGAAGCGCGGTCGTCCAGGTGCTGCCCGGTGAGCGTGTCGCTGGCGCGCAGGCCCTCGACCGTGCCCTCGAACACCACCTCACCGCCCTCGGTGCCCGCGCGCGGTCCGAGGTCGACGACGTGGTCGGCGATCGCGATCGCCTCCGGCTTGTGCTCGACGACCAGCACCGTGTTGCCCTTGTCCCGCAGCCGCAGCAGCAGGTCGTTCATCCGCTGGATGTCGTGCGGGTGCAGCCCGATCGTCGGCTCGTCGAAGACGTACGTGACATCGGTCAGGGACGACCCGAGGTGGCGGATCATCTTGACGCGCTGCGCCTCACCGCCGGAGAGGGTGCCCGCCGGGCGGTCGAGGCCGAGGTAGCCGAGCCCGATCTCCACGAACGAGTCGAGGGTGTCCCCGAGCGCCTTGAGCAGCGGCGCCACCGATGGCTCCTTCAGGCCCCGCACCCACTCGGCGAGGTCGCTGATCTGCATCGAGCAGGCGTCGGCGATGCTGATGTTCTTGATCTTCGACGACCGGGCCGCCTCGCTCAGCCGCGTGCCGCCGCAGTCCGGGCAGGACGTGAACGTCATCGCCCGCTCGACGAAGGCGCGGATGTGCGGCTGCAGCGAGTCGATGTCCTTCGACAGCATCGACTTCTGGATCTTCGGGATCAGCCCCTCGTACGTCAGGTTGATGCCGTCGACCTTGATCTTGGTCGGCTCCCGGTGGAGCAGATCGTGCAGTTCCTTCTTGGTGAACTTGCGGATCGGCTTGTCCGGGTCGAAGAAGCCGCAGCCGCGGTAGATACGGCCGTACCAGCCCTCGACGCTGTAGCCGGGGACGGTGAGCGCGCCCTCGCTGAGCGACTTGCTGTCGTCGAACAGCGCGGTCAGGTCGAAGTCGGTGACCGAACCCCGGCCCTCGCAGCGCGGACACATGCCGCCGACGATGCTGAAGCTGCGCCGCTCCTTCACCTTCTCGCCGCCACGCTCGATGGTGACCGCACCCGCGCCGCTGATCGACGCGACGTTGAAGGAGAACGCCTTCGCCGAGCCGATGTGCGGCTTCCCGAGCCGGCTGAAGAGAATGCGCAGCATCGCGTTGGCGTCGGTGGCCGTGCCGACCGTGGAGCGGGCGTCGCCGCCCATCCGCTCCTGGCCGACGATGATCGCGGTCGTCAGACCGTCGAGTACGTCGACCTCGGGCCTGGCCAGCGTCGGCATGAAGCCCTGCACGAACGTGCTGTACGTCTCGTTGATCATCCGCTGCGACTCGGCGGCGATCGTGCCGAAGACCAGCGAACTCTTGCCCGAGCCGGAGACACCGGTGAACACCGTCAGCCGGCGCTTCGGGAGCTCGACGCTGACGTCCTTGAGGTTGTTCACGCGCGCACCGTGTACGCGGATCAGGTCGTGGCTGTCGGCAGCGTGCAGCGCAGCTGACTGCGCCTGCGTTCCCTTGGCCATGCTCATCGTGTCTCCATCTGTTGCTCGGGACCGCCCTCGCGGACCCCGCCGGCGTCGCCGCTCGATCTAACCAGTTTCGAGCCGTCCGCCTGGCCCTCTTCTGTTTCTGGGCTTCTGGCTTGTGGGATTCTGCCCGGGGCCCGGCAGGCCGGGCCGCCCGTCAACGGTCCTGGAGCAGCCCGAGGACGTTCCCGTCGGGGTCGGTGAACGTGGCCACGAGGCGGCCGCCGCCGACGTCGTGTGCCGCCTCCTTCACCACGCCACCCGCGGCCGTGACCTCGGCCAGCTTGGCCGCGATGTCCGGTACGTGCCAGTACGTCACCGGCGAGGTCATGCCCCCGCCGCCCGGCACGAGCCCGATGTGCTGGCCCTCGACGTCGAAGCCGACGTAGTAGGGCGCGTCGGCCGTCGGCTCCGCGCCGAGCAGGGCGACGTACACGCCCTTGGCCTTCTCCAGGTCGGAGACAGGGTGCAGCACGGTCTTGATTCCCCGGGTGGAAGAGCTGGTCATGATCACTCCTGAAGGTGGTGGGTGTGGCGGCCGTCTCTGGTTCCAGGACGGCGCGAGGGCTGCCGTGAGGGGCGCTGTCCGCGGAGTTCAGGCTAGGCGCGGCTCATGAGCGGCGCTTCTCCAAAACTGCTCACTTTCGGTGGCCCTCCGCCCCTCCGGGGAGTCGGGCACGGGTTCGAGCGTTCCGCGCGACGAGTGGACCGTCGTCCGGTGACGACACCATGGGGCCGCTCAGGCGTTGGGGTTGCCGTGGTGCGGGTGCAGTGACGGTTCTGCACTGGGCGGGCGCGGGCTACGGACGGCGGTGACTGCCGACGGACGAGGGGCAGGAATGTGCGGAGCATGGCGGACGTGTGGACACGCAAGGGCGGCGACAGCGCGCCGTCGGCGGAGGGCCGCGGCCAGGTGCCCGGTCCTCTGGTGGGCCGGGAGCGGGAGTCGCGGGCCCTGCGCACGCTCCTGGAGAACCATCGGCTGGTGACGGTGGCCGGCGAGGTCGGCGTGGGCAAGAGCCGACTCGCGGCGGAGGCGGTCGCCGGCCTCGGTGCGCGGGGGTCGGTGGAGCCGGTCCTCGGCGGGGGCGAGGGCCCGGTTGGCGTGGAGGCGGTCGCCGATGTCGGTGCGCGGGGGGCGGTGGAGCGTGTCCTCGGCCTGGGCAAGGGCCGGCTCGCCTCGGACGTCGGCGGCGGCGCGCAGGGGGCAGGGCCGCGCGTCATGGTCGTCCGCTGGCCGGGGGGCGGGCAGGGCGCCGGGTCCGGTGACGCGGGGCCGGGGGCGCCCGCCTCGCTGACGGCGGCCGTCTTGGAGGCGGCGGGTGGGATCCACGGGCGGCGCGGCGCGTCAGCGGCGGGTGGTGCCGGTGCCGGAGCCCTCGCCGAGCGGCTGCGCGCCGCTGACGTGCTGCTCCTCCTCGACGACGTCGATCCGGTCCATGCCGAGTGCGTGGGCATGGTGCAGACGCTGCTGGAGTTCGTACCGTCGCTGCGCGTGCTCGTGACCGCGCGCCGGCCCCTCGGGCTGGGCGGCGAGGCCGTGCTGCGTCTCGCGCCGCTCGGCACCGAGCCCGCGGACGACGACCGGGCCGCGCCTGCCGTGGAGCTGTTCCTGGAGCGGTTCCTGGCGCGGGCGGGCGCCGCCTTCGACCCCGGCGACGGGGAGCTGAACTCCGTGGCGGACATCTGCCGGTACGTGGGCGGGCTTCCGCTCGCGGTCGAATTGGCTGCCGAGCAGGCCGCCAGGAGCAGCGTGGTGGAGGTCGCGGTCCGGCTCGAGGAACACCAGTGCTGGCTGAGCGCCCCGGACATGGCCGCGCCTCGGCACCGGTCGCTGCGGGACGCCGTCGCCGCGGCCTACGTGCTCTGCGACCGCGATGAGCGGATCGTGTGGGCCCGCGTCGGCATTCTGCCCGGAGACTTCGACGAGTCGACGGCTGCGTTCGTGTGCGCCGGCGGCGGCCTGGCCCCGGCCCGGGTGCCCGCATGCCTGACCCGCCTCGCCGCGATCGGCGTCCTGACTCCGGTCCGCGACCCCGGCGGCATCCGCGAACCGCGCTACCGGATGGCCCCCGCCGCCCATGACTTCGGCGGCGAACGGCTGCGTGAGGCGAGGGAGTTCGATGTCGCCGCCGAGCGCCGCGCGATCCACTTCCACCGGGTGGCCGCCCTCGCGGAGAACCTGTGGAGCCTCGGCAGCCAGGCAGAGGCCGTACGGCTCGTCCTTGACGAGGCCGAAGGGCTCAGGGCGATGCTGGAGTACGCGCCCCGGCAGCCCGAACTCGCGGCGGCGGGCCTGGAGTCCGTACTGAACCTGTGGTTCTGGTGGTCGGTCTACGGCGAAGCCGACGAGGGGCGCCGCCATCTGCTGCGGCTGCTCCCGATGTGCCGCTCGGACACCCTCCTGATCGGGCGCGGCCTGTGCCTCGCGGCCTGGCTCACGGCGGACGGCGACCCTTGCGGAGCCGACGAGCTGCTCCAGCACGCGTGGTCCGCCGCCGTCCTGGCGGGGGACGACGCGACGATCGGCCGGATCGCGCACGTACAGGGCATGCTGGCGCTCCACGGGGGCGACCTCGAACGGGCCGCCGAGCAGTTCCAGGAGGCGGCGGGCACGATCCCGCCGCACGCCCCCGGCGGACTGCCGCCCGCAGTGAGCCTGGCCGCTCTCGCCGTGACGCAGGCGGAGCGGTCGCCACGGGCGGCACGCCGGAGCGCCCGCCGCGCCCTCAGCCAGCCCGGCATCAGCGGCGACGCCTGGGCGTGCCTCATCGCCCGCTACGCCCAGGCGTTCGTCGACCACAGCGACGGCCGCACCGGCAGGGCCCGCCAGCGCGCACACCGCGCGCTCGCCGCCCTGGACGGCCGGCTGCCGGCACCGCACGGCTGCGCCGCGCTGCGGGATCTGATCACCGACATCGACCGGGGGAGCCGCGGCGGCCTGCCGACGGTGCCCGAGCCACGGGGGTGTACGGCGGTGGCGCTTCCTGCGCAGGTCGGGAGCGGCATCCCGGGCTGAGTCGGCGGCGGGACCGCGTCAGGCCGTGGGCGCGCCGGGGACGCGGCGGCTGCCGCCGTTGCGCTCCTGCCACAGCCGGTACACGTCGACGGCGCTGTCCCGCGGCTCGTGACGCATGGGCAGGCGCCGCTCGGTGCAGTCCTTGCCGAACTCACCGTAGAAGGTGTCGAGTTCGAAGTACTTGCGGTCGTCGACGTAGTGCGGCTCGTAGGCGTCGCGAGTGGTGAGGAAGACGACCTCGTCGGGGGAGCAGTAGTACAGCGAACCCAGGCACATCGGGCAGGGGTGGGCGAGTACGTAGATGGTGGCGCCGACCAGGTGCTCGGTGCCGAGCTTGCGGCAGGCGTCGCGGATGGCGAGGATCTCCGCGTGCGCGGTGGGGTCGGAGGTCTGGGCCACCCTGTTGGGGCTCTCGGCGAGGATCTCGCCGTCCTTGACGATGACGGTGGCGAAGGGGCGTCCGCCCTCTTCGACGTTCTGGCGGGCGAGGTCGACGGTGCGCTGGGCGAAGTCCATGGGGGTCCTCCGGGAGACTGCGTGAGGCCGAGGTATCGGTTCTGACGAAGGCTCAGAAGGGCTTCGTGGGCAGGTACTTGCCGTCGAGGGTGATGACGGCGCGCTCGCCGCCCTCGGGGTCGGCGACCTTCTTCACGTCGAGCTTGAAGTTGATCGCGCTGATGATGCCGTCGCCGAACTGCTCGTGGACGAGCGCCTTGAGGGTGGTGCCGTAGACCTGGAGCATCTCGTAGAAGCGGTAGATGGTCGGGTCGGTCGGAATGCCGCCGGGGATCGAGCCGCGCGTCGGGATGGTCTGCAGCAGCAGGGCAGCGTCCTCGTCCAGGCCGAGGAGTTCCGCGACGGCCTCGGCGGACGTCTGCGGCAGGGCGTGCTGGCCGAGCACGGCCGCGGTGACGAAGGCCGGTGACAGCCCGGCGGCATCGGCGATCTGCTGCCAGGTCAGGTCCTTACGGGTCTTGGCGCCGACGGCGGCGACGGCGAGGGTCTCGCGGGCGGTGGGGTCGAACTGGGCGTGCGGCATGGGGGTTCCTCTTTCGGGGGTGGGAGGTGCGGGGTGCGGGATTCCGGGTTCGGGATTCGGGTTCGGGAATCGGGTTCTGTCTTCGTCGGTTCTGGTCGGTTCTGGTCGGTTCTGGTCGGTGCGGTCAGGCCGCGGTCGCGGTGACGCCGACCGGTTCGACGGCTCCGGTGGCGATGTCGAACACCCAGCCGTGCAGCGTGAGCGTTCCGTCGGCCAGAGCGCGGGCCACGGAGGGGTGGGTGGCCAGGTTCTGCAGTTGTGCGGACACGTTGGCCCGCACCAGGGCGGCGACCCTGGCGGGACCCGACGCGGCCGGGACGGCGGCGGCCCGGGCCCGCGCGGCGTCCGCGTGCCGCAGCCACCCGGAGACGACCGGCGCCGCGCCCAGGTCGTGCCCCTCGGCCAGGGCGGTCATTGCCCCACAGGCGGAGTGGCCGCACACGACGATGTCGCTCACGTGGAGCACGGCGACGGCGTACTCGATGCTCGCGGCGACGCCGTCGGGGTCCGACGCGTAGGCCGGGACCAGGTTGCCCGCGGTGCGGACGACGAACAGCTCGCCGGGTTCGCTCTGGGTGATCAGTTCGGGGACCACGCGGGCGTCCGAGCAGCCGATGAAGAGCGTCGTCGGGTGATGGGCCGTGGCCAGGCGGGCGAAGAGCCCCGCCTTTGCGGGAAAGACGTCGCGGCGGAAGCGTGCGAGGCCGTCCGAGAGATCGTGCATGGGTCACTCCCTTCGATGACTGCCGGCCCGTCGGGCTGACGAGATCCACCATGCATGACCAGCCGCTATAGCGTCCAAGACGCACTGACCATGACTCCGATAGATGACATCTATGTCTCCGCCTATAGTCGGGGTATGGGTCCCGAACTTCGTCATCTCCGCTATCTGATCGCGGTGGCCGAGCACGGCAACTTCACCCGTGCCGCCGAGGAGCTGCGCATCTCCCAGCCGACCCTGTCCCAGCAGATCAGACAGATGGAGCGAGTCGTCGGGGCCCAGCTGCTGGACCGCAGCGGCCGCACGGTGCGTCCCACAGACGCCGGCGAGGCCTACGTGTTCTACGCGAAGCGTGTACTGCGGGACCTCGCGGCCGCCGACCGCGCCGTCGTCGACGTCGCGGACCTCTCGCGGGGCCACCTCCGTCTCGCCATGACGCCCACGTTCACCGTCTACCTCATCGGCCCGCTCGTGGACACGCTCCGCAGCCGTCATCCCGGAATCACCGTCGATGTACGGGAAATGACGCAGGATCACATCGAGGCGAGCCTGCTCGCCGACGAACTCGACCTCGGGATCGCCTTCGAGGGGTCGCATCAGGCGGGTATCGCCGCCGCAGCGCTGTTCACCGAACACCTGAGCCTCGTCGTGAGCGCCGACGGCGATGAGGTCCGGGGCGGCCGGCCACTGCCCGTACGCGAACTCGCTGACCGCCAACTGGCCCTGCTCAGCGGTGATTTCGCGACCCGGGGTCACATCGACGACTATCTCTCGGCGTATCGGGTCGATCCGGCGGTCGCCGTCGAGGCCAACAGCATCCTGGCGCTGACCGAGATCGTGCGCCGCTCACGCCTGCTCGCCACGGTGCTCCCCGACGCCATCGCCGAAGATCACCCGCATCTTCGGCCCGTCCCTCTCGACCCGCCCCTGCCCACCCGCACCGCCGTGCTCCTGCGCAGGGAGAGTGCCTACGAGAGCGCGGCCGCGCGCGCGTTCGCCCGTCTCGCGCGCGACCTGGCCAAGGACCGCGGCTACCGTCAGGCCTGACCGCGCCGAGCCGTCGGCGGAGGCGCGTGCGGGCTGCCGCCCGCTGCTTACCGGGGGGTAGGCCAACGCGCCTCCCTTGTTATACGGTCCGTCTAACAAGCGGGCGGGTGGCCTCTGCAGAGCCCTCGTCCACCTGTGCTGACCTGGTGACTTCGCGCAGCCCGCGGAGCCGGCAGGCGGCGCCCCGCCGACGGGCCGCGACGGGGCGACGGTCCGTGGCCCCGTGCGTGTGCCCGCACGGTGGCCTCCGTGATGAGCCCCGCTTACCCCCAGGTGTACTCACGGACGGCGACGGACACGGCGCGCACCGACAGGAAGCGCACCGACAAGGAGCGCACCGACAGGGAACACGCACCGACAGGCAACGCACCGACAGGCAACGCACCGACAGGCAACGCACACGTCTGATCCAAGGAGCCGCAGCATGGCAAGCAGCACTGTCCGGCCGGAATCGCGCGATTTCCCCGACGAGCGCGGCGTCTCGCAGCGACTGCTGGAATCGGCCGCCGTGCTGGCGTACGACCCGGCGACCGAAGTGGACTGGGAGACGCCCCTGGACAAGGACTTCCACGGCGCGAGCCCGGAGTGGAGCACGCTCTACGGCACCGCCTACTGGGCGGAGCTGACCGAGGAACAGCGCAAGGAACTGACCCGGCAGGAAGCCGCTTCGGTGGCCAGCACCGGCATCTGGTTCGAGATGATCCTTCAGCAGATGGTGCTGCGGGACATGTACGCCAAGGACCCGACGAAGGCCGACTTCCAGTGGGCCCTCACCGAGGTCGCCGAGGAGTGCCGCCACTCGATCATGTTCGCCCGCGGCGCGCAGAAGCTGGGGGCGCCGGCCTACCGGCCGCACCGGTTCGTCATCGAACTCGGCCGCGTGTTCAAGACGCTCGCCTTCGGGGAGGCGGCGTACGCCGCGATCCTTGTCGCCGAGGAGGTCCTCGACGTCATGCAGCGCGACTGGATGCGCGACGAGCGGGTCGTGCCGTTCGTCCGCACGATCAACAACATCCATGTCGTCGAGGAGTCGCGGCACATGAAGTTCGCCCGCGACCAGACGCGCAAGCGCCTCGCCGGTGCGGGCCGGATCCGCCGGCACATCAACGCCTTCGTGGTCGCGACCGCGTCCTACTTCATCGTGACGAGCATGGTCCGCCGCCAGGTCTACGAGAGCGCCGGACTGGACGTGCAGCGCGCCGTGGCCGAGGCCAGGGCCAACGAGCACCACAAGTCCATGATGCGCGCGAGCTGCTCGGGCCTCATGGAGTTCCTGGCCTCCGCACGGCTGCTCACCAGGCCGGCGCTGGCGTTCTACAAGCGTGCCAACCTCATCTGAACCGACGTGAGTTGACGACATGACGTACGCCATCACCCAGACCTGCTGCAGCGACGCGACCTGTGTCGCCGTGTGCCCGGTCAACTGTATTCACCCCACGCCCGAGGAGCGGGCGTTCGGCAGCACGGAGATGCTGCACATCGACCCGGTGTCCTGCATCGACTGCGGCGCGTGCGCGGACGCCTGCCCGGTCGACGCGATCTTCCCGGTGGACCGTCTCGCCCCGGAGCACAAGGAGTACGCCGCGATCAACGCCGCGTACTTCGAAGCCCGGCATACGGGTACGGGCACGGACGCGGTCGAGGACAGCCCCAACTTCCATGTCTGGGGCAGCCCCTCGTTCCCGCGCGTCCTGCCGTCCGACCTCGCGCCGCTCAGGATCGCCGTCGTCGGCACCGGACCGGCCGGGATGTACGCGGTGCAGGACCTGCTGCTGCACACCAACGCCGAGGTGACGCTCATCGACCGGCTGCCCGTGGCCGGCGGCCTCGTGCGCTACGGCGTGGCGCCGGATCACCCGGCCACCAAGAAGGTGGGCGAAACCTTCGCCAGGTTCCACACCCATCACCGGGTACGGATGCACCTGGGCCTCGAAGTGGGTGAGGACGTCACCGCGCAGGAGCTGGCCGAGCACCACGACGCGGTCATCTACGCCGTCGGGGCCGCCGCCGACCGCCGTCTGTCCGTCCCCGGCGAGGACCTCACCGGCAGCATCTCGGCCCGCACCTTCGTCGCCTGGTACAACGCCCATCCGGACGTGGCGCACGAAGCGATCGACCTCTCCGCCGAACGCGTCGTGGTCGTCGGCAACGGCAACGTCGCCCTCGACGTCGCCCGCGTCCTCCTCGCCGACCCGGACACCCTCGCCCGCACCGACATCGCCGACCACGCGCTGAAGGCGCTGCGCTCAAGCTCCGTACGCGAAGTGGTCCTGCTCGGGCGCCGTGGCCCCGAGGATGCCGCCTACACCACGCCGGAGCTGCTGGCGCTCAAGCACGTGCCGGGCCTGCGACTGCTCGTCGACGACCATGATCCCCGTATCGCCGCGGCCATCGACGAAGCCGGTCCGAGCGACAGGGCCGCCGTTCTGAAGGGCGTTCCCCGCGGCGGCTTCGAACCGGACGTGGCACCGCCGCCCGGGCGGCGCGTCGTCCTGCGCTTCCACAGCTCGCCCGTCGAGATGCTCGGATCGGAACAGGTCGAAGCCGTGCGCACCGAAGGGGTGTCGGGGGAGCGAGTGATCGCGGCCGGGATGGTGCTGCGCGCGATCGGCTACCGCGGAGACCCCCTCTCCGGCCTGCCCTTCGACGAGGCCACCGGCACCGTTCCGCACGAGGGCGGACGCGTCAGCGGCATGCCCGGAACGTACGTCGTGGGCTGGATCAAGCGCGGCCCCAGCGGCGGAATCGGCGCCAACCGCACCTGCGCCGCCGAGACGGTCGCCACGCTGCTGGCCGACGCCGTCTCCGGCGCGCTGCCGACGCCACCGCACGCGCCCAAGACGTTCCACCGGCTGGCCAGGCGCCGCAACCGGCGCGTCCTCGACGCGAAGGGCCTCGCGGCGATCGAACGGGCCGAGGCCGCGCGGGGCCGCGAGGCCGGCCGGCCACGGGTCAAACTGGCCACGGTCGACGAGCTGGTGGCGAGCGCGAGGCGCCGGCGCGTGCTCCGGTGAGGTGAACCGGTGGGCCCGGCGCGGCAGTTGGCGCGCCGGGCCGGGATCTATCCGGAGGTGGGTGTCGGGCCGCCCGCGGCGGGACGGCGCGAGCGCATCATGGCGACGTATACGGCCGCGGAGACCAGGATCCCGACCGGCAGGGAGAGGTCGGTGCCGCCCGCCGCCCGGGCGATCGGCCCGGTGTACATCGGTGTGTTGACGCACTGGGACGCGACGGCGGTGGCGACCACCAGGGCGGTCACGCCGGCCCAGTTGACACCGCCCGAGTACCAGAACGCGCTGCCCCGGGACTCGTCGGTCAGTTCCCTGCCGTCGTAGCGGTTGCGGCGCCACAGGATGTCGGTGGCGTAGATCGCGATGCTAGGGCCCATCAGCGCCACCATGAGTTCGAGCATGTTGCTCACGGTGTCGAGGAAGTTCGAGACGAGCAGCGCGTACAGCGTCAGCGCCACACCGAGGGCCCCGTCGAGGGCGACGCTGCGGGACCTGCGGATCCGGACGCCTATCGACTGCAGGGCGAGGCCGGAACTGTAGGCGGTCATGGCGTTGTTGCAGATCGCGCCGAGGATGACGGCCAGGAGGAAGGCCGGCTTGAACCAGCTCGGCAGGATGCCCTCGAGAGCGGTCTGCGGGTCGGACATGTCGAGCGCGGTGCCTGCCAGGGCGCCGAGTGAGGTGAACAGGACGCTGGGCACGTAGGCGCCGAGCGTGGTCCAGCCGGCGATCGCTCCGGGCGAAGTGGTGCGGGGCAGGTAGCGGGCGAAGTCGGCGCTGTTGCTGTACGAGAGCGGCGCGGAGGCGACGAGCGTGATGCCGCCTATCACCACGGCCCACAACTCCGTGCCGTGGAGCGGGTGTCGGGGTGCGTAGCCCCAGTCGACGTGGCCGAGCACGTAGCCGGCCAGGACGACGAAGACCGCGGTCAGGGCCAGGGTGAACGGCAGGTAGAGCTTCACGATGGTGGCGTGGCCGTAGACGCTGATGGCGAGCGTCGCCGCGGCCAGCACCACGATGACGACGACCTTGACGCCCGTCGTGAGCTCGAAGCCGGCCTTGTCGACGAGGCTGAAGGCGGAGAGCGAGGCCGCGGCCCAGCTGAGGGCCAGATAGCAGACGGACACGAACCAGCCGGTCAGGGCGATGTTCGCCCGGTTGCCCCGGACGCCGAACATCGCGCGCGTGATCACCTGGCTCGGGGTGCCGGCCGCGGGACCGCTCACGGCGACAAGGCCGACCAGCGCCCAGCACAGGTTGCCCGCCGCGATCACGCCCAGCGCCTGCCAGAGGCCGAGGCCCATCAGGATGAGGGCGCCGCCTACCACGAGGCTGAGATAGCTGACGCTGGGCGCCGCCCACACGGCGAACAGCTCGCGGGCGCGTCCGTGCCGCTCGGCGTCCGGGATGAAGTCGATGCCGTGCGCCTCCACGCGCCCGGCCCGGTCGACGGGGGGTGTGGCGGCTTGCGTCGTGGGGTCTGGGATCGTGGGAGCCATGCAGTCCTCCGAACAGGCGAGCACGGGAGCCGACTTGTCTATTGGTCAGGAATCCAATAGTGAGCAGGGGGTGCCGTCAAGCACTCGGCCGAAACGCGTGCGGAAGAATCCCGAGGCCCGCCGCGCCGAGATCGTGGCCGCCGCGGCGGCGATCGCCCTCGAGGAGGGCCTCGAATGCATCACGATGCGCCGGGTCGCGGACGAGCTCGCGGTGCGCCCCGGCCTGATCAGCCACTACTTCCCGGTCGCGGAGGACCTTGTCGCCGAGGCCTTCGGCGTGGCGGCGACGGCCGAGCTGGACGAACTGATTCCCGCCGGCCGGCCCGAGGGCGAGGCGCTGGAGGACCTGGCCCGTTTCTTCCTCCTGACCACGGGGGACCGCTTCGACGGCATGAGCCGGCTGTGGCTCAACGCCAGACACCTGAGCCGCTACCGGGACAGGCTCTGCGACCGCGTGGGGCACCAGGAGGCCCAGTGGCGCGCACGTCTGACCCAGCTCATCCGCGACGGCGTAGCGGCCGGGGTCTTCCGTACCGAGGACCCCGAGGTGACCGCCATCCAGATCCTCGTGGTCCTGGACGGCCTCGGCGCCCACGCCAACACGGAACGCATCAACCGCCCGCCGGCGGTGACGGCCATGGCGATCACCACCGCGGAACGCGAACTCGACGTGCCCGCCGGGAGGCTCGCCGAACTCATGACGGGCCCGCACCTTCGCGAAGAGCCGCGAGTCGAGCGCGACTGACCGCACGCCCGGGCCTGCTCAGGAGACCTTCACGGCCCCTGCGTCATGGGCGGCCCGGCCGCCGACGGTGGTCGCCCCGACCGTCAGCTCACCGATGTGTTCGGGGGTGACTCCGAGCAGGTCGCCGGACCGCCCGGCTGCCGGTGATGTACGCGGGGTGGGACGCGTCGCACTACGCCCCTTCCGCCCTTCACGCCCTGGTCGAAGGGCTGCGCGGCTACCGCGAGCTTCGTGCGGGCAGGATGGGCTCACTCCCGTCTGAATGACCGGGGATGTGCCTGGTCAGGGGTTGGTGAGGCGGAGCTGGACCTCGACCTCCTGATCGCCGGCGACGGTGCCGACCTTCTCGACGGCGAAGGCCGCGTCCAGGGTCCGGCAGAGGCGTTGCACCGCCACGGGGCAGCCCTGGAGGTCGGCCGTGACCGTTCCGGCAAGGGCTACGCCGGAGACCTCGGCGGGGGCGTGCTCCACGAGGAAGTTGCCCGTCCACGCCGCGGGGCGCGGCCCCTCGTTGCCGTGGGGGACGGCCTCGCCGCGGTCGGAGTCGAAGTGGTCGCCCAGGAGGTGGAAGACCGCGTCGGCGTCCGGCGCGGAGCAGTCGCCGAGCACGACCTCCACCAGGTCCCGGGACAAGGGGGCCTCCGGGGGGAAGGCTGTCGAAGCTGATGTGCCGTTCACGTCGTTCTCCGTGTCTCTCGGTGGAAACGGGTGGTCCTGTCACCGCCCACTCGGGCCTCCTTCCCCGTCATCCGGCGCAAGCGATGTGACCGGGAGCTCCACCGGTGCCAGTGGCCACATGGCCGGCCCCTGAAGCACCGACCCGTCCGTGGCGAAGCGCGAGCCATGGCACGGGCACTCCCACGTCGTCTCCGCCGCGTTGAACGCCACGATGCAGCCCAGATGTGTACAGCGCGCCGAGACCGCGCGGACCGTGCCGTCCTCGGCGCGGTAGACGGCGCACCTGTGTCCGTCGACGCGCACCACCGCGCCCGATCCCGGCGGGATCTCGGTGACGGAGTCGACATGGGCGGTGTGCAGCCGGTCGCGGACGAAGTGCCGTGCGACATCGGCCTGTTGCCGCAGCAGAGCGGGTGCTTCCCGCACGGTGCTCCACAGGCGGCGGGGGTCGTACAGCTCGGCCCAGGGCGGCTCGTCGCCGGTGATCAGCCCGCTCAGCAGCTGCCCGGCGAGGACGCCGCTGCTCATGCCCCATCCGCCGAAGCCCGTCGCCACATACGCGTGCCGGGCCCCGGGATGCAGCGGGCCGATCATGGGAATCCCGTCGCCGGAGTCGTTGTCCTGGGCTGCCCAGTGGTACGCGGTGTCCTCCACGGCGAAGTGCTCGCGCATCCACGTGTCGAGCCGGGCGAAGGCCGCCGCCGCGTCGCCCGTACCCGGCGTGAAGCACTCCCCGGTCACGATGAGCAGCCGCCGCCCGTCGGCGCCGTACGGAGCGGTGCGCACCGAACGCCTGCCCTCGTCCTCGGTGATGAACATGCCGAGCGGTCCGGGGTCGGCGGCGAGCGGCGCGGCGACGACGAGTTCCCGGCGCGGCTGGAGGCGGGCGAACAGGAACGCGCGGTCGAAGATCGGGTAATGGGTGGTGACGACGACGGCGTGCGCGGTCACCGTGTGCTGCGCCTCGGTGGTCACCGTGCACGGGATGCCGCCGAGCATCTCGGTCACCCGGGACCGCTCGAAGATCATGCAGCCTTGGGCGATCAGATCCCCGGCCAGCGCCAGCAGGTACTTGCGGGGGTGGAACTGCGCCTGGTCGTCGACCCGGACCGCGCCCGCGACGGCGAAGGGCAGACCCGTGTCCTCGGTGTACCGCGCGGGGAGACCGGCCTCGCGGGCGGCCTCGGCCTCGGCGCGCAGGACCCCCGTGCCCTCCTGGCGGACCGAGTAGGTGAAGGCCGGGGCGCGCTCCAGATCGCAGTCGATGGCCACGCCGGCACAGATCTCGGCCACGCGCTCCACCGCGCCCTGCTGCGACACGGCGTACAGCCGGGCGGCCTCCTCGCCGTGCGTGCGGCGCAGGCGGTCGTACACGAGGGTGTGCAGCGCGGACACCTTGGCCGTCGTGTATCCGGTGACTCCGGCGGCGATGCGGTCGGCCTCGAGGACGGCGACGGTCCGGCCCGCGCGCGCCAGCTCCCAGGCGGTGCTGAGTCCGGCGATTCCGCCGCCGACGACCGCGACATCGACCTCGACGTCCTCGTTGAGAGACGGGTAGGCGGTCGTGCCGCTGGTGTGCATCCAGTACGACTCGCCCAGCCCCGGCAGTTCCAGTCTCGGCGCCACGGTCAGGCCTCCTTCCCGTCACCCGCGATCGGGTTCCCGCGCCGTGCCCCGTGAACCCCCCGCGCCCCCTCAAACATGGTGACCGTGATTCTGGTGAGGCGCTCGTCGAGTGGGGAGGGCGCCGTGAGGCGGGCGCGAGGACTCGCGGAGGGGAGACGCTGTGTCCTCACGCCCTACGGCCGTCGCCCAAGTCATCCCGGCGGCGGCCGCTCCCCGCCGGCTGCCGCCCTTGCTCCCGAAGGGGCCGGGGCAGGGGGCGGAGCTCAGCCCCTGATCCCAGTGTCCTCCCGCCGGCCGGACAAAGCGGCTGATATCAGGCGGCTGTCACGCCGTCGGCCGTCCCGTACTCCCGGCCCGCCTCCGCGCGTACGCGAGCGCAGCTGAGGTGGATGAGGCGGGAGACGTGCATCTGCGAGATGCCGAACTTCTCGGCGATGCGGGCCTGCGTCATGCCCTCGAAGAAGCGCAGGTAGAGGATGGCGCGCTCGCGCTCGGGAAGGTGGCTCAGCCCTGACTTGGCGGCTTCGCGGTCGGTGATGAGGTCGTACGCGGTGTCGGGTGCGCCGAGCGCGTCGGCGAGGCTCTGTCCGTCGTGGCCGGACGGGGAGAGCTCCGCGTCGAGGGACAGCGCGCTGTAGCTCTCGATCGCCTTGAGCCCGTCGAGGACCTCCGCCTCGGTCAGTCCTGTGTACGCGGCGATGGCGCCGACGCCGGGTTCTGGGCTGCCGGGCCGCTCGGTTAGGTCGCGGCGGGCCGCGCGGACCTTGTTGCGCAGGTCCTGCACGCGGCGGGGCACGTGCACGTCCCACATCCGGTCGCGGAAGTGCCGGCGCAGTTCGCCGGTGATGGTGGGCACGGCGTAGCACTGGAAGGGGCCGCGCTCGGGCCGGTAGTGGTTGATGGCCTTGACCAGTCCCATGGCCGCGACCTGCTCCAGGTCCTCCGTGCTCTCGCCCTTGTTGCGGTAGCGGCGGGCGATCCGGTGCGCCATGGGCAGCCACGCCTCGACGAGCTCCTCGCACAGCAGGTCCCGCTCGGGACCCTCGGCGAGACCGGCCATGCGCGCGAAGGCGGCCGTCGTGTCGGGGGAGTCGTCATGGGCGTGGCGGGAGGTGCGACGGCGGTGGGCGGGGCCCGCAGTGATGTCAGTGAGCATCGGGATTCGCTCCTCAACGGTGTGCCGGCGCGGGCCGTGGGAACGGTCCAAGCGAGGCCCCGAAGGGCCACGGGTCCGAAGCATCGACATGCGACTGCACTTCGATTCTCCGACCGCACGTGCCCATGTGCGACTTGGCGGGCGCCGCGTCACGGCGGGTCATGGGCGCTCGGCGGACGGTTTCCGTCGGGTTCTGGTGTGTCGGACCCGGTGTCAGGGGTACCCGGTCGCCGGCAGAGCTCTGACCGAGTCCCCCGGGCACCGAGAGGGGGCGGCCTTTCATGAACAGCAAGCTGATCTCCAGGACCGGACCGGACGACGCCACGTCGTACCACGCGATCCTCGGATCTCCCTGCTGGGTGAGCCTGGCGGCGCGCGACCTGTCGGCCGCGGAGTCGTTCTACGGTGCCGTCCTGGGCTGGACGTTCCGCGCGGGCTCGCTGGGTGAGCGGTTCGTGGTGGCGCTCTCTCAGGGGCGGGCCGTGGCGGGGATCGGGGCGGTCGCTCCGGCTCTGCAGGTTCCCGTCGCGTGGACGCCCTATTTCGCGGTGGCCGACGCGGACGAGACGGTCGGCCGCGTACAGGAGCGCGGCGGCACGGTGGGGGTCGGTCCGATCGGCTTCGCGACCGGCCGGGCGGCGCTGGTCTCCGACCGCGCCGGCGCGGTCTTCGGGGTCTGGGCCGGCGCGCTCGTCCGCAACTTCGGCGCGTGGCGCCGGGACGCACCCCTGTGGCTGCGCCTGGTCACACGTGACGCGTTCGACGCCGCGATCTTCTACGGGGAAGTCCTCGGGTGGGCGTCCCCGGGCTGCTGCGACGTGCGGTACGAGGACGAGGAGGTCGTCCTCGTATGTGGGGGACAGCCGGTGGCCACGCTCGTCGGAGGGACGCCGGGATCGGCCCCCGACCCGCAGCTGCGGCCGCACTGGCAGGTCCGCTTCACCGTCGGCGATGTCGCCACATGTACACAGGCCGCTGTGGAGCACGGCGGAACGGTGACGGGCCGCGAGGCGGACACGACGGGCGACTGCGTGACCCTGCTCGACCCCGAGGGCGCCCGGCTCACGCTCTTCGCACCCCGACTGCGGCCGGAGGAGCCCGACGACGCCTCGTGACCGGCGGCTCGCGTCCGGAGCAGGGCCGTGACGTCCGCGTCGGACCCGGTCCCGCCGTCACTGCGTCCGGCGCCGCAGGAAGTTCATCGCGGACAGCGTGAGCACGGTTTCGCCGCGCTGGTTGAACACGTCGATGTCGGTGTGCACGATCCCGCGGTCCGGCTTGGACCGCGAGGGGCGCGCGGAGACCACCGTCGTACGGATCGACAGACTGTCACCGGGGCGCACGGGGCGGGTCCAGCGCAACTCGTCGACGCCCGGGGAGGCGAGGCTCGCCACCTTGCTCACGTAGTGGTCCGCGTACATGCGCATCATCAGTGCGGCGGTGTGCCAGCCGCTCGCGATCAGCCCCTTGAAGGGGCCCTGCTCCGCGGCCTCGGGATCCGTGTGGATGTCCTGCGGATCGAACTCGCCGGCGAACCGGAGGATCTCCTCCTCGGTCACCGTGACGCTCCCGTACACGTAGCTGGACCCGGGAACGTAGTCCTCGAAGTAGCGTTCTTCGACGGGGGTGTTGAAGTCCGTACCGATCGCTGTAGTAGTCATCGAAGGCACGGTAGCCGACCGAGCTCCTGGATCAGGTGGGGGAGCCCGGGGCGGCGACGCGGCGCAGTCCGCGGTCGAACACCGTCAGGAGCAGGAAGAGCGCGCCGGCGCCCAGCATGAACCAGGCCAGATGGTGCATGCCGCCGGTGTCGGCGTGCTGCCCGAACGCGGTCGCGCTCGCCGCGGAGGCGACCATCGAGCCGAGGTAGACGAACGTGCGGAGCAGCCCGGACGAGGTGCCCACGCGCGCCGGATCGGCCTGGTAGTACACCGAGTTCTGCAGGGCGAGGCTGTTGAGTCCCTGGGGCACGCCGAAGATCAGGGCGACGGCGAGCAGCATCCAGACGGGGCTTGTGCCGCCGAGTCTCAACAGCAGTGTGCAGGCGGCGAGTTGGAAGACCGCCCCGATGAGCAGCTTGCCGCGGATCGACTCGTGGCGGCCGGTGAGGGTGGAGACGGCGATACCGGTGAGGAAGATCGGCAGCTGCACGAGGCCGGCCTGTGACGGCGAGAGCCCACGGCCTTCCTCCGCCCACTGCGTGAAGCCGTAGAGGAAGGCGTACGAGACCACGTAGGCGACCAGAGCACGGCCGTAGGTGGCGAGCAGCGGGGTGTTGCCGGCGAGCACCCTGAGGTCGATGAACGGTGCGGGGGCGCGCAGTTCACGTACCGCGAACGCGGCGGCCGCGGCTGCGGCGACGGCGAGCAGGTACCACGTGCCGGCGTGCAGGTTCATCAGGAACAGCAGGAGCGAGAACAGCAGCGCGGCGAACAGAGCCATGCCGGGGAGGTCGAGTTCGGACGCGATGCTCCTGCCGCCCGTGCGGCGCGGGCGGGCCTGCACGGGCAGCCGTCGGGCGCCGAGGATCAGGGCGGCCGCCGCGAGGGGGATGTTGAGGGCGGACGTGGCGCGCCAGCCGCCCACGTCGATGAGGAGCCCGCCGAGGGAGGGGCCGATGACGGCGATCGTCTGGCCGGACACCGCGAGCGTGGTGAGGATGCCGCCGGGACTGTCCCGGCCGGTCCGCTCCGCCTCGCTGCGCAGCAGGGACATCGAGGCCGGATAGCCGGCGCAGGTCCCGAAGCCGAGGAGTACGCGTGCGGCGATCAGACAGCCCAGGTTGGGGGCCAGCGTGCCGGCGATGCCCGCGATGCCGACCAGGGACGTGCTGATCAGGAAGAGGCGTCGCGGTCCGAAGAGGTCGATGAGCCGTCCGACGACCGGCTGCCCGAGCGCGGTGGCCAGATAGAGCGCCGAGACGAGCCACGCGGTCTGCGCGGGAGGCGCCCCGAACGCCGCACCGATGGGGACGAGGGCCACGGCGATGATCGTGGAGTTGATCGGGTTCAGGACCGAGCCGATGATCATCGGCGGGATCAGCCTGCGGTCGAAGTGACCCGCCGGGGCGCCGTGCCGCCCGGGTGCGGACTCTGCCGAGGCGCCCTCTGCCGCCGGTGCGGGTATGTCGGGGTTGCTCATGGGCGGGTCAGCCCCTGGCGGGTACATGGCGGGGTCACGGCGTTCTTGCTCATACCCCCACCGTAGATTTGACAGGTGTAGCTGTCCAGTTTGACTGAGCAGTTTTGCTTCCCTTTTGTGTGGTGACCCGGCGGTCCGAGTGGCGGCCCACGTCCCTGCGCGCAGCGTGGAACGCCTGAGTGGCGCACCCGCGCCGGGTGAGTGGCGTACCGGGTGCGCACCGTATTCGCGCAGGTCACAGGGGATGTGGTGGACGTCGGTGCGCCGTCCGTGTGACAGGGCGCCGGAGTCACGAAGGTATAAAATTTCCCATGTGAGATTCCGGCGATGGTCGATGGATCGCCTACCGGAGCGGCCATCGGGCCGCGGTCTGGTGGTTGTTCCGCTCGGTCTGATCGTGGTGATCACCGTGGTGGACGTGTACTCGCCGACCGACGTCCACCTCGGCCCGCTGCTCGTCATCGCACCGGCCCTGACCGCCTCCATCGCAGGCCCCCGGCTGACCGCCCTGGTCGGGCTTTTGGCCGTGGGCGCTCAGACCCTGATCGCAGCACTGCACGGCGGCCTGACCACGGCCAACCACATCTCGCAGATCATCGCCATCACCCTGCTCTCCGTGCTGATTGTGATCTTCTGCCGTGCGGGGGAACGGCGCCGGCAGGAGCTGAACCGGGTGCGGTCGGTGTCCGAGGCGGCGCAGCGGGTGCTGCTGAGACCGCCGCCCCGCAAGGTCGGTCCGCTGCGCGTGGCCTGGCTGTACCTCGCCGCGGGGGACGAGGCCAAGATCGGGGGCGACCTGTTCGCGGTCGCCCGCGCCGCCCACCCCAGCACCCGCGCACTCATCGGTGACGTACGCGGCAAGGGCCTCGCCTCCATCGGCGAGGCGTCGGTCGTGCTCGGGGCGTTCCGCGAAGGCGCGCACCGGCACGCTCAGCTGCCCGATCTGATGGCGGCCATGGACGACAGCGTCGCCCGGAACCTGGAGGAGGTCGCCGACACCGAGCACGACGCCGGAGAGCACTTCGTCACCGCCCTCGTGCTCGACATCCCGGACGACGGCCCGCGCGCCGAGATGGTCACCTGCGGCCATCCACCCCCCTTGCTGGTGCGCGAACGCCAGGTCACCGAGCTTGCGCCACGGCAGTGCGCACCACCCCTGGGCATGGGCGAACTGCCCGTCCCCCCGCCCCACAGCGACCGCTTCACCTTCACGGCCGGTGACTTCCTGGTCCTGTACACCGACGGAGTCATCGAGGCCCGCTCGCCCACCGGCGTCTTCTACCCGCTCGCCGAGCGGGTCGCCTCGTTCCCGTCCTTTCCCGCCGGCGGCCCGGACTCCCTGCTCAACCACATTCACCGCGACCTGCTCGCTCACACCGGCGGGCAGCTCGATGACGACATCGCGCTCCTCGTCATCGAACGCGTACCCACGCGGCACCTGCTCCGCCCGCTTCTCGACGGCCGGCCCATGACGGACCAGACCGCCGACGCGTACCCCGACGGAGCGCCGCCGTCGAGGGCTCGCGGGCGCGGGATCTGAACGGAGCCCTTCCCCGGTCAAGGGGGCTCGGTGAGTGACTCGGGCAACTTCTGAGGGGCGGGTGCGGCGGGTGCGGAGGTGTCGGGCCGGGCGTGGGGCAGTCGGCGTACGGCTCTGGAGGCCAGGGGGATCAGGACGGCCGCGGCGGAGACCGCCCCGGCCGCAGCGGTCACCCGGAACGCGCCGAACGCCTCCGCCAGCGGGCCGACGCACAGCTGCCCGACCGGAACCGCGACGTACGAGAGCAGGTCGTCGTACGACGCGACGCGCGACAGCACGTGCGTGGGGACGTGCTCCTGGAGCGAGGTGTCCCACGCGACCGCGGTGACGGAGGAACCGAGCCCCGCGACGAACGCCGCCGCGACCGGCCACGGGGCGTGCGCCCGCGCACCCAGCGCGAGCAGGGGCAGCGCGCCCAGCACCCCCGCCAGCTGCCCGAACCGCAGCAGGTGCCGCACCATCAGCCGGTACATCAGCAGACTCGACACCAGCATGCCGAGGCCCCGGGCGCTGAGCACGAACCCCCAGGTCGTCTCGCCGCTGAGCTCCCGGGTGAGCTGGGGGCCGAGGATCTGCCACGTACCGGTCTGGACAAGGTTCAGCAGGCAGAACGACAGCGTGCCGACCCACACCCACCGGATCGCACGGAACGCGCTCCAGCCGTCGCGGAGGTCGCCCAGCACCGTGTTTCGCCGTGACGCCTCAGAGGCGCCGGTGAGGGAGAGCCGCGCGAGGAAACCGGCCGCGACGAGGTAGGTGAGCGCGTCGAACGCGATGGCGGGCCCGCTCCCGACCGTCACGACCAGCACGCCCGACAGACTCGGGCCGAGGATCTTCGTGGCGTTGCCGGCGGAACCGAGCAGGGAATTCGCCTGCCGCAGACGGGACTTGGCCACGAGCTGAGGGACGATGCCGCGCAGCGCCGGTGTGGTGAAGGCGGCGAGCGCGCCGTTGGCGAACTCGAGGGTGGTCACCAGCGGCAGCGAGTAGCGCCCGGTCAGCAGGAGCGCGGCGACGGCGCCCTGCGTGCATGCCGCCCCCAGATGGGCGGCCACCAGGACGGTCCGGCGCGGGAACCGGTCGGCGACCGCGCCGCCCACGAGCAGGAACGCGAGCAGCGGCAGCATATGGGCGGCGAGTACGACGCCGAGGTCGTGGCCGCTGCCCGAGGCGTCGAGGACAGCGAAGGCGAGGGCGACCGGAGCCATCGAGCTTCCGAGCAGGGACACCAGACGTCCGGCGAAGAACGAGCGGAACACGGCCTGTTGGAGGAGGGAGGAACGCACCGGCCCGAGTGTGGGGAGCCGCGGGCGCGCAAGCTAACGTTTCGGCAGGAGGCGAAAGATGGTGCTGCTGCGGCTGAGCTCGATGGCCCTGTCACAGTCCCGGTTCGCGCTGTCGCCGAGCGCCGAGACGCTGGGGTCGATGAGCGTCCTGATGAAGCCCTGCTCCGACCCGTGGCTCACCCCCTGGTACGACCGCCACCACGACGCGTTCCACGCCGCGCTCGACGCGGACCCGTTCGCCCGCGGGCTCGTCGAGCTGATCTGCTCGACCAAGTACCTCCCCGGTTACGTGAGCCGCCCGCCGTCAGGCGGAATGCGCACCACGCTCGCCGACGAACTGAAGGCCGTCGCCGCGGCCCGCGATGACGACGTACGCGCGGACCTCGACGCGGCGGTGGCCCGCAGCTGGCAGCGCCACGACCTGGAGTGGCTGACCGGGCACGGGTGGGGAGCCCGGACCGCCGACCTCTTCCGGCACCTGTGGAAGACGCATGTGTCGCCGGACTGGCCGCGCCGCCGCGCCCTGCTGGAACGGGACGTCACGTACCGGGCGGGGCTGCTCGCCGCGTACGGCTGGCCCAGGGCGCTCCAGCACATGAACCGGCGCAGTGCGTGGGTCGGCGCCGACGCGATCCGCTTCAGCGACCAGCCGGGGCCTGACTGCGTCGTCGGTGAGGGCGGAATGCTGTTCGTCCCGGTCTGCGTGACGAGCGGCACCTGGCTCGCCGAGGCGCCTCCCGACCGGTACGCCCTGGTGTACCCGGCCCGCGGCACAGCCGAGCAGACCGGGCGGCCGCGAGCGCCGCAGGCTCTGGAACGGCTGATCGGCACCGGCCGCGCCGCCCTTCTCCACGAGCTGGAACGCCCCGCCACCAGCAGTGAACTCGCGGCGCAACTGGGGCAGTCGCTCGGCACGGTCGGCGGCCACCTGGCCGTTCTGCGCGAGGCGGACATGGTGGCGGGTACGAGAGTGGGGCGACGCGTGGTGTACCGGCGCACGGAGGCGGGCGATCGCCTCGCCGGCCGTGCAGACTCTCCGGATGACTGACCACGAGATCGACGGGCCGCTCGGCGAAGCAGTCGATGAAGCAATCGACCGAGCCATCGGAGAAGCACCGACGAGGCCGTGATCCGACATGCCCGCGGGTGGGCCGTCCTGCAAGGCTCTGTACCTCGTCGCGATCGGCCGGGCAGGGGACCAGGGCCTGCCCGGCGGCAAGCCCACGTGGGGCGGGCGGGCCGACTGACCCTCGACCGTGTGCCGGCCTCGCGCTGACCTCGGGGCGGGGTGAGTCAGGCACTCCCCAGCAGGTCCCGAAGTGCCTTCGTGGCCCCGCCGGCCGCCTCCTCCGCCATGAAGGGGCCGTACGCGACCGGGGTGCGTCGAAGGTCCTCGGCCCAGGCGCTCCACAGCGCGACCGCGTCGGAGCCGAGCGCAGCGCCCCGTCCTGCTGAAGCACGGCGACCGGCGCGTCTCGGCTCCGCGCGCCGCCCGCACGGCAGAGTGGGCGTGTGGACGCAGATGATGTCGCCGAGGATCTCTACCGCCTGCCGCCCGTACAGTTCATGGCGGCGCGGAACGCGCAGGTCGCCGAGGCGAAACGGGCCGGGGACGCGGCCGCCGCGCGCCGGATCGCCGCCTTCCGCAAGCCGACTCTCGCCGCCTGGGTGTCGAACCTCCTGGCGCGTGAGACGGAGGAGGCGGGGCAGCTCCTCGAGCTCGCGGACGCGCTGCGGGAAGCGCACCGTACGCTCGACCCGGAGCAGTTCCGGACTCTCAGCCATCAGCAGCACGTGCTGATCGCGGGCCTCGCGCGACAGGCGGGCGGACTCGCCAGACGGGCGGGCCAGCCGGTGAGCCTGAGCGTCCTTCACGAGGTCGAACAGATCCTCCACGCGGCCCTGGCCGACGCGGAGTTCGCCGAGCAGTGGGCCACCGGCAGGCTCACGAAGGTGCCCGCCGTGTCCACCGACTTCCCCGGCACGGCGCCTCTGGCGCAGGTGCCGAAGAAGGCCGAAAGGCCCGCCCCCGCCCCCGCAGGCAAGGCCCCCGACCCCGCTGAGGAGAAGCGCCGCGCGCGGCTGAAGGAGGCGATGAAGGCGGCCACCGAGGCCGCGGCCGAAGCGGGCCGTCGTGACGACGACGTGCGCCGTGCCGAGGAGGAGCACGAGCGGGCCGCCACCCGGCGGTCCGCGGCGGACGAACGCGTCGCGCTCCTGACGGTTCAGCTCGGCGAGGCCGAGGAGGAGCGGCGCACCGCTGCCGAAGCGGCGGACGAGGCATCCGTACGGGTCCGGGACGCCGCACGCGAACAGAAGGCCGCCCAGCGGAGAGCGGCGAGTACGTCCCGGGCCGTTGAGCGGCTCTCCGGAGGCGATGTTGACCGCTGAGCGCGAGGTTCGCCCTCGCGTCACGAACTGGTCACGCCACCCACTCGTACCCGTGTTCCATTGCATGCTGGCGACCGAGATCACGTCAGGGGATACGTGATCGCGAAACGGAGTGAGGACATGACCGATCCGACCGCCGCACCACTGCAACTGACCCACACTCAGATCGACGAGGCGTCGCACGGCCACGACGTCCCGCTGGTGCGGGTGACACTCCCGGGGACCACCACCCCCGTGTGGCTGGCCACGCGCTACGACGTGGTGAAGGCGGTGCTCGGCGACACCCGCTTCGTACGGGACCCGGCGAAGGTTCCCGGTACGCAGGGCGGGGGTGTCGGCGCGGAACTGCTCGACGACGCGGGGCTGCCGCCGGAGTACCGGCAGTACCTGGAGATCCTCGTCATGGTCGACGGGCCCGAGCACACCCGTCTGCGCACGCACGTGATGCGGGCCTTCGCGCCGCGCCGGATCGCCGCGCTGCGTCCGCGCATCGAGCGCATCGTCCAGAACGTGACCGGTGAACTCGTCGCGAAGGGGGACCAGTTCGACCTCCTGAGCGCCTTCGCCTACCCGGTCATGACGGACGTCATCTGCGAGATCATCGGCGTGGACGCGGCCGACCGGCCGAAGGTGAGCGGCTGGATCAGGGACTACGAGTCCGGTGAACCGGACCGGTTCCTGCCCGGCATCGACCACCTCGCCGAGTACATCGGCCGGCTGCTCGACCTCCGAGGCCCGGCGCCCGAGGAGGACCTGCTCTCCGATCTGCTGCGCTCCAGCGCCACGGCGGCCGAGGGGCAGCGCCTGACGCGCCAGGAGATGATCGCGCTCGTCTTCCTGCTGATCAACACGGGGATCGCGCCGCCCGCCTTCTTCATCACCGACGCGGTCCTCACCCTCCTCGACCACCCGCAGGAGGCGGTCCGGCTGCGGGCCGAGCGCGACCTGCTGCCGCGCGCCGTCCAGGAGTTGCTCCGCCATGTGTCGGCGGTACGGGTCGGCGCCACCCTGTACGCCACCGAGGACGTGGAACTCGGCGGCGTCCTGGTGCGCCAGGGCGAGGGCGTGACGAGCGGTCTGCTGGCCGCCAACCGCGACCCGGGAACCTTCGACGACGCCACGCGGCTCGATCTCACACGCGAGGTGGCACGCGGCGCCGGGCACATCGCGTACGGACACGGCGCGCACCGCTGCATCGGCGCCGCGCTCGCCAACCTGCAGACCGAGGTGATCCTCGAGGAGCTGTTCCTGCGCCGGGACAGCCTCGAGCTGGCCGTCGAGCGGGGGGCCGTCGAGCGCGTCGGGTTCGCGGGCGACGGCACCTATCCGATCGCGCTGCCGGTGCGCATCTGAGCCGGAGCCGGGCCCGTGCGGGGGCTGGGCATCGTCACAGAACGGCGATGCCCAGCGGCCGGTGACCTGCGGGCAGCCGGTGGGTCTTCCCGCTCTCCAGGTCCACGACGGTGATCCCGTCCCAGAATCCGTCTCGCGTGAAGCCCCCGGTGACGTAGGCGGTGCGGCCGTCGCGCGATGCGGCCACGTCCTCGTGCGGGCCGTCGAGCGGGACGACGCGCTCCTTCCCCTCGGCGGTACGGATGGTCAGCGAGGCGTCGTGGTCGCCTGCGCTGATCGGTCCTGTGCCGACGGCGAGCAGCCTGCCGTCGGGGGTGAGCCGGGCGCCGTGCTGGTGTGTGTCGGCGGTCATCGGTTCGACGGCGACCTTGCCGGTGCGCGGGTCGAGCACGGCCAGCTTCTCGCCCTCGAAGGGCAGCAGGAGCTTTCCGTCGTCGCGCACGGCGGCGTAGTGCGGCTTCAGCCACGAGCCGAGCCCGCCCTCGGTGCCGTACGGTGCGGTGCCCACCTTCACCGAGTCGAGGCTGCCGCGCTCCGGGTCCACGAACGTGACCGTGTCGCTGCCGAAGTCCGCCACCAGCAACGTGCCTTGAGCGGTGCGCGCGGGCGCCGGCGCTGAAGGGGTGACGGTGGCTGCCGGGGGTGAGGACGCGGTGGAGTCGGCGGTGCCGGTCGCGGTGCACCCCGCCGCGAGGAGGACGACGGCCATGGCCCCGAGCACACCGCGCGCGCGGGCCGTCATGACGCGGCCCTGAGCGGCGCCGCGAGCGCGTCGAAGCCACGGCGTTCCGCGTGTTCCAGGGGCGTGACGCCTTCCGCGTCCGCGAGATCCGGGCGGGCGCCCGCCGCGAGCAGCAGCTCCACGATCTGCTGGTGGGCCCGGCCCCCGTCACCGAGGATCACGGCTTCGAGCAGAGCGGTCCATCCGAGATCGTTGACGTGGTTGACGTCGATGTCCGTCTCCCGGAGCACCGCCCGTACGTACGCGACGTGGCCGCGCTCGCTGGCGGGGATCACCGAAACACCCCCGTAGCGGTTACGCAGAGTGAGATCCGGGCCCGCCGGGAGGAGGACGCGCATCATCGCGACGCTGCCGGTCACGCCGGTGACGAGCCACGGGCTGTCGTGGCGCCGGTCCTGGGCGTCCGGGTCGGCGCCGGCCGAGACCAGGACCCGCGCGGCCTGGACGTGATCGTTGAGGGCGGCGAGCAACAGGGGGGAGCGCAGTTCCTCGTCGCAGGTCTCCAACGAGGCCCCCGCGTCGAGGGCGGCGCGCACCTCGGCGGCGTCACCGCGCCGGGCGGCCTCCAGGAGTCGGCGGTCGCGGTCGTGCATCTCGGTGCTCCATGTCCGTAGCGAAGGATCCGTAGGGAAGGATCCGTAGGGACGGAACGGGGGCGCCTCGGATTTTCCGTTCCTTCAGTCCATTCTCCGGCGGCGTCCCGCGCTCACCGGTCGGCCTGCCGTCTGCGGTGCGGGAGCCCGACGGACGACACCGGGGTCAACCGATCGGCTGACGCCGACGCGGCCGGCCCAAGGGGCGGTACGACGATGAAGGCCCCCTCCCTGCCCGGTGGGGGCACGGAGGGGGCCTTGACGGAGGCTCGCTCTCAGGGTGTGCACCGGTTGCCGTCGCCACGACAGGAACCTGAAGACGTCCTCGGGTATCTCAACGAGCGGACATGTGCCATGTTCTGCCATACCCGCACGGGACACCCGCACGGAGCTGATCGGCGTGTCACGTTGACGCGTTGTGCGGGCTCCACGCGTTCACCGTGATTCCCGACCGTGCGGCGCCCGTGATCGATAGGTTGTTCCCCTGCATCGGCCGTCATCGGGACGGCGATGTCCGCAGGGGTGCAACGTGGGAGGTCAGATGCGTTCGCGAGTCTCGGCGTATGCGGTCGCCGTCATGGACGAGCAGTTGCTGCTCACCCAACTCGCGGACAGTTCACCGGTGTTCGAGCCCGGCCTGTGGCACCTGCCCGGTGGCGGGGTCGACCCGGGGGAGCAGCCGCGCGAGACGCTGGGGCGTGAACTGTACGAGGAGACCGGCCTGGAGCTCCTGGACGCCCGGCTGGTCGACGCGAGGGCGTACACCGCTCACCGGCTCGGCATCGACTGGCATCTGGTGGGGCTCTTCTACCGCGTCGACCTCAAGCCCGGCCCTCCCGTGGTGACCAAGGGGGACGACTCCACCAGTGCCGTCACCTGGATGCCCCTGTCCGGCTTGCGGGAGTCCGAGCTGTCGCCTGCGGCGGTCGACGGCTTGGCGATGACCGGCAGGCCCTAGAAACGTCGGCCCCGCGTGGGCGCGGCCCGCCAGCAGCGGAGGAAGCGAACATGACCTTCCCCGGGAAAGGGGCATAAAATGCCGTGGGGAGTCTGGAGACAGCATGGCCGAGAATCTGGACCGCAGTACACGCCGGGGCCCCGGCTGACAAAATACTCGTCCTCGATGGAGTCGATGACATCCCGAACCGGGCTGATCCCTTTCAGCCGTCCCTCGGACCCGGCGATTCTGGGGAGGTGACTGGATGGATGCGATCGGTTCGTCGCGGACGGGCCTGACAACGGCGGGCACGGTGTCCGAGCCCGGCGGCCTGCTGGACGCCCTGGCCGTGGCCGCGGTGATGATCGACGCCCAGGGCCGGATCTGCCTGTGGAGCCCGCAGGCCGAGGAGCTGTTCGGCTTCACCGCCGAGGAGGCGCTGGGGCAGTACGCCGCGCCCCTCCTGGTCGCCCCGGAAAACGTGGATCTGGTGCTCGGCCTGTTCGCCGAGGTCATGGAGAGCGGCCGGAGCTGGGCCGGCGTCTTCCCCGTACGCCACAAGGACGGCAGCACCCGCCTGGTGGAGTTCCGCAACATGCGGCTCCACGACGAACTCGGAGACGTCTACGCCCTCGGCATCGCCAGCGACCGGGCCCTCCTGCGCCGCGTCGAGAGGGACCTCGCGCTGTCCGTGCAGCTAGTGGCCCAGTCACCCATCGGGCTCGCGGTCCTGGACACGAACCTGCGCTACGTGCTGGTCAACCCCGCGCTGGAACGCATCAACGCCCTGCCCGCCGAGCAGCACATCGGCCGCGGCGTCGGCGAGGCCCTTCCGTTCCTGGACACCGAAGCCGTCTCGGCCACGATGCGCCAGGTCATGGCCACGGGCACGCCGGTCCTCAACGAGTTCACCGTCGGCCGCCCCGGCGGCGCCGCCGACGTGGAACACGCCTGGTCGGTGTCCTACTACCGGCTGGACGACCCGGCCGGCCGGGTCCTCGGCCTGGCCATCTCCGTGGTGGACGTGAGCGAACAGCACCGGGCCTCGCAAGAAGCCGCCCGGGCCCGCCGGCGCCTGGCTTTCATCGCCGACGCGTCCAGGACCGTGGGCACCACTTTGGACGTCGAGCAGACCGCGCACGAGCTGGCGTCGGTGGTCGTCCCCGAGCTGGCCGACCTGGCGGCGGTCGACATACTCGACTCCGTGCTCCAGAGCCGGGGCCAGAGCACCCCGGCCGCCGGAGGACCCGCTCTGTTCCGGGCCCTGGCGGTGACGGCGGCCTACTCCACCAACGCGCTCCACGCCGCCGACACCCCCGGGCAGATCGCCAGCTACGCGGCCGACCGGTACATCACCCAGTGCGTGACCTCAGGGCGCCCGGTGCTGGTGGAGCACGTGAGCGAAGCGGACCTGGAGCGCATCGCCCCCGACCCGAAGTCCGCCCAGGTCCTGTCCCGGGCGGGGCTGCACTCCTATCTGGCGGTGCCGCTCATCGCGCGCGGAGAGGTGCTCGGCGCGCTGGACCTGGGCCGTGCGAGGAACGAGCTGCCGTTCGACGAGGACGACGTCGTCCTGGCCGGCGAACTGGCCGCCCGCGCGGCGGTCTGCATCGACAACGCCCGCTCGTACCAGAGTGAACGCCGCACCGCCCTCACCCTCCAGCGCCACCTGCTCCCGCCCAGGCCGCCCCGCAGGCCCGGCCTGGAGATCGCCTACCGCTACCAGCCCGCCCAGTCGGCCAGCGAGATCGGCGGCGACTGGTTCGACACCATCCCGGTGGCCGGGGACAAGACCGCCCTCGTGATCGGTGACGTGATGGGCAGCGGCATCAACGCCGCCGCCACCATGGGCCAACTCCGCACCGCCACCCGCACGTTGGCGGACCTGGACCTCGCGCCGGCCCAGGTGCTCCGCCACCTCGACCACACCGCCGCCGAACTCGACCCCGCGTTCGCCACGTGCATATACAACGTGTACGACCCGCGGCGCGGCGAATGCCGGATCGCCGTCGCGGGCCACCTGCCGCCCATCCTGGTCAGGCCCGGCCGGCGCCCCGAACTCCTCGACCTGCCCTCGGGGACACCCCTCGGCGTGGGCGACGTCGCCTTCCAGGAGACGACCGTGAAGATGGAGAGCGGCGACCAACTCGTGCTCTACACCGATGGGTTGATCGAGACACGTTCCGACGCCATAGATGCCCGCATCAACACACTGCTCGATCTGCTCTCCGAGCCGCAGGGGTCCCTGGACGAGGTCTGCGACCACCTCCTCGTGGCACTGCGGGACGAGGGGGACCGCGACGACGTGGCCCTCCTGATCGCCCGGGCCCGCCCGCTGGGGTCCACGTCGTAAGGCCTCAGCGCGATCCGGTCGCCTACAACAACTGCCGCCTGCGGCCGAGCCACGTCTGCGCGACGACCACGACCGCGAGGAACGCGCCGCTGACGACCTGCTGGTAGGAGGAGTCGAGGGAGCCGATCTGGTTGATGACGTTCTGGATCACCTTCAGGAGCAGCACACCCACCAGAGAGCCGCTGACGTACCCCAGACCGCCGGTCAGCAGGGTGCCGCCGATGACGACCGCGGAAATGGCCTCCAGCTCCATGCCGTTGCCCAGAATCGTGACGCCGGAGGCGAGCCAGGCGGCGTTGAGCGCGCCGGCCAGGCCCGCGAGGACGCCGGACAGCGTATAGACGATGATCTTGGTACGGGCCGCGGGAGCACCCATGAGGGCGGCCGCGTCCTCGTTGCCGCCGACCGCGTACACATGCTGGCCGAAGCGGCTGCGGCGCAGGACCACCGCGCCCGCCGCGAACAGGACCAGAGTGATCCACACGGGGTTGCCGACGCCGAGGGTCGATCCCTGTCCGAGCCCGGCGAGGAACGACCCCTTCTTGACGAGGTAGGTGTCGGCGCCCTCGTTGGTCAGGGACAGCATCAGCCCGCGCGCGCCCAGCATCGCGGCCAGCGTGACGATGAAGGGAGCGAGCCGCGAGCGGGCGATCAGCAGGCCGTTGACCACACCGATGAGACCGCAGACGACGATCGGCAGCAGGAGCGCCACCAAAGTGCCGTACTGCGAACCCCACGCGGCCAGAACACCTCCGAGGGCGAAGAGCGAACCGACCGACAGGTCGATGCCGCCGGTGATGATGACGAAGGTCATGCCGAGCGCGACGACCGCCAGGAACGCCGAACTCGTCGCCATGTTGGACACGTTGTCCCCGGTGGCGAACGAGTCGAAGCTCAGCGACGCCACCGCCGACACGATCACGAGCACCGCGAGCGCGCCGTGCTGCTGGACCAGCGCGCTCAGCCGCTCGGAGCGGCTGCTGCCCACGGGCTCGGCGGCGTCGGGCAACTCCTTCTCGGTACGGGCCACGGCCTCGTCCGTTTCCGTCCTGGTCACCGTCATCGCTTCCCCCGTCCGCGCGCCGCGTACACCGCCAGCACGATCACGATGGCCTGGGCGATCTGCGTCCACGAAGGCGGCAGATCGTGCTTGATGAGGGTGGCGGTGAGCAGCTGGATGAGGACGGCGCCCGCCACCGTTCCGGCGATGTTGACCCTGCCGCCGCTCAGGGGGGTGCCGCCGACCACCACCGCGGTGATCGCGGACAGCTCCATCAGGTTGCCCAGCGACGTGGGGTCGCTGGCCTGCAGCCGCGCGGTCGCGAGCACACCGGCGACCGCGGCGAGCAGCGCGCACGCCACGTAGACGAGCATCAGGACGCGGCGCACCGGGAGCCCCGCGAGCTTCGCGGCCGCCCGGTTGTCGCCGATGGCGAGCAACTGCCGCCCGAAGGTGGTGCGCCGGATGACGAAGGCGACCAGCAGAGCGAGCGCGGCGGCGATGAGGATGAGGTAGGGGATGCCGAGCACGTCACCCGAACCGAGCGACGCGAGCCCCGGGTTGTGCAGGTCCTTGAGCTGCGGCAGCAGCACCAGGGCGATGCCTCGGCCGCCGACCATGAGGGCGAGGGTGGCCACGATCGGCTGCACACCGACCCACGCGATCAGCGCCCCGTTGGCCAGGCCCACCACGGCCGCGAACACGGCCACCGTGAGCAGGGCCGGCACCAGCCCGTACCCCAGATAGAGGGCCGTGACCGAGGCCGCGAGCGCCATGACCCCGCCCACGGACAGGTCGATGCCCTCGGTGCCGATGGCCAGGGCCATGCCGAGCGCGACGATGATCACGGGCGCGACCTGCACGGCCTGCGTCCGGAAGTTCTCGACGGACAGGAAGTGCGGCGTCACGGCGATGTTGACGACGAGCAGGACGGCCACGCCCGCGTACACGCCGTACGTCTGCATCCACTGCAGGACGCGCGCGCGGTCGAGGGCGGCCGGGCGTATCGCGGCCTCAGCCATGGCGGGTCACCTCCCCGGCGGCGCCGGGGGCGGGGCTGCCCGCCGCGATGGTCTGCATCAGCTTGTCCTCCGTGACGTCGTCGCCGGTCAGTTCGCCGACGACCGCGCCGTCCTTCAGCACGACCACGCGGTCGGATCCTTCGATGAGTTCCTCCAGGTCGGAGGAGATGAGCAGGACACCGAGGCCGTCATCGGCCAGTTCGTCGACCAGCTTCTGCACCTCGGCCTTGGCGCCCACGTCGATGCCGCGCGTGGGCTCGTCCAGGAGCAGCACTTTCGGGTTCATCGCCAGCCAGCGGGCCAGGAGCACCTTCTGCTGATTGCCTCCGGACAGCTCACCGACCTTCTGGTGCGGCGAGGACGCCTTGATACGGAGCCTCTTGACGAAGGTGTCCACGATCTTGTCGACCTGGGCCTCGGAGACCAGACCGAAGCGGGAGAGCCTCGGCAGCGCGGCCAGCGCGATGTTCTCGCGGACGGACAGCCCGGGGACGATGCCCTCGCTCTTGCGGTCCTCGGGCAGCAGGCTGATTCCGGCGCGGATGGCGGCGGGCGTGGATCCCGGGCGCAGCGGGACACCGGCCACGGTGACGCTGCCCGCCTTCGGCGGCAGAGCCCCGGAGATCGCCTTGGCGGTCTCCGTGCGCCCCGACCCGAGCAGCCCGCCCAGACCGACGACCTCGCCGGGACGGATGTCGAGCGAGACGCCGAGCAGTTTGTGAGGAACCGTCAGATCTCGTGCGCTGAGCACAGGTTCGGAACTCGCGGCATGGTGGTCGCCGGTGAACTTGGTGACGCCCTCGCTGCGGACCTCACCCATGTCACGTCCCAGCATCGTGGACACCAGCGCGAGCCGGTCCAGATCCGCGAGCCGTCCGGTGTGCACGCGGCAGCCGTCCCGCAGCACCGTCACGGTGTCGCACACGGCGTACAGCTCGTCGAGCCGGTGGCTGACGTAGATGACGGCGATCCCGTCGGCGCGCAGTCGGCGGATCACCTCGAACAGCGTCTCCACCTCCCGTGGTTCGAGGGAGGAGGTCGGCTCGTCCATGATGACGACGCGTGCGTCGGTGGCGACGGCCCGGGCCAGGGCCACCATCTGCTGGGCGCCGACGCCCAGCGTGCGCAGGGGCTGCCGCACGTCCACCCGCACCCCGTACGCACGCAGCGTCAGTGCGGCGTCGCGGTGCATACGGCCGAAGTCGAGCAGCCCGAACCGGTTGCGCGGCTCGCGCCCCAGGAAGAGGTTGCGGGCCACGCTCAGCAGCGGGATGAGGTTGACCTCTTGGTAGATCGTGGAGATGCCCGCGTGCTGGGCCTCCAGCGGTGTGGCGAAGGAGACCGGGCGGCCCTGGAAGGTGATGTCTCCCGCGTCGGGCCGGTACACACCGGTGAGCACCTTGATGAGCGTCGACTTGCCGGCGCCGTTCTCGCCGATCAGAGCGTGGACCTCACCGGCGTGCAGCGCGAGGTCCACACCGTCGAGGGCCTGGACGCCGGGGAACGACTTGCTGAGTCCGTGGACAGTGAGGACTTCGGCGGAGGGAGCCACCTGTGCCTCCAGGGTGGGGTGAGGGATAGGGTCCTTCGTTTGGATCAGGCTGAATCAGGGGCGGGGTGGGCCGGCACTCGGGCCTGCCCACCCCGCCCGCCTGAAGCTGCCTCAGAATGCCTTGCCGATCTCGGACTTGGCGTTCTTCGCGTCGTAGGCCCCGTCCTGGATGATGACGTCCTGGGGGACTTCCTTGCCCTGGGTGAACGTGTCGAGGGTCTGGAAGGCGAGCGGGCCGAAGCGCGGGTTGGACTCGATGACACCGCTGATCCAGCCGTCGACGATGCCCTGGACCGCGTTGCGCGTCCCGTCGACCGTCACGATCTTGACGTCACCGGCCTTCTTGCCGGCGCCCTTGAGCGCGGCGACCGCGCCGAGACCCATCTCGTCGTTCTCGGCGTAGATCCCCTTGATACCGGGCTTGGACTGGATCAGCTGCTCGGTGACCTGCTGGCCCTTCTCACGGGCGAAGTCGCCGGTCTGCTGGAAGACCACCTTGAGGTCGGGGGCCTTCTCCTTGATGCGGTCCTTGAAGCCTTTGGTGCGCTCGGTGGTGACGTTGTTGCCCGCGGCGCCGAGCAGGATCGCGACCTCGCCCTTGCCGCCGGTCGCCTCGATCATCTGGTCGGCGGCGCGCTTGCCCTGGTCGACGAAGTCCGAGGCGATGAAGCTGACGTAGTCCTTGCACGCCGTGGCGTTGATCTTGCGGTCGATGGTGACGATCGGCACCTTCTTGGCCGCGGCGGCCTTCAGCACCGGCTCCCAGCCGTCCGAATTGAGCGGAGCGATCACCAGCAGGTCGGCGCCCTTGGCGAGGAGGTCCTGCACATCGCTGATCTGCTTGGAGAACTGGGACTGGGCGTTGGCGGTGAGCAGCTTCAGACCGCGCTTGTCCGCCTCGGCCTTGATGGAGGCCGTCTCGGCGATCCGGAAGGGGTTGGCCTCCTTCTCGGACTGCGAGAAGCCGACCGTGGCGTTCTTGAGGTCCAGCTTCTTCCCGCCGTACGCGTCGATCGTGCAGCCCTTGCTGCCGGGCTTCGGCGTGACGACCTTCTGGCCCGCGTCGGCGGCGGACGCGGAGGAGCCGGACTTGTTCGAGGCGTCGTCCTCGGACTTGGCGCAGCCGGAGGCGGTGAGGGCCATGGCGGCGGCCAGGGCCACGATCACAGGGCGGGCGGTGAGGTGACGGCGGTGGGCGAAGTGCTTCATGGTGACCCCGATCCGGGTGACGCGGCGACGGAGGGTTGGCAGGGAGCAGCGAGGGCGGCGCGTGTGCGGCTCGACGAGGCGAGAGCCTCGACTGGTCCGCCCGCAGGAGTTTTTACATCGTTGAAAGGAGGGTGTAAACCCTTTGTGCGGGACGTGACCGCCCTGTGATTCGGCGGGCCGTCCGGTCGCGGTCAACGGGCGACCGCGGTGAGGTGCGGGAAGCTGAGCACGGTCCGGCTGCGCATGACCTGGTCCGGGCGCAGGACGGTGCTCGGATACGCGGGCCGGTTGGGGGAGTCGGGGAAGTGCTGCGTCTCCAGGCACAGACCCGAGTGGGCGCCCAGCCGGCGACCCAGGAAGTCGCTGAAACCGCCGTCGAGTTGCTGCCCCGCGTACACCTGGATCCCGGGCTCGCTGGTGTGCACTTCCAGCACGCGCCCGCTGCCGGGGTCCTCGAGACGGGCCGCACGCCGTAGAGCCAACTGGCCATCTTCGGAGGGTCGTTCACGGTCGTCGAGGATCCAGCAGTGGTCGTATCCGTCGGCGCGACTCAACTGCTCGTCGGGCTCGGTGATCCGCGCGCCGATCCGCCGTGACCGGGTGAAGTCGAACGGAGAACCGGCCACCGGCGCGGGTGCGCCAGGCAGCGGGAGGCCCGTCTCGTCGATGGGCAGATACGTGGCGGCGTCCACGGTCAGAAGGTGGTCGAGCACCCCTCGGTCCGGGTTCCCGGAGAGGTTGAAGTAGGCGTGGTTCGTGAGATTGAGCGGCGTGGGACGGTCGGTGACGGCGTGATAGTCGAGCGTCAGGGATCCGTCGGACGCGAGGGTGTAGGTGACGGACACCTGGAGCGAACCGGGAAAGCCCTGGTCGCCGTGCGGACTGTCCAGGCTCAGGCGCACACTCGCGGCGCCGTCGGGCCGCTCGCAGGGCTCGGCACGCCACACCCGGCGGTCGAACCCGTCGGGCCCGCCGTGCAGCGAGTTGCCCCTGTCGTTGCGCGGGATGTGGTGCCGCGTTCCGTCCAGGGCGAACGTGCCCGCGGCGATGCGGTTGGCGTACCGGCCCACCACAGCGCCGAGATACGCGCCATGGGTGACGTAGTGCTTCACGTCCGGGAGGCTGAGGACCACCTCGGCGGGCGGCCTGCTCCCGGACGGACCCGGGACGCGCAGGGAGTGCAGTACGGCGCCGTACGTCAGGACGGCGGCCTCGACTCCGCTCGCACTGCGCAGAGTCCAGCGCTCGACCGGGAGGCCCGAGGAGGCGGCGCCGAAGGGTGCCGGGAAGGGGGTGGCGAAGGACATGGGCTCCTCGCGGGGGGTGAGGGCCGGGCACTGTCCGGCGCCGGGCAGGGGATACCGACGGGGCGCGGACCGAGCCGGAGACCGGCAGCTGCGGACGTCTGGACATTACAACGTTGTAAGGCGAGCTTGTAAGGGGTCGGTACAGCTATCTGCTCGGGTCTTCCGGCTGTTCGGCGGTCGAGCGGTTGTCCGGTGGCCGACGGGTCGGGGATTTCGGCGGGAAGTCCTTGACGGGCTGGCCGGCGGGAACGATCACGCGGTCCCGCCGCCCGGCCTACGGGTTCCGGCCCAGCGTGCTCTCGCGCGCGATGAGCCGGTAGTCCGCCCAGACGCGACGGGGCTCGTCCGCCTGGCCGCCGAGCCGGGCCAGGACCGACTCGACCGCCATCCGTGCGATGGCCTCCTTGTCCGGCGACACGGAGGTGAGCGTGACCGCCCCGAAGTGCCCCTCCACGACGTCGTCGAAGCCCACCACGGCGACGTCCTCGGGCACGCGCAGACCGCGCTCCGACAGCACCCGCATCGCTCCGATGGCGATCGGGTCGTTGTACGCGAACACGGCGTCGGGCCGGCGCCCGGTCTCCAGGATCCGGGTCATCGCCGCCGCACCGTCCGCGTGCCCCCACCCCTCGGTCGTCGCGATCAGCCCGTCGTCCACGGAGAGGCCCGCCGACAGGAGTTCCTCGCGCCACCCCTGAACACGCAGATGGGCGGGTTGGCTGTGGCCACGGCGGGCGCCGATGAACGCCACCTCGCGGCGCCCCATGTCGATCAGATGACGGACGGCCGTGCGGGCCGCCGCGACGTTGTCCACCGCGATGTGGTCGTAGGGCAGGTCGTAGTGGCGCTCGCCGAGCAGGACCAGAGGCACGTTCTCCGTGCGCTCACGAAGGTCCTCCGCCTCCAGCTCGATGGGGCTCAGGATCAGGCCGTCGATGACGCGTGCGCGGAACCCCTGGCTGACCAGGACCTCTTGCTCGCGCCGGCCTCCCGTGTGGTCCAGGAGCACGATGTAGTCGTGCAGGGCGGCGGCGTCGATCACCGCCGCCGCGAGCTCGGCGAAGTACGGGTTGCCGAGCTCGGGCAGGGCGAGGGCGATGATGCCCGTCCGGCCCTGACGCAGGTGGCGGGCGGTGAGATTGGGCCGGTAGCCGAGCTCGTCGATGGCCTGCTGCACCCGCTCGCGCATCGCGGGGGTGACGTGCTGGTAGTTGTTCACCACATTCGAGACGGTCTTGATCGACACGCCCGCACGCGCGGCGACGTCCTTGAGGCTGACCCGCACAACATTCCTTCCGGTGACCTGCCGGGCGCCGGGACCGGTGCGTGCCCGCACGGCGCCGGAGCCATGGCCCCGGCGCAAAGGCTCTGGAGCCGGGCTTGCAACGTTATACGTCCGCGCGGCGAAAGGTGGCAAGGGCGGACGGACATACCGGCACCGGCTGCCGGACCAGCTGCTCGACCGTCGAGGAAGCGGACCCCCGCACACCGACGCCGTGGCGGGACGGGATCCGCACACCGACGCCGTGGCAGGCCGGCATACGCACACCGACGCCGTGGCAGGCCGGCATACGCACACCGACGCCGTGGCCCGCCGGGATCCGCCCGGCGCGCCACGATCGGTCACGACCTCAGAGCAGCCGCCACAGATGGTCGTCCGTCCCGTTGTCGTCGAACTGGACGACCTGCGCGCTGTCCGCGGTAGACATCCCGTCCACGCCAAGGACCTTGCCGCTGTTCTTGTTGCGGATCCGGTACCACCCGTCCCCGCTGTCGACGAGCGCCCACAGATGGTCGGCGGTGCCGTTGTCCTCGTACTGGACGACGTGTGCGCTGTTCGCCGTCGACATCCCGTCGACCCCGAGGACCTTGCCGCTCTGGCCGTTACGGATCAGATGCCAGCCGTCGCCCTTGTCGACGAGCTGCCACGCGTGGTCACCCGTACCGGAGTTGGCGAACTGAACGACGCGGGCACTGTTCTCGGTCGACATGCCGTCGACAGCCAGGACCTTCCCGCTGTGCTTGTTGGCGATCCGCCGGAACGCGGGCTCCGGCGTCCACGCCCTGCCGTCGGGCGAGGCCTGGGGAAACGCCGTGATCCGCAGTCGGGCCGCGCCCATCGGGACGAGTGTCACGGTCTCGACGGGTGCGTCGCTGCGGGCCGGTCCGCTCTGCAGGGGTGCGACGACGTGCTCGTCGTCCGCGACCCACTCCTCAATACGACGGGCCTGCGCGGTGATGTGCACGGGCGTCGTTTCGTGGGTGAACGGGTTCTCCCCGACCGGCCCGTCGTCGCGCCGGAACACGAGGCCGGGGGCGGGGGACAGGCCGTAGTTCCAGGCCGAGGTCGCGTGCACCGCGTAGTGCGGGAACGTGTCGTCGCCCGCGTAGCGCTCGTACTGCTCGCCGATCCTCAAGGAGTAGGTGAGCGGTCCGTGGCCGACGCTGACGGCGTCATGGTTGCCGGGCCAGTGGCGTACGGAAGTGCGCTGAGGCAGGCGCAGCGTCACCACGTCACCGTCGTGCCAGGTGCGCTCCACCTTGGCCCAGACCGGTCCGTCCTCGGCCGCCAGACGCTTGCCGTTGACGAGGAGTTCGGGCCCGCGGCACCACCCCGGGATGCGGAGCTGGAGCGGGAAGCGCACCGGCTTCGGGGTGGAGAGCCTGAACTCGACCGCCTCGGTGAAGGGGTAGCCGGTCTCCTCGACGATGGTCACCTCGGTGCCGCCGGCGACCCGCGTGCGGACCGTGCAGGGGGCGTACATGGCGGCGGCGAGGCCGTCGCCGGGCGTCGCGAGCCACAGCTCCTCGTTGAAGTAGGGCCAGCCCATGCCGTAGTTGTGCGGGCAGCAGCGGTACTGGTCGACGCCGGGCTGCAGGGACTGCATGGCGAAGCCGTTCTGGAACTGTCCTTGTGTCTTCGGGGTGTTGTCCAGGTCGACGCTGTTGGCGCTGGTGACGTAGTGCAGGGACTTGCCCTGCGGGTCGAGTGCGGCGGGCAGCATGTTGAACGCGAGTTCCTCGCAGCGGTCCGCCCACACCGGGTCACCGGTGATGCGCGTGAGCAGTTCATGGCTGGCCATGAACTCGACGATGCCGCAGGTCTCGAAGCCCTGACGGGGGTCCCCGAAGCCGGGCCGGTAGTTCTCGTCCCCCGCCATGCCGCCGCCGGGAAATTGTCCGTACGCACCCATCACGGCGTCGTAACCGCGGTAGGTGGCCCGGGTCAGCTCGGCAGAGCCGGTGAGCTGCGCGTACTGGGCCGGCTCACGGAATCCCTGGGCGATGTTCACGTTGTGGCGCGAGGGCGTATCGCCGGTCCAGTCCGCCCCGAGAGTGTGCATCTTGCCCGCCAGATCGAGGAGGAACTTCTCCCCGGTACGGCGGTACAGCCACACCGCGATGTCGAGCCCGTCACCCCAACGGAAGGAAACCCAGCTGGAGTTGAATGCTCCGTCCCCCTGGGCGTTCATGAAGCGCAGGAAGCGCGTGACGAACGGGACGACGCGCTGGTCGCGCGTGTACTCCTCGTAGGTCCGCAGCGCCATCAGGAGCGGCAGGAACGGCCAGAAGTCCGGACCGCCGTTGAGTGCGGTCCGCAGCGCGCGCGGGCCGAAGAAGCCGTCGCTCTCCTGCGTGGCGAGGATCGCGTCGATCCACTCGCGCGAACGGGCCAGGGCATGCTCGTCACCGGTGGCGACCGCGAGTGGCACATAGCCGCGCAGCCAGTACGGCAGTTCCTCCCACGCCCCGCGCTCGGGGTGCACCCAGCCGGTGTTGTCGAAGTCCAGGAAGTGGGAGAGGTCCTCGTATCGGCCGCACAGCCCGTCGAGCTGGAGCCTCAGCTGTCCGGCGAGCCAGCCACGGGCGGTGACACTGCCGGAGGGCAGCTTCCGGAACGCGTCCGGGGCAAGCGTGCCGGCCGACGGCCGTGAAGCCGCCGCCGCGGACGGGGCGAACGGGCCGCCGAGCGCCGCGGCGCCCAGGCCCAGGGCGCCGGCACCGAGAAGAGCGCGTCTGCTGACAGGCATGCGGGTGCTCCTGTTCGGGGGGTACGGGGGAGGGGGTACGAAGGGGCCGCGCTCGCGCAAGAAGGGCGAGCCGCGCCCCGGTCCCCCTTCCGCCCCGAGAGGCGCGAAAGGGGGACCGGGCACATGTCGGACCGACCGCGCTCAGCTGCCGGAGCAGCCGGCCACGGTCGCCTGCGAGGCGTCGCGGATCAGCGCTTCCTGCGCCGCCTTCACCCGCTTCACATCCGGCTTGACGATCTTGCGGTCGTACGTCACCAGGCCGTTGAGCTCACCCTCGACGTCCGAGATCTGCGTGTACACGGCGCCGTTGCTGCCCTGGCAGGCCAGCTTGTGCACCTCGGCGAGGCGCGCGAGGTAGTCGTCCGTGTACTTCGCCGGGTCGACGTCCACGTACGACTGCTGCACCGCCCAGGCGTGACCGGGCACCGCGAGGCCGAGGCCGCCGTATTCGCCGCTGACCAGGGCGCGCTTGCCGTCGGGGTGCGGCGGCAGGGCCGGGCTCGGGTAGCCGTGCTCGTCCATGATGTCGCCGGTTCCGCCGTCCGCCCCCAGGTTGAGGCCCGACATGTTGTTGACCAGCCGCGTCGGGTCCCAGGCCTTGGCCTGCTCGGCGATGCGGCCCACGTCGTACTGGCCCCAGCCCTCGTTGAAGGTGACCCACATGACCACCGAGGGGTGACTGCTGTGCTGGTCGATCATCGTCTTCATCTCGCGCTCGTACTCGGCGCGCGCGGCCGTGTCCGGCGCCGCGCTCATGGCCGGCATGTCCTGCCACACCATCAGACCGAGCTTGTCCGCCCAGTAGAACCAGCGGTCGGGCTCGACCTTGATGTGCTTGCGGACCGAGTTGAAGCCCATCTGCTTGTGCATCTTCAGGTCGTAGGCCAGCGCCTCGTCCGTCGGCGCGGTGTGCAGCCCGTCGGGCCAGAAGCCCTGGTCGAGCGTGGCCATCATGAAGGCGGGCTTGCCGTTGAGGAGGGTGCGCGGGGTGCCGTTCACCTTCTCCACGGAGATGGAGCGCATCCCGAAGTAGCTGCCGACGCTGTCCTTGCCGACGTTCACCTTGAGGTTGTAGAGGAACGGGTCGTCGGGCGACCACAGATGCGCCTTGTCGATCTTCAGGGTCAGCGGCGCGCCGGTGACCCCGCTCGCCGTGGCGACCCTGCGCTTGCCGTCGTACGCCGTCGCCGTGACCGGCACGCCGTCCCGCACGCCCTTGGCCTCGACGGTGGCCTTGCCCGCCGTGACGTCCGGGGTGATCTTGAGGTCGGCGGCGTGATCGGCCGCGACCGGCTCCATCCATACGGTCTGCCAGATGCCGGAGGAGGGGGTGTACCAGATGCCGCTCGGGTCGAGGCGCTGCTTGCCGACCGGCGGGTTCTCGCCGCCCTGCGCGTCCGTCGGGTCGTAGACGCCGACGATCAGCTCCTGGGTGCGCCCCGGCTTCAGCGCGTCCGTGATGTCGGCGCTGAACTTGTCGTAACCGCCCTTGTGGTCGGCGACCTTGGTGCCGTTGACGTACACCTCGGACTGCCAGTCGACGGCGCCGAAGTTCAGCTGGAGGCGCTTGCCGTCACCGACCTTCCAGCCCGCGGGGACCGTGAAGGTGCGGCGGTACCACATGCGGTCCTCATGGCGCTCGATGCCGGAGAGCTGCGACTCGACCGGGTAGGGCACGAGGATCTTCTCGCCGAGCTGCTTGCCGACCGGTGGCTTGTCGCCGGACTTCGCCGCGGCGAACTGCCACTCGCCGTTGAGGTTCTGCCAGGCGTCCCGGGTGAGCTGCGGGCGCGGGTACTCGGGGTGGGCGTTCTTCGGCCCCACCTCGTCGGCCCACTTGGTGCGCAGCTCGTACTCCGAGTCGTTCGGGCCACTGCTCCAGAACTGGCCGACGGCCTTGTCGCCGGTGCTGGTCAGCCCGCCCTTGCCGTCGTACGTGACATCGGCCTGGCCTGACGCGCCGCCGCCCTTCCTGCCCACGACCGGCTCCTTGAGCCCGACGAGCAGGGTGCGGGGGTCGGCCGGGTCGGCCTTGATCGTGGACAGCGGCCACTGGGCGCCGCCGATCACGGCCTTCAGGTGATCCGCGAGTCCGGTCGGCGGGGCCGCGAGGGACTGCGCGAAGTCCAGCTTGAGAGTCCGGCCGTCCTTGAGGACGGTCGTCGATATCGCCCCGTCGTAGTCCCAGCCGTCGGGCAGCCGGAAGGCGGAGGAGGGGATCGCTTCCTTGGTCTCGCCGGGCTCGGTCCAGCGCAGATGGAGGTTCGAGCCGCCGAAGTGCTCGAAGTACTCGACCTTGATGTCGTACGCCTTGCCGGCCGTCAACTCGACGGGCTGGGAGGTCTGTTCCTTGTCCCAGTCGTCGACCCAGTGGTCGATGGCGAGCTTGCCGTCGACCCAGAGCCGGAAGCCGTTGTCGCCGATGATGGAAAACGTTGTCGCGCCGGTCTTCTCCGGTACGACCTTGCCCGTCCAGCGCACACTGGCGTCGTCGGCCTGGCCGGTGGCGGTCCGCAGCCGCGGCTCGAGGGTGTCGAAGTCGAGCTTCGGGTCGAAGCCGGTGGCCTTGAGCTCGTTGAAGTCGAAGGCTCCGGGGGCGGACTGGGTGTAGTACTCGCCCTTCAGGCCGTGAGGTTCGACCGGGTCGTCGGCCGCCGTCGCCGACGGCGACCCGGTGAGTGCCGCGAGGCCCAGTCCCGCGGCCAGCAGCATGGCCAGTCGGCCTCTGAGTCGTTTGGTGCGCACGAATCCTCCTTGACTGAGGAAGAGGGGGCGGCTCGTCACTTGCGTCTGTACAACGTTGGAAGGAGCGGGCAGTTGGCATGACAGCACGCCCTCAGGTGCGCTGTCCAGGGTCATGACAAGACGACCCCCCGGTAACTCCGCGGGGGCGATCCGACAGGCTGCAAAGTTTGCTGACGAGAAGGAGAGTGCGGCTTCGCCGACTCGGTTGAACACGTTCAAAACTTCTGTCAGGCTGACCCCGGCTCGAACGGGCGGACGCTGCCCGCGGTGGCCTGCTGGGGCGTGCGGTCGACAAGGTCGGGGCGGTGGGTGGGCGTGAAGTCGAGGACGGCGGTGCTGCTCGGATGTCTGGTCCTGGCCTGTGCGTCGTGCGCCGACGCGGGTGGTGGGGCGGCCGTGATCCAGCAGGCCGATCTGGTCGGGGACTGGGCCAACTCGGCCGGAGCCCGCGTGCACATGGCGGGCGATCACACCGTGACGGCGAGCGGGGTCGATCATGCCGTGCCCGACTACACGTGCCCGACGACGGTGAAGGCCGCCAGGTGGCAGTTCTTCACGCGGGCCGACTCGTCCGGGTTCGCCACCGCGTCCGACTCGGTGGCCGAGGGGGACTCTCTCGTGGTGAATGTGGACTCCGGTGACCCCGACTCGCAGTGGTGCGACCTCCAGGTCGCCGTTCAGCGGGACTACCGGGGTTTCGATCTGTGCCTGGTTCTGGACATGGATCAGGGGTGCACGGCCGGGGAACTCCTGCGTAGGGTTCCGGCGGCACGGGGGTGAGCGTGCGGCGGTGTCGAATCGAATGGATGCCGCAGGCCCTAGGGTGAGCCGAATCGGGTGGAGGTCGTGCTCCCGTGCCGGGCGCTTGCCGATATCGGCTCGTTTGCAATGGTGTTGGGCTGCTTCCGGCGTGGTCGCCGGGGTCGTTCGGTGCACGGGCCGACGGATGGGTGGACAGTGTTCCGCGCCCGTGCTCCCACTCCCGTCCTGGACGGCGCACCGGTACTCCGCCGCCTTCAAGTCCTGGGACGGCGGCTCACCGCTGTTCGTCGCGGGGGCGGTCAACGTCTGGAACTGGACGCCCAGCGGTGCCGCCGGGCTCGGCGAGCTGCTGGGGGACCCGTTCGGGATCGTCCGTGGCGATGTCTTCTTCGACCTGCTGAACCAGGCCGGAAGCCGCGAAAGCCAGGGCCTCCCGGCGGGCCCGCCTACGCCGCTTCGTAGTGGTGGGCCCGACCGCCGCGCCACTTCACCCAGGCCGGATCGTCGAGCAGCGTCTCCGCGTCCGGCAGCCCGGCCCGGCGCAAGAACTCGACGACTTCCCTGTCGGAATGCGCGAGGCCGAGTATCTGACCGTGCGCCGTCACCCTGCGCCCACCCGTACGCGAGGGGCGGTGCACGACTATCGGCACGACGTCCATAAGTACAGGGTCATTCGAATGCCGGGCGCGTGCATCCGATGGCCAGGCGTTTTTGCTGGAAGATAGAGACAGAGCCCCGCTCGGCCCACCCCCCCCGGCCGGGCGGGGCTCGCCTTGTGCGCGCGGGCTCTCGCCAGGGTTGTCCGCCGGAGTCCTGTACCTCACCCAGGACGTCCCCCGGGCGCGGGCCTCGCCGACGGGCTCGGCCCCGGCCTGCTGATCGCGTTCTGCATCACCTGGGACCGGCCCGGCTGGTACGTCGTGGGCGCCCTGTTCACCGTCACCGGCGCCTGGCGTCCCCTATGCCGTCCGCTGGGCTCAACGGCCTGTGCCCGCACCGGACTTGCCCCTCGAAGCGGGGCGGCCCGTTTCGCGGGTCTGAAATACGACCGAGTCTTCCCAGCCGGCCGAGTAGTCCCGAGAGTGCACGTCCGATCGGCCGGTGAGCGCTCACCCACGACGGGCTGTGCATTCTCGCCTCGTGGGCGGCGAATCATCCGGACGCCGCCTCGGAACCAGCGCTCCGACGGCTCCCGCACGGGGTTCAGTCCAGCACTCCGAGCACCCCGTCGGGGTTGCAGTGCGGACAGGCCGGCACCTGCTCCCACAGCGCGCGGCGCGCTTGGTCGTCCGTGACGCCTCGCGACCGTTTGCCCGCCATGTGGCAGCCGCCGACGTGCACGTACACCGGTGCGCGCCCGCCGAGCCCCATCTCGATCAGCCAGTCGGGGGGCAGCGGCTGGTCCCGTTCGCCGCGCTGTTTCTCGGCTTCCTGCCGCTCCGCCTCCGCGATCTTGCGGCGCACCCTGTCCAGAGACAGCACGAGCCACGTCTCCAGTGTGCGGAGTCTCGGCAGGTCGGGCGGCAGTTCGGACATGTGTTCGAGTCTACGACGATTTCCGGCCAGGGAGTACGTCCATTGAATGGCCCAAGCACAGAGCCCAGAATTGCCCCACATGGATGGGCCGATGTGCGCGTACCGTCATTGCCATGCCGAACCTGCTGCCGCCCGCCGGCCCTCAACGCACCCTCGCCCTGGCCCAGTTGAGCAACTCGCTGGGCGACGGCGCGTACTACGTCACCTCGGCGCTCTACTTCACTCACGTCGTCGGCCTCGCGCCGGCCAGGATCGGCTTCGGCCTCACTGTCGCCTGGGCGATCGGGTCAGTCGTCGGGGTGCCGCTCGGCCGGATCGCGGACCGCCGGGGCCCGCGTGGGACGGCGGTCCTGCTCGCCCTCGCGACCGGTGCCGCGGTCGCCTCCTTCCTGGTCGTACGCGGTTTCCTGCCCTTCCTCGTGGCCGCCTGCCTCTACGCGAGCGCGCAGTCGGGACTCGCGGCCGCGCGCCAGGCGCTGCTCGCCGGTCTGGTGGCCAAGGAGGACCGCACGGGTGCCCTCGCCCACCTGCAGTCGACGCTCAACGCGGGTCTCGCGGTGGGCGCGGCGCTCGGCGGCCTCGCACTGTCCGCCGGGACGAAGCCGGCGTATCTGACGGTGTTCGCGATCGACGCCGTCAGTTTCGTCCTCTGCGCACTCGTCCTGCTGCGGCTCCCGGCCGTCGCCCCGGCGCCGGCCGTCCGCGGAGCGAAACTCGAAGTCCTGCGCGACCGGCCCTACGCCGCCGTGACCCTCCTCAACACCGTTCTTCTCCTGCGGATGCCGCTGCTCAGCCTCGGGCTCCCGCTGTGGATCAACGAGCGCACCGACGCCCCCACGTGGCTCGTCTCCGGGCTCTTCATCCTCAACACCGGCGCCGTGATGCTCTTCCAGGTCCGCACGGCCCGCTCGGTCTCCGGCCTCCCCACGGCGACCCGCGCCATCCGCCGGTCAGGCGTGCTCATGCTCCTGGCGTGCGGTGTCTTCGCCGCCTCGGCCACCGGCTCGGTCTGGGCCGCGGTCGCCGCGCTGTTCGGAGGGTCGGTGCTCCTGGTCGCCGCCGAGATGCTCCAGTCGGCCGGATCCTGGCAGCTCGGCTTCGACCTGGCCCCGGCCGGGCGCATCGGCGAGTACCAGGGCTTCTTCGGTACGGGCGTCACGGTCGCCCGCACGCTCGGCCCGCTGCTGCTCACCGCGCTGCTGCTCGGGATGGGCACGCCGGGCTGGCTGCTGCTCGGCTGCCTGGTCCTGGCGGCGTCGTACGTGCTGGGGCCGGTGACGCGGTGGGCGGCGAAAACGCGCCAAGATCCAGCACGCGTACGGGTCGCGGCTTCGACGGTGTGATCTCGGCGCCGCGGACGGGTAGGCCCACAGCGTTCTGAGCGGCAAGCGTTGCCGGCGCTCCGTCGCCGCGCAGTCTCCCGCACCGTCTACCGCGCAGTCTCCCGAAAGGAGACCGGTCCCATGACCGAACTCGACTCACCGATCCCGCGGTTCCACCTGGCGATGCCCGTGGACGACCTGCCCGCCGCCCGGCGCTTCTACGGTGAGGTGCTCGGCCTTGAGCAGGGCCGCAGCGCCGACACATGGGTGGACTGGAATCTCCACGGCCATCAGTTCGTCACCCACCTAGCCCCCACCCGCGCCGAGCCCATCCGCAACCCCGTCGACGGACACGAGGTGCCCGTACCGCACTTCGGGCTGATCCTCACGATCCCCGTGTTCCAGGAGCTCGCCGACCGGCTCCGCGCCGCGGACACGAAGTTCGTCATCGAGCCCTACGTACGCTTCGCGGGCGAGCCCGGCGAGCAGTGGACGATGTTCCTGCTGGATCCGGCGGGCAACGCCCTGGAGTTCAAGGCGTTCGCCGACGACTCCCAGGTCTTCGCGACCTGACCGCGCTATCCGGCGTCGCCGCCCGCCTTCGCCTTCACGTCCGCCTCCACGTCGTGCCTGGCGAGGCCCTCGTCCCTGGCGTACTCGGTGACGGCCTGCTGGACGTCGCGGGCCAGGTCCCGCCACGCGCGCCAGGCCGTCTCGTAGGTCTGGGTCTGCGACTCGCTCAACGGCTCGAGCCCCGGTGGTCCGTAGCCGTCCCGGAGTCTCAGGACCTCGTGGTGTGCCGCGTTCGCGGCCTGCTGTCTCTCGACGAGCTCGTCGAAGGTGTGTGCCACGCAGCGGATCCTAGGTCGCCGTCGAGGCGATCCCGGTCAGCGCTCGCGCGGGTGACACGAATGCCGGAGGGGTGTGAGCGAAACGGGTCAGGGGCGGCGCCGTCCGGCGCCGCCCCTGACCCCGTCCGGCGAGTTCCCTCAGGACTGGGGGCGCTTGCCGTGGTTCGCGGCGTGCTTGCGGCGAGCCTTCTTCTTGCGCCGTCGCTTCGAGGACATTGCTACCTCCCAGGTGTCGCTGTTCTTCGCGGTCCTGCCTGGATGAGCGTGCCCACCCAGACGATCATCCGGCCGCCTGCCCAAGGGCGCGACCGGTAATGACGTGGCCCATGCCACCACTCCCGCCCCCGATCGGCCGGGCGACGCGCCGCTGTGGCGATCCGCCCTGCGGGCTGCCCACCCCCTCGCGTGTGTTACCTAAGCTGAGTGCGGATTTGCCTATAGGTCTTAGGCTACTGCATAATCGATTTCGTTGATTGGGGTGAAGGTTATGGTGCGCGTAGGGCTGACCAAGGAACGCCTGATCCGAGCCGGCGCCGAGCTGGCCGACGAGGCCGGGTTCGACAAGGTGACCGTCTCCGCGCTCGCGAGACAGTTCGACGTCAAGGTCGCGAGCCTGTACTCGCACCTGAAGAACTCCCAGGAACTCAAGACCGGGATCGCGCTGGTCGCCCTGGAGGAGCTCGCCGACCGGGGCGCCGCGGCGCTCGCCGGGCGTGCGGGCAAGGACGCCCTCGCCGCCTTCGCGAACGTCTACCGCGACTACGCACGGGAACACCCCGGACGCTACGCGGCGGCCCAGCTGCGGCTCGACCCGGAGACGGCGGCTGCCAGCGCCGGCGTCCGGCACGCACAGATGATGCGGGCGATCCTGCGCGGCTACGACCTCACGGAGCCGGACCAGACCCACGCGGTCCGACTCCTCGGCAGCGTCTTCCACGGCTACGTCAGCCTGGAGATGCAGGGAGGCTTCAGCCACAGCGCACCCGACTCGCAGGAAAGCTGGTCGCGGATCCTCGACTCCCTCGATGCCACGCTGCGGAACTGGCCCGCACCCTGACCACGGCCCCGTGCCGACCCGTATCGGTGCGCCCGAACAGCCCACAGGCATATTGATCAACAGGTTGAGGCAATGCACATGAACGACAACTGGACCACCACTCCCGTCACCGCGGACCTCGTGCGTGGCGCGTACGAGGTGGAGCGCTCCGAGCACGGCGTGCTCCCGCACCGGCTGCCCGCGCGGGCCCGCGCGCAGTACTCCGACGGGCAACTGGCCATGGCGGAGGCCCAACCCTCCGGCGTGCGGCTGGTGTTCCGCACCCGGGCCACCGTCATCGAGCTGGACGCGCTCCGGACCAAGATGGCCTACAAGGGCGCTCCGCCCCGTCCGGACGGCGTGTACGACCTGCTGGTCGACGGCCGCCTGGCCGCGCAGGCCGGTGTCACCGGCGGCAACGTACAGATGGTGGACATGACCACAGGCACCAGGGAGACCCGGCCCGGGCCCATCGGCACCGTGCGGTTCGCCGGGCTGCCCGACAGCATGAAGGACGTCGAGATCTGGCTGCCGTACAACGAGATCACCGAGCTGGTCGCCCTGCGTGCCGATGCCCCGGTCGAGCGCATGCCGGACAGCGGGCGCAAGGTGTGGCTGCATCACGGCAGTTCGATCAGCCACGGCTCGGACGCCGCAAGCCCCAGCACGACGTGGCCGGCGCTGGCCGCCTCCCTCGGGGGCGTGGAGTTGATGAACCTCGGTCTGGGGGGCAGTGCCCTGCTCGACCCGTTCACCGCGCGTGCCCTACGGGACACCCCCGCGGACTTGATCAGCGTCAAGATCGGCATCAACATTGTCAATGCCGACCTGATGCGCCTGCGCGCGTTCACCCCGGCGGTGCACGGTTTCCTCGACACGATCCGTGAGGGACACCCGACCGTGCCGCTGCTGGTCGTGTCGCCGGTCTACTGCGCCATCCACGAGGACACTCCGGGCCCCAGCGCCCCGGACTTCAGCAACCTCGGTGCGGGCAGGCTGCAGTTCATGGCCGTAGGTGACCCGGCGGAGCGAGCAGCGGGGAAGCTCACCCTCAACGTCATCCGGGACGAGCTGGCGCGCGTCGTGAAGCAGCGGACCGCGGACGACCCGAACCTGTACTACCTCGACGGCCGCGACCTGTACGGCGAGGAGGACTTCGCCGAGCTGCCGCTGCCCGACCAGCTCCACCCGGACGCCGCCACCCACCGGCGCATGGGCGACCGCTTCAACACCCTGGCCTTCGGCGCGGACGGTCCGTTCGCGTGCGCGGTGACCGAGCGTCCCTGAGGCTCGTTCCTGCCGGGGGCCGCGTGGTGTCACCCCCTGCGCGCCGTGCCGAGCCTCTGGTCCGTCAGACGGATCCGGAGGTGGAACTGGATCAGGCACGGCTGACCGGGCAGGCGACCTTTCAGCCATCGCGTCGGCGGGCGGTTGCTACACCAATTCCCGGACCACTGCCCATGGTTTGACGGTCCGTATGCATAATGCTCGGCATGAAGAAGTTGATCTCCGCGGCCCGGGCCCTGTCGGCTCGGACGTGTCCTCGCCCGGATCCGTGATCAAGGGCTGACCGACTCAGGCCGGACAACCGGCGAGCCACGGGGGGCTCGCGACTCTTAGACGTGGAGACAGTTAATCGATGCGCCCCCGGACGCTGTTGCGGGCCCTGCTGACCGAGCGGGGCTGCGGCCACTTCGCTACGTTCGAAGAAGAGTTCACCCGGTCCGCCCAGCTCGCAGCCGCGAAACTGAACCGGCCCGACCTGGCGACGGTGACCGCCTCCCAGGCCACCTGGAAGCGCTGGCTCTCCGGCGACCAGATACCCCGCAGTGACGCCGGTGCCGTCCTTGAGTTCATGCTCGGTGTCGACGTCGAGACGCTGCTGCGGCCCGCGGTGGAACGCGGCGTCGTACTGCCGCAGATCGCGCCCAATGCCGCGCGGGACGCGGCGCGGCTCCTGAACGCCATGTTCGACACGTCCTATCTGGACCCCATGGGCCGGGCCTCCGGCATGGAGGGCGTGTGGCACCTGGACGGCCAGCGGTTCTTCGACGGCACGTCCGTCGCCGTCCAGCTCTACGAGGCCACCGAGCAGGACGGCCGTGTGGTCATCGGAGCCCATCACCATGCCCACATAAGGGCCTTCACGCGGGCCACGCGCCGAGCGCTGCTCCTCGGCACCCTCGGCGACGACGGCCTGTACGCGCTGGACGCCGCCCACGCCCGCCGTCAATTAGCGGTCACCGCCGAGACGATGCCGATCTCGACCCCGTACAAGATCGACGACCTCACGTACGGGCTGCTGTGGGCGATGCTGAATCTCGACGACAGCCTGCTGGCCAACGACCATGTGCTGCACGCCGAGCAGCAGACCCTGGAACCCCTGTGGGCGCAGCGGCGTTCGGCGGTCGCGCGGTCGGCCGTGCCGGAGCTCACCAACGTCGGCAGCGCCTGGCTCGGCATGTACTTCTGTGCCGAGCACATCATCCGGCGCCTGGACGAGGGCAGCTCGCCGCCGGTCTTCTGGACCCCGGTGCGGACGGGGGAGGAAGCCGCGGCGTGGCTGTTCTTCGCGTCCTGGACGCAGTTCCGGCACGCTCTTCAGGAGCGCCTGGCCGACGGCGCAGCCGCCCCCGAGCGGGTGTTCTGCATCCCCGAGGCGGAGGCCGGCGCGAGCCGGCGCTACGAGCGGATCCTGCTGTGGCTGGCCGTGGCCATGATGGAACGCGACGGGCAGACGATCTGGGTGTGCGCCGAGCCGGAGTACAAGCGCATCGACGGCTTCGTACTGGTTCCCGGACGCCGCGTCATCTCCGCCAACTGGCTGGGCGCCGAGGGCATTTGGCACGTCGACACCACCGACAGCCTGGCCGACGTCAGCGCCTACGCCCAGGTCGTCGACCACGCCCGCAGCCAGAGCGTCACCAAGGGCGACAGTTCGGAGGAGCGGCTGCGGTCGCTCGCCCGCCATCTCGACCTCGACTGGGGCTGGTTGGTCCGGCGCTGCCGCGAGCTGGGTGCGTACGGCATCGCGGGGATGCTGCGCCCGCGCAGTCGCCTCGTCTCCGTCGAGGAGCTCGAACGAGTACTGCGCTTCGCGGGCGAGTTCGGCGAGTGAGGTTCCGGCGGGGCCGGGGACCGGGCCCGTGATCGGGCCCCGTCTGGCTGCCGGGGCGGGCAGGGTCGTTTGAGGGTCGTTGAGGGGTGTGTCCGCGGCCGGGGGAGTGGAGCCTCACCCGGCTACCCGGCGGTAGGGGTGCCGGTCGGGCGACGGTCTCACACCTGACAGGGAGAAACGACCCCGGAACGACCCTGGTTTCCCGTAGCTCCGCCCGGGTCGGACCGACAGAGTTGATGTTCGTCGCGGAGGTCGTTTTGCCACGCGACAGCCACCCTGGACAAGATGCACGCGAGTCACAACGAGCCTCCGTCGCAAGGAGGTTCGGACGACCGCGGGCGCGGCCGACACGTACAAGGATGTCGGCGCGCCGGCGCTGCCCCCCGCTCGTCTTGAGGACGCCTATGTCTCACTACTCGTCGGACGCCACCGCATCCGGCGCCCACCGCAGCGGTCGGAGAGCCGGCAAGGCCGCTCCGGCCGACCTGAGGACCGAGCGTGGCCTGCGCCGGCGCACCACGATGCTCGGCATGGCCCCCGCCGGAACGGTGGGCGTCCTCGCGGGCGGAGCGTTCGCCGTCTCCGCGGCGGGCGCCTCAGGACCGCTGGTGTGGGGCGCGGGGGTCTCGGCCGGGGTGTGCTGCGCGGCGGTCCTCGCCGTGGCCCGGCGGGCCGCGCACAGCACCGCCGACGCGCTCACCCGGCAGCGCGCCGAGAACGACGCGGCGGTCGGCGAGTGGATCAGGCATCTGACGTCGCTCGCCGCCGAAGGGCACCAGAGCGTCGCGCGGACCGCGGAGCAACTGCGCGGCGGCGACCGCCCCGACGCACCCACGCCCGTCCCCGAGACGGCGGCGACGCACGCGTTCGGCGCGCTGGAGCAGCACCTGCGGCACTTCCAGCACACGGCGCAGACCGCCGTGATCCACGCGGGCACGCGCCAGCAGGTGGACGCCTTCGTCAACATCGCGCGGCGGCTGCAACTCCTCGTGACGCGAGCGCTGAAGCAGCTCGACGACGCCGAGCGGGTCGTCGAGGACCCCGAGCACCTCGACCGGCTCTACACCATCGACCACCTCGTCACCCGCGTGCACCGCGCGGTGGAGAGCCTCGCGGTCCTCGGCGGCGCCGTGCCCCGCCACTTCAGCTCCCCGGTCCCGCTCGCCACGGTGCTGCGCCAGGCCGTCGCGGAGATCGAGCACTACCCGCGCGTCCGCGTCCTGCCGCCGCCGTCCGGTTACGAGGTCCTCGGCCACTCCGCAGTCGAGATCATCCACCTCATCGCCGAACTGGCGGAGAACGCCACCAAGTTCTCGCCGCCGCACACGCAGGTGATGATCCGCGCCCAGATGGCCGCGTCCGGCATGGTCGTGGAGATCGAGGACCGCGGCCTCGGCATGCCCCCCGAAGTGCGGGACGAGATGAACCGCCTCCTCTCCCAGCCCGAACTCTTCGACGTCGACCAGCAGTTGCAGGACGGCCGCACCGGCCTGTTCGTCGTCGCGAAGATAGCCAGGCGGCGCGGGCTCGCCGTACAGCTCCAGGAGAACCTCTACGGAGGCGTCCAGGCGGTCCTGGTCCTTTCGCACTCGGTGCTCAGCGAGTCCCGCGCCGGGCAGAAGGCGGCGGCGCAGAAGGCCGCGCCGGCGAAGGCCCCCGCCGAGCCGGAGCCGCCCCGCGCGCCCGCCCCGGTCGCCCCGGTCGCGAGCCGCCGGGCGCAGCCGCTGCCCGCAGCCGTGGACCCCGCACGGCTCCAAGCACCCCGGGAGGCCACGGCCGTGACCACGCAGCCGCCCCTTCCCCAGCGGCAGGTGCCCCCCGCGCCCGCCGCCCCCGCCGAGCCGGCCGAGGACCCCACAGGGCGCCCGGTCCTGGCGCAGCGGAACAAGGAACGCCGCTCACACCTCTCCCCGCAACTGCGCGAGCAGGGGCCGGCCGCCGACCACGGCGACGGCGAGTCGATCGACGCAGGACTGCTCGCCCGCTTCACGGCGGGGCTGGAGCGGGCCGAGCAGGACGACGGGGCCACCCCCGCATCCCCGGTGGCACCCACTCAGCGCTATGACTCCCAGGAGTACCGATGACCCAGCCATCATTCGACCAGGACCTGGACTGGCTGCTCGCCGACCTCGCCGCCAGGGTGCCCGCCGTGACGGGCGCGGTCCTGGCCTCCAGCGACGGCGTGATGCGCCACAGCCACGGCCTCGGCTACGACGACGCGGACCGGCTGAGCGCCATCACCACCGGAATGTGCTCGCTCGGCGGCGGACTCGGCACCATCCAGCGCGCGTTCGGCGGGGTCGAGCAGGTCATCGTGCAGGGCGAGGGCGGCTATCTGTTCGTCTCCCGCGCCGGCGTCAACGGCGTACTCGGTGTGCTGACCGACAAGAGCGCGGACGTCGGAGTGGTCGGCTACGAGATCGCGATGCTCGTGAAGAGCGTCAGGGGCCACCTCGGCACGCCCGCGCGCACCGCTCCGGGGCCCACCGGCGCTCTGGTCGACTAACGGTGCCGGACTTCACCGACGAGCCCTGGCTGGCCGAGGACACCGCTCAGCTGCGGCTCTACGCACTGACCGGTGGCCGGACCCGCCCGGCCCGCGCCCTGGGACTCGTGTCCCGGGTGCGGGCTGCCCCCGGCCTCGCCCCCTCGACCGTGGACCGGCTCGGACCCGAGAGCGCCCAGGTGCTCGAACTGTGCGGTCAGGAAGCGCGGTCGGTCGCCGAGATCGCCGGCCGGCTGGGCGTCCCCGTACAGGTCACCAAGATCCTTCTGTCCGATCTGCTCGACTCCCACGTACTCGTTCCCGCGCTTCCCCCGCGAGAGGCGGACGGAAGCGACCCACTCCTCCTGGAGGCGGCACTTGAAGGCCTTCGAAGCCTCTGACGACATCCCCCTGACCGCGCTGAAGATACTCATCGCCGGCGGGTTCGGCGTGGGCAAGACGACCATGGTCGCCACGGTCAGCGAGATCGAACCGCTGACCACGGAGGAGATCCTCACCACGGCGAGCGCGGCCACCGACAGCCTGGTCGGCGTCGAGAACAAGACCACCACGACCGTGAGCATGGACTTCGGCCGCATCACCCTGTGGCGCCAGCAGTTGCAGCTCCTGCTGTTCGGCACGCCCGGTCAGGACCGCTTCTGGTTCATGTGGGACGACCTTGCCCTCGGCTCCATCGGGGCGGTCGTCCTCGCCGACACCCGCCGTCTCGACGACTGCTTCAGCGCGGTCGAGTTCTTCGAGGACCGCGGCGTGCCCTTCGTCGTGGCCGTCAACGAGTTCGACACCGCCCACCGCTACACGGCGGAGGAGGTGCAGTCCGCGATCGAGCTGAACCCCGACGTCCCCGTCATCATGTTCGACGCGCGCGCCCCGTTCTCCACCCAGCAGGTCCTGATCAAGCTCGTCGAGTACGCGCTCACGCTGTCCCTGCGCTCCGCGTCGGCGTCCGAGCCCGCACTCGCGCCGCCCGCTCCCGCCCCTTCACCTTCGTTGCCCTCCTCCTTCGACGGGAACCCTCACCGTGCCCTTTGACGCAGAGACGGGGCTGCACATCGCAGCCCCCGACACCGAACTCGACGCGCGCGTCGGACGCCTCGCCCAGCTCGGCCTGGGCGAGGCGGCCGCCGACCTCGACGCTCTCGCCTCGGAACTCGCCGAGGCGGCGGGCACCCCGTACGCGATGGTCAACCTCATCACCGACCAGCAGTTCTTCGCCGGACTGCACACGCCGCAGGGCCTGCCCAACACCCTTGGCCCGCAGGACGCGATGAGCGGGCCCGAGGTCGGCCGCGTGATGGCCCGCGACCACGGCTACTGCCCCGAGGTCATCAGCCGTCGCATCCCGCTCGTCCTGCCCGACGTGTACGCGGCGCCGCGGTTCGCCGGCAACCCGGTGGTCGACGAACTGGGCATCCGCGTATACCTCGGGGCGCCGCTCATCGACGAGGAGACCGGCATCGCGCTCGGCACCGTCTGCGCGGTGGGCACCGAGCCCCGCGCCCTGGCTACGGCGCGCGGCTCCCTCGACCTGATCAAGAGGTTCCGCGACCAGGCCATGCAGCGCATCTACGAGCGTGCCGGGCAGCCCCGCCTCTGACGCCCTACACGGCCGCCGCTTCGGGAACGCGCGGAGCGGCGAGCCGGCTCGACCAGTTGCTCAGCGACGTGCCGAGCGCGACCTCGGCCAGCCGGTAGAGCTGGATGTCGGACGTCCCGGCCGGGGCGTAGATGTGCGAGGCGTCCCGAGCGAACCGCTCGACGGGCCGGTCGGGGAACAGGCCGCACGCGGCGTGGATCTCCATCGCCGCCCGCGCCGAGTCGATGGCGGACTCCACGTTGAGGTACTTGGCGTTCATCAGCTCCGCGTCGCAGGCGATGCCCGAGTCCAGCAGATGTACGGCGTGATAGGCGGCCAGGCGGGCGGTCATCAGGCGTGACTGCATCTCGCCCAGCTTCTGACGGATCGTGGGCAGCGCGCTGAGCGGCTTGCCGTAGCGCAGCTGCTCGGAGGTGTAGCGGGTCGTTTCCTCCAGGAGCGCCTGATGGATGCCGAGCGACACGGCGGTCAGGTTCGGCCGGCCGTAGAGCACGCTGGAGGAGTACGCGACGTCGAGGCCCTGGCCCTCGTCACCGAGAAGGTTCTCGGCGGGGACGCGGCACTCGTCGTAACGGATCTCGCCGAAGCTGAATCCGTGCAGGCCCATCGCGGGCCGGTGCGGGGCCAGCGAGAATCCGGGGCGGTCGGACTCGACGAGGAACGCGGACAGTCCGGTGGAGCCCTCGCCTGTGCGCACCACCACACCGTGCAGGTCGCCGACATGGCTGTTGCCGACGAAGACCTTGCGCCCGTTGAGGACGTACTCGTCGCCCTCGCGCCGCGCCGTCGACTCCATGCCGAGTACATGTCCGCCGGACTGGGGCTCGGTCACCGCGATCGTCGGAAGGCAGTCGCCGGCCGCGACAGCCGGCAGCCATTTCAGCTTCTGCCGTTCACTGCCGAAGTGGATGATCTTGGCGACGCCCAGCTGCGAGGCCTGCACCATGGCGCCCATCGCGCCGCTGACGCGCGACAGTTCCTCGATGATGATCGTCTTCGCCAGATGGCCCATGCCCATGCCGCCGTAGACCTGGTCGATGGTGACACCGAGCCAGCCCTCCTTGGCGATGAGCCGGGACAGTTCGTGCTCGACGGCCCGTGACGCCTCCATGTCCGCTGTCCGGGGAGCCACCTTCGCCTCTGCGAAGGCGCGGACCTCGGCCCGCAGTATTTCGTGACGCTCCGTCATGAAGTAGCCGTCCATCTGTAACCCTTCCTTACACGCAGGCCGCTTGGAACCCGGTCCCGCCCCGACGGGCACGTGGCCGGGCCGGCCATCTGGTGGACATACGAAAACGAGGAACAGGAAGACGTGCTGTTCGCGCACGGTCGATCGCGGTCCGGACCGCCGCGCGAAGCGGCGAAGCCCTGCGGGGACCCTCCTGTCAGGAGGTGGATTGCGCGTTCGCTGATGTGTGGCGGATCGCGGGCGTCCGCCGCCGACATCTCATCCGGAGGGCCTCCAGGACAGGAGGCACCGGGTGGGAGGCGGGCGGGGGCGTGCCTGTGCGCTCGGCGCGGACCTTCGCGTCGACGGCGCGCACCTGGATCACGTATCGCCTCACTTCGCTCCCGTGGTCGGGCCGGCACGTTCGACGGGCCACGGGGTGTGACCGCTGCCGGAAACAGTCGGACAGTCCCGCTCCTGCGTGCGTCGCTGCACCTCAGAGGAGGACCTGTCTCTACGGTGACGATCTAGCGGCCGGTTTTCACTACATGCCCGGGGTCGTTTGAGGGTCGTTTCTTTACGAGCGGACGCGGGGGCCCCGCTTTCTGAAGGCGCTGACGGGAGCGGACGTGCGTCCGCGTACCGCTGTCCCGACGGCTGGTTCGCAGCACGGAATCTCCACCTCCGAGGGTCGGGTCCTTGGATGTTCCGGCTCACCCGTGAGGCCTGGCGCGGACGTGCATGCGTTCCCCCTGCCTCCCGAAGAGGCTGAGGAGTTCGACGGGCCGGCCGTCCGCGCTGCTGAACCAGTGCGGGACCCGGGTGTCGAACTCGGCGGCCTCGCCCGGGCCGAGGACCAGATCGTGCTCGGCGAGCACGAGCCGCAGCCGGCCGTCCAGCACGTACAGCCACTCGTAGCCCTCGTGCATACGGAGATCCGGCTCGCAGCCCCGGTCGGCGATGACCATCTTGTACGCCTGAAGCGGGCCGGGCGACCGGGTCAGGGGGACGAACGTGCCGCCGCTCGGCATCGGGCGGGGCGTCAGCCGGACCCGGGGATCGCCCACCTCGGGAGCGCCGACCAGCTCGTCCAGTGGCACGCCGTACGCACCGGCCAGCGGCAGCAGCAGCTCAAGGCTGGGGCGGCGGTGTCCGGACTCAAGGCGCGAAAGGGTGCTCTTGGAGATGCCGGTGACCTCCGAGAGGGCCGCCAGGGTGAGACCACGCCGGTCGCGCAGTCGTCTCAACCGCGGGGCGACCTCGTCGAGTACCGCTTGATAGGGCGCTGGTTTGGCCACATCGTCCCCATCATCAACGTCATCCACATCGTCCATGCGGGCATTTCACCCGGCTGTCCCGGAATTGGCAACACGGATTGCCGTTCAGGGGCGACGGGTGCACTCTCCTGGCCATGAGCACTCACAGGAATCCCGCGCAGAGCCACGGACACGACCACGCGCACGGCCACGGGCATGACCACGGTTCCGACAGCACCGACATCGACTGGGAGGCCATGGCCGACACGCTGGAGAACAACGGCGATGTGCACCTCCCGGCCCTGAGGTGGACGGCGACCCGGCTCGCGGAACTGCTCGGCCCGGACAAGCGGGTCCGCCGCATCCTCGACATCGGCAGCGGACCGGGCGTGATGACCTGCGCGCTCGCCGAGGCCTTCCCGCACGCCGAAGTCGTCGCGGTGGACGGTGCGCCCGCACTGCTCGACCGGGCTCTGGTCCGCGCCGGGCGGCTCGGACTCGGCGACAGGGTGACGATCCGGCACGCGGAGCTGCCGGGCGACCTGGCAGACGGCGACGGGCAGACGGGCGGCGGTCTCGGCGAGGCCGATCTGATCTGGAGCAGCAAGGCTGTTCACCACATCGGTGATCAGCAGGGTGTCCTGGACGCGCTCACCGGCGCGCTGCGGCCCGGCGGCATGCTCGCGGTCGCCGAGGGCGGACTGCCCATGCGCTGCCTCCCCCGCGACATCGGCATCGGCAAGCCGGGTTTCCAGGCGCGGCTCGACGCCCTGCAGGAGTACTGGTTCGAGCGGATGCGCTCCGAGCTGCCGGGCAGCACCAGCACGGTCGAGGACTGGCCCTCGATGCTCGCCGAGGCAGGACTCACGGACGTCGGCAGCTTCACGTACCTGCTCGACCTGCCGGCGCCCCTCGGCGAGACGGCCCGCACGTTTGTGCACAACCAACTGACCCGGCTGCGCGACGTGATGAGCGAGTCCCTGGAAGCCGACGACCGCAAGACGCTCGACGTCCTGCTCGACGACTCGGCGCCGGAGAGCATCCTGCGACGTCCCGACGCGTTCGTGCTCTCGGCCACCACCGTCTTCGCGGGTGTGCGCCAGGCGTCGTGACGACCGGCGGGCGGGGTGCTCCGTCTGCGTGGAACGTGTGGGCTCGTTTGTGTGATGTGCCTGTGTGGCTGGCCTGATCCGCGTTCCCGGCTGTGCTTACCGTGGCCTCTCGTCGAGGGTTGGAGCGCGCATGCCCGAGCAGGAACGTGAAGTGGAGCAGCGGCGGGAACCGTCCGTGCCGTTGGGTGTCGGGGTGCGGCGGGCCACGCTGGACGACGGTCGTGTGGTGACCATCGTGTGCGAGGCGGGACTGCCCCAGAACGAGGTGAACGCCATCGCCGCCCGCGTCGCCGAGTCGAGCCTGAGGCGTTGATACGTCGACGTCGCAACGCCCCCGCTCAGCCGGCGCGGGGGCGTTGCGGCGTACCCGGCAGAGGCACGTGGGCACACACCGGGCCGGAATCCGGCTGGTGGCCGTGGGAGGTGACCACGACCATGGAGCGATGACGAGGATCCGTGAGGCTTCCCCCGGTGACGTCGACGCCATGGTCCGTCTGAACGGCATGGTTCAGCGGCTGCACGCGCGGCACCGGCCGGACCTGTTCGTCGACGAGCCGTCGGAGGCAGGGATGACGGAGCGCTTCCGGGGCTGGCTGGGGGACGAGGCCTCGACCCTCCTGGTCGCCGAGTCCGACGGGGGCGACGTGGTGGGCTACACGTTCTGCCGCGTCGAGAGGCGGGAGGGATCCCTGAACACCCGGCCCGCCACAGTGGTCTCCATGGAGCACCTGGCCGTGGACCCCGACAGCGCTCGGAGCGGGGTCGGCGCGGCGCTGGTGGAAGCCGTCCGTGATGTGGGGCGCCGAGCCGGATGCCGGCGGCTGGTCGCGAGCGTGTGGGAGTTCAACGACGCGGCACGGCCGTTCTACGAAGCCATCGGGTTGCTTCCGATGCAGGTGCGGATGGACCAGCCGCTGTAAGGCGCCGCTGCGGGGAGAGGGCCGGTGCCTCACCTCACCCGAGCAGGGCGGCGGGGCGGGAGATGAGCCACCTCTGGACGGCGAGCGCGACGGTGTCGTCGAGGGCGCTGAGCGCGTCGATGGCCTTCATGTCGTCGGGGTGGGGCGGGATCCCGGCGGTGGTGAGCGTGGCGTTCAGGCTGAGGCGGTGCCGGTCACGGGAGGTCAGGCAGGTGGGGGCCGACGGGGCCAGGTCCAGGCGCTGCGCCGGGTTGGGCAGCGGGAGCAGGAAGTCGGCGCCCGCGTCCAGGTCGGGGGTCGGCAGGATGGTGGCAGCAGAGTTCATGGCACTTCCTCACGACGGTCGGTCTGTGTCGGTCTGTGTCGGTCAGGAGGCTGCCGGGCCGCCGGTTGGTTGCGTCCTGCCGGACACAGCACCCGAACGCCCTAATCACCGCACAAAGTCGGACATCAACTGCCTATCGGAGAAGGCGCTTTCACCTGCGCTTTTACCTGTGTCGTCACCCGCACCTCCGGCGATACGACGCATGGTTCGTGCATCTGTCGCATTGGCCAAAGCGTCCTGCCGCTCTTGTGCGGATCCGACGTTGAGTGCGCGGTCCGGGTGCCGCAGCATCCCCCGCAGCCCCTCGCGATCCACCGCGGGGCGTGGGACATCCAGGAGGACTCATGCGCGTGACGGCCCGTCAACTGTGCCGCCGCAAGCCGCTGGAGAGCATGATCGGTGAGGCGGAGGGCGGGGCCTCGGAGCCGGGCGGTCTGCGGCGCAGTATGGGGCTGACGCAGCTGACCCTGCTGGGGATCAGCTCCGTCGTCGGCACCGGCATCTTCTTCGTGCTCGGCACGGCGGTCCCCAAGGCGGGACCGGGCGTGGTGCTCTCCTTCGTCGTCGCGGCGGTGGTCGCGGGACTCGCCGCGCTGTGTTACGTCGAACTGGCCGGCGCGATCCCGGTCGCGGGCAGCACGTACTCGTACACCTACGCGTCCCTCGGTGAGGGAGCGGCGTATCTGGTCGCATGGTGTCTGATTCTTGAGTACGGGGTCGCGGTCTCCACCGTGGCGGTGAGCTGGGGGCAGTACCTCAACGAACTCACCGACGCGCTCTTCGGGTTCACGCTGCCCGACGCGATCAGCCGGCCGCCCGGCGCCGGGGGAGTGGTGAACGTCCCGGCGCTCGTCGTGGTGCTGCTCTGTTCCCTGCTGCTGGCGCGCGGCACGCGCGAGTCCGCACGCCTCAACGCCGTCATGGTGTGCATCAAGCTGAGCGTCCTCGTGCTGTTCGTCGCCGTGGCGTTCACCGCGTTCCGCGCCGGTCACTTCGCCGACTTCGCACCGCACGGCGCGTCCGGCATCGGGGTCGCCGCCTCCGCCGTCTTCTTCTCCTACGTCGGTTTCGACACCGTCGCCACGGCGAGCGAGGAGGTCCGCAACCCGCGGCGCACCATCCCGCTCGCACTGCTCCTGACGCTCGGCGCGGTCACGGTGCTGTACATCCTGGTGTCCCTCGCGGCGGTCGGCGCACAGCCCGCCGGACGGTTCGGCGCGCAGGCCGACGCGGGCGAAGCGGTCCTCGCCGAGATCCTGCGCGACGTCACGGGCGCCGGGTGGCCCGTCGTGCTGCTGTCGGCCGGTGCCGTGGTGTCCATCTTCAGCGTGGTGCTGGTGACCCTGTACGGGCAGACGCGCATCCTCTTCTCGATGGCCCGCGACGGGCTCGTCCCCGAGATCTTCCGCCGCGTCGACCGCAAGCGGCACACCCCGGTCGGCAACACATGGATCGTGGGCGCCGGCGTCGGAGCGCTGGCCGCGTTCGTACCCCTGCAGTACCTGGCCGACCTGACCAGCATGGGAACCCTCGTCGCGTTCGTGGCCGTGGCGGCGGCCGTCATCGTCCTGCGCCGCATCGCCCCCGACGCGCCGCGGCCGTACAAGGTGCCCCTGTATCCGGTGGTGCCGATCGTGTCCGCGGCGTCCTGCCTCTACCTCGCGTGGCTCCTGCCGGGTGTCACGTGGGTGCTCTTCGGTGTGTGGCTGGTGCTCGCGGCGGTGCTCTACCTGACGTTCGGCCGCCGCCACTCCGCCCTGCGTGGGCGGGGCGCTTCGGCGGAGGAGGTTGTCGTGACAACTACCCCTGCGCAAGCCTGAGTTCGAGCCACGCGGCAAGCCGCACCTCGCGGTCGTCGAGGTCGAGGCCGAAGAGTTCGCGTACCCGCCGCAGCCGGTAGCGCAGAGTGTTGGGATGCACCCGCAGACCGGCGGCGGCGCTCGCGACGTCCCCGGTCGCGTCCAGCCAGGCCGTGACCGTCGCCGCGTAGTCGGTGCCCTGCTCCCCGTCGTGCGCCAGCAGGGCGGCGACCCCGGGCAGCCGAAGCCACGGCTCCCGGCGCAGCTCGTCGCCGAGCCGGTTCAGCAGGACCACGTGCCGTACGTCCTCGGCGGTGGCCGTGGGCGCGTCGGCCCGGCCGCCGCCGGTGGCCCGGAGAATGTCGTCCGCCTCGCGCCGCAGCGCACCGGCCCGCAGCAGATCCGGGTACGCCCGTGTCACCACGGCCCGCACCGGAGTACCCAGAGCGGCCCGCACGGTCCCCAGCGCACCGTCCGCGAACCTCCGCGCGGCGGCGGGCGAGAGCGAGCTCAGCAACACGTACACCGCACGCGCCGAGGCCGTCACCGTCGCCGACGGCAGGTGCGCCGCGCAGTACCGGACCAGGGACGACTCCAGGTGGGCGACGAGGGCGCTGCCCTCGTCCGGGGCGAACGCGGCCAGGCACACCTTCTCCCCCTGGCCGAGCCCGAGCCGGCCCGCTGCCTCGTCGGCCGGCGGCCCGTACCCCTCGAGGAGCGCCCGAAGGGTGTCCCGGCGCACGCGCTGCTCGGCCTCGGTCGCGTTCAGCGCGCGCAGCAGATGCGGAGCCGCCAGCCGCGCCGCGTCCCGCAGCGCCGACTCGGCCTGCTCCGACAGGCCGCCCTCCGGCTCGATCGCCCACAGAGTCCCCAGCGGCAGGGTCCCCGCTCGCACTGCGACCGCCGCACGTGCCAGCTCGTCGCGCGCCCGGGGGAACCGCACCACGCCCTGCGCCGCCAGCACATCGCGGTACTGCTGCCGCTGGCCCGGGTCGTCAGGGACACGCCGCTCCAGGATGCCGCGTTCGCGCAGGCTGTCGATGCGCTGGCCGGGGACGTTCGAGTAGGCGACGACATGCTGGTCCAGGTCCTCCACGGCGACCGAGCCGCCCACGACCGCGGCCACCGCGTCGGCCAGCGCGAAGAGCTCCTCGGTTCCGGCAGGGGCCGACGGGGACAGGTCACCCACTCCGTACGCCGCGAGGGCGCAGCCGATCTCCGCGTCCACGTACCGCCACGGCGCCGCGTCGCCGGCGGCAAGGACCGCCACGGAACACCGCTCGGCCTCGGCCGTCAGCCGATCCGCCTCCTGCCCACGGCACTTGACGACCACCCCCGCGTAACCCTCCGCCGCCGCGCGCCGCAGCACGGTACCCGTACGCGGATCGGCCACGTCCGCGCCGACGAGCAGCAGCAGCGCCGAGGGGGCCGCGGGCAGCGGGTCGCCCGGGTCGTGGATGACGGTGCCGCGCACGGGGACGTCGAGGCCGGCGGGCGCGGCGAGCGCGCGGAGCGGGCCGGTGGAGCCGACGAGCAGCCGCAAGGAGCCCGCGGCCCGGCCGTCGGGAATTGTCCGATCAGACAACGGGGGTCTCGATTCCTGGGGCGGGACGCCGGTGAAGGCGACGGGGGAAGCCGTCAGGATAGGCCCATCAACCAGGGACAGGAGTCATCGCCCATGAGTGTCACGACCGCCACGACCGCCATCTCGGATATCGTCGGACTCTTCCCGAAGGGGACAGATCTCGCCCCCGACGGCGAGATGGTCGTCGGCGGATGCCGCCTCGACGACCTGGCCGAGCGCTTCGGCACCCCCGCCGTCATCGTCGACGAGGGCGCTCTCAGGGCCCGCGCACGCGAGTACGTGGACGCCCTGAAGCGTCATTGGCCGAACGGACAAGTGGTCTTCGCGTCGAAGTCCTTCCCGTGCACCGCCGTCGTCCGGGTGATGGTCGAGGAAGGGCTCGGCGTGGACGTCGCCGGAGGCGGAGAACTCGTGGCCGCACTCGCCGCGGGCGCCGACCCGGCCCGGCTCGTCGTCCACGGCAATGCCAAGACCGACGAGGAACTCGCCATGGCGGTCGGCGCCGGAGCCGGCACGATCGTCATCGACAACTTCGACGACATCGACCGCCTGGAGAACATCGTCACGGACGAGCAGCGCGTCCTGATCCGCGTGATCCCGGACGTCGAGGCCGACACCCACGAGGCGATGGCCACCGGCCACGCCGGTTCCAAGTTCGGCCTCTCCGTGCCCGACGCGGTGCGCGCCGCGGCCCGGCTGCGCGCCAGTGACCGGCTCCGCCTCGACGGCGTGCACGTCCACGTCGGCTCGCAGCTCCTCGACACCGCCCCGTTCGCCCGCGCCGTCGAGGCCATCGCCTCCCTCGGCGAGCTGGGCGAGCACGCGGTGTACGACCTGGGCGGCGGCCTGGGAGTCCGGTACACCTACGCCGACCAGGCGCCGACGGTCGACGCGTACGTACGGACCCTGACCGAAGCGGCCCGCGCCCATCTCCCCGCGAACGCCCGGCTGATCATCGAGCCCGGACGGTCCCTGGTCGCCGAGTCGGCGCTCACCCTCTACCGCGCGATCACCGTCAAGCGGGACCGCCCACGCGCCCTCGTCGCCGTCGACGGCGGCATGGGCGACAACCTCGAACCCATGCTGTACGGCCAGCGTTTCGAGGCGACGGTCACCTCCCGCGTGGGCGGCGGGGAGCCCTGCGACCTGGTCGGCCGGCACTGCGAGTCGGGCGACACCCTCATCCGCGACGTACCGCTGCGCGCCCCGGTCGTCGGCGACGTGATCGCGGTACCGGTCACCGGCGCGTACTGCTACTCGCTCTCCAACAACTACAACGGCGCCCGCCGCCCCCCGGTCGTCTTCTGCCGCGACGGCGAGGCCCGCGCGGTGGTCCGCCGCGAGACGTACGAGGACCTGCTGCGCCGCGACCAGTGACGGCGTCCGCATAGAGGAGCGGTGGCTGACGGTGACGGCCGCCGGATCCCCCGGCTATACCGACCGGGCGACGGCCGCCACCACCTGGGCCGTCGCCAGGCCGAAGGCGCGGACGGAGGCACCGCCGATGCACCGGCCCGCCGCCGGGTCGTACACGCAGCCGAGCACCCCGGCGTGATCGGTGGCCTGTTCGCTGAGTGCGCAGTCCCAGCCGTGCGCGCGCAGCGCTTCGTGCATGTCCCGAGAGGACTCGACGGGGACGGCGGGGTCCTCCGTGCCGTGAACGAGCCGCACGGGCACACGTGCCGTGGCGCGCCCGAGGGCCTGGAGGGGCACGGCTCCCGTGGTGCGCGCCGGGCGCCGGTATCCGCCCGCGATGCCGACGACCGCGGCGGGTGGCCGGCCGTCGAGCTGTTCAGGGTCCAGGGCCACCCCCAGTGCGGCGCCCGCACCCGCCGACCAGCCGGCGACGACCAGCTGCCGGGACGGCCCGGCGAAGTCGTGGGCGAACCGCAGCGAATCGATGAGGTGCGCGCGGCCCTCGTCGGGGGTGTCCGAACGCCAGTCGGGGACGAGGACGGTGAGGCCCAGTTCCGCGATGTCCTGGGCCAGCGGGACCATCACGTCGCGCTCGTCGGTCCCGATGCCGTGCCACAGAAGGACACAAGAACCGTCGGCCTGGGGCGAGTTGTGGATGTCGAGAGGCTTGTGCTCCCTGCCGGTGGGATAGGTCACGGTGCGGATCGTTGCGCTCAAGGCCGTTCCTCCGGGCCGCCGGAATGCTGCGTCACGACCCCATCCTTGCCGCACACCGCCGTGAAGTCTCCCCGGGTGGCCGGGATGGATGCACGCGACCTCCCGGACCGCGCTGGTTCGGCCCGGACCGCCCCATCCGCACGGTGCACGGCACAGCAACGAGCGGGACGACCAGAAACTCCCTCCTCCAGGAGGGAGGCCGAGTCGATGGAAGACCTCGTGCGCCGGTCGGCCACCGCGTGACGAAGCCGGCTCGGGTCACCCGAGAACGCGACCCTCAAGTGCCGTACGCCACGCGGGCGGTGTCGGTTCCTGGGCCGGGATGTCCCGTCGGCCGCCGCGGGCGAAGAAGTCCTCCAGGGGAAGGGTCGCCGCACCGACGGTGACCGCGTCGGGGCCCAGCTTGCCCAGTTCGATCGTGGCCTTTCCGGCCGGGTAGGACAGGGCGTACTTCGTGGTGTGCTTCCGGACGTCGTCGAGGAAGCGGGAGCCGAACTGGAGCCCGGCCCAGCCGCCGATCAGGATGCGCTCGGGCTGGAAGAGGTTGATCAGGTCGGACAGTCCGGCGCCCAGGTACTCGGCCGTCTTCGCCATCACCTCGTAGGCCACAGGGTCGGGCTCGGTCCCGTCCGTCGGGCACGCGGCGGCGAGCAGCGCCGTCAACTGGGTCTCCTCGTCGGCTCCTCGGGGCGGCTGTCCGCCGGCCTCGCGCCACCGTTCCAGTACGGACTCGGCCCCCGCATACGCCTCCAGGCAGCCCGGCGCGCCGCACCGGCACGTCCGCCCGCCGGCCTGCACCGTCAGATGGCCCCACTCCAGCGCCCGCCCCCTGCCGTCCGCGAAGAGGCAGGCGCCGACGCCGGTGCCGAAGAGGACGATCGCGGCGCTGCGCGCACCGCGCCCGGCGCCGAACCACATCTCCGCCTGCCCGAGCGTCTTGGCGCCGTTGTCGATGAAGTACGGGACTGTGGAGGGGAGTTGGGAGGAAGTCCGTAGCAGCGCCTCCAACGGGACCGCGTCCCAGCCGATCGTCTGGCAGTGGACGACGGCCCCGGACTCGGGGACCCGCTCGACGACACCGGGAACGCCGATCCCGATCCCGAGAAGGCCGTCCGCCGGGACGCCGGCCTCGGAGAGCACCTGCTCGATGCCGCTCCGGATGTGTTCCACGACAACGGCGACGTCGTAGCCGTCGCCCGTCAACGGGATGTCGGCGCGGGCGAGTTCGGTGAGGGTCACGTCGAAGACCTCCACGCGGACGCGGGTCTCGCCGACGTCGATGCCGATCAGGCTGCCGCTGCGCGGGCTGACGCGGAGCAGGATGCGCGGCCGGCCGCCGTCGGAGTCCAGGCTGCCGGCCTCCTCCACCAGCCCGTCGGCGGCGAGTTCGGCCACCACGTTGCTGACGGATCCTGAACTCAGTCCCGTGAGCGGGCCGAGCGCCTGGCGGCTCGTCGGGCCGTCGAAATACAACTGTTGCAGTATCACCGCGCGGTTGGCCCTGCGCAGGTCACTCACCGTGCGTCTGCTCCGCCGATCCATCTGGGCTCCTTCCTGACCTGCGACAGACGCAAGGTACCCCTGTCGAAACCCTTGACGCGACCTTTCCGCGCGGTTTAACTCACAGCCTAAATTAAGTCGTGGGTGACTTCAGGAACTGAACGCCGAGCGCTTCGGCCTGCAGACCCGCGCCCCGGCTTGGACGCTCCTGAGGAAGGGACACCTGGAGCCATGCGAAGAATTCGAGCACTCGCCAGTAGCGCGGTCGTCGTCTCCCTGCTGGCCGCGGCGACCGCCTGCGGCGGGGGTTCATCCGACGAGGGATCGAACGAGTCGCCCAAGACCCTCACCTACTGGGCGTCCAACCAGGGGCCGAACGTCGAGGCGGACAAGAAGATCCTCCAGCCCGAACTCGACAAGTTCGAGAAGCAGACCGGCATCAAGGTCAAGCTGGAGGTCGTCCCCTGGTCCGACCTGCTCACCCGCATCCTCACGGCGACCACCTCGGGTGAGGGCCCCGACGTCCTCAACATCGGCAACACCTGGTCGTCCTCGCTCCAGGCGACCGGCGCCCTCGTCCCGTGGGACCAGAAGAACTTCGACAAGGTCGGCGGCAGGGACCGCTTCGTGGAGTCGGCGCTCGGCTCGACCGGCGCGCAGGGCAAGGACCCGGCCGCCGTACCGCTCTACTCGATGGCGTACGCCCTGTACTACAACAAGGCGATGTTCAAGGAAGCCGGCATCACCGAGCCGCCGAAGACCTGGGACGAACTCACCGCGGACGGCGCGAAGATATCCAAGGGCGGCAAGTGGGGACTCGGCGCCGAGGGCTCCAACCTCTCCAACAACATCCACCAGGTGTTCGTCCTCGCCAAGCAGCACGGCGGCGACTTCTTCACCGCGGACGGCAAGGCCGACTTCACCAACGACGCGGCGGTTGCGGCCGTCAAGCAGTACGTCGACATGATGGCCACGAACAAGATCATCGCGCCCGGCAACGCCGAATACGCGAAGAACCAGTCCCTGAGCGACTTCTCCAAGGGCAAGACCGCCATGGTCCTGTGGCAGGCCGCGGCCACCACGTTCAAGTCGCAGGGCATGCAGGACGACGAGTGGGGCGTCGCCCCGGTGCCCGTCCAGTCGGGTACGCCCGGCGCGGGCAAGGCCACCAACTCGATGGTGGCGGGCATCAACCTCGCCGTCTTCAAGAACACGAAGAACATCGACGGCTCCATGAAGTTCGTGAAGTTCATGACCAGCGACGCCGAGCAGAAGCTGCTCTGCAAGACCTACGGCTCCATCCCGCCGGTCAAGGCCGCCCAGAGCGACCCGGCGTTCGACCGGCCCGAGCTCAAGGTCCTGCGCGAGACCCTCGCGACCAGCGCCACCGCGCTGCCCCAGGTGTCGGACGAGTCCCAGTTCGAGACCTCGGTCGGCACCGCCGTCAAGAACCTCTTCGCCCAGGCGGCGAACGGCAAGAAGCTCTCCACGGCTGACGTCAAGGCCGAACTGACCAAGGCTCAGCAGCAGATGGCCAGTCAGTGAGTGATGTGCCCATGACCACCATCGTGAACTCCCCGAAGGGGGATCCGGCGGTGCGTGAGGACACCCCCGGGGCGACGCGCAGGCCGCGCCGCCCCGGGCGCATCCGCCGCCTGGGACTTCCGTACCTGCTGTTGCTCCCCGCGCTGCTGCTCGAGATCCTCGTCCACCTGCTGCCGATCGCCATCGGGTTCTTCATGGCGTTCAAGGAACTGACCCAGCTCTACCTGCGGGACTGGGGCGCCGCTCCCTGGGCCGGCCTCGGCAACTTCGACCTGGCCGTCGACTTCAATCAACCCGTCGGAAAGGCCCTGCTCCACTCGTTCTGGATCACCTGCGTCTTCACGCTCATGTCGGTCGGCCTGTGCTGGCTCCTCGGCACGGCGGCGGCCGTCTTCATGCAGGAGACGTTCACCGGCCGCGGCTTCCTGCGGACCCTGTTCCTGGTGCCCTACGCGCTGCCCGTCTACGCGGCCGTGATCACCTGGGCGTTCATGTTCCAAAGGGACAACGGCCTGGTCAACCACGTACTCCACGACCAGCTCGGACTCGCCGACGGGCATCCCTTCTGGCTCATCGGCGACAACAGTTTCTTCGCACTGCTGACCGTCTCGGTCTGGAAGGGCTGGCCGTTCGCGTTCCTGATCGTCATGGCCGGGCTCCAGAACATCCCCAAGGAGCTCTACGAGGCCGCCGCCATGGACGGCGCGGGCATCTGGCAGCGGATCCGGCGCATCACCCTTCCCTCGCTGCGCCCGGTCAACCAGGTGCTCGTACTCGTCCTGTTCCTGTGGACGTTCAACGACTTCAACACACCGTTCGTGCTGTTCGGGCGGGCGGCGCCCGAGGCGGCCGACCTCATCTCCGTGCACATCTACCAGTCGTCCTTCGCCACCTGGAACTTCGGCACCGGCGCGGCCATGTCCGTACTCCTGCTGCTGTTCCTGCTCCTGGTGACGGGGATCTACCTCGTGCTCACCTCACGAGGGAGGAAGGTCTCCCGTGGCTAGCCCCACCGCCCCCCGCGGCGCTCCGCGCTCGCCGATGGCGTCCCCGCGCTCCTTCATCTGGTCCCGCCGGATCTTCCTGACCCTGCTCACGGGCTTCGTCCTGCTGCCCGTCTACGTCATGATCTCCAGCTCGCTCAAACCGCTGGAGGACGTGTCGGGCAAGTTCCGCTGGATGCCCAGCGGGCTCACCGTCCAGCCCTACTTCGACATCTGGAAGACCGTCCCGCTGGCGAAGTACTTCTGGAACTCGCTGATCGTGGCCGGCGCGGCGACGGTCTGCTCCGTCGTGATCGCCGTCTTCGCCGCCTACGCGGTCAGCCGCTACCAGTTCCGCGGCAAGCGCGTCTTCACGGTGACGGTCCTGTCGACACAGATGTTCCCCGGCATCCTCTTCCTGCTGCCGCTGTTCCTCATCTACGTCAACATCGGCCAGTCCACCGGGATCGCCCTGTTCGGCTCACGCGGCGGACTGATCCTCACCTATCTCACGTTCTCCCTGCCCTTCTCGATCTGGATGCTCATCGGGTACTTCGAATCGGTCCCCAGGGACCTGGACGAGGCCGCGATGGTGGACGGCTGCGGACCCCTCAAGGCGCTCTTCCGCGTCGTCGTCCCGGCGGCGATCCCCGGCATCGTCGCGGTCGCCGTGTACGCCTTCATGACCGCCTGGGGAGAGGTGCTCTTCGCGTCCGTCCTGACGACCGACGCCACCCGCACCCTCGCCGTCGGCCTCCAGAACTACTCCACCCAGAACGACGTGTACTGGAACCAGATCATGGCCGCCTCACTCGTCGTGAGCATCCCCGTGGTCGCCGGATTCCTGCTGCTCCAGCGCTACCTCGTCGCCGGTCTGACCGCCGGGGCGGTGAAGTGAGCAGTACACCGGACCGTGCCGCCGACCCCTCGCCCGAAAGGACGTCCGTGTCCAAGCCCATCGACTTCGCCGCTCTCCCGCAGGACTTCGCCTGGGGCACGGCCACCTCCGCCTACCAGATCGAGGGAGCCGTCGCCGAGGACGGCCGCGCACCCTCGATCTGGGACACCTTCTCGCACACCCCCGGCAAGGTGGACAACGACGACCACGGGGACGTGGCCTGCGACCACTACCACCGCTGGCGCGAGGACATCGCGCTGATGAAGCAGCTCGGCACCAACGCCTACCGGCTCTCGCTGGCGTGGCCGCGGATCGTGCCCGGCGGCGACGGCCCCGTCAACGCCAAGGGCCTCGACTTCTACGATCAGTTGATCGACGGCCTCCTCGAAGCCGGCATCGAGCCGTCCGTCACCCTCTACCACTGGGACCTCCCGCAGACCCTCCAGGACCGGGGCGGCTGGCCCGAGCGCGACACGGCGAAGCGCTTTGCCGACTACGCCACCGTCGTCGCCGAACGCTTCGGCGACCGCGTCACCCAGTGGGCCACCCTCAACGAACCGCTGTGTTCGGCCTGGATCGGCCACCTCGAAGGCCGCATGGCCCCCGGCGTCACCGACCTCACGGCCGCCGTCCGCGCCTCCTACCACCTGCTGCTCGGCCACGGCCTCGCCACCCAGGCGATCCGCGGCGCGGCACCCGACGCGCGCATCGGCATCGTCAACAACCTCTCCACCGTCCAGGCCGCCACCGACCGGCCCGAGGACGTCGCGGCGGCCCACCGCATGGACGGCCACACCAACCGCTGGTGGCTCGACCCCGTCCACGGCCGCGGCTTCCCCGCGGACATGCGCGACGTCTACGGGGTCGAACTCCCTGAACAGCCTGGTGACTTGGAGACCATCGCCGCCCCGCTCGACTGGCTCGGGCTGAACTACTACATGCCGGCCGTCGTCGCCGACGACCCCACAGGCCCCGCCCCGCACGCCCGCGAGGTGCGCCGCCTCGGCGTCCCGCGCACCGGCATGGACTGGGAGATCGACGCGAGCGGCATCGAGACCCTGCTCCTGCGCCTCACCCACGAGTACGGCGCCCGCAAGCTCTACGTCACCGAGAACGGCTCCGCCTTCCCGGACGTCGTGCGGCCCGACGGCTCCGTCGACGACCCCGGACGCGTCGAGTACCTGGAAGACCACCTCGCGGCCTGCGCCTCCGCCGCCCGCAAGGGAGCACCGCTCGCCGGGTACTACGCCTGGTCCCTCCTGGACAACTTCGAGTGGGCCTACGGCTACGACAAGCGCTTCGGCCTCGTTCACGTCGACTACAAGACGCAGCGACGCACCATCAAGGGCAGCGGCCACCGCTACGCGGACATCGTCCGCAGGCACCGGCAGGGGAGGGGACTCAGGGGCAACGCGGCCTGACGCGTTCCCGCGGCTTTTGCGCCCGTACGCTCACGCATGTCCGCTTGAATGCGTGCGGTATCGCCTACAGCATGGTCGGGCTGACGAAGCTCGAGGGTGCGGCGCACAGGCCGCGAGGAAGGTTTCCCCATTTCTGGAGCGGGCGAGAACCGGAATTCCTGGGGGCGGCGCGCCGTTCGGCGGCGCGCACTCCTCGGCGCGCTGAGCGGACTGCTGGCCTGTTACGCGGCCCTGGCCGCCGCCGAACTGGCGGCGGCCGTCACCCGTCCCCAGGCGAGCCCTGTGGTGGCGGTGGGAGGCGCGGCGATCGACCGCACGCCGACCGCCGTCAAGGACTGGGCGATCCGGAATTTCGGCACGAGCGACAAGCTCGTTCTGCAGCTCGGAATCGTCGCCGTGCTGGCCCTCCTCGCGGTGGTCCTGGGCCTCGTCGCCACCCGCCACCGCCGCGCCGGATCGGCCGGCGTCCTGATCTTCGGCGTGATCGGCGCGCTCGCGGCCACCACACGCCCCGACTCGACGAGCATGGCCGACGCCGTGCCGTCCGTCGTCGGCGCACTGGTGGGCGCCTGGCTCCTGTACGCGCTCACCGGCCGGGCGCGGACCACGCTGACCGAGGAGCCGCCCGAGGGCAGCACCGAACCCGGATGGGACCGGCGAGGGTTCATCACACTCGCGACGACCGCCGCCGTCGTCTCCACCGCCGCCGGACTGCTGGCCCGGGCCTCGCGCGGCACGCAGGACGAGAACGCCGTGGGCTCACGCAACGGCGTCAAGCTGCCCGTTCCGGCGTCACCGGGCAAACCCACCCCGGCGGGTGCCCAGTTGGCGATCCCCGGCATCGGCGCGTTCACCACACCGAACAAGGACTTCTACCGGGTCGACACCGCGCTGGTGGTGCCCATGGTGGACGCCATGAAATGGCGGCTGCGGATCCACGGCAAGGGCGTCACCCGCCCCGTCACCCTGACCTTCGACGACCTGCTGCGCAGGCCGCTCATCGAGCGCGCCATCACCCTCACCTGCGTATCGAACGAGGTCGGCGGCACCCTGGTCGGCAACGCCCGCTGGATCGGCGTACGCCTCGCCGACGTGCTCGCCGAGCACGGCGTCAGGCCCCCGTCGAAGGGCGGCCCCGCGGACCAGCTGGTCGCCCGCTCCGTCGACGGCATGACGATCGGCAGCCCCGTCGAGGACATCATGGACGGGCGCGACTCGATGCTGGCCCTGGGGATGAACGGCCGGCCTCTGCCGTTCGCCCACGGCTTTCCCGTGCGCATGCTCGTCCCGGGTCTGTACGGCTACGTGTCGGCCTGCAAGTGGATCGAGGACATCGAGCTCACCACCTTCGCCGACTACGACGCGTACTGGGTGAAGCGGAGCTGGGCCCAGCAGGCGCCCATCAAGACGGAGTCCCGCATCGACACCCCCAAGCCCTTCGCGAGCCGCAAGGCCGGCACGGTCATGGTCGCGGGCGTGGCCTGGGCGCAGCATCGCGGGATCGAGAAGGTCGAGGTCCGCGTCGACGACGGGCCGTGGGAACGGGCGACCCTCGCGGCGGAGGACACCCGCGACACCTGGCGCCAGTGGTCCTACCCGTGGCAGGCGACCTCCGGAGGACACCGCCTCATGGTCCGCGCGACCGACGGCACGGGCCGGACACAGACGGCGCAGCGCGCCGACCCCGTACCGAACGGGGCGAGTGGCTACCACTCGATCCAGGTGGAGATCGGCTGACGGCGGTGCGGGGCGACGGGCCGTGGTCCGTCGCCCCGCACCGGTTGGGTCAGGGGTACGAGACCACGGTCGAGGGCACCGTGGACGTGCCGGACGTGGCGGCGCCGATGTCGTTGATGACGTGCTCGTACTGGCCCTGGCCACCCAGGGACACGACGAGCAGGTCGTGGAACTTCACCCCCGACGTGTTGGGCGCCGCGAAGCCGTGGTCCTGGCGGATGGTGTTGTCCGCCGTGTAGTTGCAGTAGCTGCCGAGTCCCCACCCCTCGTGCGTGGTCACGGAGTCGGCGACCTTGTACGCGGCGAAGCCCTTGACGTTGCCGTCCTGGACAGCGGCCTGGTTCGGGGCGTCGTACGCCTTCTCGTTCTGGAAGAAGATCGTGCGGCCGCGCTGGCCGGCCCAGTACACGTCGTACTTGTTGAAGTGCTCGACGAACAGGCCGGTGGCCAGCACGTCGTCGCCGTTGACGCGCACGCCGTAGTCGGCGCGGTTGGTCTCCCAGCCGACGCCGTCACCGTGGTCGGCGCGCCAGACCCACGTGTGGTCGATGATCGTGTGCCGGCTGTTGACGACGATGCTGGTGGTGGCCTTTCCGGGGCCCGCGCCGCCGATCCGTACGAAGACGTCCTGGACGGTGATGGGGTTGGCGGAGTGGTCGGCGGACGCTCCGGAAGGCCCGACTTCCAGCAGCGTCTGCGAGTTGACCGCGCCCGCGTCGATCAGGAATCCGGCCAGGCGCACACCGTCGACGTCGGCGGCCTTCACCGCCGTGACGCCGTTGTCCGGGATGAGAGTGGCGTAGCCGAGGCCGAGGACCACGGCGTTGGCGCGCTTCACCTCTATCGCCGCGTCGAGGTGGTAGATCCCGGGCGTGAGCAGGAGGTTGAGACCCTGGTCGAGCGCCGCGTTGAGAGTGGCGGCGGTGACACCGGGCTTCGCCACGTAGAACTGCGTGAGCGCGAGCGAGGTGCCCCGAGGCGTGCCGCTGCCCCACGTGGTGCCGCGCGCGTCGGTGCGCTTCTCGGGCAGGAAGACCTTGTAGTCGGCGCCGTCGAGGTACAGGAAGGGCTTCTCGCGGGAGACCGGGGTCGTGGTGAGCGTGGTGTACGGCGGGTCCGGGAAGCTCTGGGCGGGGGCGCCCTCGACGCCGGAGAACACCATGTTCCACACGGCGTTGATCCAACCTCCGACGGAACTGTCGCGGGTGTACCACTGCTGCTGCGAGTACGGCCCGACGGTGCCGTCGATGCGGCTGTCGGCGATGTAGCCGCCGCTGGCCCAGCCGTAGCCGTCGGGGGCGAGGTTGAGGCCGCCCCTCACGTGCATGCGGCGGAACGGCGCGGCCTGTGCGACGGCCCAGCGGTTGGTGCCGTTGACGGGGGTGAGGGCGAGGTTCTCGGCGGAGCGCCAGAAGTTCTGTGTGGCGTTGCCGTTGAACCAGCCGGCGTCGACCGTGACATCGCCGTTGATCGAGGTGTCGTCGGGGGAGAGGCCGAGGCCGGCGATCGAGGTGTAGAAGCCGAGCTGGGCGTTGAGCCCGTTGTACGTGCCGGGCTTGAACAGGAACGCGTAACGACCGGAGCCGAACTGCGCGGACTCCTGCTGTCGGAAGATCTCGTCCAGCTTGGCCTGGATGCCCGCTGTGGAGGGGTCGAAGACGATCACGTTCGGGCCCAGGTCACCGCCGCCGGGCAGGGGGTCTGCGGCGGGCGCGGCGGAGGCGGGCGACCCGAGTGCGAGGAGGCCGGGAGCGGTGGCCGCGGTCGCCGCCATCACGCCTAGGACCGTGCGGCGCGAGGGGGAACCTTCGCCGGGTGAACCGGCTCTGGGCGAACCGTCCGTGGGGGGTGTGAGCATAGGGCGACTCTCCTAGTTCAGAAAGTGAACGAATGAGGGGGGTGGGAGCGCTCTCTTGCGGTCGAATGCTTCATCTGCGTGAACGATGCGTCAAGACTTAAATCCAGAATCGCCGAAATTAGTGGCGGGCGTGGCCCAGTTGGGACTGAAGCCGCGACGCCTCGGTGTTCCTGGTGGCCCAACACCCTCTGAAAGAAGAGGCGTTGACTGTCTCGCGCCACTGCCGCAGTACTCCGACAGATCCTGCGGAAACAGGAGAGACGAGTACCCGAGGACGTCGCCGTCGTCGGCTTCGACGACTCGAGCGTGGCCGTCACCTGCAAGCCGCAACTGACCACCGTTCGCCGGCCGGTGGAGGAAATGGCGAGGGCGATGGCCCGACTCCTCCAGGAGCACATCGGAGGGCACACGGACCGAGCCCACGTCACTGACCTTCGAGCCCGAACTGGTGCTCAGGCAGTCGGCGTAGAACCTGACGGGGGAGAGGGACGCGCGCCCTCTCCCCCGCGCCACCGGTCAGTCGCCTGCCGGGGTGAGGAACACCGAGCGCAGCTTGAGGTAGTCGGTGGCCTGCCGGCCGTGCGGGCGCAGCGTCCAGGAGTCCCCTTCGCAGTCGGGCCCGGTGAAGACAAGGGCCCACTCGTCCGTGTCGTTGTGCGGGGCGAACGCGGGCTCGGAGGAGCTCGGGTCCGCGACCTCGGGGAGGGTGACGCACTGGCGGCTCGGCAGCTCGTGGAGGGTGACCGACTGCGTCCGGCCGTCGAGCCCGACGATCTTGTAGGAGAAGTCGCCGGTGGCGGCCTGGGCGGAGGCCGGCAGGGTCAGCGCGAGAGCGAACGCGGCGAGGGAAGCGGCAACGGTGGAGCGACGGCGCATGGACAGCCTCATCATTCGGTGCTTGGGGACGGTCCATGGCAGCTTCGCCCATGGGCCCGCCCGTCAAGCCGTCGACAGAAGCCGAAAGGATTCACTGTCGTCCGTTCGGCGGAACGTGCTCTTCCGGCCGTACGGTCCAGCACGCTTACGGCGTACGGCCGTTGAGGGCGAGACGGTCGGCGACGACGGTGGGGAGCGGCGCGAACCCCAGCAGACCGCTCACGATCCGGCCGGTCTGCCGGTGCCAGGAACCGGCCCGCCGCAGCATCGCGTGATCGCCGCCCGGCATCAGCAGCGTGCAGGCCTCCGCGCCCGCGGCCGAGGCCCGGTCGGCGTAGTCGACGGAGGCCGCGGGGTCCGTCGTGCGGTCCCGGTCGCCGTGGAGCAGCACTACGCGTCGGCCGCGGAGCTGCGTCACCGGCTCACCCTCGGGACACCACGGAGCGAGTCCCACCACGTCCTGGACGAGCCGATGCCCGGCAGCGCGGAGCGCGGCACGTCCGCCCATGGAATGACCGACCAGCACCGTCGGCACATCCCCGGCGCGTACGGCCAGTTCGTCCAGCGCCCGCAGCGCGTCCCGGAGCGGGTCCTCGCGTTCACCGTTCCAGCCCCGGCAGCGATAGCGGACACTCCCCACCAAAAGCCCCTGGCCCTCGCAGGCCCGCTCGACGGCCCGGGCGAACGGGCGCATGCGCGCACCCGCGAGACTCAACCTCGACACCGCTTCCGTCCCCTCCGAGCGGCCACCGTGCAAGAGGAGCACCGCGGCCCGCGGCGGTTCGACGGCAGGAGGCGCCACGAGTGCCGATCGCGGATCGTCGTCCCAAACGAGCACGCTGTCTCCCCTTCGTCGTGCTCCGGCCACGCGGCTCGGCGCTGCGGGGCCATCATGACGAATTCGTAGCGCGGCCCGAACGGACGGGTGCGAGGGGGCGTTTGCCGGCGGCGGGCAGCACGGCGTCCGTGCCGATCGGCGGGGACACCTTCGCCTCCGCCTTCGCGTGGTCGACCTTGATGGTGGAGGCCCTCTCTGTCAGGCGAACATGCCTGTTCTGAGCTTCGTGAGGGTGCGGGTCAGGAGCCGGGAGACGTGCATCTGGGACACGCCGATCTCGGCGCCGATCTCCGACTGGGTCATCTCCTGGCCGAACCGCATCTCGAGGATGCGGCGCTCGCGGCCGTCGAGCTGTTCCAGGAGCGGCGCCAGCGTGTGGAGGTCCTCCACCGTCTCGATGGCCGGATCCGGCTCGCCGAGTACGTCGGCGAACGTCCTCGACGCGTCGGTCTGGAGCTCGGCGGGATCGCTCGGCATGTCGATGGAGCCCGCGGTGTAGCCGTTCGAGGCGACCATGCCCTCGATGACCTCGTCCTCGCTGAGCTCCAGGTGCTCGGCGAGCTCCTTGGGCGTCGGCTCGTGGTCCAGGACCGTGGACAGCTCGTCCTTGCCCTTGGCCAGGTCGACGCGCAACTCCTGGAGGCGGCGCGGCACATGGACGGCCCAGCTGGTGTCGCGGAAGAAACGCTTGATCTCGCCGACGATGTAGGGGACTGCGAAGGAGGTGAACTGGACCTCGCGGGACAGGTCGAACCGGTCGATCGCCTTGATCAGGCCGATGGTCCCGACCTGCACGATGTCCTCCATCTCGCCACTGCCACGGTGGCGGAAGCGGGACGCCGCGAACTGGACCAGGGACAGGTTCATCTCGATGAGCGTGTTACGGGCGTACTGGAATTGCGCAGTTCCCTCTTCGAGTACCTGGAGCTGCTCGAAGAACACCATGGAGAGATCACGTGCGTCCATGGGTGCGACCTTGCCGGCGTCTTCGACCCACGGAAGCTCACCCGCGCCGGTGGTCGCGTCGGCGATGTGCGCCGTCGTGGCCTGCGCCCGCGCCTCTTCATGAGGGTGCACCGAAGTTGCCGTCATGTCCCTGCCTTTCGTGTCGGTCCCGTGCAGAGCGTGTGCCCCCGTCTGCTCCGGCTATGCCTGCCGCGGCGGGAAGCGGCGTGGACCGACCGGGACTTGACCTAGCTCTTTCCCAGGTAGGCGTGGGTCGTCTGCTCGGTGAAGTAGTCGCCGTCCTTGGGTCGCCCAGGGGTTCTTCGGTTCGGCTGGTGCGCGGGTTCCAGGTGGGGAATGTGCTTGGAGCAGTGGACGTAGGCCTCCTGGACGGTGATGTATATCCACATCTCGGCCTGTCGCCCCGGGGCCGAATCCCTCGGCGCAGTGGGGCAGATGGCCCGTAGCTCACGATCGGCCATCAGTTGGGCCGATCCGTTCACATGCAGCCCTATGTGGTCATGGGTGAAGTCGATGAAGAGCAGGCCCATATGGGGGTTCTCGGTGATGTTGCCCGCGCTGGCCATGACTCCGTTGCCCCGGTACTCCGGGTAGGCCAGGTGGAGGTCGTCGAGAACGGCGACGAACCCTGGTGGGCCCGCCCGGAAGCTGGTATCGCAGTGGCCACGTGCGTCCGCCGTGGACAGGAACACCATGGTCTGCCGGGCGATGAACTCATTCATGGCCGGTGTCAGGCTCGGCCGGACCTGACGGTCGTAGAAGTCGTCGGCGCGCTCGCTCGTCCCCATGTGGGCCTGCAGGGCGCGTTCACCCTGGGAAGGCGCGGGGCGGGGGGTGCTGGGGCGGAGGTGCATGCAGTGATCACGTCGCAATCGCCGGGGGTGGGCAACGAGCGAGCGTGGCGCCCACTCGAACTGTGGGGCCACGCTAGGCCATGGACGTTGCCCGGACGCGACGGTTCCGCCATGAACAGGCGCGGCCGGGGTCATGCGGCGATCACGGCGGCGCCGACCCGGCCTCCGTCGACGTCCACGACCGTGCCGTGAACGAACGCCGACTCGTCCGAGGCCAGCCAGACCGCGGCGTGCGCGATGGCGCCGGGCGTTCCGACCGCGCCGAACGGCGTGCCCTTCATCATGATTTCGCCCGGATGCGGTTCGCCGCCCTCGGTCGCCCGGGAGACGATCACGCCGGGCGAGATCGCGTTCACCCGCACCCCCTGCGGACCGAACTCCGCCGCCCACGCGCGCGTGAGCGTCTCCACGGCTCCCTTGGTGGAGCTGTACACCGACCCCACAGGAATACCCAGCCGCGCGATCCACGAGCCGAGATTGATGATGACTCCGCCACCGTCGCGCGCCATGTCGGGGGCGACCGTCGCGGTCAGGAAGAACGGCGCCTTCACGTTCACCGCGTAGACCTGGTCGAAGGTCTTCTCGTCCGTCGTGGTGGTGGTCCCGGGCGGGTAGATGCCCGCGTTGTTGACCAGAATGTCGAGGCGCCCGCCCAGCACCGCACGGGCCTGCTCGGCGAGGCGGCGGGAGGCGTCCGCGCTGCCGTCGAGGTCGGCCTCGACGAAGTCGGCCCGCCCGCCGGCCGCACGGATGTCCTCGACCACGTGCCGGCCGCGCTCCCGACTGCGCCCCGATACGACGACGTGGGCCCCCTCGGCGGCGAACGCCTCGGCGATCGCCTTTCCGATGTTGCTGGTTGACCCAGTGACGAGTGCGGTCTTGTCCTGCAGTCGTCCACTCATGGCCGGCTCTCCTCAGTCTCGGTATTCCCGCTCACCGAGCCGGTCGGGAACACCGCCCCGACCCGCCCCGGCGGTCCGTTGATCCGGACCGCAAGACCGACTGTGCGCCGATGAAATTGGACCCGCAAGTCCAGTTTCCGCAGGGGGTGCCCCGGCCTACGCCTTGACCTCCGCAGGGGCGGCGGCCGGTTCGGTGCCGGTTTCGACGGGCGTGGCGCGTACGGCCGGGATGACCGCCGCGATCAGCGCGGCCACGAGGGCGACGCCTCCGCCGACCATCAGCGCCGTACGGAAACCGGCCTCGGAGCTGAAGCTGTAGCCGCCCATGGTGGTCGTCATCTGGGAAAGGATCACGCCGATCACCGCGGCGCCGACCGAGGTGCCGAGGGAGCGCATGAGCGTGTTGAAGCCGTTGGCGGCGGCTGTCTCCGACAGCGGCACCGAGCTCATGATGAGCGCCGGCATGGAACCGTAGGCGAGACCGACACCGCTGTTGATGACCATGCACACCACCATGAGCCCCAGGCCGGACCCCATCAGCACGAGCGACAGACCGTATCCGGCGGCGATCACCAGGACACCGCAGATGAGCGTGAACTTCGGGCCTCGGGCATCGGTGAGCTTCCCGCCGAGCGGGGAGACGATCATCATCATGATGCCGCCGGGCGCCATCCACAGGCCCGCCGCGAGCATCGACTGCCCCAGGCCGTACCCGGTGGCCTCGGGGAACTGCAGCAGCTGCGGGATCACGAGCATGCTCGCGTACATCCCGAAGCCGACGAAGACCGAGGCGACGTTCGTGAACAGCACGCGGGGCCGGGCGGTGGTGCGCAGGTCGATCAGCGGGTCCCGGGTACGCGTCTCCCACCAGCCCCAGCCGAGCAGTACGAGGACGGCCGCGGCGAAGAGTACGAGTGTCGTCGCCGAGCCCCAGCCCCACTCCGCACCCTTGGACACCGCGAGGAGGAGGCAGACCAGGCCGACGCCGAGGCCGAGCGCGCCGGGTGCGTCGAAGCGCTGGCCCTTGGCGCTCGCCGGGACGTCGGGGATGAGGAACCAGATGAGCGCGGCGATCAGTACGGCAAGCACGGCCGAACCCCAGAACAGGACACGCCAGTTGGCGTACTGGGCCACCGCGGCGGCGATGGGCAGGCCGAGGCCGCCGCCGATGCCCATGGACGCGCTGACCAGGGCGATCGAGGAGCTGAGCTTCTCCTTCGCCACCACGTCCCGCAGGAGGGCGATGCCCAGCGGCACCATCCCCATCCCCATGCCCTGCAGGCCACGGCCGACGATCATCGGCACTACGGACGACGACAGCGCACACACCACGGAACCCGCCATGAGCGGGACCGAGCACGCGAGCAGCATGCGGCGCTTGCCGACCAGGTCGCCGAGACGACCGGTGACCGGCACGCATACGGCTCCCACCAGCAGCGTCACGGTGATGACCCAGGCGGCGTTCGACGAGGTGGTGTGAAGGATCTTGGGCAGCTCCGCGATGAGCGGCGTGACCAGGGTCTGCATGATCGCGGCGGTGGTGCCGGCGAAGGCCAGAGTGGCGACCACGCCGCCGGCGCGGGCCGTCGGCTGGGGGGCGTCCATCAGGGGACTCCTTGTGTGTTGCGGGATTCGGGAATCTGCGGGGCTTCGACCGGGATACCGTGGCGGAGCAATGTGCATCGTACACATCTAATGTAGACCGCACATTGTGTGGTGACTACACTTGACTGTGCGACGATGGGCGCGGGGGTGTGCACGGACGCGCGGTGCGACGCCGCGGAGAACGACAGCAGGAGGCGGCGGACGCATGGCCAGGCCCACGTATGACCTCGAGTACGAGCAGATGCTGCTCAGTCGGCACGGACTCGTGCACCACAAAGGCGGGCGCCCCGAGAACGGCACCCTTGAGCGCAGCGCCTACATCCTGCTGAGCCGCATTCGCGTGCAGGGGCCCATGTCCATCGGTGAGCTCAGCGACGCCTTCGGGCTCGACGCCTCCACCCTGAACCGGCAGACCGCCGCCGTGATGCGCGCCGGGCTGGTGGAGCGCATCCCTGATCCCGACGGCGGCATGGCCCGCAAGTTCCGCATCACGGACAAGGGTGCGGCCGTCCTCGACGAGGAGCGCGATCACATCGTGGGCAGCCTGGACCGCGTCATGAGCGACTGGGCGGACGAGGACATCGCGGCCTTCACCACCTACCTGAGGCGCTTCAACATGGACATCGAGCGACTGGGCGGCCGGCCGTGGCCCCGGCCGTGAGATGTGCGCCGGCGGGCCGGAGAAGATGAGCCGGCGCGCGTGAGGCCGAGCAGGTGAGCTCGAGCCGCTGAGTCCGCGCTCCCTGGGGAAGTGGGGCGTCGGGGGCGACCGGGGAGACGTCTGCCGTTAGAATCCGCTCTCATGTCGAACCCTGACGAACTGCTCGTCGACATCGCCGTCATGGTGGAGTCCGGGCAGAGCAATCAGATGTCCCTGACTGTGGTCACCAGCGGCGCTGTGATCACCGGACGCCTCGCCCCCGAGGCCGTGTGGAGGCAACGCGTCTCGGAGGTCCTGACGGACTCGGACCGCCTCGGCTCCTTCTCGGAGATCTTCACCACCGACGGGAAGCCCGATGAACGTAAGCGGGGCGAGACGGTCGACGGCCCCGCACCCACCCATCTGCACTTCCATGTGGCCCGGATCCTCCAGGGCACCGTCGGCATCCCCGAGACGGGCGGCATGTACCGCGTCGCGATCCAGGACGTGAGCGCCTGGACGGTGGGCGACTTCAGCTACTCCGACAACTGACGTTCAGCTGCTCGCGGCGCCGAGGGTGCCCCCACGCACCTTTCACCTACCCCAAGAAGCCCGCCGTGGCAGTAACGAACCAGTCCGCGTCGTCCAGCCGGGGGCAGTGTCCGGCTCCGGGCTGGACGACGAGCTCGGCGTGCGGGAACAGCTGGGCGAACTCGGCCACGGCCCGCGGGGGCGGCCCGAGGTGGACCTCACCGGCGAGCAAGAACACCGGTGACGTGAAGCGCGCCAGGGCGGCGCGGTTCGTGGGCAGCTGCCTGCGGCGACCCATAAGGGCCACCTGTGAAGACCCATAAGGCGACCTTATGGGTCCATAGGTCCGACCCGACTACTAACTAAGGTTTGCCTTAGTTTAGGCTTCCCGTCGAGTGCCCATGCCACGAAGGGAACCTGATCATGCCTCGCCCTCTGCGGGTAGCCGTTGTGGGAGCCGGTCCTGCCGGTATCTACGCCGCTGACGCGCTGCTGAAATCCGCGGTGGCCGAAGACCCCGGTGTGTCCATCGACGTCTTCGAGCGGATGCCTGCGCCGTTCGGTCTGATCCGGTACGGCGTCGCCCCGGACCACCCGCGGATCAAGGGCATCATCACGGCCCTGCACCAGGTCCTCGACAAGCCGCAGATCCGCCTGTTCGGCAACGTGGACTACCCGGGCGACATCAGCCTGGACGACCTGCGCTCGTTCTACGACGCGGTGATCTTCTCCACGGGCGCGACGGCCGACCGCGCGCTCGACATACCGGGCATCGGCCTCGACGGCTCGTACGGTGCGGCCGACTTCGTCTCCTGGTACGACGGTCACCCGGACGTGCCGCGGACCTGGCCGCTCGAGGCGGAGAAGGTCGCGGTCCTGGGTGTCGGCAACGTCGCGCTCGACGTGGCCCGCATCCTGGCCAAGACGGCGGACGAGCTGCTGCCGACCGAGATCCCGCCGAACGTCTACGACGGCCTCAAGGCGAACAAGGCCCTGGAGGTCCACGTCTTCGGCCGCCGTGGTCCGGCGCAGGCGAAGTTCAGCCCGATGGAGCTGCGGGAGCTCGACCACTCCCCGAACATCGAGGTCATCGTCGACCCCGAGGACATCGACTACGACGACGGCTCGATCGCGACCCGGCGCGGCAACAAGCAGGCCGACATGGTCGCCAAGACGCTGGAGAACTGGGCCATTCGCGACGTCGGCACCCGGCCGCACAAGCTGTTCCTGCACTTCTTCGAGTCCCCGACCGAGATCCTCGGCGAGAACGGCGAAGTCACCGGCCTGCGCACCGAGCGGACCGCTCTCGACGGCACCGGCAACGTCAAGGGAACCGGCGAGTTCAAGGACTGGGACGTCAGGTCCGTCTACCGCGCCGTGGGCTACCTGTCCGACGAACTCCCCAAGCTGCCGTGGGACCTGGCCTCGGGCACCGTTCCGGACAAGGGCGGCCGGGTGATCGAGGAGTCCGGCGAGCACCTTCGGTCGACGTACGTCACGGGCTGGATCCGGCGCGGTCCCGTGGGCCTGATCGGCCACACCAAGGGCGACGCCAACGAGACGGTCGCCAGCCTCCTGGACGACCGCGAGAACGGCCGTCTGAGCACTCCTTCCTCGCCCGACCCGGCGGCGGTGGACGCGTTCCTCGACGAGCGGAACGTGCGCTACACGACGTGGGACGGGTGGTACCGCCTTGACGCCGCGGAGAAGGCGCTGGGCGAGCCGGAAGGCCGTGAGCGCGTGAAGATCGTCGAGCGTGAGGACATGCTCAAGGCGAGCGGCGCGTAGCCCCTGGCGGTAGCGGTGCCTGCCGTCCTGGCAGGTGGTGGTCAGGAGCAGCTGCTCCCATGGCGTACGGTGGTGTCTACCGACGCGGGGTGGAGCAGCTCGGTAGCTCGCTGGGCTCATAACCCAGAGGTCGCAGGTTCAAATCCTGTCCCCGCTACTGCCGACCAGGGCCCGGATCCAATGGATCCGGGCCCTGGTTCGTTCTTACGGCCACTGTGGCGCCGCCGCGGCGAGCGGGGTCAGGGGTTCGAGGGCGCCGCCGCCGGGACGCGTTCGCCGATGATGCGGCTCGCCAGGTCGGCGGCCAGTTCGGGGACGGTGAGGCGCAGTTCGGCCTCCGCCGCGGTGCGTTCGGCCTCGATACGGGCCTGTCCGTCGGCGAGTATCGCCTCGCGTTCGCGCATTCCGTCCTCGCGGGCGGCGGCGATCAGCGCCGCACCCTCCTCGCGCGCCGCCTGGGTGACCCTGGCGGCATCGCGACGGGCCTCGGCGAGCACAGCCTGGGCGCCGGCGTGCTCGGCGGAGGCTTCCGCACGGATCGCCTCGGCGCGCTCCAGGGCCCCTTCCGTACGGTCGGCGCGCTCGGCCAGCGCCTGGTTGATGCGGGGCAGGAAGCGCTTGAACCAGAGGAAGACGACTGCGAAAAGGACAAGGGCGACTGCCAGGACTTCGATCTTGGCGTTGAGCGGTCCAAATTTTGTCGGCAGAAGATACATGACTTCTGCCTACACGCTCATTCGCACACGCCCAACGCTCATTCGCGCCAGAATTGGCGGGATGTCGTCCGTCTGCGTCGCGGCACCGGGACCGACGCCGTCATCGGCTTGTCAGCCGTGCCCGGCGCCGCGCGAACGGCCCGCGCCGGCCCTCGGGCGCTGTGGTTCGCCCCGGCGCACGGAGCCGGGCGCGCGGCGGACCGGGCGGTTGGCGTGCGCCGACGAGGTGAGCTGCCAGGGAACGCTCGTCACCATCACCCCGGGCGTGAACAGAAGGCGGCTTTTGAGCCAGAGCGCGGACTGATTGTGGAGCAGGTTCTCCCACCAGCGGCCGACCACGTACTCGGGGATGAAGACGGCGATGATGTCGCGGGGGCTGTCCCGGCGGATGGCGCGCACGTACTCGACGACGGGCCGCGTCACCTCGCGGTACGGGGAGTCGATGACCTTCAGCGGTACGTCGATGCCGTACTCGTCCCAGCTTTCGCGCAAGGCAGCGACTTCGTCGCGGTCGACCGACACCGTCAACGCCTCCAACTGGTCGGGGTGGGAGGCTCGCGCGTAGGCCAGGGCGCGCATCGTGGGCTTGTGCAGCCTGGAGACCAGGACGATCGCCAACACCCTTGAGGGGGAGACGAGTTCGGCGTGCGGGTCCTCGACGGCCAGTTCCGCGGACGTCGCGTCGTAGTGGCGGCGGATGCCGCGCATCATCAGCCACAGCACCGTAGCGGCGAGAACGGCCAGCCAGGCGCCCTCGGTGAACTTCGTGACGAGCACGATCACCAGGACGAGGCCGGTGACGCATGCGCCGAGGGCATTGATGACCCGCGTGGAATGGTGGCGGCGGCGCACCGCGGGATCGTGCTCGGTGGCCAGCTCCTGGTTCCAGTGCCGCACCATGCCCAGCTGGGACAGGGTGAACGAGGTGAAGACACCGAGGATGTAGAGGTGGATGAGGCTGGTGACGTTGGCCTTGAAGCCCCAGAGCAGTGCGGCGGCGACGACGGCCAGCGCGAGGATGCCGTTGGAGAAGGCCAGCCGGTCGCCCCGGTTGTGCAACTGGTGCGGCAGGAAACGGTCCTTGGCGAGGATCGAGGCCAGCATCGGGAAACCGTTGAACGCGGTGTTCGCGGCCAGGATCAGGACCAGAGCGGTGGCAGCCTGGATGAAGTAGAAGCCGACGCTGTGCTCCCCGCCGAACACGGCCGCCGCCACCTGCGCGATGACCGTGCGCTGCGTGTAGCTCCCGCAGTCCCCGTCGAGTCCCGTCAGCCGGCACGCGTCGTTCGTGACGTGCACCTTGGAGATCAGCGCGAGGCTCGTGACACCGACGAACATGGCGATGGCGATGACCCCCATGGCCACCAACGTGACGGCGGCGTTCTTCGACTTGGGTTTGCGGAAGGCCGGTACGCCGTTGGAGATCGCCTCCACGCCGGTCAGCGCCGTACACCCCGAGGAGAAGGCGCGCAGGACGAGCATCACCAGGGCCAGGCCCGCGAGATGTGCGTCGGGCTTCTGTGGAGTGATGCCGTACGCGGCGGTCTCGGCGACCGGCGCGTCCCCCAGGGCGTACCGGATCAGCCCGGTGATCACCATGATCAGTACGCCGCCGATGAAGAGGTACGTGGGTGCGGCGAAGGCGTGGCCGGACTCGCGGACGCCGCGCAGGTTCATCGCGGTGAGAAGGGCGACGAAGCCGACGGCCAGCAGGACGCGGTAGTCGTTCAGCCCCGGGAGCGCCGAGATGATGTTGTCCACGCCGGAGGCGACGGACACCGCCACCGTCATCACGTAGTCGACCAGCAGCGAGGCGGCGACCACCAGGCCCGCCGACGGCCCCAGATTGGTGGACGCGACCTCGTAGGAGCCGCCGCCGCTCGGATACGCGTACACGACCTGGCGGTACGAGAGCACGACCACCGTCATCAGTGCCACCACTGCCCCGGCGATCCAAGGGGTGAAGTGCAGATAGGCGAGTCCGCCCACGGTGAGGACGAGCAGGATCTCCTGGGTCGCGTACGCCACCGACGAGAGCGGGTCGGAGGCGAAGATCGGCAGGGCGAGGCGCTTGGGCAGCAGAGTCTCGCCCAGTTCCTCGCTGCGCTTGGCACGGCCGATCACCAGGCGTTTGACCAGAGCGGGCATGTTGAACACTGCGTGAGCGTATGGCGGACCGTGCCGCCGTTCGAGCCTGCGGACGTGTCGGCGGGTCGGGGTACACAAATGGTCCTACGGTCCGGGGGTGACCGGCCCGGTCCCGTGGGCGAGGAGGACGGCCCGGCCCGGTCGCGCAGGGTCGGTATCACGGGGAGGTTGCCTACCACGGGCCTGTCCTGCCGTGCGGCTGCTCCCGGCCGTACCGCCTCGCGAGAAACGGTCGAGAACGATCGGTTTCAGTCGCTGACCGGTCGGCCCGGAGCCCGGGCCGACCGGTCGCCGCGGGCGCGGCCGGGGATCAGCCGCTGACGGACGCCGAGCCGGTCTCGATGTGGCCCGTGTAGCGGCGGGACCACGTCGTGTCGGTGCTGGAAGTGATCGTGAAGTCGTACCAGCCCTTCTGGTTCGCCACGGCGTTGAAGAAGTCTTCCGTCGAGCCACCGGCGGGGACCGTGTAGTTCCACGGGCCGTCCGAGCGGTAGTTGTTCGACGTGATGGTGAACTGGGCCGACGCGGTACCGGAGTTGGTCAGCTTGAACCAGACGGCCATCTTGCCGGTGCCGGACTCGACGGCGTACCGGGCTGCGACCTCGATCGCCTTGCCCGCCTTCGTGGCGTCGCCCTTGAAGCGGCGCAGGAAGCGGTTCGGCCCGGCCATCGTGATGTCGTACGCGCCCGACCCGTACCCCGCGCCGATGTTGAAGAAGTCCGTGGCCACGCCGCCCGCGTCGAGGGTGTACTGCCACGGCGTGGTGTCGCGGTAGGCGTTCGGGTGGATGGAGAGGTGGGCGGCGCTGCGTGCCGGGGAGCCCTGGTTCGCCATCGAGAACCACGCGAGGATCTTGCCGCTGGCGCCGAACTCGAAGCGGTCGAGGTTTCCGTTCGGCTGGTAGGGAAGGGCACGCGCGGGGCGGGTGCCGGCCTCCTGCGTGGGCAGGGCGTTCGTCTGCGGCGCGGGGTTGGGCAGCGGGCCGCAGGTGTCGTACCCGATGACCTTGGTGGCGGGCAGGCCGGACGGCATGCCGTACACGGGCCTGGCGAAGTCGAACACGCCGGTCAGGTCGCCGGTCACCTTGCGGCGCCACGCGCTGATGTTGGGACAGGTCGCCGGGGTGCCGAGGGCGGTCGTCCAGGTCTCCAGGAACCGCAGCACGGACGTGTGGTCGAAGACCTCCGACGAGACCCAGCCGCCCCTGGTCCAGGGAGACATGACGACCATCGGCACGCGGAAGCCGAGACCGAAGGGGGTTCCGTCGAGGAACTCGCCGACCGTACCGGCGGGCGGCGACGGCGGCGGTACGTGGTCGAAGAAGCCGTCGTTCTCGTCGTAGTTGAGGAAGAGGACGGTCGAGTCGAAGACCTCGGGGGAGGCCGCCAGGGCGCGGTAGACCAGGTCCACGAAGTGGGCTCCGTCGCCGGGCGGGGCATACGGGTGCTCGGAGAACGCCTGGTTGGCGACGACCCAGGAGACCTGGGGGAGCTTGCCGGCCAGCGCGTCCGCCTTGATCGCGGCGGCGATGTCGTCGGGCGTGGAACCGGTCACCGCGGGGACGGAGCCCATGCCGCGGTCGTGCAGCGGGTCGCCGGGCTTGGCGGCGGCGAACTTCGAGAAGTACGCGAGACCGTTGTCGCCGTAGTTGTCATTGGCATTCTGGTAGACCTTCCAGCTCACGCCGGCCCGCTGGAGGGCCTCGGCGTACGTCTCCCAGGTCAGCCCCGACTCGTCGCCGCCGTCGTAGCTGGAGCCGTCGACCTTGCCGCTCCACAGGTAGGTGCGGTTGGGTCCGGTGGCGCTGAGAGTGGAGCTGAAGTAGGCGTCACAGATGGTGTAGTTGTCGGCCAGCGCGTAGTGGAACGGTATGTCGTCGCGGTCCAGGTAGCCGAGGCTGCGGACGTTGCCGACACCGGCGACCCAGTGGTCGAGCCGGCCCTTGTTCCACGCGGAGTGCTGGGAGGACCAGCTGTGCGGCAGGTCGCCGTTGCACTGGGCGAGCGTCTCGCCGTCCACGCCGCCCGCGGCCGGGGTGGAGCTGAGTTTCCACGGGTACTGGCGGCCCAGCCCGTTCGGCTGGTTGAACACGGGCTGACCGCCGGAGAGCGTGATGCCGCTGCGGTCGCCGAAACCGCGAACGCCCTTGAGGCGGCCGAAGTAGTGGTCGAAGCTGCGGTTCTCCTGCATGAGGATGACCACGTGCTCGACGTCCTTGACGGTGCCCGTGGCGGCTGCGCCCGCCCTGGTGGCGGGCAGCGCGGCGCCGGCCGCGATCCCGGCGCCCAGCGCGACAAAACCCCTGCGGCTGATCGGTGTCATCGGTTCACCCTCGTCTCACGCTTACGTCCTGACACAACGGGCGCAAGAGTGCCGACATTTAATGGTCTGGGTCTAGACCTCTACGTGGTCGAGTTTGTGAACACCGGGTTCCGGCCGGTGGTCGCCGGCCGGACGAGGTCAAGGAGTGGAAGGGTTACCGGGCGCCGGTGCCGCTATGACGAGGGCGTCGACCGCGAGGGCTCCTTCCGGTGAGACGCGGACCGGGTTGAGCTCGATCTCGCCGATGTCGCCACGGTCGGCGATCAGTTCGGAGACGGCGACGACGACCGCCGCCAGCGCGTCGACATCCACCGGCCGTTTGCCGCGCCAGCCGGACAGGAGTGGCCACGACCGGAGCCCGCGGATCATCTCGCGCGCGGTGCCGTGGGAGCAGGGGGCCAGCTCAAGGGCGAGATCCTGGGTGAGCTCGGCCTGCACTCCGCCGGCGCCGACCACGACGACCGGGCCGAACGACGGATCAACGGCGAGTTCGCCGGCGACGGCAAGTGGTACAAGGACCCGACCGACACCCGGAAGGGCGACACCGTGTGTGCCGGGGACGGCACGGGCGAGGGCTACTACATCCGCGCCGAACTCGCCGTCGGTCTCTCGGCTGACACCAATCACGACACCGCTCCGGCCGTCCACTGCAAGACCCAGAACCTTCCGGAGGGCCACACCTTCAACATGCGCGTCTGCGTGGTGAAGGGCGAGGCCATCTGCTCGCGGTGGTACTCCGTCACCGCCTGACCGGCTCCTGAGCACTGCACGGCCCCGCACTCCCAGAGTGCGGGACCGTGGTGTCTCCCGCGGCCCGTCCAGGCCACTCGAGGCTGACCGCAGCAGGACCCGGGGCGAACCGGGGGCGCCATGCGGCTTGTGACTCACGAGGACGTCACTGACGGCCGTTGCGGGAGCCGGGTGATGGCGGCCGTTGCCGCGAGGGCGAGTGTGACGCCGACGGCGGCGGCGATGGTCGTGGCCCACGCCGGGTCGAGGGAGTCGGACAGAAGGGCTTCGGCGAGCCGGCTCCCGCCGTACAGGAGGGCCACTGCCGCGAGTGCGGCCGGCCAACGGTGCCGCACGCCCGTGACGATGTCGTCGATGACGTTCAGAACGACGATCACCGTCATGATGTCGGCGCCGCCGTACTCCTCGTACCAGCCGGCCGCGGTGACCGCCGTCCCGACGGCGATCGATGCCAGCCAGATCCCTGTCAGGCGTGCGTACGACATGGGTCGATGCCGTTCCGTGCCGCGCGGAAGCCAGAAGAACCGCGTGATGTGCTGGTCGACCGTGTATTTCCCCATGGCCCGCGTCCCCGTTCTCCCGCTGCCGGCTCCTGCCGGCGTTCCGTGGTTGGACGCATGAGGGCGGGCCGCGGTTGTGTCGATGGGAACTGGCCGGAAGCGACCGGGGGTTCACGGATCGCGCAAGGTACCTTCGGCCGCATGGCAGATGAGGGTTTTGAGCATCCACGGCTCGCCGCGGTATATGACGCACTCGATCCTGACCGCAGCGATCTCGACGCCTACGTGGGTATGGCGGAGGAGTTCGGAGCTCGTCACGTGCTGGACATCGGCTGTGGGACGGGAGTGTTCGCGCTGCTGCTGGCCGATCGGGGGATCGACGTCGTGGGGGTCGACCCCGCGCGGGCGTCCGTCGATGTGGCCCGGGGCAAGCCCGGCAGCGAGCGGGTGCGCTGGATCTGCGGTGACGCGACAGCGCTCCCGCCCCTGCGGACGGATCTGGCGACCATGACGGCGAACGTCGCGCAGGCCATCGTCGATCCGGCCGTCTGGCAGCGGACGCTGCAAGGGGCGTACGAGGCACTGCGGCCCGGCGGGCGCCTGGTGTTCGAGACCCGGGACCCGGCCAGGCGCGCCTGGGAGGAGTGGAATCGCGAGGAGTCGTACGCGAAGACGCGGATCCCGGGAGTCGGTGTGGTCGAGAACTGGGTCGAGGTGACGGACGTGAGCGGGCCCCTGGTGACCTTTCGCGGGACGTACGTATTCTCCGAGGACGGTGACGTGCTGACGTCCGATTCCACGTTGAGGTTCCGCGAACGGCCGGAAATCGAGAGTCAGTTGGCTGAGCGCGGATTCGTGGTCGACGAGGTTCGTGACGCCGCTGACCGTCCCGGCAGGGAGTTCGTCTTTGTGGCACGGCGTCCGTAGGGGCCACCGCATGCCCTCACGGCTCACGGGCGCCTGAGCCGGTCTCGGCGCCAGATTCACACCGAGTCGAGCCACTCCGCGGCGGCGTCGAGCAGATGCGTGACCCCGTTACGCAGAGCGGGATCCGCCACCGGTGCGAAGAACGGCGAGTGGTTGCCCTGCACGGTGGGCGGCAGCTCGCCCGCCGGAGGTCGCCGTCTCCCATTCGACCGTGTCGCATGGCGTTGCCGCGCGTCGCGCCGTGTGCGCCGCCGGAATCCGTATGGTGAAGCGCCGTCCCGTTTGCGCGGTTTTCGCTCGCCGCCCGGCGCAGAAAGGCGTCCCATGGAATTGAAGCTGCAGGGCAGAGCCGCGGTGGTGACCGGTGCGAGCAAGGGCATCGGGCTGGCCATCACCAAGGCCCTCGTGGCCGAAGGGGTCCGCGTGACGGCCGGGGCGCGCCACGTGGGCAGCGAACTGGCCGACCTCGCCCGGACAGGATCCGTACAGGCCGTCGAGGTGGATCTGGCGACTCCCGAAGGGCCTGCCGCGCTCGTCTCGGCGGCGGGCTCCGCCTTCGGGCCGCCCGACATCCTGGTCAACAACGTCGGTGCGGTCCGGACACGCACCGGTGGCTTCTCGTCCGTCACCGACCAGGACTGGACGACCACCCTGAACATCAATTTCCTCGCCTCCGTACGCGCCACCCGCGAGGTGCTGCCGCTGATGCTCCAGCGCACCGCCGGGTCGATCATCACGGTGGCGTCCATCAACGCACGCCTGCCCGACCCGCTCGTGATCGACTACTGCGCGTCGAAGGCGGCGCTGCTGAGCTTCAGCAAGTCGCTGTCCAAGGAGCTGGGGCCGAGCGGCATCCGCGTCAACACGGTCAGCCCGGGTCCGGTCGCCACGGATCTGTGGCTGGGGAAGGACGGCGTCGCGGCAACGGTCGGTCAGGCCGGGGGACTTGAGGCGGACGCGGTCATCGAACACGTCGCGCGGGACGCCGCGACCGGCCGCTTCACCCACCCCGAGGAGGTCGCCGAGCTCGTCCTGCTGCTGGCCTCCGACCGAACCGCCAACGTCACCGGCTCCGACTTCGTCATCGACGGAGGCATGATCACCACGGTGTGATACCACCGGGAGCGGGGCCGTCTCCCTCGGGGCCTGTCTGGCATCACGGTCACGTCGGTGGTCTCAGGGTGCGATGCCCACTCCGTCGATCCGGCTCCAGGTCTTCTCCTGGGCGGCGGTCATGGCCGGCCAGCGCAGGCCGCCCGGACGCGGGTTGACCCGTGACGCGTAGGCGCTGGGGGAGAAGCTCGGGTCGTAGAAGCAGCCGGTGCCGTACGTGACGTCGAATGCGGTGCACGAGGCCGCGATCGAGTTCGGCGTCGGTTTCTTCCCGGTCCGCACCCACGCGTCCAGTGCGGTGATCGAGTTGGCGTACTCGGAGTTGCTCAGCTCACTGTGTTCGCTTTCCCGAGTGAACGTCTGCACCAAGTGCCGCTCGCGGTGGGCGCCTTGGAGACTGGCCCGGTAGGCCGCCTCGTGCTCGACGAACGCGGTGGGGTCGTCGATCGCGTGCATGGTGAGCACGGGGATGGTCACCTCGCCGGTGAGGTCGCTGTCGTACGAGAGGTCGCGTACGGCGGTCGGGTCGGCCGGGAACCGCTCGACCCCGGCGTTGAGCGCGCGGTCGTCGTGGGAGCCGGAATACCGTACGCCCTGATTGCTGAAGGGGTTCCGCCCGCCGAGCCGGCTGTGCACGATGTCGCGGAACGTGAACGTGGCGAACCGCAGGTGTGACTCGAGGGTGCGCTCGGGGATCTTCGTGACCGCGAGGATGTCGTCGAGGTTGCGCTGCTGAGTCGCCGTCCGCTCCTTGGGTTCGGAGGCGTACCCGGTGCATTCCTGAAGGCGCGCCCGCAGCCCTGCGGCCGTCATGGTCGAGCCGGCGCGCAGCCCTTCCCACAGCGGGTACTGAGGCTCGGTGGGCCGGGGATGGTTGCGGCAGTAGTACTGATAAACCACGCGCAGGTCGACCCGGTAGTCGTATCCGCGAGAACCGCCGCCGAGCACGCCGCTGGTGAGAAGGGCACCGTCGTACGGGCCGTGCTTCGCAGCACCGTAGGTTTCGACGACCTTGGCGGCGACGTTGCCGCCCCAGGACTGGCCGTGCACGTAGGTCCGCCTGGGGTTGCCGAATTCACGCACGAACAGGCGACGCAGATTCTCGGTGTCGGCGGCTGCCATCCGCGTCCCGTAGCCACCACGCCGGTACGACGAACCGGCCCAGGCGTAGCCCTCGTCCACCATCACCCCCCAGCGGTTCAGGTCGTTCACGCTGCGCTCGGGATCGGAGCCCGCGCCGAGGTCAGGGCCGCCGTGGGCGTGCACCACGAGCGAGCCGTTCCAAGTGGTGGGGACGGCGATCGCGTAGTAGGCGCCGTTCGGGTCCTGGCCGGTGTAACAGGTGGCCTTCCCGGCCAGATTCGCGGGGCAGGCGGTTGAGGCCGGCCTGCTCGCGGGGGCGGCCGACGAAGCGGAGGCCGCACCTGAAGCCGGCACGGGGAGTGCGCAGGCGACCAGACCCGCGATGCCTGCGACCGTCGCCGCGCGTCGGTGGTGCCGACCGGACACGGTCCTTGTGCGGAAACCCGATGCGATGCGTCTGGTCATCGTGCTCATGGGCCTGCTCCTCGTCACCCGGCGCGCACCGTTGCGCGGCGGGGGAGATGCTAGGGACGGCCGAGGCGAAATCCTATGACGCGATCAGTAGCGTTCATATTGTTCGCTGACGAGGGTGAACGACGGTCGCGCGGGCGGCAGACTGGCCCCATGACCGCTTCGGAGCCCAAAGCTGACCTTCACTTCTATCTGCAGTCCGCCCGCGATGCCCTGCTGTGGAAGCTCGAAGGGCTGTCCGAGTACGACATCCGTCGCCCGCTGACGCCGACCGGAACCAACCTGCTCGGCCTCGTGAAGCACGTGGCCAGTGTCGAACTCGGCTACCTCGGTGACACCTTCGGGCGGCCGTCCGGTGAGTCCCTGCCCTGGGTCGAAGAGAGCGCAGAGCTCAACGCGGACATGTGGGCCACCGCCGACGAGTCACGCGAGTTCATCGTGGAGCTCTACCGGCGCGCGTGGGCGCATGCCGACGCGACGATCGACGCGCTGCCGCTGGACACCGTCGGCAAGGTGCCGTGGTGGCCCGGCGGCAGGGACGAGGTGACGCTGAACCATGCCGTCGTACGCGTCATCGCCGATACGCATCGCCACGCCGGCCACGCCGACATCCTCCGCGAACTCATGGACGGCGCCGCGGGGATGGACAAGGGCAACGACAGCATGGCCTCGGACGACCCGGCCTGGTGGGAGGACTATCGAGGCCGGGTCGAGCGGGCGGCTCGGGAAGCCGGCCACGGGGCATAGTTTGAACTGATGTGGCATGTACGACAGTTGAGCCACCCTGGGCCGCTAGGGAGTGTCCGGTGCGTCGCGGCCGGGGCCGCGACGCCTGATTCGCCGGACACACTCCCTAGTGAACCGAGAATCCGCCGTCGACGAAGATTGCCTGGCCGGTGACGTAGGCGGACGCCGGGCCGGCCAGGAACACCGCGGCTCCGGCGAAGTCCTCGGCCAGGCCGTTGCGGCCGACCATCGTGCGGGCGGCCAGCGCGGCCACCTTTTCCGGGTCCCACGACAAGCGGGCGTTGAGCGGGGTCATGACGAAGCCCGGCACGAGCGTGTTGCAGGTGACGCCGTGGGGCGACCACGCCTCGGCCTGCGAGCGGGCCAGCGCCTCCAGGGCGCCCTTGGACACCCCGTACGCGCCGCTCTGGACGAACGCCCGGTGCGCCTGCTGGGAGGTGATGTGGATGATCCGCCCGAAGCCCCGCTCGGCCATGCCGGGTCCGAAGCGCCGGCCCAGGAGGTGGGGTGCCTCCAGGTTGACCGCCATCGTGGCGTCCCACACCTCGTCGCCGAGCTCGCTCATCGGGGGCCGCAGGTTGATCCCGGCGCTGTTGACGAGGATGTCGGGCTCGCCGAACACCCCGGCCGCCTGCTCCGCCGCCGCGCGCACCCCGTCGCGGGTGCTCAGGTCCGCGCTCACCCAGGCCGCTCGACACCCCTGCGCCGTCAACTCGTCGACGGTGGCGGTCAGTTCGGCCTCCTTGCGGGCCACGATCACCACGCTCGCCCCCGCGCGGGCGAGCGCACCGGCGATGGCTTTGCCGATCCCGGAGCTGCCGCCGGTGACCACAGCGGTCCGGCCGTCGAGCGAGAACAGTTCGGAGAGGTAGTTCTGCGAGGTCATGACCGCACCCTAGACGGCGCCGTCATGGTGACAGCACCCGGGCCGACCTGCGGAAAATCACGTGACCTGGGCGGCGATGGTCCGCGCGCACTCCAGGGACTCCGTGTGCGTGGTGTCCACCTCCAGGTCGTAGACGACGCCCCGGTGGACCGTCTCCGCCTGCGCTGCGGCCATCCCCTGGGCGCGGTCCCCGCGGACGATCTCACGGCCCGCGGCGACCTCGCTGTCGCACCTGACCCCGACCCACAGCACGCTGAGTCCGCCCAGAGCCTTCTGCCACCGCTGCTGGGACTCCGTCCCGCCGAGGAACACGTCATCGATGACGATCCGGGCGCCTGCACCGGCCGTCGCGGCGACCCCCTCCATCCATGCTGCTTCCAGCTCCCGGAACACCGCTCCGACGCTCACTGCGCCGGCCGAAGCGATCTCGATTCCTTCGCCCGATGCCTTCATGGACGCGGGCATCGCCTCGATCAGCCGGTCGATGCCGAAGGCGAGCCATGGATCCGGCAGTACCGCCTGTAGGCACCGGACGATCCCGGACTTGCCCGAACTGGACCCACCGTTCAACACGATCACCTGAGTCGTCACCGGGCCAGGGTAGAGGCACCCGCCACGGCATCCGAAGCGAATTTCGGCAACCGACTGAATGACCAAGGAGGTGACTGCCTGACGATGCGTCAGCCATCCGCCCGTACAGGGTGTTTGCTGAGGATCGATACGCGGTTGAATGCGTTGATCGTTATCGCGACCCAGATCACGGCGGAGATCTGATCCTCGGTGAGCTCGGCCCGGGCGGCGGTGTAGGCGGATTCCTGCGCGACGGCGTCGGACGGCGCGGTCGTCGCCTCCGCCAGTCCCAGGGCCGCTCGTTCCGTGGCGCTGAACAGTTCCGTGTCCCGCCACGCCGGCAGCACGCCCAGCCGCTCGGTCGTCTCGCCGGCGCGCTGCGCCGCCCGGGTGTGTACGCGCAGGCAGTAGGCGCAGCCGTTGATCTGTGACACGCGGAGGTTGACCAGTTCCACCAGCCCGCGGCCGAGGCCCGCGTCCGCGGCTGCCGCTCGCACCGCCTCCGACGTCTGCACGAGTGCGTGGTAGGCCTTGGGGCTCTGCTTGTCGATGAAGATCCGCCGGGGTGTGGATCCCGCCGTCGCCTGGTTCAACGTGGACTCCTCCGGGCCGCTCGCGGGCCCTTGCTCCGATGTGTACATGGGGCCGTTTCGTGTTCTAAGATCGAGGCAAGTTGTTGAATGTAAAACTATCATGACTGGAGGAGGTGGCCGCGATGAGTCATGCGGAAGCAGGTCCGGTCGGGGTGCACGGCGGCTCCCGGGTGGCGGGCGAGCTGTCGGCCGAGGGTCAACGGGTCGACGTGCTCGCCCCGCGCGACGTCCCTCTGGGCGGGCCACGGGCGATGACCGTGCGACGTACGCTCCCGCAGCGGTCCCGGACCCTGATCGGTGCCTGGTGTTTCGCCGACCACTACGGCCCCGACGACGTCGGCCGCACAGGCGGCATGGATGTCGCCCCGCATCCCCACACCGGACTGCAGACGGTGAGCTGGCTGTTCAGCGGGGAGATCGAGCACCGCGACAGCCTCGGCAGCCACGCCTACGTACGGCCCGGTGAACTGAACCTGATGACGGGCGGACACGGCATCAGCCACACCGAGGTCTCCACCCCGCGCACCACGACCTTGCACGGCGTCCAGCTCTGGGTGGCGCTCCCCGAAGAACACCGGCACACCGGGCGGGACTTCCAGCACCATGTGCCCGAGCCGGTGCGGACGGAGGGCGCCGAGATCAGGGTCTTCCTGGGCGCCCTGGCCGGATCCGTATCCCCGGTGCCGACCTTCACGCCGCTTCTCGGCGCCGAGATCACCCTCGCGCCGCGTGCGTCGCTCACGCTCGCCGTGGACGCCGATTTCGAACACGGCGTACTCGTGGACCACGGGGACGTCCGTGTGGCGGACACTCTGCTACGCCCCGCCGACCTCGGCTACGTCCACCCCGGCGCCGACACGCTGACCCTCGTCAACGAGTCGGGCGAGACGGCCCGGGCAGTCCTTCTCGGCGGAACGCCGTTCGAGGAGGAGATCGTGATGTGGTGGAACTTCATCGGCCGCACTCACGAGGACATCGTCCGGGCGCGAGAGGAATGGGAGAGCGCCTCGGAGCGTTTCGGCGCTGTCGAGGGCTACCCCGGAGACCGCCTCCCCGCCCCATCTCTGCCCCATGCCACCATCGCGCCGCGCAAGAACCCCTCGCGTCGCTGATCTCTTGCAAAGGAATTCGATGACCCAGCCTTCCTCCGTTCCCTCCGCTCCCTCCGTCGAGCGGAACGATGAGCGGCATCGCTACGAGATCCTGGTCGACGGCGCACGTGCCGGCCTGACCGCCTACCGCGACCACGGTGTGCAACGCGTCTTCTTCCACACGGAAGTTGACGAGGCGTATGCCGGTCAGGGCTTGGCCGGGCAACTGGTCCAGCAGGCGCTCACCGACGTGCGCAAGCTCGGCAAGAGGATCGTGCCCGTCTGCCCCTACGTGGCCAAGTTCCTCAAGAAGCACGAGGAGTTCGCCGACATCACCGACCCGGTCACCACCGAGGTCCTGCAGTGGCTGGAGGCCGAACTGGCCTGATCCGTCGGGTCGGCCGCGCTCCGCCGGATCCAATTCCCACTGTTCTGGGCGGGGACGCACCTCCTACTCCGGATCCCGCCCGCCAGGGCGTCTGTAACAGCCATGTATTAGAGGCCGGTCGAACGGAACGGCCCCCGCGCAGCCAGGGTCTCAGTGATCAGCAAGCGATCGACAGCCGATCAGGAAGCCGATCGGCAAGCGATCAACTAAACGATCAGAACGGCTCGCTCAAGACGATTGAGCGGACAGCGGACACCCTGAAAGGGACCCCCATGCGCGTCCAGAAGCTCTCCCTCCTCGCCATCGCCGTCGCCGCGGGCCTCTCGCTCACCGCCTGCCAGAGCGGCGACGACTCCCCGGCCGGGTCGGACGACGCCTCCGCTTCCGCCCAGAGTTCCGGTTCCCAGAGCTCCGGTTCTCAGGACTCCGGCGGCAGCAGCGCATCGACCGGCAACGGCGCCGGCACGGCGGGATCCGACGCGAGCACCGGGGGTTCCTCCAACGGCGGTTCCGGAACGGGTACGGGTGCCTGCCAGACCTCCCACCTCGCCTTCAGCAGCTCCGGCGGCATGGCCGAGGGCACGCTCATCGTGAACCTCAAGAACACCGGTTCCGTCACCTGCACCCTCAAGGGTTTCCCCGGAGCCGACCTGAAGGGCAAGGACGGCACCGTCAGCGCCGAGCGCAGCAAGCTCGCCCCGCCGAGCGTCAGCGTCAAGCCGGGCGAGGAGACCCGCTTCACGCTCCACTACCCGTCGAACGACTCCGGCGGCTCCGGCGTCACCTTCACCAGCCTCGTCGTCACCCCGCCCAATGAGACGCACTCCCACACCCTGCCCGTCACCATCAACGTTCCCGCCACCGACGGCTCCGGCCCGGCCATCACGGTCGACCCCGTCGGCACCGGCAAGTGACCGGCGGGCGCCACGTAGCTGCGGTGGTGGGTGAGGAACGTCCGTAGCGTCTAGGGGGTGGCTCCGCGTGGCCCGGTCTGCGCCACTTCGCCCAGCGTCGCCGCCACGAAGTCGTGTACGTCCGGGAGGTCTCCGGCCGTCGGGCGGCAGTTCGTCCCGTCCACCGGCAGACTCAGACGTATGAGGTCCACGACGCCGCCCTCGGCCTGCTGGAAAGCGGACACGTCAAGGTGCACGACATGGTGACCCGGCAGCCGTGGCCCACCGACGGCCCGGGCTGTCCGGTCTACGAGGTGCGGTCCCTGTCCCCGCTGCGGCCGGTGCCCGGCGCGGGCAGCTCCGTCGAGGGTCCGCCGCCCAGGGACACGGCGTCATGACGTCCGCCGTCATCGTCGGGGGCGGGCCCAACGGGCTCGCCGCCGCGGCCCTGCTCGCGAAGGCGGGCCTTGAGGTCACGCTCCTCGAAGCCGCGGACGAGGTCGGCGGCGGCACCCGCAGCCACGAGGCCATCCTGCCCGGCCTGGTGCACGACCACTGCTCGGCCATCCACCCGATGGCCGTCACCTCGCCTGCGCTTCGCTCACTCGGCCTCGAACGGCACGGACTGCGCTGGAAGTTGGCGGACTTCGACTGCGTACACCCGCTGGACGACGGCAGCGCGGGGGTACTGATGCGCTCCGTCGAGGACACCGCCCGCATGCTCGGTGCCGACGCCGGACGGTACCGGGCACTCTTCGACACGCCCGTGCGCCACTGGGACGCGCTCGCCCAGGACGTCATGCGCCCCCTGCTGCGCGTCCCGACGCATCCACTGCTGCTCGCGCGCTTCGGCCTGCCGACCACCCTGCCCGCCACCGTCCTCGCACGTCTCTTCAAAACCCCCCAGGCGCAGGCGCTGTGGGCGGGCGTCGCGGCGCACGCGTTCCGTCCGCCGACCCACCCGTTCACGTCGGCGATCGGACTGGGCATCCTCACCGCCGGGCACGCCGCCGGATGGGCCGTCGCCGAGGGCGGCTCACAGTCCATCGCCCGCAGCCTGGAGAAAGCACTGGGCGAGCACGGCGGCGCGATCCGCACTGGCGTACACATCACCCACTCCTCGCAGATCCCGCCCGCCGACGTGACGCTCCTCGACCTCGACCCCGGCCAGATCGCCCGCATCTACGGCGACCGGCTTCCCGCCCGCGTACGGTCCGCCTACCGGCGCTTCCGCCGCGGTCCCGGGGCGTTCAAGGTCGACCTGGCCGTCGAAGGCGGCGTGCCCTGGACGAACGAGGACGCGCGACGCTCCGGCACCGTCCACCTCGGCGGCCCGTTCGCCGACGTGGCACGTGGGGAGCGGGATGTCGTGGCCGGACGGATGCCCGAGCGCCCCTTCGTCCTCGTCGGCCAGCAGTACCTGGCCGACCCCACCCGCTCGGTCGGCGACGTACATCCTGTCTGGGCCTACGCGCATGTCCCGTACGACTACGGCGGAGACGCCACCGAGGCGATCCTCCGCCAGTTCGAGCGATTCGCCCCCGGCGTACGCGAACGCATCGTGGGCCGGCACATCACCCGGCCCGCCGACTTCGCCGCGGCCAACCCCAATTTCGTCGGAGGCGACATCGTCACGGGAGCCAAGACGGTCCCGCGCCTCCTCCTCGGCCCGCGCCCCGCGTTCGACCCTTACGGCACCGGCCTGCCCGGCGTGTTCATCTGCTCGGCCGCCACGCCGCCCGGCCCCGGCGCACACGGCATGTGCGGCGCCGGCGCGGCGAGGTCCGCTCTGCGGCACCTCGGAGTCCGGCAATCCGATTGACGCCGTGTCACGAGCTGACGCCATGTCACGAGTGAACGCGACGGGGGCCCGGCCGGTCGTCAGCCCGGCCCGGGCCCCTGCGTCGCGCGGCTTCCTGCTCAAGTGGCCGCTTCGATGGTCACCTTGACGTGCTTCATGATCGGCTGGTCGCTCTGCGTGCTGTAGTCGACGAGCGCGCACAGCACGTTCATCTCGGGCATGTACCCGGCCGCGCAGCCGCGCGGGATGTCGTACGGGATGGCGAGGTAGCCGTTGAGGTAGCGGTGGCTGCCGTCCCTTGCGGTGCTGGTGATGTCGACGGGATCGAATTCGGAGATCCCGCGCTCGCGCATGTCGTCCTCGTTCATGAAGACGAGCTCGCGCAGGTTCTTGATGCCGCGGTAGCGGTCGTTGTCCGAGTAGATCGTGGTGTTCCACTGGTCGTGGGAGCGCATGGTGCCCAGGGCCAGGGTGCCGGGTGCCGGTACGACGTCGGGCAGGGGCGCGTCGGAGAACTCCGCGCCGCCGGACGGGGTCAGGAAGACCAGTTCGCGGGCGGGCTGTTTCAGGCGGAAGCCCAGGGGCAGGCGCACGCGGCGGTTGAAGTCCTCGAAGCCGTCCAGGGCTTGCGACATGGTGTCACGGATGCGGTCGTAGTCCTCGATGTACCACTCCCACGGGGTGGGGCTCGCGGGCAGGGCCGCGCGGGCCATGCCGGCGACGATCGCGGGCTCGGACAGCAGGTGCGGCGACGCGGGGCGCTTCATGCCGACGGACATGTGCACCATGCTCATCGAGTCCTCGACGGACGTGCTCTGGACGCCCTTGCGCTGGTGGTCCTTCTCGGTACGGCCGAGGCACGGCAGGATCAGCGCCTGGCGGCCGTGCACGAGGTGGCTGCGGTTGAGCTTGGTGCTCACCTGCACCGTGAGGTCGCAGTTGCGCAGGGCCTCGTACGTGATCGCCGAATCCGGTGCGGCGAGGGCGAAGTTGCCGCCCATGCCGACGAACACCTTCACATCACCCCGGCGCATGGCCTGGATGGTGCCGACGGTGTCCAGGCCGTGCTCACGCGGCGGGTCGATCTTGCAGTACTCGGCCAGGCGGTCGAGGAACTCGTCGTCGGGCCGGTGATCGATGCCGCAGGTGCGGTTCCCCTGGACGTTGCTGTGACCGCGTACCGGGGAGGGGCCGGCTCCTTCACGGCCCAGATTGCCGCGCAGCAGAAGGAGGTTGATGATCTCGCGGACGGTGTCGACGCCGTGCTCGTGCTGGGTCACGCCCAGGCACCAGCTGACGATGCTGCGGTCGGCATCGCAGTACACGCGCGCCGCTTTGAGGATGTCGTCGCGGCTGACCTCGGACTGCCGCTCCAGCTCCTCCCACGATGTGCTCTCGCACAGCTGCCGGTACGAGTCGAAGCCCGTGGTGTGCCGGTCGATGAACTCCTGGTCCAGCGCCTTGGGGTCGAGCCTGGACTCCTCGATGACCGCCTTGGCCATGCCGCGCAGGAGCGCCATGTCGCCGCCGATCCGCGGCTGGAGGTTCAGGGTGCTGGTCCTGGTTGTCTTGAACAGCGCCATGTCCATGAAGTCGTGCGGGACGATGGTGCGGGTCGCGGCCGCTTCGACGAGCGGGTTGATGTGCACGATCTGCGCGCCGCGGTGATAGGCCTCGGCGAGCGCGGTGAGCATCCTGGGCGCGTTGGAGGCGGCGTTGACCCCCATGATGAACAGCGCGTCCGCGCTCTCCCAGTCCTTGAGGTCGACCGTTCCCTTGCCCGTTCCCAGGGACGCCTCCATGGCACGGCCGCTGGCCTCGTGGCACATGTTCGAGCAGTCGGGCAGGTTGTTCGTGCCCAGCTCACGGGCCATCAACTGGTAGAGGAACGTGGCCTCGTTGCCGAGCCGGCCGGACGTGTAGAACGACGCCTGGTTCGGATTCTCGAGGCCGCGCAGGGTGCTGCCGACCAGCTCGAACGCGTCCTTCCAGCTGATGGGGACGTAACGGTCCGTGTCAGCGTTGTAGACCATCGGCTCGGTCAGCCGGCCCTGGTCCTCCAGCTTGAAGTCGCTCCACTCGAACAGCTCGGTCACCGTGTGGGCGGCGAAGAAGTCGCGCTCGACGCGCTTGCGCGTCATCTCCCACGTGACGTGCTTGATGCCGTTCTCGCAGATGTCGAGCTTCAGGCCCTTGGTGTCGTCCGGCCACGCGCAACCCGGACAGTCGAAGCCCGTGTTCTCGTGGTTCATCTTCATGATCGCTCGCGGGCCGTCCACCAGTTCGCGCTCGCGCACGAGGAACTGGGTCACGCTCTTCGCGGCACCCCAGCCGGCAGCCGGGTGGTGGTAGGGGTGATACTCCGGATCCTCCTTGGGGAGCGGCCCCACACTGGGTTCCAGTTCTTCCGGCGCCTCACTGTCGATGCTCAAGACACTCAACCCTTCGACCATGCGATTACGGGCATAAGCCGACAAAATAGTAGTTTCAGTCAGGCTATGCCGGTAGATCAAGGGGCGCCACCTGCCCCGGGGGCACCGTCGCCCGCGGCAACCAAGGCGTCCGCCCCCGCTCACGGATCACGGGCATCAGGCCCGCCGAGAGCGCGGCGAGGCCGGTCAGGAGCAGGTCGGCGGCGCGGACCCTGGCCGGCCCGGCCGGCCGGGCCCCGGCGACGGTCAGCTCGGCGGTGCCGGTGAACGTGTCGACGACGCGGGCCTCAGCTCGTCGCGGGCCGGAAGACTGCTGCCGTTCCGCCCGTCCGGAGATCCCGCTCGCCGGGGTTCCGCGGTGCGCACTTCCCTGCGCTCATGGGGACGCCCAGGTGTACGCGTCTGCCGACGATGGCGAGGAGGGCCGGGCGACGGGCCACGAGCAGGACTGTGCGGCCCGTTGCCGGCAGCCGGGGATCGTCAGGTGGCGCGATCAGTGACCCGCCGGGATGTGCTGGACGCCGATCCGTCGGCGGAAGACCCAGTACGTCCAGCTCTGGTAGATCAGCACGATCGGCGTGAACACCGCCGCGACGATCGTCATCACCTTCAGCGTGTACGACGACGAAGAGGCGTCGGAGACCGTCAGCGACCAGTCGGGGTCGAGCGTCGACGGCATGACGTCCGGATACAGGGCCGAAAACAGCATCGCGAACGCCGCCACGACGGTCAGCCCCGACAGCGTGAACGCCCAGCCGTCACGGCCGAGCCGGGTCATGACCACCGCCCCGATCAGTGCCAGGAACGCCACGATCATCACGCCCAGACTCCGGCCGTTGCCCGACTCAACCTGTGTCCAGATCAGGAACGCCAGCAGCAACAGGCCCGCCAGCACGCCGAGTTGGATCGCCTGCGTCCTGGCCCGGTCACGGATGTCCCCGAGCGTCTTCAGGGCCGCGAAGACCGCGCCGTGGCAGACGAACAGCACCAGCGTCATGAAGCCGCCGAGGATCGCGTAACCGTTGAACAGGTCCCCGAGGCCGCCCACGTACGACTTGTCCGCGTCGATCGCCAGGCCGCGGACCATGTTCGCGAAGATCACGCCCCAGAGGAACGGGGGCAGCAACGACGTCCAGAAGGTGGCCTCCTCCCAGTTGTGCTGCCAGCGCGCACCGGACTGCTTGGCCCGGTATTCGAAGGCCACGCCCCGCACGATCAGGCAGAACAGAGTGATCAGCAGCGGAATGTAGAAGCCGCTGAACATCGTGGCGTACCAGTCGGGGAAGGCCGCGAAGGTCGCACCGGCGGCCGTGATCAGCCAGACCTCGTTGCCGTCCCACACCGGGCCGATGGTGTTGATCAGGACCCGGCGCTCGGTGCTGTTCCGGGCCAGCAGCCTGGTGAGGACGCCGACGCCGAAATCGAAGCCCTCGAGGAAGAAGTAGCCGATCCACAGGACGGCGATCAGGATGAACCAGAGATCGTGGAGGTGCATGACGATCCGTCCTCAGTACGCGTGGGCGAGGGGCTGGTCGGCGTCCGTCGCGGAGGGACCGCGCAGGGTCGGGTCCTTGGTCGGCGGTTGCTCACCGGAGTCCGGGCCGGCCATGGCGTACTTGGCCATGAGCTTCACCCAGATCACCGCAAGTACCGCGTAGAGCACGGTGAAAGCGGTCATCGAGCCGATCACCGTGCCGGTGGCCACGCCGGGGGAGTCGGCCTCGGAGGTGCGCATCAGTTGGTAGACCACCCAGGGCTGACGGCCCATCTCGGTGAAGATCCAGCCGAAGCTGTTGGCGACCAGCGGGAACGCCATGGTGAGGATGCCGACCCGCCAGCTCCACTTGGTGAAGAAGGTGTTCATCTCGCCCCTGTCGGTGAGCATCAGCATCGGCGGCTCGTCGTCGTCGGTCTTGCGCGCCTGTGTCAGCCAGAACTTCCGCCGCGTGGTCCACAGACCGATCAGACCGACCACGAAGCTGGTCATCCCGAAGAAGATCATCAGGCGGAAGCCCCAGTACGTCATGAAGATGTTCGGGATGTAGTCCTCCGGCTCACCGCCGAATTGGGCCGCCTCCTCACGGGCCCTGTCGTTGATACCCGGGACGGGTGAGTGGAAGTTGTCCTTGGCGAGGAAGGACAGCAGGCCCGGGATCTCCAGCGCGACGGTGTTGTGGCCCTCGGAGACGTTGCCGATCGCGAAGATCGAGAAGGGGGCGGGACCCTGCGTGTCCCAGAGCGCCTCGGCGGCAGCCATCTTCATCGGCTGCTGATCGAACATGACCTTGCCCAGCCGGTCGCCGCTGAGCGCGGTGCCCAGCCCTGCCACCACCGCGATGATCAGGCCGACCCGCAGTGAGGTCCGCATCGGCGCGATGTTCCGGCGGTTCGTCTCCTTGCCGCGTTTGGCGCGCAGCAGGTGGTACGAGGAGATGCCGATCACCAGCGCGGAACCGGTGAGGAACGCGGCGGTAACGGTGTGGAACATCTGCACCTGCGTGGTGTTCTGGAACAACACCCGGCCGATGTCGGTGAGTTGGGCCCGCCCGGACTCCTTGTCGATCCGGTAGCCGACCGGGTGCTGCATAAAGGAGTTGGCCGCCAGAATGAAGTACGCGGAGAGCAGGGTGCCGATGGCGACCAGCCAGATGCACGCGCAATGCAGCTTCTTGGGAAGCCTGTCCCAGCCGAAGATCCACAGGCCGATGAACGTGGACTCGAAGAAGAACGCGATCAGCGCCTCCATCGCCAGCGGGGCACCGAAAACATCGCCGACGAAGCGTGAGTAGTCGGACCAGTTCATCCCGAACTGGAACTCCTGGACGATGCCGGTGACGACACCCATCGCGATGTTGATGAGAAAGAGCCTGCCCCAGAACTTCGTGGCGTGGAAATACTTCGCTTTGCCCGTCCGTACCCAGGCCGTCTCGAAGCCCGCCACGATGGAGGCCAGACTGATCGTCAGCGGGACGAAGAGGAAGTGGTACACGATGGTGATGCCGAACTGCCATCGCGCCATGGTCTCTTGAGCGACTGCTAGTACCACTGCACCTTCTCTCGGCCGGAGTTCCCCGCATTCGGGCAAAAGCAATCTTTAGCACAAAGCGGCATCGGGCCGGGTGGAGCTGGGGCCGGGTGAAGGCGGCCAATTTCCGCTCCGCTTGCGGATCGGCAACCATCGGGATTGAGTGGAAACGGTGCCCCCATCAGAGGCGTCGGAAGCTGTCAGCATTAGAGGCTGATCACATGGAAGCCAAGAAGGGCGATTATCTGACCCTGCACGGCCTCGGGGGTGACAGGACCGTAAGGGTCGAGGAGATCATCTCCGGCACGAATCGTGATCTTTACCAAGTGGCCTTTTCGGACGGCCATACCGCTGTGGTCGCGCCGGGGCCGGACGTAGAAAAGGCACACTGCAAGCGCCACACGCACGTGGTCGATGTATCCGGTTCGCCGTATCTCTAGATTGCGCGGAAACAGACACGAGAGACGGGGAGCCCTCACTGAGGGCTCCCCGTCTCTCGTGCTCTCGCGCGCTCGTGCTCCCGGACGTGGGGATCAGTAGCGCAGCAGCGCCGCAACGCCGCCGGCCTCCCGGAGCGTCCCGTCGGGCACGAACAAAACCCCGGCGTCGGCCGCGATCGCGTTGTCCACGAGTCGCTCGACGATGTCGGTGGCCACGCCAAGTGCGTGCGCCGACGGTTCCATGTCCTTCTTCGGGTCCGGCAACGTCACCGGCTTCGGTACGTCCACGAGCTCCAGGACGCGGTCGTCCTCGGTGATGCGGCCCGCCAGCATCAGCCCCTCTTCCACCACCAGGCGGCGCACGCGCTTGTCGGCGACCGAGGTCCACACCTCCGGCGCGCCGCCGACGTACTTGCCCTGTCCACGCGCTTCGCTCAGCTCGGAGACGGCTTCGGCGACCTGCTTGGCGTAGAAGTCGGCGAGGACCGGCTGAAGCCGCTTCTCCAGATCCGGGGCCGATTCCTTGTCCATGCCCGTGAGCGGCAATGTCCCGGCGATCAGATTCCCGTAGCGGGTGATGCTCCTGAACGTCGAGAGGATCTTGTCGCCGCCGATGACGAACAGCGGCAGACCGTCGTGCTCCTCGAAGGACTGCCCCAGCCGTTTGTCCACGCTCCGCAGATACTGCTCGACCCGCTCCTCATGCCCCTCGTACGGCGTGGAGTGGGGGATGGACCCGGGAATTGCGTCCTCGGGGGACGGGATCTGCGGCTTGTCCGGCCACCCGTTCTTCTCCACTTCCTGCAGCCGTCGTACGGACCCGTGGTACAGGCGGCACATCTCCTGGTCGAGGACAAGAACCAGGTACGGGCGGGAGCGCTGCTCGGCGGCCACCAGGTACCGCGTCAGGAATGCCGTGGAGAATTCCACGCGGGGTTCCACCGGTGCGAGCGATGTCATCCGCCATACCTGGACCGGCTCGTTCACGGCCATATAGACAACCATGGCGTCGTCCGGGTGGAAAGGATCGGTCGCGCGTTCGATCTCCGCGGGATCCAGCAGTTGGTCCCGCAGCTCCAACTTCGTCTCCCGCTCCACGTCCGGGTCGTCCACCAGCCGCCGCTTGGCCTCGGTGACCAGGTCGCGGATGAGGATTCGGTCCTTGTCGCTGAAGGGGAAATCCGGATCGGTCGGCGTGACCAACGTGATCGCGGGATACGGCCGCTCCTTGCTCAGGGCGGCACGGATTTCAGGAGTCAGCTCGGAGGTATGCACCATTTCAGCGTCGCATTGATCACCGGGACACGCAGGGCGGGGACGGCCGACCGACGGGTAAGGGGTCCCTGCCCTGCCGGGTGGTTCGCTTCGGCCCGGCGTCACCGTCTCGACCCGCCGTCATCGTCGGGAGCGGCGTACCGTGAAATCTACGGAATGCGCGACCGGGGACTTCCGGGCGCGCGAAGCCGATGTGAGATGGCGAGGTGCCGAGTCATGAGCAAGAACTCACCGGCGAAAGGGCACCACGGCATAGGTGCACGAGGGCAGGGCAAGCTGCTGTACTTCCACTCGCAGATCCCGCAGGCTGCCGTCAAACAGGCGAAGGACCAGCTGCCCGGTAAGTCCCAGCAGCCCCACGATCATCGCAAGGCCAACGGCCGCTGGGCCCCGTGACGAGGTCCGGCGGTCCAGTTGGAGGGCCTCACCCGGGCGTGTGGCCCTCCAAGTAGTCGCGCACGGCTCCCGGGGGCGTGGCGTCGACGGCCGCCGCGACCGGAACCCAGTGGATCTCCTCCGGCGCGAGCCGTGCCCCGTCCGACGGGTCCTCGGTCAGCAGCTGGCACAGGACGGCCGGCCCGGGATCTTCCTGAGCCGCCAGCGGTTCCAGTGTCGATGAACCGTCGACGAGATAGCCGGTGAGCTCGTACACAAGGCGCGCGGCGGTGGCCTCCGCCGACTCGGCGGGCTCGGGAATGCCGGACGGCAGCTCACTGCCGTCCGGCTGATCCACCAGGAGCAGGCGTCCGTTGTGGATGACGACCGCCTGCACCATGCCGTGGTGGGTCGCCTGCTCCAGCGCCATGGTCCGACCGCCCTCTCCCTGTTCCGCGTGATCCGTCCGCCCGGTGTGCGGGCCTTGCTTACCTACCCCACGAAGGTCGGTTCACGCTGACGTCGCCGGATCGGGGATCAGGGCGGGGCCGGAGTCAGACGCGGTCGGCGACGATCATCAGGTACTGGAAACTGCCGTTCTTGTACGCGGTGAGGAACGTGTCCTCGATGCCGGTGACCAGATGGTCGGCCTGCTTGCGCAGTTCCCAGTACGGCAGCGCGGCCTCGGTGAGGTCCTCGACGTGCACGGGGACCAGACGGTTGCGGGCCATGGCGCGGAAGTACTCCGACCGCGGGTGGATGTCGCAGATGTAGTGGGCGTTGATCAGGGACACCTCGCGCGACGCCCTGCCGTAACTGTCGTTGTAGCAGCCGGTGATGACCACGTACCGGCCGCCGCGGCGCAGCAGCCGGGCATGTTCGGCGAAGAGCAGCTCCAGCTCGACGTACATGGTCGACTCGTTGTTCCACGACGCGCCGAACGCGCCGGTCGGCAGACCGGTGTCGAGCATGTTGCGGTGGTGGTAGCGGACCTGGCCGTCGATGCCGCGCTTGGCGGCCTGGGCGTTGGCGAAGTCCGCCTGTTTGGCCGAGATGGTGACGCCGTCGGTCTCGCAGCCGTACCGCAGATGCGCCACGACACTGCCGCCGCCGCGTCCGCAGCCGGCGTCGAAGGCCCGGTCGCTGGCGGTGAGCGGCCCGAGGTGGTCGGCGAGGCAGTTGGCCTGGGCGTGTTCGAGCCGGTGCAGCTCGGCGGTGATCCGGTCGTTGCGCCGCATGGGGTCGGGCTCGTCGAGCACCGAGTTGTCCGCGGGTCCGATCCCGTAGTGGTGGTGGTACAGGTCGTCGATCTTGCCGAGTTCGAGGTTGACCGGGTTTTCCTCGGCGTTCCAGTATTCGGCGACACGGGACTGGTACGTGGACTGGGTCGGCAGCGCAGCGGCCGGGGTGAAGTGGGGAGCGGTGGTCAACAGGTACTCCTCGCAGTGCATCTGACGGTGGATCGGGTGAAACGGACTTTCGGGTCCGAGTGGCTGGACCGGAGCGCGGGCGGCTACCAGTAGTTGGGCAGGTGGTAGCGGTGGCTGTTCGTGGCGTGCCACTCGTGATTGCCGGCCACCCAGGTGCCGAGGCCCTGGACGTACCGCTCGACGAGGGGTGACATGGCGGCCAGGAGCGCGGCCTCCTCTTCGAAGGCCGTCTGGATCTCGTTGTGGATGTCGACGGACTTGAGGTAGGCGGCCTTGAGGCCGCACCGTTCGTTGGCCGCGACGACCTGCGGCAGGTTGAGGTGGGTGGGGTCGTTGGCCAGTTCCTTGGTGAAGGAGTACAGGTCGTTGACGAGCGTCGTCGCGTTGCACGCCAGCGCCGTGACCCGCTGGATCTCGGGCCGGGCGTAGACGGCCTCGGGCAGTTCGTAGCCGTCTACCGCGTCGACGAGGGACAGACAGGGGCGGAAGTTGTTGAACTGCCGCATGACCAGGTACTCCCACACGCGCGGCATGTGCCGGGTCTCCGCCCAGGCGGCCTCGGCGAGGTACCCGAGGTGCAGCCGCGCGATGTCGTGGACGAAGCGGGATGCCTGGCTGGGTGTGGCGAAGGCGGCGTAGTCCTGGAAGGCCACGTGGTACGAGCGCAGCGGGCCGTCGGCCTGCACGCCGTGGCGCCACTGCGCCTCCGCCTCGGGTGTCCCGTGGTACGGATCGATCGCGGACTGCGCCATGATCAGCCGGCCGCCGAGGCCGCGCGGTGATCCGCCCCTGTCCTCGCAGTAGCAGTCGTCGACCATGTTCTCGGCGAGCAGCAGCTTGCCCGCGGCGGTGAGGCGGTCCAGGTCGGCCGCCCCGGGGTGCTGGAGCACCACGGCCCGCCCGACCTGGAAGCTCGCGAAGTCCTCGAACCACGCCTCGGGGAACAGATCGAGACCGCGGGCCCAGATCTCCAGCCTGCGGTCGACCTCCTCGACCTTCACGGGGTCGGCGGGCACCGCCGGCTGGTGACGCAGCCCGGGGACCGCGCCGCCGCGTCGTGTCTGCAGGGCGTGCGCCAGGTTGGGCGGCCCCGGCGGCGAGAACGGGGCGGTGGTGTCGGGCGGTGCGCTCATCGCGTACCCCGTCCGTCGTCGTGCGTCATTCGGCGGTCCGTCCGATCTGCACGTTCTCGAGGATCCCCGCCGCGTCGGGGACGAGAATCGCCAGCGAGTAGTAGGCGGTGACGAGGTAGTTGATGATCGCGGTGGTGTTGATGCCCATGAACCTGACGTTCAGGCCGGGCTGGTACTCCTCGGGGATGCCGGTCTGGTACAGGCCGACGACTCCCTGGTCGGACTCCCCGATGCGCAGCGCGAGGATGCTGGTCGTGTGCTGCGGCGTGACCGGGATCTTGCCGCAGGGGAAGATCGGGACGCCGCGCCAGGCGGGCACCTCGTGACCGTCGACGTTCGCGGTGCCGGGCACCAGACCGCGCCGGTTGCACTGCCGGAAGAACGCGGCGATCGCCTTCGGGTGGGCGAGGAAGAGCTTCGTCTTGCGGCGCATGGAGAGGAGTTCGTCGAGATCGTCGGGGGTGGGCGGGCCGGAGAAGGTGCTGATGCGCTGGCCGTAGTCGACGTTGTGCAGCAGCCCGAACTCGCGGTTGTTGACGAGTTCCCACTCCTGGCGCTCGCGGATCTCCTCGATGGTGAGGCGGAGTTGCTCCTCGGTCTGGTCCATCGGGTCGTTGTAGAGGTCGGCGATGCGGGTGTGGACGCGCAGGACGGTCTGGGTGAGGGACAACTCGTATTCGCGCGGCGTCAGTTCGTAGTCGACGAAGCCGCCGGACAGCGTCGGCTCACCCGTGTGCCCGGACTGCACGGGGACGTCTGCCTCGCCCTTGCGGTTCCTCGGCAGCCGCTGCCGTTCGGCGTACTCCCGCAGGTGGGCTGCGAGGGACGGTGTCCGCTCCGTGAGCTCCTCGACGACGTCCCAGGGCAGGACGAGAACCGTGCCCGCGGTCTCGGCCCGGACCGAGCTGAGCCACAGCGGGTCGGGCTGGCCGATGGCCTCGTCGCCCATCTGGTCGCCGTCCGTGACGACGGCGATGACCTCTTCCTCGCCGTACTTGCCTTCCGTGAAGCGGGTGAACCGCCCGTGGGCCACCAGGTATGCCTCGGTCACCGGCTGCCCGGCCTCGAAGAGGACCTGCCCGGCCCGCACCTCCCGGGTCCGGAACCGGGTGGCGATTTCCTTCAGTACGTCGATGTCGTCGTACCCGCGCAGGACGGGGAGTTCGGTGAGCGTCTCGGGGATGACTTTGATGTCGTTCCCGCCGTTCTGGTCGAACTGCACCCTGCCGCGGCCGATGCTGAGCTGGAGACGCCGGTTGACCCGGTACGTACCGCCTTTGACGTCCACCCAGGGCAGGGATTTCAGCAGCCACCGTGAGGTGATGGCCTGCATCTGCGGTGCGGACTTGGTGGTCGTGGCCAGCCGGCGTGCCGCATGGGTGCCGAGGCTGGTCAGCTGCTGGTCGGTCGGGACTTCAGGTGCGGTTTCTTCGTCGCTCGCGGGACCGGTGGCGCTGTCCGGTACGGACACATTCCCTCCCAGGAGGTGTAACGAGGGTGAGCGAAGCGATCGGTGGTACGAAAGCTCCTCGTTGCACCCACAAGGCAAGCAGCCGGGAGGGGTGGCCAGGTACGGCGCGAAGGGGGCGATTTCGCGTGCTGGAGGTGCAAACCTGCCGAATGAGGCAGACGGTCAAGCGGAACGTGATCGCGCGCCGTCCCGCACCACGGGAACGTGTGCGCGGGACGCGTACGGACGGTGGGGTGCCGCGGTGGGGTGGCGACTGGGTTCGCCGTTCCCGGGCGCGCGGTGTCGTGGTTACTGGGCGCGCCACTCCGGAGCGAGGATCGCCCAGAGCTGCGTGCCGTGACGGGTGCCGTCGTACGGCCAGGACTCGCGCTGTTCGCCTTCGAGTGTCATGCCGAGCCGCTTGGCCACCGCGGCGCTGCGTTCGTTGTCGGCCCGGCAGTGCCACTCGGCGCGGTGCAGGCCCCGTGTGGTGAACGCCCAGTCCAGCAAGGTGCCGCAGGCCGGTGTGATCAGGCCGTGGCCCTCGGCGTCCGGCTCCAGCCAGCAGCCGATCTCGCAGGAACCGGAAGCGGCGTCGAAGTCCACGAACATCACGCCGCCGACGAGGGTGCCGTCGAGCCAGATGCCGTAGAGGCGGCCGCCGTCCGCGGCCTGGCGCTCCGCGTACCGGCGCAGTGTGGCGCGCGCCCCGTCGACGTCGACGGTGACGAACCCCGCACCGACCCACGGCCGGATGTGCTCGCGCGCCCGGTCCAGGTGGGCGGCGAACTCCTCGGCATGCCATATCTCGAGCGGGGCGAGACGGACGTCGTCCCGCAGGGGGAGGGAGAACATGAGGACCCCATTCACACAACAAGCGTTTTGGGTATGTACCGTAGCAGCATGCCACGTACCAAGGGCGACCATGAGGCCCGTCGCCGTGACGTTTCCGAGGCGGTCTGGCGGGTGCTGGTCGCGCATGGATTCGGAGGCCTGACCATGCGCGCCGTCGCCGCCGAACTCGACGCGTCCACCGGCCTGCTGACCCACTACTTCCCGGCCAAGCGCGACCTGGTCGCGTACGCCCTCGACCTGCTCGAGCAGCGGACCGTCTCGCGCCCCCGGCCTGCGGCGGGGGAGGGCCTGGCCGCGCTGAAGGCCGCCCTGATGAGCATCCTCCCGCTGACGGGCGAGGCAACCGACAGCAACCGGATCTGGGTGTCCTCCTGGGACACCGCGCTCGCCGACCCCGCGCTGAGTGCCGACTACGCCGGCAAGTACGGGCGAGGCCGCGACAAGCTGCGCGACCTCGTCGCGGCCGCTCAGGAGGCGGGCGAACTGCGCGGCGGGGATCCGGCGCGCATCGCGGCCGGCGCCCAGGCCTTCGTGCTCGGCCTGGTGGTGCAGGCGCTGTTCGACCCCGAGGCGTTCCCGCCCCGTCGCCAGGCCGAGCTCCTCGACGACTACCTGGATGCCTTGACCCGTACTCGGTAGCGGGGCTGTCGCGGGCTACCGGTTCGCGGGCGGAGCCGACGCCGCGCGCAGAACCGGCCGGGACGGCAGCCGGGAGGTGACCGTGACGTGGTGGCCGTCGAGCAGGTCGATGAGGCGCGTGCCGGCGAGTGCGCCCACCTCCTCCACCGGACGGAGAGCGCGGTCACGGGAGGTGTCGTGGACCTGAGGCTGCTCAGGTCGTCGGCCGCGGCCAGACTGAAGTCCTCGGGCACCCGGCGATGCGCTGCCGCGAGTCCGTGCAGCAGGCTGAGCGTCTTGAGCTGCTGTACGCGAGCACGGCCGTGGCCTCGCGCGGGAGGCCTCGATCCCCGCGTCGGACGTGGGCGGCATGGGGCCGAGGACAGGAGAGGCCGGCGCGGCGCGCTCCGGTGGGGGCGACGGCCGGTTCCTGAACGGGGCAGGGGGAGTGGCGGCGCCCGCCGCCACTCCCTCACGAGCCTCAGGCGCGTTGCCTGCGACTCGGCTTCCAGCCGGGGCGCGGGACCGCCGCGCGCAGTGCCTGGGTGTACTCCTCCTGGGGATCGCGCAGCAGGTCGCGGGTGTCTCCGCGCTCGACGATCCGGCCGCCGGACATCACGACGGCGATGTCGCTGATCTGGTGGACCACGGCGAGGTCGTGCGAGATGAACACGTAACTGATGCCGCTGCGTTCGCGGATGTCGGCGAGCAGATTGAGGATCTGCGCCTGGATGGACACATCGAGCGCCGCCACCGCCTCGTCCAGTACGAGGACCTCCGGCTCGACGGCGATGGCGCGGGCGATGGCGACGCGCTGCCGCTGCCCGCCGGAGAGCTGGCGGGGGAGCATGGACGCGTGCCGCTCGGCCAGTCCGACCGCTTCGAGCAACTCCATTGCCCGCCTGCGCCGTTCGGCGGGAGTCAGCGGGAAGTGCAGGGCGAGGGCGGCCTCCACGACATCGCCGATCCGCTGGAGCCTGTCGAGCGACGCGTAGGGGTCCTGGAAAACGATCTGGATCTCGCGGGCGCGCCTGCGGCGTTCCGCCGACGACACACGCCCGCCCCGGCGCGGCCGGCCGCACACGCTGATCGACCCGCCGGTCGGGGTCTCCAGGCCGACCAGCATCCGCGCGACCGTCGTCTTCCCGGAACCGGACTCGCCGACCACAGCCAGCGACTGCCCGCGCGCGAGCGTGAAGGACACGGCGTCGACGGCGACCGCCTGCCCGAACTCCTTGCGCAGACCCGCCGCCTCGATCACGAAGTCGCTCATGACTCTCCCTGCAAGGTGAGTTCGCCGGCCCGCGTGCACGCCACGCGCGCCCCCTCCAGCTCCACCACGGCCGGCCGCCCGTCCGCGCAGAACGGTCGCGCATGCGCGCACCGGGGAGCGAACGCGCACCCGTCGTCCGCCTCGAAGGCGGCGAGCGGCCGCCCGGGGATGACGGGCAGCCGGTGGACGACCTGATCGATGCTCGGCCGCGAGAGCATCAGACCGGAGGTGTACGGGTGACGGGGCGTGGCCGTCAGCGCGCCGGCGGCCTGGGTCTCCACGATCCGGCCGGCGTACATGACGGCGAGCCGGTCGCAGGTGGCCGCCGCCAGCTCCAGGTCATGGGTGATCAGCAGCATGGCCATGCCGCGCTCCCGGCGCAGCTCGTCGAGGATGGCCATGACCTCGGACTGCGTGGTGACATCCAGGGCCGTGGTGGGCTCGTCGGCAAGGATCAGATCGGGCTCGACGGCAAGGACCGACGCGATCATGACGCGTTGCAGCAGCCCGCCGGACAGCTCGTGCGGGTACTGGCGCATCCGCCGCTCGCCGTCCGCGATGCCGACGTCCGACAGGAGCCGCACCGCCCGCGCCTTCGAGGCGGGGGCGGGCACGTCCAGGTTGGCGATCATGGCTTCGGTGAGGAAGTCGCCGATGGTGCGCACCGGATTGATGTGGGCCCGCGGATCCTGGAAGACCATCGCGATGCGCCGGGCCCGCAGACCGCGCAGCGCCCGTCGGTCCATGCCGGTGACCCGGATCCCGTCGAAGACGATGTCACCGGTGACGCGCGCCCCCGGCGGCGTCAGCCCGAGGATCGTCCGCGCCGTCATGGACTTGCCCGAGCCGGACTCGCCGACCAGTCCCACGGCTTCGCCCCGGCCGATCGACAGGTCGACCTCCTCGACGAGAGGACGCCACTCCCGGCCGGCCGGAACCGCGAGCCTGAGCCCACGCAGATCGAGCAGACTGCCCCCGGCCTGACCCATCTCCGCCTGACCCTTCTCCGGCTGATCCCTCTCACGCTTCAGGAGATTCATCGGTGGTCACCCTCCTCCTTGCCTAGGCGGTCGCCGAGCACGATCACCGCGGCGACCACGAGCACGATCAACAGGCCCGCACCCAGCGCCTCCAGCGGCTGTCCGCGCGTGGCGCTGTCCAGTCCGCTCTTGACCATCAGCCCCCAGTCGGCGGTCGGCGGCTGCACGCCGAGCCCCAGGAAGGAGATCGCCGCGAGGTCGATGACCGCGAAGCCCAGGGCGGACACCGACTGGGCGACGATGATCGGGCGCAGATTGGGCAGCAGGTGCCGTACGCAGATGGCGAACGCGGACCGGCCCTGGACCCAGGCCGCCGCTACATAGGGCATGTTGCGTTCCCGCAGCGCCGCACCGCGCACCACCCGCGCCACGTACGGGGTGTAGGCGACGGCGAGTCCCAGGACGACGCCGGTGACGCCGGGGCCGAGTACGGCCACGGTGATCAGGGCGAAGACGATGCCCGGGACCGCGAACAGCACGTCCAGCAGGCGCGAGACGACCGCGTCCACCTTGCCGCCCGCCCATGCCGCGGTGATCGCCAGCGCGGTGCCGACGACGGTGGACAGGCAGATGATGAGGACGGGACCGCTCAGCGTCGTCCGGGCGCCCCACATCAGCCGTGACAGCACGTCCCGGCCGAGGGCGTCGCCGCCCAGGGGGTGCGCGGCCGAGGACCCGGCCAGCGAGTTGAACAGGTCCGGCTGGTCGGGGTCGTAGGGAGCAAGGACGGGCGCGAGCAGCGTGACCGTCAGCACCACGGCGAGCAGCGCCGCCGCGGCGACGCCGGGCACGCCGAGCGCACGCACCGCACGGGACGGGCTGAACCTGCCGAGTGTCCCGCGGACGCGGGTGGCCACGGCGGTCATCGGGACATCCGCGGGTCGAGGGCTTTGTAGCACAGGTCCACCACGAGGTTGATGAGGACGAAAGCGGCGACGAGAACGAGCACGACGGCCTGCACGACCGCGAAGTCGCGCTGCAGGATCGCCCGTACGAAGAGGGAGCCGAGGCCGTCGAGGGCGAACACGTTCTCCACCACGACCGAGCCGGCGATGAGGCCGGCCACGGTCAGGCCGGTGACGGTGATCACCGGGATCGACGCGTTGCGCAGCACATGCCGGCGGATGACCAGTGCCTCGGCGATTCCCCGGCTGCGGGCGGTCTCCACATGCTCGCGCCCCAGCTCCTCGCGGACCGAGGCGCGGGTGATGCGGGCGAGGAAGGCTGCGCTGCCGAGGCTGAGGGTGATCGCCGGGAGCGTCAGGTGATACAGCCGCCCGAGCAGGCCTTGCCCCGGCCCGAACACCGGGAACCAGCCCAGTCCCAGGGCGAACACGATCACGAGGAGCACGCCGATCACGAAGGTCGGCGTGGCGAGGAACGCCGAGGAGACCGCGCTGATGACGGCGTCCACGCGGCCCCGGCGCAGTCCGGCCAGCACGCCGCCCGCCACACCGGCCACGACGATCAGGACGGTGGAGTAGCCGACCAGGAACGCGGTGGTCGCCGCGCGGGCTCCCATCAGGCCCGAGACATGCTGCCGGTACACCAGGGAGCTGCCGAAGTCACCGCGCACGGCGTCACCGAGCCACGCCGCGTAGCGGACCAGGAAGGGGTCGTCGAGCCGGTACTGGGCCCGGATGGCGGCGACCTGCTCGGGCGTGCCGCTCCGGTTGCCGAGCAGGAACGCCATCGGCCCGCCCGGTACGAGGTAGAGCAGTCCGTACACGAGGAACGAGGCGACGACCAGGACGACCGCCAGCGCGATCAACTTCCGTGCCAGATAGGTGATCATCTGGCCCCCAGCCCTGCGGCCCACGGGTAGTACAGGTAGGGGAAGGACGGCACGGCGCCCGTCACCCGCTTGTTCATGTAGAGGATCACCGGAAGGTTGTTGAGGGGCATCCACACGACGTCGCGGGTCACCTTCTCCTGGATCCCCGTGACGAGCGACACCCGGGCCGCCGGGTCCCCCTCGGCCCGTGCCTTGGCGATGGCGCCGTCAACTGCCGTGTAATCGTTGAAGTTCGTCCGCCCGCCCTTGCGGAACACGGTGTAGATGTCCAGCGGATCCGGCACATTGCCGTACCAGGTGCTGAGGAAGGCGTCGATGCCCGTGCGCGCCTTGGGGTCGCTGTAGAGGTTGCCGTACTGCTCGACCGGGACGACCCGGATCTCGATGCTGAGGCCGAGCGCTTCGCCGGTGGCCTTCAGCAGGTTGGCGGTCTGCTCGTGCACGGCCGAACTGCCCTGGACGCCGATCACGATGGGCTTCGTGGGCGAGCCCGCCTGGACGAGAAGCTCCTTGGCCTTCGCGAGATCGGTGGTCTCGGGCGGCAGGGCCTCGTAGGCCTTCTGATACGTCTTGCGCTCGTAGCCCCAGTAGTCGCTGCCCGTCAGCGCGCGTTGCGGGGAAGCCGTTCCCTGGAAGACGACCTTGGACATCGCCGCGCGGTCCAGCGCGAGCGACAGTGCCTGGCGCACCCTCGGGTCGGCGTAGGGACCGGACTTCGCCGAGCCGAGCAGCGCCCAGAACGTGAGGGAGCGGCCGAGGGTCACCGAGCCGCTGGTCGATTTCTGGAGCTGGCCGAGACCCGCGGGCGGCAGATAGAAGTACTGGCCGTCGACCTCGCCGGAGCGCAGGGCGTTGACGGCGGTCGTCTCGTCGGCGATGAACCGCAGGACCAGGGAATCGGACTTGGCCTTGAGCGGCTTGTCCCAGTAGTGGTCGTAGCGCCTGAGCGTCATCGAGTCGCCCGACTTCCAGTCATGGAACCGGAACGGTCCGGTGCACATCACGCCGGTGGACGGCGAGCCGAGCGACTTGCCGGCCTTGTCGAGGAAGTTCTTCTGCACGACGGCGCCGGCGCCGGTGGCCATCGCCTGGTTGAACAGGGCGTCGGGCTGCTTGAGGGTGACCGTGACCTGCATGGATCCGGTGGCGCGGACCGACTTGACGGTGTTGAAGTAGTCGCCCCACCAGGTGCCGAGCTTCGAGTCGAGGTGCCGTCGCAGGCTCGCCGCGACGTCGTCGGCGGTCAGCGGATCGCCGTTCCAGAACGTCACGCCCTTGCGGATCGTGTACACCCAGGTGGTGGGCGTCGGGTTGGTGGCCTTGACGGCGAGGCCCGGCTTGATCTTGAAGTCCGGGGTCAGCCGCAGCAGGCTCTCGCACATGTTGGCGAGGGCGGTGTTCTCCGCGTAGTTGAAGGAACGGATCGGGTCCAGGGTCTGGGGCTCGTAGGGGAGGTTCCACGTCACCTTGCCCAGGCCCTTGGTGGCGGCGGGGGTGGTGGTCTTGAGGTCGAGCTTCGCCGGGGCGGCGTCCTGCTGCGATTGTTGAGCTCCGGAGGTGCAGGCGGCGAGGGTGAGGACGAGCCCGATCACGGGGAGGGTGCGGCGCATCATCGGGCTGCTCCTTCGACGAGGCGGTCTCGTTGTTGCCGGCCATCGACCAGCTGTCCCTCGCGCGCGATCACGCGTCCGCCCCGCACGACCAGGCTCGGCACGGGCCGGTCCACGACGATCTGTGCCACCGAGTCACCGGGAAGCAGTACGAAGTCGGCCGGGTCACCGACGCGCAGCTCCGTCCGCTCGAGGCCCAGGAGCGCGGCACCGCCGTGAGCCACGACCGCGTAGCACGCGGCGAGTTCGGTGTCCGTACGGGCATCGGTGCGGTACGCGAGAAGGTGGGCCCGAGCGATCATGTCGCCGTCGCCGAACGGGGTCCAGGGGTCGCGTACGCCGTCGGACCCCGCCGCGACGAGCACCCCACGCTCGCCCAGGGGACCGAAGGGGACTACGGGGTCGGCTCCCAGGGCACAGGTCGTCAGGGACACGCCCGCCCCGGCGAGGATCTCGCCCGTCCGCGCGAGTCCGTCGCCTTCGAGATCGGCGAGGCAGAAGGCGTGGCTGACCGTGACGCGTCCCTGCATGCCGTGCGCCACCGTACGGCGGGCGATCTCGGTGACCTGCTCGATACCGGACGGACCGCCGTCGTGCAGGTGGATGTCCAGCGGGACGGCCGCCCTCTCGGACAGGCCGAACAGGACGTCCAACTGCCCGTGCATGTCCCCGTCCACGCCCACCGGATCCAGTCCGCCGAGCACGTCGGCGCCCTCGGACAGGGCCTTCTCGAGAAGCTCGGCCGTCCCCGGCTCGGTGAGCAGGCCGAGCTGGGGGAACGCCACCACCTGTACGTCGAGCAGGCCGGCGCGCGCGGCCGCGGCGGCACGGACGCCGTGCACATTGGACAGCCCGTGGACAGGCGCGACGTCGACATGCGCACGCATGGCGCGGGTACCGCGGGTGACGGCACGGTCCATGAGCGCACCGGCGCGGTCCTCGACCGGCGTCGGCATGGCGGCTCGCGCGGCAACATCGCCGTCGATCAGGTCCCGCAGGCTCGACGCGGGAGTACGGCTGAGCCAGGTCTGGCCCCAGGCGGTCTTGTCGGGATGGATGTGCGCGTCGACCGGCGAGGGAAGGGCCAAGGCGCCGCCGCCGTCGACGACTTCGTACTCTTCAGGCAGAGCGGGAGGGGCGATGGCGGCGATGCGCCCGTCGGCGACCAGAACGTCGCGGGGCTGCCCGCCGTCCAGACGTATCGCTGTGAACAAGATGTGCGTCATGACGGCATTACTCCTTCGTTGGAGACGAACCGACCGTTAGAGTTACCAGGTCATCAGATGACTAGAGAAGGGGTTGGGATGAAAAACGTGGAACGGGCTCCGTCGCTCGTCGACACCGTGATCGCCGCGCTGCGACAGGAGATCGCGACGGGCACCTGGCAGCTCGGCGACAAGATCCCGTCCGAGAGCCGGCTCGCCGAGACGCTGGGCGTCAGCCGCCTGTCGGTGCGCGAGGCCGTGCGCGTCCTGGTGCACTCGGGCCTGCTGATGACCCGTCAAGGCAACGGGACCTTTGTGACGGCCACCGACGAGGCCGAGGTCGCGCTGCGGCGCCAGCTCGAGCGCGCCGCCGCCCAGGACATCATCGACGTACGCCGCGGGCTCGACATCGTCGCCGCCCGGCTCGCCGCGACGAGGCGCACGGCGGACGACCTCCGGCAGATGCGGAAGGCCCTGGACGACCGGGCCGACGCGAGCCGGAACGCCGACGTGGACGCCTTCGCGGACGCCGACGTCGACTTCCACCTCCGCATCGCCGAGGCCTCCCACAACCCCGTGCTGCAGAACCTCTACCGCGGCATGAGCGACGCCCTGCGCGACAGCGTCAAGGCCGACCAGTGCATGAAGCACACCCTCAGCGGCGACGACACGTCGCACGACGACCTGCACCGGGCCGTCGAGGACCGGGACGCAGGCGCCGCGGCGGCCATCGCGGTGGCCATCCTCGACCGGCAGGAGCACGGCTCCGACGACCCGGCCGGCCGGGCGTGACCGGGTCCTCCGTCCGCTGCCGAAAGTGGGGTCAGGCCGAATGACCTGCGACGCGGTGCGAGAATAGGGATCATGGCAGGGGATGACACTTTTGAACCCGAGTCGGAGCGGGTCACGCGCACGCTGCGCGATCAGATTCTCGACGGTGTGCGGGCACCGGGCAGCAAGCTCGTGGAGCGGGAACTGGCGGCCGAGCTGGGGGTGAGCCGCCTGCCCGTCCGTGACGCCCTCAAGGACCTGGTGAACGAGGGTCTTGTCACGCCGCGCCCGCGGAGCTGGGCCGTGGTGCGTGAGTTCACCGCCTCCGATGTCGAGGATCTGGACGAGGTCAAGGCCGCCCTGGAGATGCTGGCGTTCCGTCTCGCCGCCCAGCGGCGCACCCGCGCGGGACTCGCGCGGCTCAGGGCCGACCTGGACGCCGAGCTGAGGGCGGCGGCCAAGGGGGACGCCGTACCGGCGCGGCGGGCCGCGGCCGACTTCCACGAGACGGTGACGGCGCTGGCGGACAACGAACTCCTCAACGAGCTCGGCCGCACCCTGAGCAGCCGCATGCGATGGCTGCTCGGCCAGCACGACGACATCGTCGGCGTCGCCAAGGAGCACGAGGAGCTGTACGAGGCGATCGAGGCCCGGGACGTGCCGCGCGTCGAGGAACTGGCCATCAAGCACCTGGCGACGGGCCGCAGCGAAGCCGCCGCGCATCGCAGGCGCACCCCGGAGCAGTAGACACACACCTGCGAGCCACTCACCCGCGAGACACACACCCGCGTCCGCCATCACGCACCCCGGCTTCGTACGGGCATCCCCTCCAGTGCGACATAGGCGATCAGGGCGACGAGCAGGCCGGTGACCGCGTCGGAGAACTGCGGCGCGTACCAGTGCACGAGCCCTCCGGCCGCGGCTCCGGCGGCCCACGCGGCGAACGCAGTGGGACGCACCGCCGCCTCGGACCGCCCGTCGAGCCGGCGGCGCAGGAACACCTGGTCGGCGATCAGCACGCCGCCGAGGGGTGGGACGAACACGCTGAGGACGACCAGCCAGTCGAGGAAGTGGTCCCAGACACCGGCGAGGGCGGCGACCGTGCCGACGGCCCCCAGGACGAGCGTCGTCACGCGCATCCTCGTACGGGTCAGATGCGACCAGCTGAGCGCGCCGTTGTAGAGGCAGTGGCTGCAGACGGAGCCGAGGTTGACGAGGACGAACACCGCGGCCAGTACGTCGAGGGCGACCCCGTGGCCGCCGGTGAGGATCGGGAGGAAGTTGCCGCCGACCGTGCCGGCCGAGGCCACGGCGCCGGCCGCGACGACGATGCCTCCGGTGATCTGGGCGACGAGACTCGCCACGGGGAACGCGGTGGCCGTCGCGATCACGGCCTGCCTGCCGTTCCTGGACCAGCGGGTGAAGTCGGCCGTCATCGTTCCGGAGTCCGCGAACGTCGCCATGATGAGGGAGACGGCGGCGCCGAAGGGGAGGGCGCTGTTCCCGCCGACGCCCTGGTAGTCGAGCACGGTCGCGAGATCGTGGTCCCTGGAGACGATCACCAGGGCTATCAGGCCGACGAGGATGAACAGCGGGGCGGCGACCGCGCCCAGCCAGGACAGGGCGCGGATGCCGAGGAACGTGATCGCGACGAAGGCGACCCCGGCGACGGCGGCGACGAGTCGTTCGTGCCAGCCGAACGCCTGGTGGAGGGTGGCACCCGTCGCGCCGGTGTTGAAGGCGAACCACCCGACGACGACCGTCGCGAGGAAACCGGAAGCGACGACGTAGCCGACCCTCCCGAACGTCTTGGTCGCCTGGAGGGAGAAGCTCTCGCCCGTGCTGCCCGCCCGGTGGCTGAGCAGACCGACGTAGACCAGCATCACGAGGTTCGCGGCGACGATCGCGGCCAGACCGCGCCAGAAGCCCATGAGCGCGACGACGATACCGCCGGGGACGGCGTTGGTCAGGATCATCGGGAATCCGAACCACACGGCCGACACGGTGAGAAGGGACTTGCGGCTCTCCGTCGGAACGGGAGTGTGCTCGTACTCGGGGTCCAGCTCGAGGCCCGCGTGGGCCGTGTCCGCCGCGGCGGGATCGCGTCTGTTCATCCTGGCCTCCGTGAGTGGTCCGGCGCGCCGTCAGGCGACCGTGCTGGCAAGGGCCAGGGCTGTGGCGGCCTGCTCGAAGACAGCGGCGGGCGGGTGTGTGATGCCGGCGCCGATCATCCCGATGCCCGCTTCCTTGTGGGCGATCGCCGTGTTGATGACCGGCAGGATCCCCGTGGCCAGGACCTTGCGGACGTCGATGCCGGTGGGGATGCCCTGGAAACCCAGGGCGGGGACGGTGACGTTCGGGTTCTTTGTTGTCGTGATCTCGCCCATGTCCCGGGTGAAGGCGACGGCCTCCTGCACGGTTCCGCCGACGAGCGCGACGATGGCGGGTGCGGTCGCCATGGCGAAACCGCCGAAGCCGTACGTCTCACTGATCGCGCTGTCACCGATGTCCAGACCGGCGTCCTCGGGCCTGAACCCGGCGAACATCGGCCCGACGACCGGCTGGGCCGGGCCCGTGAGCCACTGGTTCCCGGGCAGGCCGCTGACGCGGAGGCCGAACTCGACGCCGTTACGGGCCATCGTCGTCACGATCGTCGAGCCCTCGATGCCGTGAGCGGCGTCCATGGCTGCCTTGGCCATGGCGAGCCACGTGGGCCCGGAGAAGTAGTCCGAACTGGCGACGAAGTCGAAGACTTCCTTCTTCTGCTCGGTGCTGAAACTCGTCTGCAACAGGGACGGGGTGAGGGCCTGCGTGAGCAGCAGGGTGCCCGCGATGTTGCGGTTGTGGCACTCGTCGCCCATGTGGAGCGCCTGGGAGAGCAGGAGGCGCAGGTCGACGGGGCCGCCGATCTCCATGGCCTCCTTGAGCATGGGGCCGAGGACGTCCCGCATCCAGACGAGGCGCTCGATGACGCTCTCGTCGTTCGCCCCCATGCGAAGGATCTTCGCCATCTGCTCGGAGAGGTTGGTGAAGGCGGTGTTGCCATGGGTCTCGTTGTGGACGATGTGCATGTACATCGACGCGGACGTGACACCGGCCATCGAACCGACGCAGTCGTGCTCGTGGCAGGGCGAGAAGGTGATCTCGCCGGAGGCCGCGAGCCGTCCGGCCTCGTCGAGGTCGCGCGCCAGGCCCTCGAACACGAGGGCGCCGGTGACGGCCCCCTTCATGGCCCCCGCCATCCGGTCCCAGGTGATCGGGGGGCCGGCGTGCAGGATCGTCGTCGGGGTCATCCCGGGCACCACGTCGATGGCCCGGCCGAAGCCGACCAGCATCGGGCGGGCGCCGATGATGCGTTCGACGGCTTCGGTATTGGCCGCCTCGGTCCGCTCGGCGACGCGTGGGTCCTCCAGCGCCTCGAGAGCCGCGAGGACCTCGGGGCTGCCGCCGCCCGGCGGAGTCCAGTCGAGGGTCGAGACCTGCGCGCCCTGGGCGGTGATGTCCCGGTCGAACATGGCCAGTCCGACGTTGATGACGCTGAGGTCGCTGTTGAAGAGGCTGGTGGCCTGAGTGCTCATGCGCGGTGTGCCTTCCGGGCGGTCTCACGGGCGAAGCGGCCCGTCTCGGTGCTGCTGCGGGTGACGGTGACTCCGGCGGCCTCCAGGGCCGCGACCTGCCCGGCGAGGGCCGGGGTGTCGAGGTCGGTGCCCAGGACGTAGCCCACGATCTCCAGGTGGCGGCCCGCGTCGGAGGCGATCTTCCTGGCCTGCGCGATGGCGGGGAGCGTGACCCCGACCGGGTCCTCGTGGGCGCCGAATCCGAGGACGAAGTCCATGAGGATGACGGCGACTTGGGGGTCCGCGGCCTCCTGGACGAGGCGCGCCAGGCGCAGCGACGGGTCGATCATCGGGTGCGGGCGGCCGTTGGTGAAGTCGTCGTCGCCGAAGTCGAGGAAGGTGTGCCCGACGCTGGGACTGCCGGCCGTGAGACGCCGCTCGGGGTCCTTCTGGATGTTGCTCCAAACGTCGTCGCTGACTTCGAGCAGCGCGTACATCGACTCGTCGCACAGGGTCCCGCCGCAGAACAGGCCGCGCACGTAACGCTGTTCAGGTGAGAGCCGGGCGCACACCTCGTCCACCTGCTCGGCGGCCAGTTCCTCGACGGCGGCATGAGAGTCGAACCCGAGGCGGACGGCCTGGAGCGCCGCGTCCTGGGTGCTCGCGGCGAAGTGTCCGCCGGCCGCGGTCACGGCCTCCTCGGATCCGCCGACGAAGTAGACGACGACGGGCTTGCCCGCGCCCGCGATCTCGGCCAGCACCTTGTCCTGTACGGCCGGGGCGGGCGGCTTGGACACGAGCACGATCACGCTGGTCCCGGGATCGGAGGCAAGGGCCCGGATCCCGTCGGTCATCATGATGCCGCCGACCTGTTCGCTCAGATCGCGGCCGCCCGTGCCGATGAGCTGCGAGATGCCCGCGCCCAGCGCGTGGACACGGACACTGACCTCCTGCGCGCCGGTGCCGGAAGCCGCGACGACACCGACGGTGCCGGGCCGCACGGCGTTCCCGAAACACAGCGCGATGTTGTTGATGATCGCGGTGCCGCAGTCGGGCCCCATCATGAACAGGCCCTTGCTGTGCGCCAGTTGCTTGAGGCGGACCTCTTCCTCGATCGGGACGTTGTCGCTGAAGACCATCACGTGCAGGCCGTTCTCCAGCGCCTTGCGGGCTTCGCGGCCCGCGTACGCGCCGTTGACCGCGACGATCGCGAGGTTCGCCCCGGGGACGGCGCGCGCGGCGCTGTCGACCGTCCGGTACGTGACCGTGTCCGCTCCACCGCTCGCGCTGGGCGCCTTCTGTACGAGGAGCTCCTCGACCTCCGCCAGCAGCGCTGCCTGATCGGCTCCCTCGCCCGACTCCACGACGATCACGAGATCCCCGGTGCCCGCGGCACTGAGATCCGCCGTGAGGAGGCCGAGGTTGCTCAGCACGCCCTTGTTCATCTCGGTGCCCATGGCGACGAACGCCTGCTCCACGCCCGGCAGTTGATTCGCCCGGGTCGAGACGGACATCAGGGAGACCGAGTCGAAGTAGGTGTTCTTCTTGACGACTGCTGTGATGCTCACAGCGAACCTCGCAGTTCTTTCTCCAGGCGGAGCCCGGTCACGAGACCGGACAAGATGTCGGTGCCGGACGTGTGGCCGATGGCCAGCGCATGCCGGACCGGGGTGCGGATGGATTGCGTTACGTGTACGTCGCCCCACCGGCCGGGGCGGGCCAGCGCGTGCAGGACGTCGAGCAGTGAGGCGCCGGCCCGTCCCGTCAGGGCCTCGTCGAGCGTGGCGAGGCTCAACCGCGTGGTGCGGCCGGGGCGGTCGAGCAGGGCGCCCCGAAGCGCCCGCCCGAAGGGGCCGAGCCCGCTGCCGGGGAGCGAGGACAGCAGGGCCAACGCGGTCAGGAAGTCGTCGCCCGCGGGCGTCAGTCCCGGGCCGAGTCCGAGGAGCGCGAGGACGCCGACGCGCATACCGGCGTCGTCCCCGGACCTGATCGCGCGTACGAGGACATCGCGCCCGTCGCCGAGTGCCCGGGTGACGGCCACCTCCATCGACGACGCGGCGGGAGCCGGACCGAGCATGCCGCCGCGTGAGCCGTGTGCGCGTATCAGCCGGTCGAGCGCCGAGGCGGCGGTCGCGAGTTCGCCCGGGCCGAGTGCCGCGAGCGACGGCAGAATGGGATGCCATTCATCTGCACCCTCCGTACGCACCCGCAGGCGTCCGCGCGCCGCACGGATGGTGATGACCCCCGGCGCGAACTCCACGGTCTGACGCGCCGCGATGCCCCGGTCCGACCAGCTGTCCGTATCGGTGACGAGGGTCCGTGGAGCGTCACCACCGCCTCGGGCGGCGAGAGCGATGAGCCTGTCACCAGGCATCAGCACATTGACCGTACGGTGGAAGACGCCTTCGACGACGCCCTGGCCGCGCAGTGTGCGCAGGTGCGCGATCAGAGCGGCGTCGCCGGACATGGCGTGCAGCTCGGTGGCTGTACGCAGAGAAATCACTGCACCCTCCTCGCCCTCACCGTGCCCAAAGGGCGTGATGGGTTCCCCTCAACATTCACTCACTGGTATACCATTTGACAATGGGGAAGCGAACAAGTCTGTGGAGGGAATCCATGCGCATCGTCGTGGCTCTCGGAGGCAACGCGCTGGCCCGTCGGGGGGAGCCGATGACGGCCGACCATCTGCGCGCGAACGTGCGGTCCACGTGCGAGGCGCTCGCCGGCCTCGCACGTCAGCACGAGCTCGTCATCACTCACGGGAACGGACCCCAGGTGGGTCTGCTCGCTCTGCAGAACCTCGCCTACCAGGACGTGGCGGCGTACCCGCTGGACATCCTCGGCGCCGAGACGCAGGGCATGATCGGTTACGTCATCCAGCAGGAGCTCTCCAACGCTCTCGCCGGGGAGCGCGAGGTGGCGGCGGTCGTCACGACCACCGAGGTCGACGAGGCGGACCCGGCGTTCGAGCGCCCGACGAAGCTGATCGGCCCCCAGTACTCCGCGCAGGACGCCGCCGAGGCGGCGGCCGAGTACCGGTGGACGATCGCGCGCGACGGTGCCGCGTTCCGGCGCGTGGTGCCGTCCCCCGCCCCGCGGCGCATCGTCCAGGCACCGCTCGTGCGGATGCTCCTGGAGAACGGCCGCCTCGTCGTCTGTGTCGGTGGCGGAGGCGTGCCCGTGAAGATCGACGGCAACGGCCGCCAGACCGGCATGCAGGCCGTGGTGGACAAGGACCTCGCCAGCGCGGCACTCGCGGCCGAGCTCAAGGCGGACATGCTGGTCATGCTCACGGACGGCGACTACGTCAGTGAGAACTGGGGGACACCCGAGCAGCGGGACATCCTGACGGCATCCCCGGAAGCGATCGCCGAACTGTCCTTCGCCGAGGGGTCCATGAAGCCGAAGGTCGACGCCGCGGTGCGGGTCGCGAAGGCCGGCGGACGCGCCCTCATCGGACCGCTCGAACGGATCGACGACCTGCTGGAGCGCCGGGTGGGCACGGAGATCCGGGCCGACGTCGCGGAGGGGATCGTCTTCGCCTGAGCCGAGGAAGCCTGTTCAGGAATTCACGGACGGCAGTGGTCCGGCTGCCCGCCGGGGGAGTCGGATCACTGCCGTCGGGATTTCCTTCTATTTCTCGGCGTCAAGCGCTGCGACTTCCGCTTCCCTGCCTTTTTACGACCCCTTCAGGATTGCGGCGGAGCGTATTTGCGTGCGCATATACGCGGGTAGATTGGTGACCGGCCAGCGTGGCCGTCGCGACCGCTGCCAGGAGGAGCAGGGCGAAGGGGATCCAGATGGCCGAGGTGAAGCCGTGCAGGGCGGCGGCTCGCCGGCTCCCGTAGAAGGCCGCTGCCGCGCTCGCGGCCACGGTGTTGAACACGGCGGATCCGATGGAACCGCCCATCTGCTGCGCCGAGTTGACCGTCGCCGAGGCGATGCCGGAGTCCTGCGCGGGCACGTCGGAGGTGGCGCCGGTCATGATGGCCAGGAAGCTGCCACCCTGGCCGATGCTGAAGGTGATCAGCGCGGGGAGGACGTTCGCGGCGTACGTGGAATCCGTGTCCAGGAGCGTGAGCTGGAACAGCCCGCACGCCGCGATGCACAGGCCGGCCGTCATCATCACGCGCGGTCCGAGCCTGGGCAGCAGCCGGGTGCCGAGCTGGGTGGCGGTCGCGGTGGTGACGAGGCTGATGGGCAGGAAGCCCAGGCCGCCGGCCAGCGCGGACCAGTCGAGCACCGTCTGCAGGTAGTACGTGAGATACAGCGCGACGGACAGCTGGCCCGCCATCAGCGCGCCGCCGGCAAGGAGTGAGGCGACCCGGCGGCGGTCGCGCATCAGACGCGGAGGCAGCAGCGGGGCCGCGGCCCGGGTCTGCCACCAGGCGAACGCCGTCAGCAGCACGGCCCCGGCGAGCAACACGCCGAGTACGCCGGGAGACGTCCAGCCCTGAGCCTCCGCCTGGCTGCACCCGTACACCACCGTCGTCAGGCCACCACACCCGAGCACCGCACCCGCGATGTCGATGCGGCCGGTGAGACGCTCGGCGCGATCGCGCGGTGTCCACGGCGTGCCGAGCAGGGCGGCGAGGGCGATGGGTACGTTGACCAGCAGGCACCAGCGCCACCCGAACCACTGGGTGAGCAGCCCGCCCAGGACGACGCCGAGGGAGGCGCCGGCCCCACCGAGAGCACCGAAGACGGCGATGGCCTTCCGGCGCTCGCGCAGGTCGGTGAAGGTCGTGGCCACCAGGGCGAGGGCCGAGGCCGCCAGAAGTGCGGCGAAGGCGCCCTGTGCGGCGCGGGCGGCGAACAGGGCCTGCACCGTGGGAGCGGCTCCCGCCGCCGCCGAGGCGACCGCGAAACCGAGCAGACCCGAGGCGAAGACGCGCTTGCGCCCCGCGTGGTCGGCGATGCGGCCCGCGAGCAGGAGCAGCCCGCCGAAGGCGACCGTGTAAGAGGTCACGACCCACGGGCGGTCACCGTCCGCCATGCCCAACTCCGTCTGCATGGACGGCAGGGCCACGTTCACGATGGTGCTGTCCAGCAGGATCATCAGCTGGGCCAGACCGAGGACGCACAGGGCCCACCAGCGCCGGGGATCGGGGAGCTGTTCATTCTCGGTACTTGGTGAGGGCGGTGGGGTGGGCATGCAGATTTTGTATACCAAAACACGGGTGAACGTAAAGGTCAGACCCATGACCCCGGTACGACCCATGCGCTGGTATGCGAAAAGCCTGCTCGGGGGCGTGCGGGGTGGCGAGGGGCGCTTCGAAGGGTCTGTGTTGCCCGGAAACAATTTGCTCACGCAATCTTCACGCCGTGAGAGATGTCACGGTGGGGCGTCGCGCGGCTGCGCATAAATTCTGGGCAGCGACCTATTGACCACCCCTACCACCCCCCGTAATCTCCCGTTCCGAAACAAGGAAAAATTATTCCGCAATACGGAAACGCCGGGAGTGTGTCATGGCCGCCGTGCACGAAACGCCACCCACCGCTGCGGTCGACGGGAAACCCCGGACGAGCCCCGGGCTGTACAGCCCCGACCTCGCCCCCACGAAGAAGGAAGGCCGTCGCTGGGGCGCCTACAACGTCTTCACCCTCTGGGGCAACGACGTGCACAGCCTCGGCAACTACGCTTTCGCGATAGGCCTGTTCGCCCTGGGGATGAGCGTCTGGAACATCCTGGCCGCCTTCGCGATCGCGTCAGCGCTGCTCTTCCTGCTCCTGACCCTCTCGGGATACATGGGCAGCAAGACGGGTGTCCCGTTCCCCGTCATGAGCCGTATCTCCTTCGGCGTCAAGGGAGCGCAGATCCCGGCCATCGTCCGTGGCGTCGTGGCCATCGCGTGGTTCGGCATCCAGACGTACCTGGCGGCGTCCGTGCTGGGCGCACTCGTCAAGGTGCTCTTCCCCGGCCTGCGCTCGCTCGACGAGAACTCGATCCTCGGGCTGTCGACCCTGGGCTGGGCAACGTTCCTGACCCTGTGGGTCATTCAGGTCGTCATCGTCAGCTACGGCATGGAACTCATCCGCAAGTACATGGCGTTCGCGGCTCCGACGATCCTGATCACCATGTCCGCGCTGGCGATCTGGATGTTCATCCGCGCCGACGGCTCCATCGCCCTGTCGACGGGGCACGCGCCGAGCGGCCTCGACATGTGGCGCCAGATCTTCGAGAGCGCCGCACTCTGGGTCGTCATCTACGGCACCTTCGTGCTCAACTTCTGCGACTTCACCCGCTCCGCGAAGAGCCGCCGGGCGATCGTGCGCGGCAACCTCGTCGGCATCCCGGTGAACATGCTGTTCTTCGCCGGCATCGTGGTCGTGCTCAGCGGGGCCCAGTTCAAGCTGAACGGCGAGGTCATCACCGGGCCCGAGGACATCGTGCGCGCGATCCCCAACACGTTCCTGATGGCGGCGGCCTCACTCGCGTTCATCACGCTGACAATCGCGGTGAACCTCATGGCGAATTTCGTGGCGCCCATCTACGCCCTCGTCAACCTCTTCCCGCGCACGCTCAACTTCCGCCGCAGCGGCGTGGTGAGCGCCGTCATCGGACTGGTCATCCTGCCGTGGAACCTCTACGACAACCCGACCGTCGTGAACTACTTCCTGGGCGGCCTCGGAGCACTGCTCGGCCCCATCTTCGGCGTCGTCATGGCGGACTACTGGCTGGTCCGCAGGACCCGCGTGAACGTCCCCGACCTCTACACCGACGACCGGCAGGGCGACTACTTCTACCAGCGCGGGTTCCACCTGAAGGCCATCGCCGCCTTCGTGCCCGCCGCGGCCGTCGCCGTCGTCATCGCGCTCGTCCCCGCCTTCAAGTCGGTTTCGGGGTTCTCCTGGTTCATCGGCGCGCTCCTCTCCGCCGTCGTCTACCTGGTCCTCGCCGACCGCAAGAAGGCGAGCCGGGACGTCGACGGCGAGGCCATCGCGGTCGACGCCGCCTGACGCCTCCGCGCCACGCCCCCGCAGCACCCTCGTACCACCTTCGGCCCAGGCCGGCCTCAGCAGAGAAAGCCAAGAAATGCGCATCCTCGTCGTCAATGTCAACACCACCGCCTCGATGACCGAGAGCATCGGCGCACAGGCCGCCGCCGTCGCCTCACCGGGCACGGAGATCGTGCCCCTCACCCCGCCGTTCGGGGCCGAGTCCGTGGAGGGCAACTACGAGAGCTACCTCGCGGCCGTCGCCGTGATGGAGGCGGTCCGCTCGTACCCGCACCCCTTCGACGCCGTCATCCAGGCCGGGTACGGCGAGCACGGTCGCGAGGGGCTCCAGGAACTCCTCGACGTCCCGGTCGTCGACATCACGGAAGCCGCCGCGAGCACCGCGCAGTTCCTCGGCCACCGCTATTCCGTGGTCACCACGCTCGACCGGACCGTGCCGCTCATCGAGGACCGCCTCAAGCTCGCGGGACTCGCCGACCGCTGCGCGTCGGTGCGGGCCAGCGGAATGGCCGTACTGGACCTGGAGAGCGACGCGGAAGCCGCCGTCGAGGCCATCGTGGAACAGGCGGCCCAGGCCGTCGAGCGTGACAAGGCCGAGGTGATCTGCCTCGGTTGCGGCGGCATGGCCGGCCTCACGGAGCGAGTCGTCGAGCGCACGGGCGTCCCCGTCGTGGACGGTGTCGCGGCGGCCGTCACCATCGCCGAGTCCCTCGTCCGCCTCGGCCTCTCCACCTCGAAGGTGCGTACGTACGCGGCGCCGCGTGCGAAGGCCGTCAAGAACTGGCCGCCGCGGGCCGCCTGAACAAGAGACCGGGTCACGCACGAGCCGCCGGGCCCAGCGGCCGCCGACCAGGTCGTCATCCTCGACCGGGGCCGGATCCACCCGCCGACCCCCGAGGAGGTCGACGCGGCTCAGCCCGCTCGAGCCGTCATCGGGTGCTGTCAGCGGACGACGTCAAACACCTGCTTCTGCAAGCCGTTGGCGTACGCCTCGGACTCGACCAGCTTGAGCTTCTGGGTGTCCTTGTCCGTGTCGCTGAACAGCCGCTTGCCCGCGCCGAGCAGCAGCGGGAAGACGAGCAGGTGGTAGCGGTCGATGAGGCCGGCGTCGGAAAGGCTCCGGTTGAGGGCGGCGCTGCCGTGGATGATGATCGGCCCGCCCTCGGTCTCCTTGAGCGCGGCGACCTCGTCGAGGGAGCGCAGGACCGTGATCTCGCCCCAGTCCGCGACGAGATCGCCCTCCGTGAGGGTGGTGGAGACGACGTACTTCGGCATGACCTTGTACTGGGCGAACTCCTCCATGCCGGGCCAGACGGGACTGAACGCCTCGTAGCTGACACGGCCCATCATCACGGCGGCGGCCTCCTCCTGCTCGCGGCCCTTGATCTCGAACGCCTCCGGAAGGAACTCGACCTCCTTGAAGGTCCACCCGGAGTTCCGGTAGCCGGGCTCTCCACCCGGGGCCTCGACGACGCCGTCGAGCGAGACGAAGGCGGTGCTGATCAGAGTGCGCATCTCAAGGTCTCCTGGTGTTCTTTGTACTGGCCGGGCGTTACGGCTGCTCGCCCGCGGATCTCCACTGTCACTGACTGAATGACTGCGGCGCCCGCACAAAATCATCGGTGCGCGCCGGGCCACTCAGGTGTTGGTGTCCGACGCCGGAGCCACCTGGTGGAAGGTGGCAACCGGCACCGCTCAATTACCAGTCGCCGATGGCGGTACCAGGGACAGGAGTTGCCGCGTGTGGCCGGGCAGTTCCACCTCCGCCAGACCGGTGATGAGGTCCCTGAGCGGGAGAGGCTGATTGACCTGGACCTTGTCGTGGGACAGCAGCAAGGTGGGCACCAGCGTGTCGAGTTCGGTCTCGCTCAGCATCGGCCCGCCGAGGGCACAGAGCGCGTCCGCCTGGAGGCGGACGCGCTCACGGAGTCCAGCGTTGCCGCCGGCGAGACCGATGACGCGCTCGATGGTCCAGGTGTCGTGCGCCGTGCGGTTGTCGTACGTGGTGGGTGCTCCCGCGGACGCGGCGGCGACGGTCGCGATGGTGGTGGCGTTGACGAGGGCGACGTGCGCCAGGATCTGGTCGGCGTTCCACTCGCCGGCGGGCGGGGCGGGCATCGTGTCCCCGGAGCCGGCCACTGTGGCGGCCGCGTCCAGGAGCGTGCGGTAGGCGTCCCGAAGAGGGATGGTGTCCATCACGTCTTCTTTCTTCAGTCCTGCGCGGGGTGAGTGGGGGAGGGGCGTCGTGCCGGTCGCCTCAGGCGTGCGTGCCGGCCATGTCCCACGGTGCCTGCGGCAGCACCTCGCCGGTCTCGAGCAGCGACTTGAGGTTCGCCAGGACGGCCGGCCATCCCTGTGAAATGCCGTTCAGCATCTCCGCGTCGGGAAGGTTCTCGTGCGTCACGGTGAGCCGGACGATGTCTTCGTGCGGCTCGACGAGGAAGGTGACGACGGACGGGGCACGCGGCGCCCGGGCGTCCGGGGTGTCCTCGAACGTGATGACCAGGCGCGTCGGAGGCTCGGCCTTGAGGACCTGACCGACGACGTCGACGGCCCCCGATCCGTCGACGCGCCGGTGCTCCCAGGCCGAGCCCGGTTCCCAGTCGGAGACGTTGGCGTGTCCCCAGTAGCGCGCTGTCAGGTCTGCGTCCGTCAGCGCCTGCCACACCTGTTCCGCACCGGCCCGGATGTAGGTGACGTAGACGTAGGACGGTACGGATGCTGATCCGCTGGTCATGGCGTACTCCTCTGCCTGGTTCTTGATGGCACTGATCGCTTGCAGCCGGGGCTTGTCGAACTCGGAGATCCAGCGTTCCTCGATCTCGTGGATCGGGGCCGGATTGAGGTAGTGAAGCCGTTCGCGTCCGCGCCGGACGACGGTCACGAGGCCGGCCCGCTCGAGGATGTCGAGATGCTGGGTGGCCGACTGGCGCGCCATGTCCAGACGGTCGCACAGTTCGCGCAACGTCTGGCCGTTGTGCTCGCGCAGACGGTCGAGCAGCCGCCGCCGGGTGGGGTCGGCAAGCGCCTTGAAGACCTGGTCCATCGCAGTCGCTTCGAAACTCACACTCCGATTATGCAGGTATTCACCTGCATAATGCCAGTGGTGGTGAGGGGCGGGTTCGTGTGCGCCCGGTGTGCCCTGGTCGTCTCCCGTGTCAGAGGTCGGCGGGGGACGGCGCTTGTGTGGGTGCGGCGGTGGGTTCGGGGGCGGAATCCGGGCGTATCGGAACGCCGCGTCGTCCCGCCAGTCGGCACCCGAGGCAGTTCGCGTGCCCGTCGCGCGCGGCGCGGTCCCGGCCTCTGAGGTCCGAAGGTCGCGGACCCGGCGGCTTGCCCCAGCCCGCGATGTGCAGACCCCAGGTGACCGGCGCCGCCGCGGCCAGGACGCAGATCCCCAGCCAGATCCCCGGGCGCCAGCCGCAGATGCCGAGCCCGGTGACGATCGCCCCGGCCGTGGCAACCGCGAAGCCGGCCCACCCGGCGACGGTGTGCCCCTCGTCGTGGCGGTGCGCGGTGGACCGTCCGCCGAGCTGCCCGCTGGGATGCCTCTCCAGCTGTCCGTTCAGTGGCCCGTTCAGGTGTCCGTCCAGCTGCCTGCCGAGATGCCTGTTCATGGGCTGAGGCCTCCCTGATCGAGTTCCTGATGGAGTCGTTATTTGTTGAGTGACCGATCAAGAAAGGACCGTAGCATGAGTTTTTGAGTGAACGCTCTAGAATGGTGAGCATGAGCAAGGCACGAGGGCGTCCGCGCACGTTCGACCGGGAAGCGGCACTGTGGGCGGCCATCCGGCTGTTCTGGGAGCGCGGCTTCGAGGCGACGTCTCTGGGTGAGCTGACGGTGGCGATGGGCATCCGCCCGGGCAGTCTCTACGCGGCGTTCGGTGACAAGAAGGCGCTCTTCAGGGAGGCCGTCGAGGTGTACGGGCGGTCGCCGGTGGGGTCCTTCCCGGCGCGCGCGCTGGCCGAGGAGCCGACGGCCCGCGGGGCCGTGTCCCGGATCCTGCGTGAGGCGGCGGCGACCTACGCGGATCCGTCGCACCCGCCGGGCTGCCTGGCCATCAGCGCGGCCACCAACGTCACCGTGCATGACGAGGAGATCGCCAAGTTCCTGCGCGACGTGCGCAACGCGGGCGTCGCTGCCATCGAGGAGCGGCTGCGCCGGGCTGAGGGAGACGGCGAGCTGCAGGCCGGGACCGATGCGCCGGCCCTGGCGTCCTACTTCGCCACGATCGTGCAGGGGCTTTCGCAGCGCGCACGGGACGGGGCCGATGTGGACGAGCTGTCCCAGGTGGCCGAGCTGGCGCTGGCCGCGTGGCCGAGCGGCGACTGACGGTCCTCGGACTCTGCGAACGTCTCGCCGCCGACGGCTGAGCCGCCGGGCCATGCGAGCCCGTTTGCCCGTAGGCGGCCGAAGCCCGCTCGTGCCCAGCGCATCGCTTTGCATTGCGCCCGCTTGTGCCAAGCACGTCGCCGTGTCCTGCGCCCGCTTGTACCGGGACACCGCGTCGATGCCCGGATCTTGTGGCTTCTGCCAGTACGACCGTCTGCCGGGGTGCGGGAAGACTCCCCGCCAGTGGCCGCGGCGTCTCCGGGGGACGGAGGCCGGGCCAAAGGGATGACCGAGCGCAGGGGAGCACATCACGGTGAGCGTGCAGCAGCAGTACGACGAGATCGGTGAGGCGTTCGAGGGGTTCAAGGCCCTGCCGCTGGCGCAGTACGGGGAGGTGCCCAGCTTCCTGAGCATGGTCGGGGATGTGCGCGGCAAGTCGGTCCTCGACCTGGCCTCCGGTACCGGCTTCTACAGCAGGGAGTTCAAGCGGCGCGGCGCCACGGAGGTGCTCGGAATCGACGTCTCCGGTGAAATGGTCGCCGTGGCCGAGAGACTGGAGCAGCGCGATCCGCTGGGCGTGCGCTACGAGGTGGGCGACGTGTCCCAACTGCGGCCCCTCGGGCGGCGCTTCGACATCGCCACGGCCGTCCAGCTGCTCAACTACGCTGAGGACATCGCCGCCTTCGAGCAGATGTGCCGCAACGTGCGCCGCAACCTGGCGCCCGGCGCCGATTTCTTCCTGCTCAACCAGACACCCGACTACCGCTTCGACGGGCCGTCACTCGACAAGTACGGCTTCCGCTCCGAGCTGACCGGCGAGGAAGCCGAGACCGGCCCGCGCGTCCAGATCTCGGCGCTGCTCGACCCGCCGGTCGGGACGATCTCGTTCGTCACCACGTGCCCGCGCCGCCAGGTCTACGAAGAGTGCCTGCGGGCAGCCGGATTCGACGAGGTGACCTGGGTCCCGCTGAAAGTGTCCGACGCCGGCGTGCGCGCGTTCGGCGAGGACTTCTGGGCGGACTTCCTCGCCAACCCCCCGCTGGAGATGCTGCGATGCCGCGCCTGACGCCCGACCGGATCCCCGAGGCAGCCGCCTGAGCCTCTCTGCAGCCGGCGCAGCTCGCATACCCGCCCTGTAGCCCGCCCGGTGGCAAAGTGCCGCGTGCCCGCTCGTGCCTGTCGTCAGGTCACCCGCACCTGGCAGCACAATCGCCCCTGTCAGAACGCATGGGCGTGTGTGAGCGGCACGCGGCACCGAGGGGAACGACCGATGGACACAGCAGCATCTCCGGACCGCAGACTTCTGCTCGCCGGCGCACTCGCGAGTGCCACGGTCGCGCTCGCGGGGTGCACACCGACCAAAGCCGTCTCGGCACCGACCAACAGCAGCACCACGTCGATGCCGAGGCCCTCCACGCCCGCGGCGGCATTCGCGAGACTGATGGAGGGCAACATGCGCTGGGTGAGCGGAGACCTCAAGCACCCCGACCGGGATCCGGACCGGCGCGAGCTCGTGGCCCAGCAGCAGGAGCCGTACGGATCGGTCCTCTCCTGCATCGACTCCCGCGTACCGCCCGAGCTCCTCTTCGACACCGGGCTCGGCGACCTCTACGTCATGCGCACGGGCGGCGAGGCGGTCGGGCCCGTCGTCACCGGCTCCGTCGAGTACGGGCCCATGACGAGCGGCACCCCGCTCATCGTGGTCCTCGGCCATCAGCGCTGCGGAGCCGTCAAGGCGGCGTACGAGTCCCTGCGCGACGCCAAGCCGCTGCCGGGCAACCTGCAGGCGATCGTCAAGGCTCTGCAACCGGCGTACAAGCTGGCAGTCCGCGAGGGCGGCGGCGACCCGGTCGAGACCATGGCCCGCGCGCAGGTCAGGTTGACCGCGGCCGATCTGCGCACCAACAACGACCTCGCCCCTCTCGTGAAGAAGGGGGACCTCGCCGTCGTGGGCGCCTACTACTCACTCGACACCGGCAAGGTGGAAGTCCTCGCCGGCGCCCCCTCCTGAACAGATCCGCCCTGAACAGTCCGTCCTGAACCGATCCGCCTGAACAGACCTGCGCCGCAGACCACTTCAGCCCGTGAGGAAGTCGATGAGGCTGTGCGGTGCCCGGTCGTCGAGGCAGAGCGCTATGAGCAGTTGCGCATCCACGGCTTCCGACTCGCTGCGCGGGAACATCGCCGCTTCGTAGGAGGCGAGTGCCCCTTCGATGTCGTCGGGGTGCGCGGCGATCGACTTCCCGAGCTCGGCGTCGTCGACGACCACCCGTGGATCGGCGCCCAATTCGTCCGGGCGCCCGCCCGGTCGCCGATGCTGCAGGTCTTCGAGCACATCGGGCGCCAGGTGCAAGCGCTCGGAGTGCACCCACCGGCCAGTTCACCGTCGCATCCAACGCTGTGGAGCTACATCCTCGGAGTGGCCGAACAGAACGCTGCCAACGCCCGCTCGGCCCGGCCGGACACGGACCGGGCCGAGTTCCTGGGTGCCGTCTCGGCGGTATGGGCGAACCTCGATGCCGACGAGTACGCGTTCACCCGAAGCGTCGCGGGCCGGCTGCGCGATCACGACGACCGAGAAGAGTTCCTCGCCGGCATCGACCTCATCCTCACCGGCATCACCGCCGGTCGATAGCCGACCGACCGGCCGACGGCTGCCATCGACAACCTGCCCCGCGCGTCTGAGCTTGTCGGGGTGAGGATCGCGTAGATGCCGTCGAGTCGTCGCCGTCTCCGTCCCGCACGGAGACGGCGACGACCTGACTGTTACTCCCTGGCGTCGAGGTCGGTCGCCACGAGCGCGGCCAGTTCGTCTATGGCGGCGTCCGCGCCGTCGCCCTCGGCTGCGAGCACCACGGAATCGCCGTGCTTCACCGCGAGCGCGAGCACGGAGAGCAGGCTCCGTGCGTCGACCGGGCTCTGCCCCTCACGGGCCACCGTCACCTTGACCGGCTGCTTCGAGGCGGCCTGGACGAAGACGGAAGCCGGGCGGGCGTGCAGCCCGGTGCGTGAACCGATGACGACAGTGCGCTGCGGCATGAGTTGACCCTCTTTCTGGAGGCGAAGGGTGAGAGGCTCTCCACGGATGTGGATTTACGTCTGTTTGATGTCCGAGACTCTGCGTTTTCGGGGATGCTACGGGGATGTCGCGGCGAAGTAAACAGATCTGGGCATGAAGCGCGAGCGCTGAGCGCCCTCGATCTCCTCCGGCGTGACCCGGGCGGTCTACGCGGCCGGGAGGTGCCGCATGGATCGGGGAAGGGATTGAAGATGCGTCTGGTACCCGAGCGGCTGGTGAAGCTGCTGAGCCGTGTCCCCAGTGGCAGACGGCTCGTGAAACGGCTGAGGCATCCGGTCGCCGTGCAGACGCTACGGGCCACCGTCGCCGCGACGATCGCCTACGTCATCGCCCTGCGCCTCAGCCGCGAACCGGTCCCGCTGACCGCGCCCCTGACCGCTCTCCTCGTCGTGCAAGTGACCCTGTACGCGACCGTGAAGATGAGCCTCCGCCGCATCAACGCCGTGGTCGTCGGAGTGTTCATCGCCATCGGGTTCAGCGCCTTGGTGGGGCTGAGCTGGTGGAGCCTGGGGCTGATCATCCTCGCGTCCCTCACCATCGGTCCCTTCGTCCGCGCGGACGAGTTCGTGCCCGAGGTGGCGATCAGCGCCATGCTCGTACTCGGCGTCACTCAAGTGGCGTCGAGCGCATGGGACCGCGTACTGGAAACCCTGATCGGAGCCCTGACCGGGCTCGCCTTCAACCTGTTCTTCGCCCCGCCCCTCTGGGTGGACACGGCGGGCGACGCCCTGGAGGACCTCGCCCGCCGCATGCGCCGCCTGCTCCTCGAACTCAGCGACCAGCTCGACGCCGAGACCCCCTGGCCACTCGCTGCGGAACGGCTCCACGAGGCACGCCGCCTCGATCAGGACATCGCCGACGTGGACGCCTCCCTGCGCCAGGCCGAGGACAGTCTCCGGCTCAATCCGCGGGTACGGGAGGGGCGACTGCACCGCGTGGTCCTGCGGACCGGCCTCGACACACTCGAAATCTGCACCGTCGTGCTGCGCGTCATCGCCCGGACCCTGACGGACCTGGCCAAACAGCGTGAAGAGGAGTGGCTGCTCGACCCCGAGGTGTCGCTGGCGATGCGCGAGCTGCTCGGGCACGTCGCGGACGCCCTGGTCAGCTTCGCCGTCCTCGTCTCGACCGGAACCAGCTCGGAGTCGGAAACGGCCGAGGACCGCCTGGTGAGCCATCTCGGCGCCGCCAGTGCCCAGCGCGAACACGTCGCGCGACTCCTCCTGGACGCCGTCCAGGAGGACCCGCGCCAGTGGCAGCTGCAGGGGGCCCTGCTCACCGAGATCGACCGCATCCTCGCCGAACTCGACACGGAGCACCGCTCACAGCGCCTCATGGAGGAACTCGACCGCAACGCCCAGCAACTGCACGAACGCTTCCCGCTACTCGCCGACGTACTGAGATGGGCGCGCAAGCACAATCTGCGTGTACGCGGGAAAGGCGCGTGACAGAGAGAAAGGGGGGCTAGTTGCCCGTCAGTGCCGTCCTGAGCTCGTCCAGCGATTCCCGCATGAACCGCGACATCTCACGTTCCTCTGCCGCGCCGATCCAGCGCTCGAAGCCCACCTTGAAGACGGCGACCCCGGCCTCGGCGGTCAGGCTCGCGGCCGGTTCCGCCACGCCACGTCGGCGAAGGGTGTCGGCGAGCGCGGCTGACATCGAGGCGAGCTTGATGAGCTCGCGCTCCTGGAGTTCCGCGGTCGCCGTGATCACGGCCTGCCGCCGCCGCGCGAAGTCGCGGCGGTCGGCGAAGAACTCGGCGACCGTGTCGAGGCCCACGGCCACCGCTTCGATCGGTGCCGCGGACTCCGGCACGCCGGCGACCGCTTTCACGAGCGCCTCCTCCAGCTCGCTGGAGCCGGCGAAGAGGACCTCGCGCTTGTCCGCGTAGTGCCGGAAGAAGGTGCGCTCCGTGAGCCCGGCCCGTTTGGCGATCTCCGCCACGGTCGTCTGCTCGAACCCGCGCTCGCTGTAGAGCTCCAGCGCCGCGTTCGCCAGACGCCCACGCGCGTTCGGCTCCCATCTACCCATGGGCAGATCTTACGTGATGACAGTGAATGTCATCAGGTGTAGCGTTGATGACAGGCACTGACATCACCGTGGTGCCACCCGTCATCGACTCCTTGGGGTTTCTCATGCGCATCTTCATGACCGGCGCGTCCGGCTGGATCGGCTCCGCCGTCGTTCCCGAGCTCATCGACGCGGGACACGAGGTCGTCGGGCTGGCCCGCTCCGACGCCTCCGCGGCCGCGCTCACCGCCACAGGGGCGGAGGTCGTCCGCGGCACGGTCGACGACCTCGACGTACTCCGTGACGCGGCCGCCGCGTCGGACGGGGTGATCCACCTCGCCTTCAAGCACGACATCGCCTTCACCGGCGACTTCCAGGGGGCCGCGGAGGCGGATCGCCGCGCCGTGGACACCATCGGCGCCGCGCTCGTGGGCAGCGACCGGCCCTTCGTCATCGCCTCCGGCGTGGCCGGCCTCGCGCCCGGGCGGGTGTCGACCGAACACGACAAGGCCACGAACGACGGCTCGCCGATCTCGATCCGCGTGGCCACGGCAGATGCGGTGCTGGCACTCGCCTCGCAAGGCGTGCGCTCGTCCGTGGTGCGGCTCTCTCCCACCTGCCACGGCGACGGGGACAACGGCTTCATGGCGGCGCTGGTGGCCACGGCCCGCGCCAAGGGCGTCTCCGGCTACCTCGGCGACGGCGCCAACCGCTGGCCGGCCGTCCACCGGCTCGACGCCGCCCACCTGTTCCGCCTCGCGGTCGAGAAGGCCCCCGCCGGGTCGGTGCTGCACGGCGTGGCGGAGGAGGGCGTCGCAATCCGCGACGTCGCCGAAGTGATCGGCCGTCACCTCGACGTGCCGGTGACCTCCGTGGCTCCCGAGAACGCCGCCGGGCACTTCACCTGGCTCAGCGCCTTCGTCGGGATCGACGCCCCGGCGTCGAACACGCTGACCCGCGAACTGCTCGCCTGGGAGCCGACCCACCCCGGCCTCCTCGAAGACCTCGACAAGGGGCACTACTTCCAGGCGCCGGCGACCACTTCCTGACGCGAGCCGCGGGGACGGCGCCGACCCACGCGCACGCCGACCGCCAATTCGCGGCACGAGGCACGGGCAGGAGCACCGCCCTTCACCGAAGCCGGCAGACCCGCTTCGTGGAGTCGTTCAGTTGGCCAGGGCGCGGATTTCGTCGTGGATTCGTTCAGCGAGTGCTGGGGCCAGGTGGCGATGGTTGTGGTCGGTGATGGCGGTGACCACCGACGTGCTGCCGTGATGGATGGCGGTGACGGCGAGGGGGTGGCCCGGGCCGAGCGGTGGGATGCCTGCCATCGCGGTGAGCCGCGCCGGGCCGAGGGCCAGTTCTCCGGCGTGTGTGGACACGCTGCTGCAGAGGAGGGAGAAGTAGCGGGGTGAGTCGACGTAACGGCCCGCTGCGTTGCTCAGAGGGGTGATCTTGCGTGGTCGTGAAGAGACCACGGCGGCCTGGGCACGTGCCCTGGCGCCGATGGCACTTCGCCGGATGAAGGAGTCGACGGCGGCGAGTCTCAGCCGCGCGTCCCGTTGCCGGGGGAGGGGCACCCGGACGGTGGCGTAATGGTTGCCGAGGAGTTGTGATTCCTCATCGGTGCGTACGTCGACGGGGACCAGGGCGCAGATGCCGGGCGACGTCGGCAGCGGCCGGCCGGTGAGGCCCATCGTTCGCAGCGCTCCCGCCGTGGCGGAGAGGAAGACCGCGTTGGTGGAGGCGCGTTCGGCCGACCCGGCGGCGCGCAATGAGTCGCGGGCGGCGTCGAGTTCCTTGCGTGGCACCTGGCGGAAGGACAGGACGCGGTGAGGGTCCACCGGGCCGTGAAAGGGCAGTGGGTATGCCTTGGGGAGCAAGTCGCCCAAAGTCCAGGCGAGTTGACGAGCTCGGGAGGGTGTGTCAACTGTCGCCGGGGCGCCGACTCGTCCAGGGCGCAGGGCGCCGGTTTCGTCGAACAGGGCGCGGAGCAACGTGGCGATCGACGTGCCGTCGAGCAGTGCGTGATGCGCGCGGAACAGGAGGACGAAGCCGCCGGTGGTGGGGATGAGATGCAGCTGCCATGGCGGGCGGCGTGGGTCGAGAGGTGAGGTGAACAGGGCTGCGATGTGCGCTTCGAGCCCGGTCGTGATGACGTCGGGGCTCTCGGTGACGTGGTGTTCGGCCTCGAAGGGCTCGCCGGTCGACCACAGCGGCCAGCTGTCGCAAGTGGGATCGGTCCCGGGTGCGCTCGGCATCTGCCGTAGCCGCTCGTAGCGCGCAAGGCGGTCACCGGCCAGGCGGCGAAGGGCTGACAGTGTGGGCGGCGGGCCCTCGAACCAGGCGAGCAGCGCCGCCGTCATGTTGGAGCCGCCGCCGCTCTGCTGGCGGTGCATCCAGGCGTCCAGCGGTGGCATTGGGGTGCCGGGGTGCGAGGTGTCGTGTTCGGGTGATGCCAACGGCGTGGCGAGGTGTGGTGGCGGGGCTTGTCGCGTCATGGGGAATCCTCACGCTGATGGTGGCGGTGGCCTGCTCTGTTCGGTGCGCGTCCGGTCGGCGAGCGCCGGGCCGGCGCCCGCACGGATGGCCCGGATCAGCCGAGCGCGGCGACCGCGCGGGCGACGGCCCCCGCTCCGTCCTCCTGCGCCAGTCGTACGGCGGCTGCCGCGGCGTTCCGCGACAGCGCACCGTCCTGGGTCGCGCGGGTGAGCGCGTCGGCCAGCCGTGCTGCGGTCAGTTCGGTGCAGGGGAGTGCTCGCGCGCTCACCCCGAGCTGGACGAGTCGGGCGGCCCACCAGGGCTGGTCCGTCATGACCGGGACAGGCACTGCCGGAACTCCGGCTCGAAGACCGGCCGCGGTGGTGCCCGCGCCCGCGTGGTGGACCACTGCGGCCGTCTGCGGCATCAGCCAGCTGTGCGGGATCTCGCCGACGGTGATGACGTCGTCGTCGACCACCGAGAGGCCGGCCCAGCCCGACTGGACGACCCCACGCAGCCCCGCGCGCCGAAGAGCCTGCGCCGCGATCTGGCCGAGCTCCCCGGGGTCACCGGGCATCATGCTTCCGAAACCGATGAGTACCGGTGGTGGTCCTGCGGCCAGGAAGTCCTTCACCAGGGTGGGTGGTTGCCAGTTCGGGCACTCGTGCGGCCACCAGTAGCCGGCCACGTGCAGCCCTTGCCGCCAGTCCGCCGGGCGTGGAACGACCCAAGGGCTGTAGCCGTGCCAGATCGGCCACTGGTTGCGCTCGCGGACGCTGCGCAGGCGAAGGGCGCTGCGGTGGTCGACACCCAGGCGGGCGTGGACGGCGCGGTTGGCCGTGCGGTACAGGGTGTCGAAGAGGGCGTTCGCGGCGTGGCCCCGCAGACGGTTGGTGCGGCCTGGGCTGTGCCAAGCCATGGTGCACGGGGCGAACTCGGCTGTGGGTACGTCGGGTTGAAGGAAGACACCCATGGTGGGAATGCCGTGGTAGCGCGCGATGGCCGCGCCGATCGGGGCCGCGATGGTCGACAGCAGGATGAGGTCGGCCTTCGGATCCACTGCGGCGAGGATCGCGTCCACCAGCGAGAGCATGGCCTGTTCGGTCGACCGGACGAGCGACCGCAGCGACCTGAGCGCCTGGAACCGGAGCGAGCGGGGAACGCTTGACGGATGCGCCGCACCTTTGGCGCCGCCGTCGATGCGCCTGTGGGCGCCGATCAGCGCCTCGAAAGGGTCGGCTTCGAGCGGCTCGATGCGCAGTCCGCAACAAGCGACCATCGGGGCGAACTTGGCGTGTGTGACGATCTCGACGGTGTGCCCGTCGGCCAACAGCCGATGTGCGAGGCCGGTGTACGGGGCGACCGAACCGGTCGAACCCACCGTGATGACTTGGATGCGCATCGAGTGCGGGTCCCCTTTCGACCGGAGTCGCGCAACCCGGGGTTCATTGCCAGCTCATTGAGCTGCCGCGACTCGCGTTTTTCCTACGCCACCAACGAGCACGCGGACCGGGAGTCACGTGATCAAGTACTGCCCGGGACGCCGCCGGGCGTTCTCACTGTGCTGGGCAGGACGGGGAAGTCCGCTCGACTTCGCGGCAGTATGCGAGCTGTTCCAAGGCCTCGCCCGCCAGGAAGTGTGTGATCAGATCGGCGAGTTCGACCGGTCGCTCCAGCGGAAGCATGTGGTCGGCGTCCGCGACCTGCGTGAACCAGCTGTCTGAGCACGTGGCGGCGAGGCGTCGGCACAGGTCAGGAGTGGTGAACGTGTCGTGCTCACCGGTGGCGACCAGCACCGGCATGGCCGGAGGCCGGCTCGTGTCGAGCATCTCGTGCCGGAGCAGACGCATGGTGTTGGCGAGGTGCTTCGCGACGTCCTCCTCGCTCAGATTGAGCATCCGGCGCATCAGGAAGCGGCGGACCCGGGAGCCTGCGGTGACGGAGTCGATCCGGTCGGCGTTGACCATGAACGCGACCGTCTCCTCGGCGAACTCCTCCATACGCCGCTCCACGAGCAGGTCCAGAGTCCGGCGCATGGCTACCTGGGCGTGCCCGGGAATCGACGTCATGGTGCCCACCAGCACCATTCTCTCGACCAGTTCCGGCCGCCGCTGCGCGAGGCGGTAGACAATCGCCGTGCCGTAGGAACCGCCCACGAGATTGACGGAGGTCAGCCCCGACTCGTCGAGCATGTGACCCAGGGCGTCCGCGAGGAAGTCCGCACCATGACGGTCGGGCAGGACGTTCCCGGCACCCCATCCCGGCAGGTCGACGGTGAACACGTCCACGTGCGCGAGCAGTTCACGTTCCAGACGGCCCCAACTCTCCTTGGTCTGGAACGCGCCGCCGACCAGCACCAGGGGTGCGATACGCGGCGCGGCCGCCCGGACCAGCCGCGACTCGCAGCGGTATCCCTCCCACTCGTGGCGGGACACGAGGGCGGAGCGGGTGCGGGTGTTCGGGTCGGCGAGCGCCGGCGACATCAGAGACACGGGGCCTCAACCCCCGTTCCGTGCACCAGGTCCCGCGGCGGCCCGCCTCGGCACCTTCGCCGCGTAGTGGATCCGGCCCAGGTCCCGACAAAACCGTGCAGTGACATGCCATCAAGATATCGTTTCGAACGGAACATTCCGTTCCATTCGCTGGATAGTGGTCGAGCCGTGGCATACCAACTCTCTACGCTCGCAGACTTGTTCCCCCGACGCCGGTGCGCAGCCGCAAGCGCAGGCTCAAGTACGGCTGTCGGCGAGCAGGCGCTGAAGCCAGCGGGTGCGGGCGTCGCGTGCGTCCCGGCTCAGGGCCGCCGTTGGCGCCAGGCTGTCGAAGCCGTGGTAGGCGCCGGGCCATACGTGCAGTTCAGCCTGGCCGCCGGCCTGCCAGATCGCGTTCGCGTACGCCACACCCTCGTCCCGGAACATCTCTGCCGACCCGACGTCGAGATACGCCGGGGGGAGCTGTGACAGGTCCGTGGCACGGGAGGGGGCCGCGTACGGGGGCAGGTCCTCGGCACCGTAGAGGTCACCGAGCAGTGCCTGCCACGCGGTGGCGTTCGAGGTGAGGTCCCAAAGCCCGGGGCCCGACATCTGCTGACTGGAGAAGGTGCTGCCGCGGTCGTCGAGCATGGGGCACAGCAGCAGCTGCCCCAGCGGCTGCGGACCGCCGCGATCGCGGGCCAGCAGGGCGAGGGCCGCGGCGAGCCCGCCGCCGGCGCTCTTGCCTCCGATGATGACGCGGTCAGGATCGACGCCCAGTTCGGCCGCGTGCCCGGCCGCCCAGGCAAGCCCGGCACAGCAGTCCTCCAGCGGCCCCGGGTACCGCGCCCGCGGCGCCAACCGGTAATCGACCGAGATCACGGCCATGTCCAGCGGAAGCGCCCACTCGCGAAGAATCCGGGGCAGCACGGACCATGCGTTGCCCATGACCATCGCCCCGCCGTGCATGTAGTAGAGCAGCGGCAGCGGTCCGACGAGCCCGGACGGCCGGGCGCTCACGAGCGTGACCTCCGGCCCGCCGGGCGGTCCCGGTACGCGTAACTCCGTCACCTCGAAACGGCCGTCCGCGCGAAGATCCTCGACGGTCGGCCTGGGCCGGGCCGTGGCATCCCGCTTCTGCCGGGCCGCAAGATTCTCCGGTGTGAGCGGCTCCCTCGGCTCCCTGTCCAAGTCGGCGAGTGCGAGGCTCAGTTCGGCGTCGAACGGGGGTACCGCCATCGGTGCCGGGGCCCGACCGGACTCCGATTCCGAGGGCACGCGGCGGTCACTCATGACCCACCCCTTGTCGGACTGCGAAACGATCGCCTGAGACCCATACACCGCAGCCAACCACATTGATTCGACGGGGGAGATGGGGCCGTTATTCATCCCTACGAGTGAATTGATGAATGGACGTCTGAACGGCCGTCCCGGCGGTGCGCTGTGCTGGGTCAAAGGACAACGGATGCCTAGGGGGAGCGTATGCGTGTCGCCGTGCTGTGTGTCTGGCTGGTCACCGCGAGCCTGGGCGGATATCTGGCCACGGTGTGGATCCGCAACGGCGGGCTGCAACAGCGCACGCCGGGCGTGACGCGGCTGCCGCTGTGGCTCGTCCTCGGCCACATCGCCCTCGCGGTCGCCGGACTTGCCGCCTGGACCGCGTATCTCCTCGGCAACGCGCGCGGCTCCGCCTGGGCCGCTTGCGCTGTCGTTCTGATCGTCGCCGCCTTCGGCTTCATGATGCTCTTCCGCTGGCTGCCCAGCCGGGGGAGGCATTCGCAGGGCCATGCCACCGCCGAACGGAACTTCCCGCTCACCGCGGTGGTCGCCCACGGCATGAGCGCCGCCGTCACGGTGCTGCTGGTCGCGCTCGTCGTCCTGGGACGCGCGTGACAAGGCCAGCGCCGGCGTTCACCTCCCTCAGGAGCGCTCCCGCACCGCGTCCAGGCGGTCACTCACCCAGGCGTCCACGTTGTTGACGTGCCGGCTGGCCGCGGTGAAGGCGGCGAGGCTGTCGTGGTCGCGCAGCCCGCGGTAGATGTCCATGTGCTGCTCGTGGTCCAGGCGAGTACATCGGACTTGATCAGGCCCGCCAGATAGATGGGTGCCGTCGAGTCGGGTACCGGTTCGGGGGCGGGCGGCCTCTATGCCATCGCGGTGATCGCCGCCGCCGGGGCCGTCGTGGCCACCGGCTTCCACTGGGTGGGTCAGAGTCAGGCCAACCCAACTCCCGCAGAGGGGAACGAACATGACGCGCATCGTGCGCTTCGCTGACGGCACCGGAACCGTACACACGGGAGTCAGCGACGGCACCGGAACCATCCGCGCCTTCGAAGGCGCGCCGCGCATCGCCGACCTGCTGCGACTACCGGCAGCGGAACTGCGCACGCTGACGGAGGCCACCGCGGCCTCCAGCCGGCCAGGCATTCCGGTGGACGACGTCCTGCTGCTCCCGCCGCTCGACGGCCTGATCTTCACCCTCCGGGGCGGCGACGTCGTCGAGATCACCGTCGACGGCGTCGGAAAGCTCTCGAATCCCGTACTCGGGGATCAGGCAGAGCTGGACTGGCTGGTCGATGCGATCGATCGCCCCCTGACGCGGCGTGCGCACCGAAAGGGGCCGAGCGGGGACCGGTGACCGACGTGTGTGCGGCGGCGACCTCAGGGGCCGACTGCGTCAAACTGTCAACGGAACACGGGAGTTGACCCACACGTGGGGCCCTTGAGAGGGGGGAGGCGAGGCCCACCGACGGGGCGCTTGTCAGTGCGGGGCTCTAGTCTCGTCGCTTGTGACTGAGACTCCCTCCCACCACCGTGCGACAGCGGACGCCTACGACGCCGTGGCCGTCCTCTACGCCGAACTGGTCCGCAACGAGCTGGACACACAGCCGCTGGACCGCGCGGTGCTCGCCGCGTTCGCCGAACTCGCGCAGACGAACGACGGCGGGCCCGTGGCCGAGCTGGGCTGCGGCCCGGGCCGAGTGACCGCGCACCTGCGGAACCTCGGCCTCGATGTCTTCGGCATCGACCTGTCGCCGGCGATGATCGATCTGGCCCGCGAGGCCTACCCGGACCTGCGGTTCGAGGTCGGCTCCATGGACGCCCTGAGCCTGGCCGACGGCTCGCTGAACGGCATCGTGTCCTGGTACTCGGTCATCCACACCCCACCGCAGGACGTGCCCTCGTACTTCGACGAGTTCCGCCGTGTCCTCACGCCCGGCGGCCACCTCTTGCTCGCCTTCTTCGAGTCCGGGGACGATCCGGTAACGGAGTTCGACCACAAGGTGGTGACGGCTTACCGGTGGCCGGTCGACGACCTGGCGAAGACGGCCGCCGAGGCCGGGTTCGCCGAGGTGGGCCGGATGCTGCGCGAGCCACGCGAGGGCGAACGGTTCCGCCAGGGGCGCCTGCTGATGCGCAGGGGCAGCTGACGCACACCGCTCGCCCCGAATCGGCCCGGCATCCGAGGCTGGTCAGGCGCCGGCCTCGCTGATGTTCACCATCCAGCTGATGCCGAACTTGTCGTTGCACATGCCGAACACGTCGCCCCACATCTGCTTCTCCAGCGGGACCGCGACGTTGCCGCCGGCGGACAGCTTCTCCCAGTAGCCGCGGAGCTGGTCGGCGTCGTCGCCGCTCAGGCTCACGGAGAAGTTGTTGCCCTGCTTGAGCTCCATGCCCGGAGGGTTGTCCGCGCCCATGAGCGTGAAGCCGTTCGGAGCCTCGAGCAAAGCGTGCATGACCTTGTCGGCGTACCCGGGGGGCGTCTCGGATCCGAATGCGCCGTACGTGTTCACCGACAGGTCGCCGCCGAAAACGCTCTTGTAGAACTCCATGGCTTGCTTGGCGTCACCGGCAAAGCTGATGTACGGGTTGAGTCGAGAGGCCATGAGGGATTCCTTTCGTGACGTTTTGTCAGGGGTGCACACTAGTCGCGTTCCGGCTGCTCAGCAGGGATAGGCACAGACCGACTTCCCGGGGGCGGGCCCTGGACGAGTGGATTCGTCGGCGGCGGCGGAATTCCCGACACTAGAGTGAAACGGTGAATCTCCCGCGGGAAAACCCGGCACGCCCGATCAGCGAAGACGACCGCAACGCAGCCGTGCGACGTGTGCAGGAGGCGTACGCCGAGGGGCACCTCTCGCATGAGGAGATGGACGAGCGGCTGCAACTGGTGCTCACCGCCAAGTCGCACAGCGACCTCGGGCCGGCTTTTGCCTCGCTCCCGGAGGAGGATGCGGGCACCTCGTCCACGATTGGCGCCCTGGGCGGACGGATCCAGCGGCGCGGAGCATGGCGGGTCCCTCGGAATCTCAAGGTCGAGTCCGCGTTCGGAAGTGTGCGCCTGGACCTGTCCCGGGCGGTCTTCGAGCATCCGGCGGTCGACATCGAGCTTCAAGTCGGCACCGGCAGGGCCAGGATCACGGTTCCTCGCGACGCGATCGTCGACGTCGAGGGTCTGCACACCGGGTGGAAGGACCTGCGCTACAAGGCGCCGCGGAGCTCCGGCCAGGGCGGGCCGAGGATTCGGATCTCCGGGACCATGGGGTTCGGCCGGTTGAAGATCCGCCACGCGCGGCGCTGAGAGTCATCCGGCGTTACGGCCGGCCCGCACTATGACCGGCCCGTCCGGCGCCAGAACCGACTGGCGCCGAAGCTGTCTGGTGACCGCTGGTTCAGTGGTCTCGGCCGCCGATGTCGGCCGCTGGTGGTGTCGTGCTCATGCGCCAGCCGTTGCAGCGGGGTCCGATCAGGTCGGCCGGCCAGCCCGCCGTTTCCACGGCCGCGTCGTAGACGGCGTCGCCGAAGGCCACGATGGCCTGGTGCGGATCGGCCGTCTCCCTGAGCGTGGTCCAGGGCAGCAGGGCCAGACCCGCATCGGGATTCCAGGCCGCGCCGTCGACACCCCAGGACCGGCCTTCGAGACCGTCCGGCCGGGGCCAGATGTACGCGTACATACCGGCGTTGGGCGACTCGGCGTCCCCGAAGGTGAACCCGACCGACACGTACTCGTCGCGCGCCGCGTTCTGCATGAACGCCGGACGGTCAGCCTCCGGAGTGGCTCGATGCGCCCGGTAACGCGTGGCGGACAGATCGAAACCGCCCCACATCACGCCGACCCGCGGGCGATGCCCCTGGAAGGGCGCCTGCCACGTTTCGAGCCCGCCGGCCGCAAGGTCGAACGCCGTCCACATCAGCCGGGCCGTGTCCCCGTCCCAGGCACGTTCGACCTGATCGTCCTCGAACTTTCGCGCGGCGCCCGGGATCTCGCAGATCAACGACGTGCCCGGCGGGCGCACACCGAGCTCGGCAGCGGCATCGCAGAACGACGTGTAGAAGGCGGCGAGGGACCCGGTGGACACGGGTACCGTCACCGAGCCCCGGTCGGACTCGATGACCACGTCACTGTCGAGGAGCCGGTAGTGCACCTCGAAGGTCACTCCCTGCCGCCGATGGGTCGGCGTCCGCAGCCCACGGGAAGTGACATCGAGAACGATGTTTCCCCAGCCGGCCTCGAAGGGTTCGTCCAGGGTGTACTTGCCTCCGACCTGTACCAGCCGGTTGACGTAGCCGACCATCGGCGCCACATCCTCGTAGACCAGCTCCGGCCACGCAGTACGTCGTTCGCTCATGGGGAGCCTCCCGGCCCGTCGACGGGATCGGAAAGGGGGAGCGACGGCACCGGGCGACTTCCCCCTTAGGGCGCCCCAACGCCGTCCGGGATGCCTTCGTACGACCCGGCACCCATTTTCGCACGCAGGCCACGGCGCTGCCCGCTCGGCGGCGAGGGGGCCCTACCCCATGAGTCTCCGGCCCGACCCACACGATCGTAGGCCGCCTCCTTACGGGAGGATGGCGTCGATGTATCCGCCGTCTACCCGCAGCGCGCCGCCCGTGGTCGCGGACGCCAGGTCGGAGCTCAGGTAGACCACCATGTTGGCGATCTCCTCGGGTTCGATCAGACGCTGCAACAGCGACTGCGGGCGGTACTCGCGCATGAAGACGCGCTGTGCCTCGTCCCACGGCAGGTCGCGGTCGACGAGTTGGTACACGAAGTCTTCGACACCGCTGGTGTGAGTAGGGCCGGCGATGACGCAGTTCACGGTGACGCCGGTCCCGGCCGCATGCTTGGCGAAGCCGCGGCTGACCGCGAGCAGGGCGGTCTTCGACATGCCGTAGTGGATCATCTCGGCGGGGATCACCACCGCGGAGTCGCTCGCGATGTACTGGACGCGCCCCCGGCCGCGTTCGGTCATCCGCGGCAGGTACAGCCGCGTGAGCCGGACGGCGGCCAGGACGTTCACGTCGAAGTAGCGGCGCCATTCGTCGTCGGTGATGTCCAAGGGGTTCTTCGCGTCGAAGATGCCGAGATTGTTGATGAGGATGTCCACGTCAGGCAGCGCTTCCCAGGCGCGTTGAGCACCATCCTCGGAACCGACGTCGGCGGTGACCGGAACGAAGTCGGCGTCCGGCACGCCGACTCTGAGCTGCTCGACGGCCGCCTCCACCCTGCCCTGGACGCGCCCGTTGACGCCGACCCGCGCGCCGGCCCGCGCCAGTCCGGCCGCGATCGCGGCTCCGATGCCTTGCGTGGAGCCCGTCACCAGAGCGGTCCGGCCCGAAAGATCCAGGTGCACGTCTTGTTCCCCTACTGGAAGAGGTGGGTGATCGGCAGGTCGTCACGAGACTCTTCCCGCTCGCAGACCCCCGGTGATGTCCGGGCACCCGGAATTGGGGCCGAACGGGTGGGGAGCGGTACGGCTGTTACGCGCTTCTGGGTGACGGGACGCCGCGAGGCGCGACCAGGAGCCGGGCCGTAGCCGTGCGGGGTAACGGCCGAGGCGTCAACTTGGTGCCTTCAGTGCATAAATGGATGATGCACGTGAGAGCAACAGAAATATGGACGACTTGTAACTACCTTCACGCCATGCACACATTCGGGACGATGTGTTGGCAAGTTGTGCGTTCTCGGCCACCGGGCCGGGACCCGCACATAGCAGACCTGCGGCGGACCACGCCGGTACTCGGGTCTGCAGTACAAAGTGAAGGGGCATTCATGTCCGCTTTCATGTCAGTTACCGCCCGCCGTACGGCTGCCGCCGCTCTCGCGGCCGGCGCGCTGGTCGGAACGTTCGCCGCGTCGGCATCGGCCGACGCCGGTGGCCGCCTGCACCGCGACCGCGTCGAGATCTCCGGCGCGCAGTACGACTCCCCGGGCTGGGACAACGGCACCAACCGCTCCCTCAACAAGGAGTGGATCGATGTCACCAACACGTCCCGCCACGCGGTGAACCTCGACGGGTGGACGCTGTCGGCCAGGGACGGCCGCACCTACACCTTCCATCACTACCGCCTGGCGGGCCGCTCGACGGTCCGCGTCCACACCGGTGTCGGACGCGACAGCGACCGTGACGTCTACCAGGACCGTCGCAGGTACGTGTGGGACAACCGCTCCGACACCGCCACCCTGCGCGATGACCGCAACTGGAGGGTCGACACCCTTTCCTGGGGCGGCGACCGCGACTACCGCGACTACCGCGACGACCGCGGCCACCACGGCGACGGACGCGGGCACGGCGGCGACCGCGACTACCGCGACTACCGCGACGGCCGCGGCGACGGACGCGGGCACGGCGGCGGCCACCGCTGACCTGACCTGAAACTGCCCGCGGGACTCCCAGCCCGCGGGCAGCGATGGCCCGCCTCAGGAGGGGCGTTCCGCAGCACGGTCTGCGGGACGCCTCTCCTGGCTGCCGCCGACAGCACGGTGACCGCCCCGATGTCACCCGTGCCAGTCGTAGCGGCGCTCCGGTCGGCCGGCGACGCCGTAGCGCAGGGACACGCCGGCGCTGCCGGTGCCGTGGAAGTACTCGAGGTAACGGCGGGCGCTGACGCGGGAGATACCGGTCAGCGCGGCGCATTCGGTGGCGGACAGAGCGCCGTCGGCCTCGCGCAGGGCGCGTTCGACCACCGCGGCGGTCTCGACGCTCATGCCCTTGGGCAGGCCACCGCCGGCAGTGGCCAGGGCCGTTCCGCCCAGCACGCGGTCCACGTCGGCCTGGCCCCGTACGACCGCGGAGAGCAGCCGGCGGCGCCGGGCGGCGTACCGCTCGAGCCTGGGGAGCAGGTCCTCGAAGTCGAAGGGCTTGAGCAGGTAGTCGACCACGCCGCGGCGGACCGCGCGGCGCACCGTCTCCGCTTCCTGGGCCGCACTGATGACCATGATGTCGCAGTCGTGGCCCGCGGAGCGCAGCCGGGGGATGAGATCGAGGCCGAAGACGTCCGGCAGGTACAGGTCGAGCAGGACGAGGTCGGGGCGCAGTCCCCCGACGGCGTCGATCGCCTGTTGCCCGGTGTGAGCCGTTCCGATGACGCGGAACGGCTCGACGCGCTCGACGAAGGTGCGGTGCACCCGGGCCACCATGAAGTCGTCGTCCACGACGAGCACGCCGATCGAGTCGTGTCCTTCGGCCGTGTCGTGCGGGGCGGTCATCCGTGGACTCCTTCGGGCGCCACATCGGCGGGGTGACCGAGGGGCATGTGGGCGGTGAACATGGCGCCGTCGGCGGTGTTGGCCACCGATATCTCGCCGCTGTGGCGCTCGCAGACGAGCTTGGTGAGGGCCAGGCCGATCCCGCGCTCGCCCTCCTGGGCGGCTTTGGTGGTGAAGCCGTGCGCGAAGACCTCCCGAGCGGCTTCGGGCGGCAGGCCGGGGCCGGAGTCACGGACCACGACCTCCACGCTGGACGCGTCCTGCCGCAGCTCCACCTCGACCCACGCGTCGCCGGTGTCGTCATCGGAAGCGGCGGCGTCCACCGCGTTGTCGACGAGGTTGCCGATCACGGTGGCCAGGTCGGCCGCGTCCTCCGGTGCCAGCCGGCCGAGTGCGGTCCCGGCGGAGATCCGCAGGCTGACCTTGCGTTCGGCGGCGAGGGAGGACTTGGCCATCAGCAACGCGGCGATCGCGGTGTCGCGCACGCGCCGGGCGAGTGTCACATCGAGCGATTGGCGGCGCTGGTTGAGGGCGCGGATGTAGCGGACCACTTCGTCCTGCTCCCCGATCTGGATCAGACCGGAGATGGTGTGGAGCTGGTTCGCGAACTCGTGGGCCTGCGCGCGCAGCAGCTCGGAGGAGCTGCGGAAGGAGCCGATCTCCCGTTCCAGCTCGGCCAGTTCGGTGCGATCGCGCAGGGTCGTCACCGAACCGAGCAGGCGGCCGTCCTTCATGACGGTCATCCGGTTCATCACCAGCAGGCGCCCACGGCGGATCACCACCTGGTCGTGCCGGTCGGCCGCGCCGTGCCGGGCCCCTGCGAGTACGTCCCGCAGCCGCCCCTCGAGACCCAGGTCGTCAAGGCTCTGCCCCACGCAGTCCTCGGGCAGGTCGAGGAGGCGTCGGCCCACGTCGTTGACCAGCGTGAGACGGAGCTGCGGGTCCAAGGCGACGACGCCCTCGGCGATCCCGTACAGCATCGCCTCGCGGTGCTCGGCGAGGCCGGCGATCTCGCGCGGCTCCAGACCGTACGTCTGGCGTTTGACCCGTCGGGCAAGGAGCCAGGAACCCATCACACCGAGCCCGCTCGCGATGCCCAGGTAGGCGGCCAGGTACGACGAGGCGCCGCTGAGCCGCTGCCACACGGTGGGGGAGGCCTCTCCGATCATCACCGTGCCGAGCTGCCGCCCGAGCGTCTGCCTCGTAGCGCTCAGAACCGGCACCTGCGCCACCAGCTCCCGGCTTCCGTCCAGCGTCAGATCGCCGGACCAGCTGCGGCCCCGGGCAACCCCCGCTCCCAGGTTCAGCCGTTCACCCACCACCGTGGGGTTGGTGGACGAGACGATGCGGCCCTGTGCGTCGGCCACGGTCACCGACGTGACGCCGGACTGCGCCAGCGTGGAGTGCACCAGCGGGGCCAGTGCCTCCCCGGGGACGGGCCGCACGAGCTGGCTGCGGACCAGGGGGTTGGCGCCCAGTTGCTCGGCCAGCGCGTCGACCTTGCGGCCCTCCACCCGCTGGAAGGTGGCCTCGGACTGGGCGAGCGAGACACCCGCGACCGCCAGCAGCACCACCACGACGATGGCGAGCTGGAGCACCAGCATCTGGCCCGCGAGGGTATGGCGGCGGAACGTCGTGACCACAATTAACTCAATCTTTGCTACTGACACAACGTGGGCGGCTCGCGTGCCATGTCGGACAATCATGACGCCCGGCAGTTGAAATCGAAAGCGAGGTGCCATGAGAGGTCCCGCACGTGCCTTTCTCGGTACCGTCACCGCACTGACACTTCTCACCGTCAGCGCATGCGGGGTGCTTCCGGGCGGCCAGGCACCGTCGGACCGCGATCTGCGGATCATGGTGCCCAACACACCTGGTGGCGGCTACGACACCACGGCACGGACCGCGGCCCGGGTCATGGACGAGACGCACATCGCGCCGGATGTGCAGGTGTTCAACCTTCCCGGCGCGGGCGGCACGGTCGGCCTGCAGCGCATCGTCGACGAACGAGGCAACGGAGAGCTCGCGCTCCAGATGGGCCTCGGCGTCGTGGGTGCGTCGCATGAGGCGAAGGCCAAGGTGACGGTCGCCCGGACCACACCGATCGCCCGTCTCATCGAGGAGGCAGGCGCGGTCGTCGTCCGCAAGGGCTCGCCGTACAGAACGGTCGGCGACCTCGTGACCGCGTGGCGAAAGGCTCCTGATCGCCTCGCCGTCGGTGGCGGATCGTCCCCCGGTGGACCGGATTACCTGCTGCCCATGGAGCTGGCGAAGACAGTCGGCATCGACCCCAAGAAGGTCGACTACGTCGGCTACGGCGGCGGTGGCGGCGACTTGCTGCCGGCACTGCTCGACGGCGAGGTCGACTTCGCCACCAGCGGCCTGGGCGAGTTCCTCGACCAGGTCGACAGCGGCCAGCTGCGCGTCCTCGCCGTCACCGGCGAGCATCCGGTCGAGCCCCTGGCCGGGGTCCCGACGCTCAAGTCGTCGGGCATCGACCTGGTCTTCAGCAACTGGCGGGGCATCGTCGCCCCGCCCGGCATCAGTGACGCGGACAGGAAGCGCTGGGTCGACGCGTTGACCGACCTGCACCGGTCCGCGCGGTGGCAGGCCGAGCTCGACCGGCACGGCTGGACGGACGCGTTCGCCACCGGCGACACGTTCGCGGCCTACCTCACTCAACAGGACAAGCTCGTCGCCGATCTCACCGCCTCCCTCGGGCGGGAGTGACCGGACCGTCGTCCACCGACGGCTCGCTTCGATACCGAAGGCTTTCACCACGGGCAGCTGCCCGACGTAACCCCACCCACCCATGACTGGGACGGTCCGGCCCCGTGCCCGCGGGCTGGCCGAGCCATGCCCGTTTTCCCCCGGCCCGACCCCGGCCGGATCCCGAAAGGCACCCCTCCCGTATGAATTCACACACCTGGTACCTGTTGCTCGTCCTCGCCGTGGCGATCGGGCTGCTGATCTACTTGATCAACTCCCGGCTCCGCATCCACCCGTTCATCGCCCTCATCGTGGTGACCATCGGCACCGGGCTCGCCGCCGGCGAACCCGTGGCGAAACTGACCGGGTCCATCGAGGAGGGAGCGGGCGGCACCCTCGGTGACGTCGGCCTCACACTCGCCCTCGGAGCCATGCTCGGCCGCCTGCTGTCCGACTCCGGCGCCACCGACGCCATCGCCCACGCCATCGTCGACCGCTCCAGCAACCGCAGGCTCCCCTGGCTCGTCGCGGCCGCGGCGTTCGTCATCGGCATTCCGATGTTCTTCGAGGTCGGCCTCATCGTGCTGCTGCCGCTGATCTTCAGCGTCGCCCGCCGCCTGGAGGGCGACGGCGCGACGAAGGGTTCGCCGTACGTGCTGCTCGGCGTGCCCGCCATCGCCGCGCTCTCCACCCTGCACGGCATGGTGCCGCCCCACCCCGGACCGCTGACCGCCATGACCGGCCTGCACGCGGACCTCGGCCTGACCCTCGGAGTCGGCATCATCTGCTCGATCCCGACCGTCATCCTGGCCGGCCCTGTGTACGCCCGCTGGATCGCGCCCCGCCTGGCCGACGTGCGGCCCGACCCCGTGCTCGTGGCCCAGTTCACGGGAGCAGACCGGAACAACGCAGTCGACACCACCACCAACGCTTCTTCAACCGGCCCGGCCGAGGGGACGGACACCGACACTCCGCAGCGCGCCGGTGTGTCCACGGGACTGGCCGTCACCTCGGTTCTCATACCCGTCGCCCTGATGCTGCTGCGCACCCTCGCCGAAACCGTGCTCGACGAGTCCAGCACCGTGCGTGCGGCGCTCACGTTCGTCGGTGAACCGCTGGTGGCGATGCTCGCCGGTTTCCTGTTCGCGCTCGGTGTGACCCTCGTACGCGGTGGCCGCTCCAGCGAGGCGACCCGCTCCTCCCTGACGGACAGCCTCAAGTCCATCGCCGCGATCCTGCTCATCATCGGTGGCGGCGGCGCGTTCAAGCAGGTGCTTCAGGACTCCGGCATCGGTGACGCCATCGCCTCCGCGGCCGAGGGAGCCCATCTCAACGTGATCGTGCTGGGCTGGCTGATCGCCCTGCTCCTGTCCCTGACCACCGGTTCGGCCACCGTCGGCATCGTCTCGGCCACCGGCATCGTCGCCCCGCTGATCGGCACGGGTGGCGGGCTCGAGGCCTCGCTCCTGGTGGTCGCGATCGGCGCCGGCTCCCTGGGCCTCAACTACGTCAACCACGCCGGGTTCTGGCTGGTCAAGGAGTCCTTCGGCATGGACCTCACCCAGGCCACCAAGACACAGACCGTCGTGCAGACACTGGTCAGTGTGATGGGTCTCGGGATGGCCCTGCTCCTGTCCGTCCTCGCCTGACGGGGGCGTGCGCTAGGAGTTGGACCAGTTGCGGGTGGACAGCACCAGCAGGTAACCGTCCGGGTCCCGGATCGTCACACCCCACGTGTCCCAGTACGGGTTGTGCGCCGGGACCCGCTTGCCGCCGTGCTGTTCGAGACGTTCCACGAGGGAGTCCGGGACCGGTTCGCCGAGGTAGATCACCAGGAGATCCTCGGCGGTCGGCCGCGGCTCCACGGGTGCGGCGGGATCGTTGACGAGCTCCAGGTGCCAGGCCGCATCCGGCCGGCCATGAGAAGCGAGTGGTCGTCAGGCGTGCCGTCCGACGCGTGCCGGTAAAGGACGTCGAGGCCGAGTCCCGAGATCCAGAAGAGTTCCGCCGCTTCGAGGTCACGCGACGGACGGGCGATGCGCACATGAGCCGCGGCATTGGCCGGCATCGTGTCAACTCCTGACCGGTGAGGACTTCCTGCCCACTGACAGGTCGTACGCGGAGCCCAGCGAACAAGCGATCACTCGCCCGTCCGGCGCAGGCCCCAGGGGGTTTCCGGCGGGCCGGCGGCGTCGTCCGGTCCGTGAGGTTGACGTCCTGACCTGGGATGCTTATTGATTCCCACCCCAACAAGCAACTGGTGCGCGTCCCAAGGGTGGGATTCCGGAGGTCAGGATGGCGTTGAGGGCAACCGGCGGCACCAGCGAGGGGCCCGAGCGGGGCGAGCCGGTCACCGACCGCACCGGTCATGTGGAGACCCACGGTGTCGACCACATCCCCGACGCCGATCGCCATGGGCGGCCACGTTCCCTGTTCACCGTGTGGGCGGCCTGCAACATGAGCTACCTGTACATCGTGCTGGGCGGCGCGATGGTGCTGCTCGGTCTCGACATCTGGCAGTCCTTCGCGGTGATCGTGGCCGGCAACCTCCTCTGGGCGGGCGTGGGGTACCTCGCGATCAGCGGCCCCAGCTCCGGAACGCCGAGCTGGGTGGTGACGCGGGCGATGTTCGGCGTCCGGGGCAACAGATTCCTCAACGTGACGCTCGGGTGGACCATCGCGGTCGCCTACGAGGCGATCGGCCTGGCCCTGGGATCCCTCGCCGGATTCGCGCTGGTCGAGCACTTGGGCATCCACGCGAACACCCCGGTCAAGGTGGCGATCGTGCTGGTCACCGCTGTCGTGACGTTCTCCATCAGCGTGTACGGGCACGCCACCATCGTGCGGTGCAGCATCTGGTTCACCTGGGCGCTGACCGCCTGCGTCCTGGTCCTGGCGTACTACGTGCTGCGCCACACCGAATGGGGCTACCGGACACCTGCTGCCACCGTGGTCCACGGCCACGAGCGGTGGGTGGTCCTCGCCTCGGGATTCACGATCATGGCGGGCGGCCCCCTGTCATGGAGCAGCGGTGCGGACTACGCCCGCTATCTGCCCGCCGACACCTCCCGCAAGGCGGTGTGCTGGTGGACGGCCGTCGGCGGATTCGTGCCGGCCGTCCTGCTCAGCGGACTCGGCGTCCTGGCCGGGACGGCGGTGGACATGACCGACGCGCAGACGTCACTGAAGGCGGTCGTGCCCGGCTGGTTCTATCCGGTCTTCCTGCTGGTCGTCATCTTCGGCTCGATGACGAACAACGTTCTCACCGCATACAGCGGCGGCCTGGCCCTTCAGTCCGGTGGGATCCCCTGGAGCCGCGCCTTCACTGTCGTCTTCGACGCCTCCATCGCGCTCGGCCTCACCTTCTATTCCCTGTTCGTGTCCGACTTCCTCGACACCGTGAACAGCGGTCTGGAACTCTCCGTCGCGTTCCTCGGCCCCGGGTTCGCGATCTACGCCGTGGACATCTTCCTGCGCCGCAACCGCTACGACGGAGTCGCGTTGCAGGACCAGACCTCCAACAGCCGCTTCTGGTACTGGCACGGAGTGAATCCCGCCGGAGCCGCCGCGATGGCCATCGGCGTCGGGGCGGCGCTCCTGTGCGCCAACACGGCCATCTACACCGGCCCGGTCGCGGCCGCCCTCGGCGGCGCCGACCTGTCCGCAGCCGTCGGGATGTCCCTGGGCGCCTTGGTCTACGCGGGATTGACGCTTCGTCAGCGGCGCTCGGGCTGAAACGGGACCCGAATCGGCAGAAGGGGCCCCTGCCCGGCAACAACGATGCCGGGCAGGGGCCCCTTCCGGGATCTGCGACCTGGGATCCGCGCTCTGGCTACATCAGCCGTCGGATTCCGGTGACGGGATGTAGGCGCCCGGCACGTCCTTCGGGGCGAAGATCTTGTTCTCGCCGGGGTACGGCTTTGACCACTCGTGTGTCTGGTACCACGTGAAGTGGTTCATCTGCGCGGGGTTCGCGAAGTCGGGCTTGGCGTCGCGCCCGGTCAGCCGCTGCTGCGACTTCCAGGCGTCCCACTGCGCCGCGAGCTTCTGCTTGTCCGCCGGCACCTTCGCCGACGGCGCCGCCGCGGCATGGGGGTTCTGCGGCGCAGGGGTGTCCAGGCCGCAGGAGGGCGGGGTCTTCAGACCGTCGGTGAGCGAGGTCCGGTTGGGCAGCGTCTTGAAGGGCGTGAGGTCCGCCTGATGGCTGAAAGCCCCACGCATCGGGCTGGCCGCGCTGTCCTTCTGGTTCATCGGGTGGACCCCGAGGATCTGCTCGATGGTGCGGATCATCGTGATCTGCGAGTAGTAGTGGCTGTCGACCACACCGTGCCTGGCCCAGGGGCTGATGATCTGGATGGGGGCGCGGTGGCCGTCGACGTGGTCGAGGCCGGCCTGGGAGTCGTCCTCGACCACGAAGATCGCCGAGTCCTTCCAGTACTTGCTGTGCGAGATCTCGTCGACCATCCTGCCGACCGCCAGGTCGTTGTCCGCGACCTGGGCGGCGGCGTTCGCCGGACCGCCGGTGTGGTCGCTGGACAGCCAGAACATGTTCAGGGCGGCCGGCCCGTTCTTCTCGAAGTCACGCTTCCAGATCTCGGACCGGTAGATGTCCGGGACGCTGGTGTCGAACTTCGGGAACCCGTGCACGGACACGGAGTTGAGGGACGGGATGGGCGAGGAGGACATCAGGGGGTAGGCGGTGTCCTGACCGGTCGCGCCCATGTTCTTGGAGTCGCAGTACAGGTTCTGCCAGCTCGCGTTCGCCGGCTTGGTGAGGAACTGCTGGAACTCGCCGAAGTCCCGTACGGACTTCCCGGCAGCCTGGGCACCGGTCCAGATGAAGCCGGTTCGCTGGTGGCCGAGCGCGTCGTCCTCGGTGTCGTAGCTGCGCGCGTACTCACCGGCCGAGGACTCGGTGTACTCCGGGTCGTCGGCCTGCATCAGCCAGTTGTGGCCCTCGGCGGAGTTCGTACCGATGTCGTACGTGTTGTCGTACAGCCCGAACTGCTTGGCCAGGGCGTGCTGGTTCGGCGTCACGTTCTCGCCGAACTGGGCCAGCGACGGGTCGCCGTTGCCCTCCGGGACGTCGCCGAGGACCTGGTCGTAGGTCCGGTTCTCCTTGACGATCAGGAAGACGTGCTTGATCGTCGAGGGGTCACCGAGCCGTTCCGGGACGGGTACCGGCTTCTTGTTGTCCTTGCCGTGGGCCAGCGTGACCGAGCCGCGGGTCCAGCCGTTCTGCCGGAAGACCTTGGCCGTCTCGGACTTGATGACGCGGTCGTCCGGCAGGGTGAACCGCTGCACGCTCGACGTCGTGTCGTGGGTGCCGTGCCCGCCGCTGGTGGTGGGGCGGCGGGCGTCGATTCCACGGGTGTTGGAGACGACGACCTGCTTGCCGACGGTGGCGATCTCGGCGGGGAAGTAGTCCGTCGGGAGCAGACCGACGTAACTGACCGGCTCCTGCGGGGTCGTGTACCGGTAGACGGCGACCGCGTTGGCGCGGCCCAGGGTCACCAGCAGATGGCCGTCGTCGGTGAGCGTCACCGCGTCGGGCTCGTAGCCGACCGATGACTCCGGCCACGGCTGGGTGGCGACGGTCTGCACGACCTTGTTCTTGGTCGTGTCGATGACCGACACGTCGTTGGTGGCGGTGTTGGTGACGAACAGCGCGTTCTTCTTGGCGTACAGCGCGGTCGGGTGCAGACCGACGTTGATGCTCGATACGGCGGCATCCGGGTTCGCCAGGTCGATGACGCTGACCGTGCCGGTGGTGGTGGAGGCGGTCACCGGGTCGGCGGGCACCTGGGTGTTGTAGGAGTTGATCGTGGTGTCGCCGGGCTTCGCCGGACGCCCGCCCTCGTTGCTGACGTAGAGCTTGCCGCCGACCTCGGCCATGTCACGCGGGGCGTTGCCCACGGACCAGCTCCGCCGGACGGCGCCGGTTGCCGCGTCGATGGCGACGACGCGGTTCTGGCCGTTGACCGCCGAGTACACGGTGGAGCCGTCGGACGAGAACACGGGCTCGCCCACCAGCGCGTGCTTGGGCCCGTCCGCCGGGATCTTGACGGACGTCGGGTTGGCGACGCTGCCGTCCGCGTTGACGGTGAACTTGGTGTAGCCGTCGAGCTGGCCCAGCCACAGCTGCGAACCGTCGGGCGAGTACGTGGGGCCTTCCTGGCCCACGTCGTTGCCGCTGATCCGCAGGTCGGCCGAGGCGGAGTTGCCGACGAGCTGCTGCACCTTCCAGCTCTTGAGGTCGACGATGGAAAGGGCCATACCGCCGTCGGTGATCGAGGCCGCTAGGTGAGTGCCGTCCGGGCTGACCGAGGACGACATGATCTTGCCGTTGTTGACGACGAGACGGTCGCCGTACGGAGCGATGTACTGGTCACTGGAGATGACCTGGCCCTGACGCGTGGTCTGGCCGACCTGGTCGGTGCCGAACTGGTGCGTCTGGGCGAAGGCGGTGCCCGCGGCGACGAGGGCAAGAGCCGTGACGCCGGCCGTGGCCAGGGGTATCCGGCGGCCGATGTGTCTGCCGAGAAGACCGGAACGGGCCTTCGTGGCACGCCTGCGACGGCGTGTGACCTGCATGGAGTCATCCCTTCGAGGTGGTGAGCAGCTCGACGTTGCCGTCGAACTGCCAGAGCGGGTTCGGTCCGTCCCCGGTCGGGGTGCGCAGCAGGAAGTAGCCGTTCACTTCCTTCGGTCCATCGCCGTCGGCCATGAACCGCCCGTCGGCGGTGACGTCGAGTTGGTAGATGGCCGACCCGGTGGCCTCGACGTCGGGGAGATGCCAGGAGACGACGCAGCGCCAGTCGTTGCCCGGCCCTTCGGCCGCGACCCTGGTGCTGCCCTTGGTGCACGCCGCGCTCGCCTTGAGCTGCGCTTCGGTGACGTCGGGGCGATTGAGCTGTTCGGTCTGCAGGCGGTAGAGATGGGCGAACGCCGTGGCGACCGAGCGCTGCACCTTGTCCTGCTCGATCCCGGAGCCCGTGGCCGAGGTCGCGGGGGCGACGACGACGGCCGTCAGGACGAGGAGCCCGACGAGCGGCAGGGCTCCGACCGTGATGGCGCGGCGCCCCGAGCCGTCGTGGGTCAGGTTGGTGAAGTCCCGCCTCAGGAAAAGGACATGGGCCAGCGCTGTCGCGGTCACCGCCCACACCAGGCTGACAACGATGCCAATGAGGAGCGGGCCGAGCTGTGCCGGGCCGGTGAACAGACCGTTCCAGGCGATGAAGGCGTAGCTGGGCAGGGCCAGGCGCACGGCGACGGGGAGCGGCAGCATCTGGGCGAGCTGCATCGTGAGCGCGACGAGCAGGGGCAGCAGGAGCCCCATCGGGGAGCGCCCGAGCGCCACGGAACCGAGCAGTCCGATCGCGGCGAAGGCCAGGGTCGGGGCGAGTACGCAGACCCAGGCGAGCAGGACCTGGACGGCCGCGTCCCCCGGCGACAAGAGGTGGCCGTCGAGACCGACCAGCGGTTGGTTGCCGACCGCCACGACCCCACCGGCCGCGCTGGAGCAGGCCAACCCGGCGACGAGCAGCACGATGACGGTGAGGCTGGCCAGTGCCTTCGCCGCGAAGATCCGCCGGGGCGAGCGGACCGCCACGAGCAGATGGCGCCACGTGCCCAGCCGGTCTTCGGAGGCGAACACGTCACCGGCGACCACCGAAGTCAGCAGCGGGAGCGCCCAGGTACCCGAGAAACCGAGCACCACCAGCGATCCGGCCCATCCCGTGGCGTGCATCCAGCGACCGAAGAGCGTGTCGACGGGGAGCGAGCTCTGCTGGCTCACCGCCGCGACGAAGAGCGCCGGCGCGATCCAGCAGGCGAGGACCAGCAGCCGGATCCGCCATTGAGAGACGAGCTTGACGAGCTCGAAGCGGTAGCCGCGCGCCACCGAGGCGCGGGCGGCGGCAGCGGTGGCGGCGGGGCCGGCGGCGACGGTTGCGGTCATCTGCTGTTCTCCTGCTGCTCGGTGAGGGCGAGGAACGCCGCTTCGAGCGGCGACACCACGGGCGCGAGCTCGCGCAGCGCGATGTCCGCGTGCACGAGCCGCACCACCAGTTCGTCGAGGGCGGGCACCAGCGCGCGCACGACGAGTGCCTCGGTGTCGTGACGTCCCACGGCGTTGTCGACGACGCGGATCCCAGAGGTGTCGGCCGCAAGGCGGCGCGCGGCCTGCGGGTCGGAGGTCAGCAGCCGGTAGTCGAGCTCGCTGTTCTCGGCGGCCAGCTTGCTCAGCGGGCCGGAGAAGACGATCCGTCCGGTGGCGAGGATGGTGACCTCCGAGCACAGCGCCTCGAGGTCGTCCATGCGGTGGCTCGACAGCACGACGCTGGTGCCCTCCGTCGCGAGCCGGGCCAGGACACCGTGTACGTGTTTCTTCCCTGCCGGGTCGAGTCCGTTGGACGGCTCGTCGAGCACGAGCAGCCGGGGCTTGGTGAGCAGAGCGGCGGCGAGCCCGAGCCGCTGACGCATGCCGAGGGAGAAGCCGCGGGCACGGTCGTCGGCGACATCGGTGAGCCCGACCTGTTCGAGTACGTCGCCGATCCCCGACGTCCGTGCGTCGACGCCGCGCAGGCCGGCCAGCGCGGCCAGGTTCTGCCGGGCGGTGAGGGAGGGGTAGAGACCGGGACCGTCCACGAAGCCGGCGACGCCCTCGGGAGCGGCCAGGGCCCGCCCGATGGGCGTACCCAGGATGTCCAGTTGGCCGTCGTCGGCGACGGCCAGGCCCAGCAGGAGCCCGAGCAGCGTCGTCTTCCCGGCGCCGTTGGGTCCGACCAGGCCGTGGATCTGTCCCTGCGCCACATCCAGATCGATGTGGTCGAGCGCGATGACGTCGCCGAAACACTTGGTGATCCCGCGAGCCCGTACTGCGACACTTTCGTCCATGAGTGCCTTCCCTGGAAACCTCCGAGGACCTTAGGGACGGCATACGACGCAGGCGGGGACGGATGCTGGACGTTCGGGGAACGGGAAACGACCGGAACCCATCGTGCCGATGCCTGGCCGGTAACGGTCGATATCTCGAACAGCTCGTTGTTCAGGGGGAGTTGACGCGAGATCATCCCTAGCCTGCGCCACTCGACTCGCCCGGATGGAGGCACAGTCGTGACCGATGAACGGCCTGAGCATGCGCGGCTGCAGGCCATGCCGGCGGTCGCGTGGGCCCACAGGGAGTCATCGACGCACTCGTCGCACCGGCATGACCGTCCACTGGCGACGACCGCCGCTATCGGGCGCGGGCACACAAGTACTGACGAGCATGACAAGCTGTCCTTCCCATTGCCCGAACCCAGGAGGTCACCATGGCTGCAGAGTCTGCATCGCAGGAAGGTTCGGAGCCGGCCGAGGCCGAGACGGAAAAGCCGGCGCCCCAGACGGAAGGGCTGGCGCCCGACGAGGACGGCCAGTACGACCTGAAGCGCAAGTTCCGCGAGGCGCTCGACCGTAAGCGCGGCATGCAGGCGGACGCCGCCGGCGGCGCCGCGAAGACCGCGTCGAAGATCCGCGGCGCGCACGGTCCGGCCTCGAGCCAGAAGTCGTTCCGGCGCAAGAGCGGCGGCTGAGCACGCCAGAGCTCCTTCGACGGTGAGGCAGCGCCACATGGCACGCTGAGCCCCCTGGGTCTGTGATCGTCTGGGAGGTTGGCCACGTGGCGCAGTATCAGCCGGCGGGGACTGTGGGCGATGCGGACGCCCGCGCCGAGGAGAACCGGCTCCGCAAGGATCTCGGTTTCTGGGGCCTGACCGCGATCGGCTTCTCCAACATCCTCGGCTCGGGCTGGCTGTTCGCCGCCCTGTACGCCGCCCAGACCGCCGGCCCCGCCGCATTGCTGTCCTGGATCGCGGCCGGCGCGCTCTGCGCACTGGTGGCCCTGGTCATGGTCGAACTCGGCGCCACCAGACCGGAGGGCGGCGGCACCGTCCGGTGGCCGCTGTACGCGAGCGGCCGACTGGTCGGCACGGTCGTCGGCTGGTCCGTCCTGCTCTCCGTGGGCGGTACCGCCGCCGAGATCAGCGCGATCATGCAATACGCCGCCCACTACGTGCCCGGGCTCTACGAAGGCGGCAAGCTCACCGCGTCGGGCCTGGGCGTCGCCTCCGCGCTCAGTGTGCTGCTCACCGCGCTGAACTGGTTCGCGGTACGGATGTTCGCCCGCCTGAACAACCTCGTGTCGGTGTTCAAGGTCGTCGTCCCCGTGGTCACGATCGTCGCGCTCTTCCTGTCCGGCACCCACTCGGGCCGCCTCACCGACCACGGCGGCTTCGCCCCGTACGGCTACGCCGCGTGCCTGACCGCACTCGCCGGCGGCGGCATCGTGTACTCCGTGAACGGCTTCCAGGCCCCTCTGGACTTCTCCGGCGAAGCCCGCAACCCGCGCCGCAACATCCCCGCAGCCGTACTCACCGGCATCGCCCTCGCGGTGCTGGTCTACCTCGGACTCCAACTCGCGTTCCTGTACACGGTGCCCGACTCACTCCTCGCGCACGGCTGGCAGGGCGTCAACTTCGATTCCCCGTTCGGCCAGCTCGCCCTGGTGCTCAACCTGCACTGGCTGGCGACCCTGCTCTACGCCGACGCGGTCGTCTCCCCGGGCGGTTCGGCCTACGTGGGCGTCGCCATCGACGCCCGCCACACGTACGCCCTCGCGAAGAACGGCCTGGTGCCCCGGTTCTTCATGCGTATCGACCCCCGGTCCGGCATCGCGCGCCGCGCCCTGGTCCTGAACCTCGTCGTCATCATCCTGTTCATGCTGCCGTTCGGCGGCTGGCAGGACATCGTGAGCGTGATGGGGGACATGTACCTCCTGATCTACGCGGCCTCGGCGGTCGCCGTGGCGTCCTTCCGGGCTCACGACCGCGAGCGCGGTGTGCCCCTCGCGGACGGTCAGGTGCCGGGCGTGCGCTGGATCGCGCCGGTCAGCTTCGCCGTGTCCACCGAGTTCGTCTACTGGTCCGGCTGGGAACACCTGCGGCTCGCCCTGCCCCTGGTCCTGGCCGGAGTCCCGCTGTACCTGCTGCAACAGCGCCGGACGGCGGGACGCCCCGTACGCGAGGAACTGCGTCAGGGGGCCTGGATCGTCTTCCATCTGGCGGCGCTGACGCTGCTGTCGTGGCTCGGCACGTTCGGAGGCTCCGGACATCTGCCGGCCCCGTACGACTCCGTCGTGGTCGGCGTCCTGGCGCTCGCGGTCTTCGTATGGGCGGTGCGCTCGGGCGCAGCCCATCTCCGTACGGATCCGTCGGGTGAGCGGGTGTTCTAGGGGTGTGAGGGCCCGGCCAGGGAGGCCGGCCCGGACGAAGTACCGCACCTGCTCACCCCAGAGATCGCTCAAGGGCAGGATCCGCCCGGCACGTCACAGGGCGCAGGCCTCGGCGATCGACAGGCTGTTCTCGTAGAGGTGGTGCCGGGTGATCCGGTCGTCCTCGACGGTGAGGTGCAGCGCGAACGGGCCCTCGAAGGATTTTCCCGTCGCGCGTACGGTCCCTGAGACGTGTCCCATCAGGACTGCGTCGGCGCCGTCCACGAGGAAAGTGCCGACGGACGCGCGGGCGTCCTCGGGCACGGTGTGCTCCATCAACTCCGTGAACTGGGCGGCGCATTCGACGGCCGTGGTCCGCGGACGGATCCAAGGGGCGACGGGGTTCTCGGCGAGCAGCCAGTCGACCTCGTCGGCGAAGATCGTGGCGAGCCGCGCGGTGTCACCGGCGATGCGCGCGGCGAGGAACTCCTGCACGACCGCCCGGGTGTCCTCGGCGACGGAAGTCGCGTCGGCGGCTGAACTCGCGGTCGTAGCAGTGGACTTGACGGACATGACGCTCTCCTCGCGGCTGCGGCCGGTTCCCGGCGGGGTTCCTTGCGATGTGCTTGATGCTTCCAGGGGAGCGGAGAGCGGTCGATTACCCCGGGGGTAATGAGCGGAGGCCACGCCGATGGCGCAGCCCTGTCGGGCGGCCCGTTGGCCCAGGTCAGGCGGCATGGCCGCATCCGGGTGCCAGGAGTAGATTGGTTGATGTCAAGCAACCAACTCCCCGGGCGGGAGTGATGCCCTGTGGCAAGGACAACCGCCGAGTCGGCCGCCGCACGTCGGGGACCAGGTCGTTTCCGTGAGCCAGGACCGCGTTACAAGTGGATCGCGCTCTCCAACACCACCCTGGGCGTGCTGATCGCTACGATCAATATGTCGATCATGCTCATCGCGTTGCCGGACATCTTCCGGGGGATCGGCGTGGATCCGCTGCAGCCGGGCAACACGAGCCTGCTGCTGTGGCTGATCATGAGCTACATGGTGGTCACCGCCGTGCTGGTGGTCAGCTTCGGCCGCCTCGGTGACATGTACGGCAGGGTCCGGATGTACAACATGGGGTTCGCGGTGTTCACCGTGTTCTCGGTGCTGTTGTCGGTGACCTGGATGCACGGCACGGCGGGCGCCCTGTGGCTGATCGGGATGCGAGTCCTGCAAGGCGTCGGCGGGGCGATGCTGATGGCGAACTCCAACGCCATCCTCACCGACGCCTTCCCCGCCCGTCAGCGCGGCCTCGCACTCGGGCTGAACCAGGTGGCGGGCATCACCGGATCGTTCATCGGCCTCGTACTCGGCGGCCTGCTCGGCCCCGTCAACTGGCATCTGGTGTTCCTGGTGTCCGTACCGTTCGGCCTCTTCGGCACCGTGTGGGCGTACCTGAAGCTGCACGACACGGGGGTACGGGCCGGGGCCCGGCTCGACTGGTGGGGCAACCTCACCTTCGCCGTGGGCCTGATCGCCGTACTGGCCGGCATCACCTATGGCATCCAGCCCTACGGCGGCGACATCATGGGCTGGGCCAACCCGTGGGTGATCGCCGCGATCGCCGGCGGCGTGGCGGTACTCGTCGTCTTCTGCGTGGTGGAGACCAAGGTCCCCGAGCCGATGTTCCACCTGTCGTTGTTCAGGATCCGCGCTTTCACCGCGGGGAACGTGGCCAGTCTGCTGGCGGCGCTCGGGCGCGGCGGCCTGATGTTCATCCTGATCATCTGGCTGCAGGGCATCTGGCTGCCCCGCCACGGCTACGGCTTCGAGCAGACCCCGCTGTGGGCCGGCATCTACATGCTTCCGCTGACGGTCGGGTTCCTCGTCGCGGGGCCCTTCTCCGGCTGGGCTTCCGACCGGTTCGGGGCCAGAGCCTTCGCAACCGGGGGAATGCTGCTGGCCGCCGCCACCTTCCTGGCCCTTCAGGCGCTGCCCGTCGACTTCAGCTATCCGATGTTCGCCCTCGTCCTGCTGTTGAACGGGCTCGGCATGGGCCTGTTCGCGGCACCCAACCGGGCGGCCATCATGAACAGCCTGCCGCCCGACCAGCGGGGTGTGGGCGCCGGGATCAGTACCACGTTCCAGAACTCGGCCACGGTGCTCTCCATCGGCATCTTCTTCTCCCTGATGATCGCGGGCCTGTCCAGCGCCCTGCCCGCCGCCCTCAACCACGGCCTGACCGCCCAGGGCGTACCCGCCGCCGACGCCGCCAAGGTCGCCGCCCTCCCGCCGGTCGGCGTGCTGTTCGCCTCGCTCCTCGGTTACAACCCGGTCCAGACCCTGCTCGGCCCGCACGTACTCGCTCAACTTCCTCCGGGCCACGCCCACTACCTCACCGGACGCGGCTTCTTCCCGGAGCTGATCTCCCAGCCGTTCGCCGACGGCCTGTCCGTGGCCTTCGGCTTCGCGATCGCCGCGTGCGTCGTCGCCGCCATCGCTTCTCTGTTGCGTGGCGGCCGCTATATCCACGACGACCGGACCCTGCCCGAGCCCGTTACGCTCCCGGCGCCCGCCCCTCCTCCCCACACGACTGCGCTCCCTGAGGCGCCCCCGCCGGCGCCCCGGTCCGAGGGGCCGTGATGACCTCCCCCGCCGCCCCCTTCGACTACGAGCAGTCGGCGGAGCTCGCCGAGCGGCTTCGTGCCGCGATCCAGCAACTCCTCCCCGAACTGCGCGCCCAAGGCATGCAGAGCCAGCTCACCCCCAGTCGGCTGGCCGCACTCGCGGCGCTCGCCGCTCACGGGCCGCTGCGCATCAGCGACCTCGCCACGCGCATGGGCATCGCCCTGTCCACCGTCTCCCGGATGGTGGACCTCCTCGACGGCTTCGGATGGATCGAGCGCGAGGCGGACCCGAAGGACCAGCGGGCCACCCTGATCGCCCTCAACGACACAGGCCGGGCGCTCCTGGACTCCACGCGCCGCCAGGCAGCCACCCGCCTCGCCGAGCGGATCGACCAGCTCACCCCCGACCAGCAGCGCTCGCTGCACGATGCCCTGCCCGCGCTGGAAGCTCTCACCGCACAGCGGCCCGGCGAACCGCCGAGGACCAGACGCCGCTAGGGCCTCTCGCAGGCGGCCCCGTCAGGGCCGGTCCTGCCGAGGGGCCGGTGTGCGCTGGATGGCGATGACGGCGGCATCGTCGCCGAGATGTCCGTGGCAGTGGGCGAGGAGGTCCCGGCGGAGGTGATCCAGGAGTGCTTGCGGGCGGTTCTCGGCCCACTGCTCGACTCGCCGCGCCAACGGGTAGAAGACCCCGTTTCCATCGCGGGCTTCGGTGACCCCGTCGGTGTAAAGGATCAGGGTGTCACCGGCGTCGAAGGCGAACTCTTCGACGGGAAACTGTGCGGCCGGCAGCGCGGCCACGCCGAGGGGCGGGGCCGGGTGGGCGCTGGTGAGAGTACGGACGCGGTGCTCGTGCAGCAGTAACGGCGGGGGGTGTCCGCAGCAGGTCATGCGGGTCATGTGCCCGTCATGGGGGATTTCCAGGAGCAGGGCGGTGATGAAGTGCTCGTCGATCCCGTCCTCCGCCTCGACGAAGTCGGTGAGGTAACGGGACACGCTCCGGTCCAGGGCACCGGCGAGCGCGGGCAGCGTGGCGTGCTCGTCGGCGACCACGCGGAACGCACCGAGCAGCTGCGCCGACTCGCCGACCGCGGACAGCCCGTGTCCCCGTACATCACCGATGATCATCCGTACGCCGTCGTCGGTGCCTGTCGCCGTGTAGAGGTCGCCGCCGATCTCGGCCTCGTCCTCCGCCGCCAGGTACAGCGAGGCGATCCGCAACGGGCCGATGCGGTGGGGGAGCGGCCGCAGCAGGGCCTTCTGCGCGGCCTCGGCCACGGACCGCACTTTGGCCAGCTCCCGTCTGCGGTGCTCACGCACGCGGCAGATGAACACGATCAGGGCGGAGAGCACGGCGAGGGAGAAGACCTGCACCATCACGTTGCGCGTGTACAGGACGCCGAAATGGATGCCGATGTACGCCTGGGCCCCGATCGCCAGGGCCGCGACGAATGCGGTCAGGCGGGGTCCGGCGAAGGAGGCGGTGAGTGCGGGGGCCACGACCAGCAGCGGCCCCAGATGGACGTCGGCCGGCACCAGGATGTCGACGACCGTGATCACCACGATGAGCGCGAGCGGAATCATCACCAGCGCGTGACTCGGTTGCCACCGCTGCCACAGACCTCCCAGGCACCGCCGTAGGCCCACCCATCCACTGTGCACCCTCGGAGGGTGGCGTGGGTGTCGAGAGGCTCCTCACATGTGGAGATCGCACAGGGTGACGACTCTCGGGGACAGCCGGTCCAGTACGTCGAGGCCTATCCCAGCTTCTTGAACATGTGGACGTCTTCGGCGCCGCCCGGGATCCCCAGGGTTCGGCCCGTCTCGACATATCCGTGGCGCTGGTAGAACCCCGGTGCCTGGAAGGTGAAGGACGATACGCAGGCGCGGTCGCAGCCGCGCCGGCGCGCCTCCGCCTCCGCAGCCAGGAGGATCTTTGATCCCCACCCGTCCTTACGGCTCTTCTCACGGATCCAGAGCATCTCGATGCCGAACAGCCCACCCCACGTCCAGCCGGAAAGGCCTCCGAGCAGCTCACCTGCGTCGTCGACGACCTTCACCGACAGCGAACTCTGATCTGCGGCCGTGGTTCCGGTGGCAGGGAAGTTGACCTCGTCCAGGCCCTGGGACAAGCGCTCGTTGAGCTCCGAGTCGCGCTGCCCGACGCTCAACGTCTCACCGGTCTGATCATGTGTCATGCCGCGGAGTGTGGCACACGCGACGCACCTGGGGCTTTCGGCCCCGGCGCGGGGGCTGATCTTCGCGATCCTGCCGGGCACGCACCCCGCAGGCGCGGTGACGGGATCGTCTACGGTGGCACCGGCCGCCGCGAACGAGGCCTCGGCAGCTCATCGCGCCGGGGCCGGCCCGGCGAAGGCAGAGAAGGAAGAGAGCAGGGATCGGTGTACGTAAAGATCTGCGGTCTGCGCACGGCGGACACACTCGACGCGGCGGTCACGGCAGGCGCGGACGCCGTCGGATTCGTCTTCGCGCCCGGCAGCCCGCGACTGATCGGGGCCGAAGCCGCCCGCGAGCTGGCGCGAGGCGTGCCCGCCGCGGTCGAGACCGTGGGCGTGTTCCGGCGACAGCCCATCGAGGAGGTCCTGGCGACGGCCTCCGCCGCGCGCCTCACCACCGTCCAGCTGCACGGCGACGAGGAGGACGCGGCGTTCGAACGCCTCCGCGCCGAAGGGTTCCGGACGATCCGGGCCCTGGCCTGGGACGGCTATCTCGCGCGTCCGCAGATGGATCCCGCTGACCGGCTGCTCCTCGACGCCCCGGTGCCGGGCAGCGGTGCCCGCTTCGACACCGACCTGCTCGCCGAACGCCCGCCCCAGGGTTTCTGGCTGCTGGCGGGAGGGCTGGACCCTGACAACGTGGGCGCGGCCGTACGGTCGGCCGCCCCGGATGGTGTCGATGTGTCCAGCGGCGTCGAGTCCGAGAAGGGCGTCAAGAGCGCCGACCTGATCCGCCGTTTCGTGGCGGCCGCGCGCAACGGGTAACGCGTTCGCGTACCGCACTGTCGGCCCGGTGGCCACGCTCGCTGAATCCGCTGGACCTCGATGTACGCCTCGCGCCGGTTCGGGGTCGGCCGGTCGCGTGGAGGCGATGAGTTCTCGTCGGTGCGGCAGTCCACACGAGTGGAGGCACAATCCGTACGGAAAGGGACCATCATGAGCAGCGGCAAGCTGATCGTCACCGCGTTCATCACCATGGACGGCGTCATGCAGGCTCCGGGTGGCCCGGGCGAGGACGTCGACGCCGGCTTCGAGCACGGCGGCTGGCAAGTCCCGTACGTCGACGACGACTTCATGGTCCTCATGACGGGGGTCTTCGAGCAGACCGCCGACCATCTCCTCCTCGGCCGGAAGACATACGATCTCTTCGCCGCCCACTGGCCCCGCGTGACCGACGAGAACGACCCGATCGCCGTGAAGCTGAACGCGATGCCCAAGTACGTCGCCTCGCGCACCCTGGACGGCGGCCTGGAGTGGAACAACTCCCACCTCCTCAAGGGCGAGGCCGCCGAGTCCGTCGGACAGCTCAAGGACCAGGTCGACGGCGTGATCATGACGCAGGGCAGCAGCGACCTCATCCGCACCCTGCAGGAGCACGACCTCGTCGACGAGTACCGGCTGCTCATCATCCCCGTGATCCTCGGGACGGGCAAGCGGCTCTTCGCCGAAGGCGCCGCCCCTGTCGCCTGGACGCTCACCGAATCCGGCGCCACCGGCGCGGGTGTCCAGTACTGCGTCTACGAACGGGCCGGCAAGACCCAGTACGGATCCTTCCTGCTGGACGACCAGGAGTGAGGCCGGAGGGAGAGGCCGAGAACAGGACCGGCAGGAGAAATCCCGACGGAAATCCGGAGGGAAATCCCGACGGAACTCCCGACCTGGGAGCGTTGCGATGACGGGACGATCCGGGCCGTTCTGGGACGGCGTGGAGGGGCGCGCACCGCTGCCACGGGTGGCGGCCACGCTGGGGCTGGAGGTCCTCGACGCGGACGGCGACAACGGCGCCGTCGAGCCGGCCTTCACCGCGACGGAGGACTTCACCAACCCGGCCGGGAACGTGCTGGGAGCCTTCCTCGTGCTGGGCAGCGCCACCGACGCCGAGGACGTGCTCCAGGAGAGCCATCTGCGGTGGCGCGACGTCGACCAGGCGTCGGCCGGTCATCACCCGCACCTTCGGCAACATCCTCGACGCCGCCAACACCGCGCTGACCCCGCGCGCCCCAGGCGTTGACGGGTTGCCCGGCTGCCGGTGTCCGCTCCGGCTCGCTACTGCTCCCGGCCTTCCAGCATCCGTCCGACAGCCTTTTCCAGTACGGCGATCCGGTCGGCGAGTCCCGCGGCATCCGGCATGTCCGTACCCTCCCTCTCACGCAGCAGGCGTTGTACCTGGGCCAGTTGGCGTTCCACATCGGCAAGGCGGTGCTGTTCCTCGGGGGGATTCATGGGCACGTCGACCGTCAGAAGACGCGTCAACTGCTCCGCTTGGTCGGCGAGTTGGCGCTTCTTGCGATGCAGCTCGAGGAAGACGTTGACCTTGGTACGCAACAGCCAGGGGTCGAACGGTTTGACGAGGAAGTCCGCCGCGCCGACCGTGTAGCCGCGGTACGCGTAGTTCGGGTCGACCGCCGCCCCGGTCAGCAGGATGATCGGGATGTCCTTGGTCTGGTCGAGGCCCTTGATGTTGGCGGCGGTCTCGAAGCCGTTCATGCCCGGCATCAGTACGTCGATGAGCGCGACCGCGAATTCCTGCCGCAGCATCGCCTTGAGCGCCGCCTCGCCCGAGTGCGCGCGGACCACCCGGGCGAGCGAGCCGAGCACGGCTTCGAGGGCGACCAGGTTCTCCTCCATGTCGTCGACGATGAGGATGCTGGAGGCGTCCGCCGCCGCTCCCTGCGGCGCCGTCATGGCGCCCGCCCCGGGGTGTCGTCGCCGGGCGTGTCCGGAGGCGGTTGCGAGGCTGTCTGCGGGTCGAGCAGACGGCAGATCACCGACAGCAGCCGGTCGACGTCCACCGGCTTGGGGATGTAGTCGTTCGCACCGCTCTCGATGGCCTTCTCGCGATCGCCGGGCATGGCCTTGGCGGTGAGCGCGATGACCGGCAGGTTCGCGAAGCGGGGTGTGCGACGCATCGCTGCGATCATCTCGTAACCGTCCATCTCGGGCATCATGATGTCCATCAGGACCAGGGACACATCCGGTGTCCGGTCGAGGACTTCGAGGCCCTCGCGGCCGTTCTCGGCGTATTTGACGGTGATTCCGACGCGGCCCAGTACATGGGTGAGCGCGAAGACGTTCCGGATGTCGTCGTCGACGATCAGGATGCGGCGGTTGGCCAGCACCCCGGCGGAGCTGCCGGTCAGCCAGTCCTTGAGCCGGGTCGTCTCCGGCCAAGTCGTGTGTTCGTCCATGAGATCGGGGAGGTCGCCGGCGGTACGGGTTCCTGTGCCGGGCACCGGTACCGGGCCGGTCAACTCGTCGATGTCCGCGGGTCCGGAACGGGCCGCGGGCGGGCCGGTCGGAGAGCCGGGTCCGGCGATGGCCTGCGGGGTGCCGCCCGTGGGGAGCGGCTCCACCGCGGGGGATGTGTAGTGCGCAGGGACGTAGAGAGTGAAGGTGGAGCCGACGCCCGGCTCGCTCTCGGCCGTGATCCTGCCGCCGAGCAGCGCCGCCATGTCCCGGCTGATGGAGAGGCCGAGACCGGTGCCGCCGTACTTGCGGTTGGTGGTGCCGTCGGACTGCTGGAACGCCTCGAAGATCCCGTGGAGCATCTCCGGCTGGATGCCGATTCCGGTGTCCTTGACGGCGAGGGCGATGACGTCGTCCGCGTCGCGCAGTGTCTCCTCCTCGAAGTCCGCGGGACTCGCGCGCTCCACGACCAGTTCCACCCCGCCGGACGAGGTGAACTTCACCGCGTTCGACAGGAGGTTGCGGAGGATCTGCTGGAGGCGCTGCTCGTCGGAGAAGAGTTCGAGGGGAACGCCCTCGCCGACCGTGATGCCGAACGACAGACCCCGGTCCCCGAAGAGCGGCTGGAACGTCGCCCGTACGTAGTCGAGCAGCTTGGCCAGTGGCAGCGTCTTGGGGTGCACATCCATCCGGCCCGCTTCGATCTTCGACAGGTCGAGGATGTCGTTGATCAGCTGCAGGAGGTCGGAGCCCGCCTGGTGGATGGTGACGGCGAACTCCACCTCCTCCGAGGTGAGATGGCCGGAGGGATTGTCGGCGAGAAGGCGGGACAGCACGAGGAGCGAGTTGAGGGGCGTGCGCAACTCGTGCGACATGTTTGCCAGGAATTCGGACTTGTACTGGGAGGACGTGGCAAGCAGCGCCGCCTTCTCCTCCAGTTCGGCGTTCGTGGTCTGCAACTCGTCGGAGCGCTGGCGCAGTTCGGCGGTGAGGCGCTGGGACTCCGAGAGGAGGGACTCGGTACGGGAGTTGGCGATGATGGTGTTGATGGAGACACCGATGGTGTTCACGAACTGGTCGACGAAGGCGAGGTGGACCTCGCTGAAGCGGCTGAACGAGGCGAGCTCGATGACCCCGAGCACCCGGTCCTCGAAGAGGATCGGCAGGATGACGACGCTGGCCGGCGGCGCGGCGCCGAGGCCGGAGCTGATGGTGATGTAGTCCGCGGGGACCGCGTCGACGAGGATCCGCCGTTTCTCCTCGGCGGCCTGGGAGATGAGTCCCCAGCCGGGCGCCCCGAGGCTGAGCCGGGGGCGTGGCTTGTGGCCTTCCTCCTGGCCGGTGCCGTAACCGGCCAGGAGCTCGAGGTCCTCGCCCGGTTCCGCACCCGCCTCGGCCAGGAAGAACGCACCGTACTGGGCGTTCACCAGAGGGGTCAGCTCGCGCAGGATCAGGTCCGCGACCTCGACCAGGTCGCGGTGGCCCTGCATGAGTCCGGCGATACGGGTCAGGTTGGACTCCAGCCAGTCCTTGGCGCGGGTCGTCTCGCGGAGGTTCGCCACCATGAGGTTGATGTTGTCCTTCAGGGTGGCGACCTCGCCCTGGGCCTCGACCGAGATGGAGCCGGACATGTCGCCCTGCGTGACGGCACTGGCGACTTCGGCGATCGCGCGCACCTGGGTGGTGAGGTTCAGGGCCAGCTCGTTCACGCTGGTGGTCAGCCGCTTCCACGTCCCGTAGACGCCTTCCACGCGGGCCTGGCCGCCCAACTGCCCCTCGGAGCCCACCTCACGGGCCACACGCGTGACCTCGGAGGCGAATGCGGACAGCGTGTCGACCATCGTGTTGATCGTGGTCTTGAGTTCCAGGATCTCGCCGCGTGCGTCGACGTCGATCTTCTTCGACAGGTCACCGCGGGCGACGGCGGTGGCGACCTGCGCGATGTTGCGGACCTGGGAGGTCAGGTTGTCGGCCATGAAATTGACGTTGTCCGTGAGGTTCTCCCAGACCCCGGAGGCGCCGTGGACCTGGGCGCGGCCGCCGAGCCGTCCCTCGGTGCCGACCTCGCGGGCCACACGCGTGACCTCGTCCGCGAACGCCCTGAGCTGCTGAACCATCGTGTTGACGGTGTCCTTCAGCTCCAGGATCTCGCCGCGTGCGTCGACGTCGATCTTCTTCGACAGGTCACCGTTGGCGACGGCGGTGGTGACCTGGGCGATGTTGCGGACCTGGGAGGTCAGGTTGAGCGCCATGAAGTTCACGTTGTCGGTGAGGTCCTTCCAGACCCCGGATGCGCCCCTGACCTGGGCCTGGCCGCCCAGGTTGCCCTCCGTGCCGACCTCGCGGGCGACCCTGGTGACCTCGTCGGCGAAGGCGGAGAGCTGGTCGACCATCGTGTTGATCGTCGACTTCAGCTCAAGGATCTCTCCCTTGGCCTCCACGGTGATCGTCTTGCCGAGGTCGCCCTCGGCGACGGCGGTGGCGACCTGGGCGATGTTGCGGACCTGGGAGGTCAGGTTGTCGGCCATGAAATTGACGCTCTCCGTGAGGTCCTTCCAGACCCCGGATACGCCCCTGACCTGGGCGCGGCCGCCGAGCTGGCCTTCGGTGCCGACCTCGCGGGCCACACGCGTGACCTCGTCGGCGAAGGCGGAGAGCTGGTCGACCATCGTGTTGATCGTCGACTTCAGCTGCAGGATCTCGCCCCGCGCGTCCACGGTGATCTTCTGGCTCAGGTCACCGTTGGCGACGGCGGTGGTGACCTGAGCGATGTTGCGCACCTGGGAGGTCAGGTTCGACGCCATGAAGTTCACGCTGTCGGTGAGGTCCTTCCAGACCCCCGATGCGCCCCTGACCTGGGCGCGGCCGCCGAGCTGGCCTTCGGTGCCGACCTCGCGGGCGACCCTGGTGACCTCGTCGGCGAAGGCCCGCAGCTGGTCCACCATCGTGTTGACGGTGAGCTTCAGCTCCAGCAGCTCGCCGGTGGCCTCGACGGTCACCTGCTGGGTCAGGTCGCCGCGGGCCACGGCGGTCGTCACGACCGCGATGTCCCGCACCTGCGCCGTCAGCCGCGACGCCATCGTGTTGACCGCCTCGGTCACGTGGAGCCAGTCGCCGGACAGGCCCTGCGCCTTCGCGTGGCCCCCCAGGCGCCCCTCGGTGCCGACCTCACGCGCGACCCGGGTCACCTCTCCGGTGAACAGCGAGAGCTGGTCCACCATGCGGTTCACGCCGATGCCCAGGCGCCGCAGGTCGCCGCGGAGCTGGCGGCTTCCGTCGTGCAGATCGACGTGCTGGGTCAGATCGCCGTCCGCGACGGCGTCGAGGACCCGCGTGGCCTTGGCGACGGGGCCCACCAGCGCTTCGATCGCCGTGTTGGCGGCCTCGACGTTCGTCGTCCAGGTGCCTGAGCCCGGACTCGCCGAGATGCGCTCGTCCAGGCGGCCCCGCCGGATGATCTCGTGCCGGACGCGCTGGAGCTCTGTGGCGAGGTGGCCGTTCCGCGCGATGATCTGGCTGAGGACCGCGCTCATCTCAGCGACGACCGGGTCGTGCGGGGCGACCTCGCCCTCTTCCGGCCAAGCGGCCGGACCCGCCGTGAAATCACCGTCACGCAGGGCCTTCATCGCGGCGAGAAGCGGGCGCAGGTCACTCGTGCGGACCCATTGTCCGGGGTCCGTCGTGGCCGCGTGGGCCGCGTCGGGCCGAGACGTGTCCATGGTCATGAACCACCCTCCGCCCGGAGTTCACCCAACACACCAGCGGCCTGTTTAAGCACATTTGTCATAGTATAAGGGCCGAGACGATACTTCTCCCAGCCGCTGTTGGCGCACTCAGGGGGCGTCGTGATCCCGTTGCCCGCACACTCGGCGGATTTCGTGTGCAGCAAGGAGTTGCCGGCGAATCAGCTCGCGTCAGCACGGGCGCGAAGATTCCTGCGTGAGGTGCTCACGGGCCGGCTGTCGTCCACCGCGACGCCTCCCGGCCAGGATCCGATTCCCGCTCCCGGGACGGTCCCGCAGGGGCTGGTCGAAGACGCCGTTCTGCTGGTCAGTGAGCTGGTCACCAATGCCGTCGTGTACGCCGGCACGGACATCGACGTGGTCTGCCGCCTGGAGCGGCACCCGGATGCCGCAGTGGCCGTCGTCGTGGAGGTCGCGGACCGCCACCCCTCCAGAGGTGTACGCGGCGCGGCGGACGCCCGCCACGGCGAGTCCGGCTACGGCCTCCAGCTGGTGAGCGCGCTCTCCCAGGCCTGGGGCGTGACGTACCGCCGGTCGGAGAAGCGGGTGTGGTTCCGGCTGGAGTCCTCGTCGGCGGAGCCGGGATTCGCGGGGGCGGACGCCACGCCGGCCCGTACCGGTGAGACCGCTGCGCCCGGGACCGCGCCCCCCGGCGACGCCGGGCCGCCGGAACACCTGGCGCACAGCCATGGGTACGCCGCCGAGTGGGTCGACCGCGGCGGCCCGTCGTTCCTCGCCGAGACCAGCGAGCTCCTGGCCGGGCAGCTGGACCAGGGCATGGTCGCGGCGCTCGCGGCCCAGCTGCTCGTACCCCGCCTGGCGGACTGGTGCGGCATCTGGCTGCGAACCCAGGGGAGTGGGCTGAAACTGTCCCGGGTCTGGCATGTCGACGAGCAGCGCATCGTCGCGCTGCGTGAGGAACTGGAGCGGATCCCGCCGTCCAACGGCATCCGCGCCGGGGGCACGCCTTGGCCCTGGCCGGAGAGCGGCGGGTCCGGCCATGCGGGCGGGTCGGCGTTCGCCTTCCCGCTCACCGTCCGTGACACCGACGTGGGGGTACTGCTGCTCGGCCGGACCGGGCAGCTGCAGATGACCGACGCGGTGGTGCGGATGGTGGACGACGTGGCCCGCCGCGTGGCGCAGGCCGTGTACACCGCCCGTCAGTACGCGAGACAGACGTCCATCAGCCTTGCTCTCCAGCGCAGGCAACTGCCGACGGCCCTGGCCAGGATCGCGGGAATCGACAGCGCGATCGTCTACGAGCCGCACGGCGAGGGCCAGACCGTCGGCGGCGACTTCTACGACATCTTCCCGAAGGGCGAGGGCCGCTGGTGCTTCCTGCTCGGGGACGTGCAGGGGAAGGACCCGGAGGCCATGTCCGTCACCGGTCTCGCCCGGCACCTGGTGCGGCTCCTGGCGCGCGAAGGCCATGGCGTCGAATCGGTGCTCGACCGGCTGAACACCGCCATGGCGGAGGAGAGCGCCGAAGCGCTCACGGCCGACGGAGAGGAGGCGGCCACCCGCTTCCTGAGCCTGTTGTACGGAGAGCTGGCCGTCGCCCCGGGCGTGGCGGGTGCCCGCTGCCGGGTCGCCAGCGCCGGCCACCCCCCGCCCCTCCGTCTGTTCACCGACGGCCGGGTGGAACCGGCCTGCGAACCCAGGATGCTGCTCGGCATCGACGAGGGCGCCGAATTCCGGGCCAGCACCTTCGACCTCGCGCCCGGTGAAACGCTGCTCTGTGTGACCGACGGCGTCACCGAACGCCGCCGCGGCAACTGGCAGTTGGACGACAACGACGGCCTCGCGGATGTGCTCCGCCAGGGCATGGGCCTCGGCGCCAAAGCGCTCGCGGAGCATGTGCGGCGAGCGGCACACGACTTCGGGACGGGCCCGATCGAGGACGACCTGTCCGTACTGGTGCTCCAGGTGCCGATGACCGACGCGCGCACGCGCCACGTTCCGGAGTCACCGACCCGCGCCTGACGTCGGGGTTCGGGCCGCCCCGCCGCGATTGATGCAAGTCGGGGACGGGCTTCCCTTCCATCGACAGGTGTAGGGACCATACTGGTCGAGCCCCCGATCACCCACAGAACGATTCCATGGCCAAGAACAGCAGCTCCTCGACCACCGCCCCCGACACCGCCTGGCTGGGACGCGGGCGCCACCTCGGGCCCGAGCCCGAGCAGGACGTCCGGCGCAACCTGATCGCCCTCAAGGCGGCCGGGGTGCTCGACGACTTCCTGGACCTCGACCCCGTCGAGGCGGCCCGCTCCACCGCCTTGCACCCGCGGGACGAGTCCGCCGCCCCCGGTCCGATGGCCCGCCGCCTCTTCGAGGCCCGCTGGCGCGTCGCCGACGACGTCACCGTGCGCGCACAGCTGACGACGTACGACCCCGAGGCCCGCCGCAAGGAAAGCGGGGGCGTCACCTGGGTCCTCGCCGCCGAGGCGGAGCGGGCATGGGACGCGCAATGGCCCTCGCCCGCCACCATGTTCTGGCCCGACAGCGACCGGGTCGACTGGGACCACGACACGGTGCCCGGCGTGCGCCTGCGGGCCGCGAACTACCTGCCCAAGGACGACGACGAACTGCGCCGCCGGCTGCGGGACTGCACCCGTAACAGCTGGTTCATCCACGTCGTGGTGCACGAGGCGATGACACCGGACGCCATGGGGCAGAAACCTGTCTCGGCATTCCTGCCGCCGAGCCTGCGGCACCGGGTGGTCGAGCACCGGGGCACGCCGGACCAGGCCCAGATCGCCGACGTCGCGATGAAGCGGGAGCTGAGCCTGCGGATGCCGCGCGGCGGCGCCGTCGTCCTGCCCACGGTGCCGCCCCTCCCGGGTTACGAGGCGGAGCGGTTCACGGTGCGCAGCGTTTTCCTGGACGGTTCCGAACCGACCGAACTCCTCGACAGGATCAAGGAGTTCGCCGCCCTGCCGAGGCCGTTGCCCGCCGACGCCGAGCGGGCCCTGACGCGGCTGCGCCAGGGCTGGCACCTGCTCACTCCGGACGAGGAGCTGATCCACGCCCAGGGCATGGTCGCCAGGTACGCGGAGGCGCTCGAGGCCATGACGAAGTCGTGTGACCTGTACCGGGAGGCGGCCGAGGCGGCGCAGGCCGCGCTGGCGGAGGCGACCGGCGGCGCCCGTGTGCCCCGTCCGTCCGACCCGGGTACGGCCAGACCGGACGGCTCGCCGCTGACCGCCTTCACGAAGGCGTTCGGCCGCTTCCGGGGGCCGAACAAGTAGGAGGCTGCCGGTGGACGACCGATGACTTCCGGCCGCCCGGGGAGTCAGTACTCCCAGACAGGCACCAGATCCGTCCGGAGGCACCATGTCCACCACCGAGAACGCCCTCCCGCCCATCGTCGACGCGGCCACCTGGCAGAAGGAGCTGGCGGCGCTGCGCGTCCGGGAGAAGGCCGCCACCCGGGAGCTCGACGCCATCGCCGCCCAGCGCCGCCGGCTGCCGATGGTCGAGATGCCCGACTACGTCCTGGAGGGCGAGGACGGTCCTGTCCGCCTCGCGGAGATCTTCGGGGACCACCCGCAGCTGATCGTCTACAACCACATGTGGTTCGAGGACGCGGAGTGGCAGTGCAGCGGCTGCACCGGCTTCACCACCCAGTTCACCCGGCTCCTCGGCCTGGAGAAGTTCGACGCGCGGTTCGTGATCGTCACGCAGGGGCCGATCGACGAGGCACTCGCCTACAAGCGCAAGGTCGGCAACGAGATGACCTGGTACTCGACGGCGAACAGCTCGTTCGGCAGCGACGTCGGCGCCCCGCCGAACGCCGGATTCGCGGTCAACGTGTTCCTGCGCGACGGCGACAAGGTGTACCGGACCTGGCACACGGACGGACGCGGCACCGAGCAGTTGAGCCATCTGTTCGGCCTGGTCGACCTGCTGCCGTACGGCCGCCAGGAGGTGTGGCAGGACTCGCCGGAGGGCTGGCCGCAGCAGCCGACCTACAGCCGGTGGGCCGGGTCGGAGGAGATCGCGGCGGCTTACGGCGAGAACAGCTGACCTCACTCGTCCGAGGTGTCCGCGTGTGCGCTCAGCTGGTGCCTGTACGGCAGTCCTCCTGGCCGGGGCGGGGCGTTTCGCCTTCACAGAAGTCCGAGTCGAATGAGGCTCTTGGCGGTGTCGACGATGGTGGTCGCCGTGTCGCGCGGTTCCGGGCCGAGCGTGGTGCGGGCCTTTTCGGTGTGGAGTACGGGGATGCCGCCCGAACGAGATCGTTGTTCATGGAGGGCGCTGAGCGACCGACCTGAGGCCCGTCAGGCGCTCACGTCGCGGCGTCAGATGCTGAAGGCCTCGATCAGGGTCCAGACGGCGAGTCCGGCCATGCACGCGGCACCGATGCGCTGCACGGTCTTGAGGGGGACGCGCTTGGCGATGAAGCGGCCGACCAGCAGGGCGAGGGCGGAGACCGACATCAGCGCGAGGGCCGAGCCGAGGGCGGTGGGCAGCCAGGGGTTGGTGGCGGCCAGGTTGGCGGTGGTGATCTGGGTGAGGTCGCCCCATTCGCTGATGAACACGGCCATGAAGGCGGTGGTGTACACGGGCCAGAAACCGGTGACGGTCTTGGCGGCGCCCTCCTCGTCGTCATCGTCCCCGCCACGCAGCAGGACGACGGCGCCGAACGCGAACAGAGCGGCGGAGACCAGCTTCACGGCCGTGGCCGGAAGCAGGCTGAGGAGGCTGCCCGCGCCGACAGCGATCGCCACATGCACGATGAAGGCGGTGGAGGTGCCGAACCACACGTACAGCGGCCGCATCCGGGTGCCCATGGCCAGCGAGGCGAACATGGTCTTGTCGGGGAGTTCCGCGAGGAAGATCAGCCCGAAGGCCGTGAAAAACGCCAGGGGGTCGAAGCTCATGTGATCCAGGCTAATCGGGGGTGCTCCGCACAGGGTTGGGCTGTCGGCGTGGTCCGCACGGCAGGTAAGTGCCGTGCGGACCACCCGCCAGTTCGTGCCCCGCGCGGGATCCGTTCGGTCAGCCGCGGGCGACCGCGATGGCCCCGGCCAGCCGCTCGCCCGCCTCGTACACCATGTACGGCACCCCGTGCTCCGTTCCGAACGACGGAGCTGCCGCCCGGCCGTTCTCGGGGGCCGTGGAACGGGAGTCGTAGAAGACGCCGAGGTGCTTGCGGAGCGAGAAGTCCGCGCCGACCTCCGTGATCATGAGGTCGCCGCCGCTCTCCTTGTCCTTGTTGCAGACGACGTACGCGGAGCCGTTCCGGGTCAGCAGGTGGGGGCCGCCCACGTTCACCGCGCCGACGTCCGAGTGCCGTACGAGCGGCGTCCGGTCGAAGGTCCAGCTCCTGCCGTCGGCCGACCAACCCCAGCAGATGTCACGGTGGTTGGTCGTGTTGTTCAGCATGAAGAGCATCACGTAGTGCGCGCCGCGCGCCGGCAGGTCGTGGCGGAAGACACGGGCGTACGACGTCTCGGTCGTGCCGGTGGGCATCATCGACGTCGACAGGACGACCTTGTCGTACGTGAAGTGCACACCGTCCTTGGACCGGGCCAGGCGCGTCGTGGTGTTCTCGCCGTGGAAGTACAGCCAGAACTCCCTGGCGTCCGCGTTCCACAGCACGTGCGGGGACGACACGTGGCTGACCGAGTAGTGCGGGTCCCACTTGTTCGACACGATGGGGTTCGCCGGGTACTCCGTGAACGGGCCCTCCAGCGAGTCGCCGTACGCCAGGCAGATGCCGCCCGGCGCGTCGTGCGGCGCGTAGTACAGGTAGTAACGGCCCAGAGGTGAAGCCAGCTTGTCGTACACACCGCGCACGGTCGGGAAGATGATCTCGCCCGTCGGGTTGTACTTGAGCTGGGACGGCGACAGCAGGGTGCGGACGTAGGTGTAGTCCGGGAACCCGCCGGGCGCGGCCGACGCGGACGGCGACGAAAGGCCGCCGAGGGCGAACGCGGCGCCGGTGACGGCTGTGGTGCGCAGGAACATGCGACGGTCCAGGCCACACTGCGGCTCTTGCATGATCGGCTCCTGAAGTCGGTTTCTTTCAGAGGGGTTTCACAGGTAGGTGGCGGCGGTGACGCACAGGCCGCCGAGCGCCACCGCCCACACGTACGGCAGCGTCCGGACCATCACCTGCTGCGGCGACACACCCGCGTACTGCGCGCTCCACACCGTCTGGGTGCTGGTCGGGTCGGCGACGCCGAAGACCTGGTTGTACGAGGTGGCCATGCCGAGGACGGCGACGGCCGGGTAGATGCCGGTGGCGATGAGGACGCCCGCGATGCCGGCGCCCAGGCCGAACACGTTCAGCGGTCCGCGGTACAGGCACAGCGGTACCAGGAGGGTGAAGACCAGGACGAACAGCACCGCGTTGTGCGGGCTGACCGCCTTGACGAGCGGCTCCAGCGCGTCGACCGCGCCGGGCAGCTTCACCGCGGCGAGCAGAATGCCGATCGCCACGAACAGCGTGATCGGCGGAGCCGCCACCTCGAAGCCGCCGTACAGGGTGCGCAGCAGGCGGCGGTTCATCTCACGCGGCCGCGTCGTCGTCACCAGCGCGTACAGCACACCCGCAAGGAGCGACGGGATGATCGCCAGCTCGAAGCCCAGGGCCAGCACCAGCGGCACCACCGGAGTGAGCAGCGCGTACCACGGGGCGTCACCGAGCCGCTGACGCCGGCCGTTGCCGCGCGAACTCGGTGTTTTCTGGACCGACTTGAGCGACCACGCGTGCTCCACACCCCGGCGCCGCGACTCCACGAGGACGTAGGCGGTGGCCGCCACCAGTGCGAACGGGAACAGCTTCAGCATGAAGCCGCGCACCGTGTCCACCGGCAGCTCGAGCGCCGTGGAGAAGAACTGCCACACCGGCAGTTCGAACGGCATCCCGGCCGCGATGCCCATCAGGATCGTGCCCGCGGCGGTCACCTTCGGGATGCCCACCGCGATCATCGCGGGGATGCCGATCAGCCCGGCGAGCATCGCCGCGGGCGCGGAGCCGGTCACGGTGCCGACCAGCGCGGACACCGCGAGAACACCGAGCGCCACCAACACCGGCCGGTCTCCGCCGAATTCGACGATCTTACGGACCAGAGTGGCCGCGATACCGGTCTCCTCCAGGAGCTTGCCGAGCCACGATCCGAGCAGGATCGCGATCATCGTGGCGGCGAGCGCGGGCGCGCCCTCCTGGAGCACCGTGTCGAACACGCTGTTCTTGCCCGTCAGGGGCGCGCCCGCGAGGAACGCGATCACCACGGCGAGCAGGACCAGCGCGAACGCGGTGGGCAGCTTGCGGCTGAGCATGGCGGCCACGCCGGCCGCCATGACGAGCAGAATGACGACACCCATCGGTCACTTCTCGCTTTCGCAGGACACGGCGGCGGCCAGCGCCTCCGTCAGCAGCAGTGGACTGCGGCCCAGGCCGCAGGCGGCGCGGGCATAGGCGTGCGCGGCCAGTTCGTCGGCGCCCCCGACATGTGCGTAAAGACGGCGCCGCCCGAGCCTCAGCGCCGTGTGGCCGAGCGCCCGCCTGAACTCGGCCCGGACATGCGCGTGGTGGAGCCAGGCGTGCGCCTGCTCGTGGGCGAGGGCGGCTGCCCGCACCGACCCCTCGGGGAACCAGTGCCGCCAGTCGCGCTCGGCGATCAGCCGCTCGGCGCGGTCGACCGTGTCGACGTAGATCTCGACCACCGGCGGCCTCGACCGGTACCGGGCCAGCAGGCCGGCCGCGAGCCCGCCGTCCTGCTCGACGACTCGCACCGGTGCGGGATCGGGAGCCATCCGACCGCCGAACTCCTCGGCAGTCAAAGCCCATTGCCGAAGCGTCAGCGGATCACGTCCCTCGTGCGTGGGCGTCCCGGCGAGCAGCCGCACCGCGAGGTCCAGGTCCTCGTCGTGATCGCCGGTCATGCGCGGGACTCCACGACCGCGACGACCGGTTCGTCGGCGCCCCGCGAGCGCAACTCGCTGCGGGCCAGGGCCAGCAGGGCATCCGGTTCGAGCACGCCGGACAGATCCGCGATCCGGCCGCCCACCAGCAGCCGCACGGCCGGAGCCCGCACACCGCCGTCGCCGTACGAGGTGGCGTCGCGCACGAGCGACGCCAGCGCCTCACCGGCCGCGCCCACCGTCGTCGTCGACACCCGCGCGTGCGGTACGCCGAGCCTCACCACCCCGTCCGCGTCCACCACGCGAACCGGCTGCCGGTCGGCCCGGAACCTGCGCCGCACCTCGGTGCCGTAGACGGTGTACGCAGCCGTGCCGGCCAGCACCTTCACCCGCGCCTGCTGCGTCTTGAGGCTCGCGGCAGCCGCGCGCAGCCGCTCGGTGTCGTCCGCGCGGTGCGCCCGGTCCTGGGTGCGCAGCTCGGTCGCGCCGGTGGCGACGGCCCGTACGGTGCTGGTCTGCGGGTCGACCGTCACCTCCACCTCGACCCCTTCGGCCGCGGCGCCCTGCGCGACGACCGCCCGTTCGGCCTCGGCGCGCACCGCGAGGATCTGCTCCTGCGTTGCGCCGGGCACGATCCGCTCGACCTGCTCGCGAACGAGCGCGAGGGCCACGCCGATCGGGCTGATCACCTCGCTGTGCCGGGCGATACGGCCCTCGAGACCCGCGTCGGCGGCGAGGTGCGGGGTCACTGCCGCCGCCCCGCCGCCCCCGCCGACCAGTACGGCCGTGTCCCGGTCGAGCCGGTAGTCCCGGATCATCGCGTCCACCACCGCCTTGACCTGCGTGGTACCGGCGTCGAGGACGGCGCGCGCGGCGCCCGCCACATCGGTGCCCAGGGCCGTGGCGAGGGGCTGCAGCGCGGCCCGTGCCACCTCCTGCTCGCAGCGCGCGAAGTCGCCCTCCGGGACCCGGCCGAGCGCGTTCGCCGCGCACGTCATCGTCACAGCGAACCGGCCGCCCGCCGCATCGAGGACCAGATGGTCGTCCGGGTCGCCGTCCATCGGCCGCACCGTGGTGATCCGCGCGTCGCGCAGGTCGTCGAGCGAGGCGAAGCACGCGTACGGCAGCCCCGCGATGTGCGCGCTGCGCGGCCCGACACCGACCACCCGGTTCCCGGCGATCCGCACCATCGAACCGCCGCCGACACCGACGGTCCGTACGTCGAGGGCCTTGAGGTACGAGGTCCTGCCGAGGATCGTCGCGTGCCGTACCGCCACCTTGCCGCGCCGCACCACGCTGACGTCCGTCGACGTACCGCCCGTCTCCAGGAACACGCCCTCGCTGATCCGCTCCTGCATGAGCGCGCCCGCGACGCCCGCCGCGGGGCCCGACAGGATCGTCAGGAGCGGGCGCCGGCGCATCTCGCCCAGCGACATCACCCCGCCGTCACAGCGCATCACCATCAGCGGCGCCGTCACCCCGGCCTTGGTGATGGACGCGTCCACGAGATCTGCCGTGGCCAGCATCCGGGGCAGGATCGCCGCGTTCACCACGGCCGTACGTGTCCGCTTGTGCAGCCCGTACAGCGAGGTGATCTCGTGCGCCGCCGCGAGTGGCAGTCCGGAGGGACGCGCGGCGTCGAGGACGGCCTGCTCGCCCTCGGGCCGGTCCACCCCGAACGGCTCGGTGGCGACCAGGACTTCGGCCCCCTCGTCGCGCACTTGCTCCACGGCGGCACGCGCCGCATCGGCGTCGAACGGGTCGGCCACATGCGCGTACGTCAGCGGAAGCCGCTTGCCCGGGGCGAGTTCGAGCCTGCCGAACGAGGCGAGCCGACGGGTGAACACCGCGCCCGCCCCGCCGCCTGCTCCGATGAGGCCCACCTTCGCAACGTCGCCCTCCAGCAGGGCGTTCGTGGCCTGCGTCGTGCCGTGCGCCAGGAACGTGACGTCCGCCGCCGTCCGCTCGACCTTCTCCAGGAGCTGTTCCAGCGCCTGGACGATGCCGTGCGCGACACCGTCCTCGTGGTGGTGGCTGGTGGGCACCTTCACCTGGCCCACCAGCGCGAGCGTCGCGGCGTCGACCGCCACGGCGTCCGTGAACGTGCCGCCCACGTCGATGCCGACGCGGATGCGACGGTCAGGGGTCAAGCCGGTCATGTCAGGGCACCTCCTTGTGCGTTGACGTGCGTTGACGTGCTTTGACGTGCGTACGTTGCTGAAGGCGTGGGGGAGCGGGGGAGGGGTTGTCAGTACCCACGGACGTCGGGCCAGTGCCGCTGCACGCCCGACCGGTCGAGCAGCCGCGCGAACTCCTCGAACCGCTTGTCCTCGGCCTGCACCTGCTGCGGCTCGATGTCCTGGCCGAGGCAGTGCGCGGCGAGCGCGCCCGCCACCTCGCCGACGTTCCACTCGACGGGGTGCAGCCGGTAGCAGCCGTTGGTGATGTGGGTGGTGCCGATGTTCTTGCCGGCCGGCAGCAGATTGCGCACCCGGCGCGGCACCAGCGCGCCCAGCGGGATCTCGAACGGCACCGAGCCGATGTCGATGTACGAGTCGCCGCCGGTGGAGGGGTGCAGATCGAGCCGGTAGCCGCCGACCCCCACCGAGTCGCGGTAGCGGGTCCTGCCGTACGGGCCGACCACGTCGATGGCGACGTCCTGCTCGACGACGGTCGTCACCGCCTTGATGCGCCGCGACTCGCGCACGTACGCCGACTTGGCTAGCCCGTCGGCGGTGCCGGTGACGTCCGGACGGATGCGCAGTCCCGGGAACCCGGTGCCGCCGTCGGCGCGTGGGGCTTCCGTCTGCAACCAGTACAGAACTGACAGCGACAACTGCCGTGCCTCGCACAGCGCTTCGGCCTCCTGGCCGATGTACGGCTTCAACCAGTAGTCGTTCAACGGCCAGTTGACGAGCGTGATGTCCGAGTCGAAGGCGCCCGGCCGGTGCAGCTTGCGCGCCAGGATCCGCCGGAACCCCCACAGCTCCTTGTCCCCGGCGTCGGCGCTCTGGTCGGCGCTGACCGCGAGCGGGTCGAGGTCCGGGTTCGGCACGAAGGTGCGGGGGACCGGCTCCAGGGTGCGCGGGTCGGGTGCCTCGAAGCCGAGCAGGGGCCCCGGCCAGAAGTCGGGCCGGTAGGCGCGCCAGAACGCGTAGTCCTCGGGACGGTCGATGGTGTGGTCCTCGCCCTCGTGGTGCGAGAGCGCGAAGCAGACCGTGATGCCCTGCTGGTTGTCGGGCTGGGCCTTGGCGGGTGCGTGCGGCTCTCCGGACTCTCCTTGCGCTTCGGCGCCGTTGGCGTGCTCAACACCTGCGAGCGCGAGGAGTTCGCCGGTCTCGGTGGCGTCGATGACGTAGCGCGCGGGGACGGTCGTGAGGGTGTCGCCGCGCAGATCCCGCAGTGTGACGGAGCGGATGACATCGTTGTCTGCCTCCGCGGAGACGGCGCGGTGCTCGGTCAGGACGGTCAGCAGGCCCGACGCCCGGTGCGGGGCGAGCATCGCGTCCAGGACGGCGAGCGCGATCCGCGGTTCGTGGCACAACTTGCTCACGCGCCCGGCGCCCGGGTTGAGGTCCGCGAGCCCGAGCGCCTCGCCGCGCAGCGGATACCACTGCCGGTAGTACGCCCGGATGCCCTCGCGCAGCGCCCGGTACGACGCCGTCGTACCGAACTGCTCCACCCACGGATGCTCGTCCGGCGGCACGGCCTGGGCGGTGAGCTGCCCGCCGATCCAGTCCGTCTCCTCGGTCATCACGACGCGCCGGCCCGCCCGGCAGGCGGCGAGCGCGGCGGCGACACCGCCGAGGCCGCCGCCGACGATCAGGATGTCCGGTTCGGGTATCACAGTGCTCCTTGTGGTTGTTCTTCGCGTGTTCTGAACTGGCTGCCCCGTCAAGGGAGTTGGCCGACGCGTGGTCCCGCCGTCACCCCGTCGCGGACCTCGCACGCCACCAGCGGCTCGTCTGCTTCCTCCCCGGCGACCATCGAGGCGAGCAACCGCACCGCGGCGGCGCCCAGCGCGTGCCGGGGCACGTCGAAGCCCATCGGCACCGGCTCCCGGGCGAGGTCCGGCGGTGGGCTCCCGAGCAGCGCCAGCGAGACGTCCCTCGGACACGAGAGCCCGGCCGCCCGCACCGCCCCGCTCACAGCCCGCCACGCGGCGCCGGTGTCGGTCTCCTCCGCCACGAACGCGGTGACACCCTCCGTGACCAGCGCCCGGACCCGGTCCGCCGTCAGCTCCGCCACCGGGTCGGCGCAGCGCAGCACCGCGTCAGGACCGCCCGGCAGACCTGCCCGCGCGAGACCGTCGAGGAACCCTTCCTGGCGGTCGCCCGACGCGGGGGCGTCGTCGTCCTCGCGCACGAGCACGATGCGCCGGTGTCCCAACTCGCCGAGTCGGGCGACGACTTCGCGGCTCGCGCTGACGTAGTCGGCGCCGACCCAGGCGAGCCCTTCGAGCTCCTCCCGTCGCCCCAGATGCACCACCGGGAACCCGTCGGCGACCAGCCGCTTCAGCTCGGCGCGCGGCGCGTGCCGGCCGAGGAACAGGCAGCCGTCGGCGAGCCGCACCCGGCTGAGCGCGTCCGGCCCCGCGGCGCCCGCGCCCCCAGTGCTCGACCCGGTGAACAGCACGAGGTCGTAGCCGCGCGCGGCTGCTTCCTGCTCCACGCCCACCAGGAACGGGTAGTACGAGTGCTGCACATCGGTCGGGAAGGTGGCCGTGAAGCTGAAGACGCCGAGCAGGTTGTTGCGGGCGGCGGCCAGCCGGCGTGCCGCCGGGTCCGGGACGTAGCCGAGGCTGCGCGCGGCGTCGAGGACCCGCTGCCGCGTCTCCTCGGAGATCGTCGCGCCCTTGCCGTCGCGGCGGGCGTTCAGGACCAGGGAGACGGTCGCCTGGGAGACATCGGCGAGGCGGGCCACCTCGGCCTGGCGCGGGCGCGACGTGCGGCCGGTGGGGGACGGGGCCCGGCCGGGCTTCGCGCGCTTCCTGGGTTGCTCCACGCCTGGTGCTCCTTGCTGTCGACACTTCGGTATCGCGTGACCGTGTGCTGATAATGCGTATTAGGTAATGCGTATTAGCCCGTACTGTGGGGGCGCCTCAGGGGGCAGGTCAAGGGGCCGGACGAAACTTTCCGGTGGGGTGTGGCCTTGCTATGGGGGGGAGTTGAGGCCGCAGACGCTGAGTTCGCCCTCGCGCGAAACGGCGAGGGACCTGGCCTGCCGCGCGGCAGGCCAGGTCCCTCGGGAGGCGTTCTGTGTGCGTCTCAGCGCAGGGTGAGCCGGGTGAGGCGGGCGTCCCCGGGCAGCCGCCCCTCGACCTTCACGGCGACATAGCGAGCCGACGTGTCGAGGTCGAGTGCACGGACACGGCCGCGCCCGTCGGCGCGGCCCGCACCTCGGTAGGTGACACCGTCGTCGCTGACCTCAACGCTGAGAGCCGGCGCTCCGGCGTCCGTCCAGGCGACCTCGGCCGAACGCAACGGCAGCCGCTCGCCCAGGTCGACGACCATGCGCCCGTCGGGACCGGGCCGCCAGGAGGTCGCCGGGTTGCCGTCCACCGCCACGGACGGGTCCGACATGCCGGCAGGCAGCGGACTTGTGGGGAACACGGTGCGGTCGAGCGCGAGGTCGTCGAGGGGGAAGGCGGTCGCGTCGCGAAGGCGGAGCGTCGTCTCGCGCCCACGCCGCACGACGACGACCTCGCTGCGGTGCTGCCCCTCCACGTGAACGCGGCAACTCGCCCCGGAGAGCCGCACGGTGGCGCCGTCCATCACCCGTACGCGCAGTCCAGCGGGCAGTCGTCCCGCACCCGCCACAGGAGCCAGCGTGAACCGGGGGGCGAGCAACAGGGCGTCAGATGCCCCGAGTTCGGCCTGATAGGTCGTCCCGCCGTCGGTCAGTGTCTGCTCTCCCTGGAACACCAGACGACGTGCACCGGACTGCGGCACGTCGACCGTCGTGCTGACCGCGTCGCCCGAGAGGTTGAACAGGCTCAGGTGCTCCTGCGTGAATGCCGCCTGGATCGCCTTGCTCCCAGCCGTGGGCGAGGCGTTCCGCGCCAGCGCGCGCAGCGTTTCGGCCGACGCACCGGCATATCCCTCGACCACGACCGGCGCCGCCGGCCCGTCGGCCGCCAGGATCGTGTCGCCGTACACCGCGATCGTATGGTCCGCATCCGGTCCGCGCACGACAAGCCCGGCACGCCCGTCGATGTCGAGCCAGCCACCCCGGCTGCTCACATCGGGGACCGGCCAGGCCACCAGGTCCTCCCAACGCTGGCCGTCCGCCGACCCCTGCACGCGATACGCACGCCCGGCCGCCGCCTCCCAGCGCAGCGTGACGCGGTCGGCCTCGCGCCCGGCGCCCAGGTCCACCGCCAACCAGCTGTCGGCACGCGGGCGTTCGGCCTTGGCGACCGCCCAGCGCGTCGCGGGATCACCGTCGACGGCCAGCTCCGGACCCTTGCCCGGATCGTTCGAGGACGAGGTGGCCTTCGCGCCCCGTGCGAGGTCGGTGCCGTCCGCACCGTCGCGCACCTCGAACGCGTACAGGGAGTAGCCGTACGTCGGATCGGGGCGTACCCCGAGCATGCGTATGTGCCGCACGGTGGCGCGGGCGAAGCTCACCTCGTCGACGCGCGCCGCGGCCGGGGAGGTGCCCGCGTCCTGCGCGCGCACCTCGGCCTCACCCTCCTCGAAACGGTACGTACGTGCCCCGTCGAGGCCGGCCATCCCGGGCATGGTCAGGTTGTGCACCTCGAGGTGCCCTTCCCCGGCGGCCGTTCCGGAGCTCGCGTAGACGACGGCGCCCGTCGGCAGTGTCGTGAAGCCCGCGTATCCACTGTCCAGACGCAGCACCGTGGCGCTGCCGTCGAATCCGTCGCGCCGGGAGGTGTACGTCCGGACCGTTCGCTGCGCGACCTTGCCCGTGGTCGCCGGCAGGAACATCGGCGTACCGCCGCTGAGCTTGAACAGCCAGTCGTCGTGGGCCGGTTGCCAGGCGAACTTCACGAAGCCGGGCTTGCTGACGGAGCCCGCCCACGCTGCCCGCGACTGGTGCGAGACGAGACCAGGACCCGAGCCGAAGTCCGTGACCCCTGACGCCTGCGCGAAGAGCTCGTCCGCGGACAGCGGCCGGACTCGTTCGCCCTTCGCGGTCGCCCACAGGTGCAGGAGATAGCTGATGGCCAGCTCGGCCCGGGCCTCCGGCTCGTACTTCGGCTCACCCGAGAACTTGGCCAGCCGGTACTCCGGCGGGTACTTCTGGTACGCCTCGAGCCGTTCGGCCAGCGCCTGTTCGGCCCGTGCCGCCGCCCGGTCGCCCGTCACCTGCGCCAGGAACGCGAGCGGGATCACGTCCCTGCCGTACAGATGCTCGCGGTCGTTCACCATCGGCATCAACGGCTCACCGGCGTCACTCATCATCCCCAGCAACGTGCGCCACAGCGGCTGCGCGTTGGGCTGCGCGGTCAGCACCTGCGGCAGCGGCTGCCCGGCGGCCAGGAAGTGCGCCGCGTTGCGTCCCGAGGTACGCCACAACTCCTCCTGGTAATGCGGGCCGAAGGATCCGTGGTTCTCGACGATGAATGTGTCGTACAGATTCCGGGCCGTGTTGCGGGAGACCGCGACGCCGTCGACGAGCGCCGGATTGGCGAGGTCGGCCGGGGGGAGCCCCGCCTCGTTGCGCGACCAGGTGCCGTAACCCGACTCCCAGTCCGGGCGGCGCGCGTCCTCCGGTGCCCAGGCGAGGGCGGGTGCGAGCGTCTGCGCGTACAGCCCCATCTCCTCCAGCTTCGTGTCCCCCACGTAGCCGCCCTTGAGGCCGTTCGGTGTCCAGTCGCCGGAGTCCGGGTCGTCACCTGTGCCCAACTTCGTCGTGTACGCGGCCTGTTCACGAGTAATGGTGTCGACGTTCGTACGCGTCGCGCTGTCGAGATCGTCCCAGACGAGACGCGCGGCAAGGATGAAGTACGACTGGAACGTGGTGTCGAAGAACAGCTTGCGGCCCCACTGGGTCCCGCCCGTGAGCCGGTTCGACGCCGCGAAGTGCCGGATCGTGGCGAGGGTACGTGCCTTGAGGGTGTCCCGGTCGACACCGGCCAGTTCGTTGTCGTACGTGCCGTGCGTGAGCAGCACCGCATGGCCGAGCACGACGGCGAAACCGAAGTCCTTGTCCGTGTAGTAGCCGCGCGTCTCGTCCCACTGGGTCTCGGACCAGCGGGTGTGCTGGAGCAGAACGCGGTGGTACGTGGCTGCTGTCTCGTCCGGGGGAGAGGCGGAACCGGAGGAGCCGGCGGCACCGGTGGAACTGTCCAGAGCCTGAGCGGAGTTCGCGACGGTGACGGCGGGCAGTGCGGCCAGGGCGCTCGACAAGCCCAGGAGTTGCAGGAATCTCCGGCGGTCGACCTGCATGGGGTGGTGCGGCACGGGCGGGACCTCTTTCGCACGACAACGTTGTCAGATGAGAGGCGCCCATTCTTCGATCTGTCGCGCGGAGCGTCAATGGGTGGGAAGCCGCCGGTGATCGAGGGGGCACGCGGTATGCGGCGGGCGGAAGCAGTTCTGCGCACATGTGTCGGGCTACGAGATCACGGCCGCACGATGGGCACAGGACACCTACGAACAGCACCTTACAGTCGTGCCGTTCCCCAGCGAGGAGATAGCCGCGTACGCACGCGGAGCTTCGACCGGCTGAAGAGGGAACAGGCCGGCCTGCTGGGGCAACGGCACGACAGCTGACCAACTGCGAGGACGTCTCAGAGCACTGGCGGCCCCGCCTCGATTCGGCGTAGAACGGGGGTCAGACGATCCAGGTCGGGGCCGGTCTGGATCTGCCGTTCGTCCCACCAGGTGGCGCCCGCGTCGTGCAGCGGTCCGATCACGTCCTTGGCCTTCGCCGCGTCCGGGGGCGTGGCGCCGCCGAGCACGAACTCGAAGGGGCGCTCGTCGCCGTCCGGACGCTGATTGCGCACGTAACCGACGAGTTCCCGTACCTCCGCCGCATCCGGCACATGCCCATGCCGGGCCGTCTCGAACAGCGGCACCGCGCCGTCCCAGCGCGCTGCCCGCCGCATGGGCGCACGCCGTGGCCAGAATCCGCCTATCCAGACCGGGGGAGCGGGCCGCTGCACGGTGGCGGGGAGCATCGTCACGTCCCGGACCTCGTAGTGCCGGCCGTGGTGGTTCACCGGCTCGCCTGACCACAAGCGGCCCAGCAGCTCCAGACCCTCGTCCAGTCGCTCGGCGAGGACGCGTGGTTCGGCGGCATCGCCGAAGCTGCGGTACTCGTCCTCGACCGGACCGCCCAGACCCGCGGCGAAGATCACCCTGCCGCCGCTGAGCTGGTCCAACGTGGCGACCTGGCGGGCGAGTTGCTGCGGCCGGTAACGAGGGACCGGCGTGAGCAGGGTGCCCAGTCGGATCCGCGAGGTCGCCAGCGCGGCGGCGGTCAGGAGCATCCACGGGTCCCCGAAGGGACGCCCTTGGTGATATCGGTGCAGCACGTGATCCCACACGAAGAGCCCGTCCCAGCCCGCCTGTTCGGCGGCGGCCGCTACGGTCGCGACGTTACGGGGGTCGGCGAAGTCACCGAAGTTGGGGATGTTGACGGAGAAGCGCATCCCAGCAGGATGCGGTGCAATCGGAACGGGGTCCAGAGGGATTCACGGCAGTCCACCGAAATGCAGCAGGCAAGCTGAACGACTACTGGCCCGGGCCATCCGTCTGCGGTCGGTCGCACCGTATCCCGTCAGGACTCCGTGAGGGTGTCCGCCGGGCGCAGGACTCGGGCGAGGAACTCCCGGGTGCGTGGGTGGCTGGGGTTGCCCAGGACCTCGTCGGGGCTTCCCTGTTCGACGATGACGCCGTCGTCCATGAAGACGACACGGTCGGCCACTTCGCGGGCGAAGCCCATTTCGTGGGTCACGACCATCATCGTCATCCCGTCGTCCGCGAGGCCGCGCATGACGGCGAGGACGTCCCCGACGAGTTCCGGGTCGAGCGCGCTCGTGGGCTCGTCGAACAGCATCAGCTCGGGGCCCATCGACAGGGCGCGGGCGATGGCCACCCGTTGCTGCTGCCCGCCCGACAGTTGTGAGGGGTAGCTGTCTTCCTTGTCCGCGAGTCCGACGCGGGCCAGATTCTGCCGCGCCACCTGTGCCGCTTCGGCCTTGTCCCGGCCCAGCACCCGGCGTTGCGCGATCGTCAGGTTGTCCAGGACGCTCAAGTGCGCGAAGAGATTGAACTGCTGGAAGACCATGCCGATGCGGCGACGCAGCCGGTCGATGTCCACATCCGGGTCGGTGATGTCGGTTCCGGCGATGAGGACGTGGCCCTGAGTGGGCTGTTCGAGCAGGTTGGTGCAGCGCAGCAACGTCGACTTGCCCGACCCGGAAGGGCCGATGACGCACACCACCTCGCCCGTGTCGACGGTGAAGTCGATGCCGCGCAGGACCTGGAGGTCACCGAAGGACTTGTGGAGCGCTCGGATCTCGATCGCCCGGGTCGGCGTGGGCGCGGACGTGCCGGTGGTGGTGGCATTCGTCATGCCCGTCCCCTTGTGTTCTCTCATGGTGCCGGAGGGCTCGCTGGCGCTCATCGCTCACCGCGCCTTCGCATGGCCCGCCTCCAGGCGGCGCACCACGTAGCCCAGCGGGACGGTGATCAGGAGGTAGCAGAGACCGGCCACGAAGATGGGTGTGGTGTTGGCGGTCTCACTGGCCAGGTCCCGGCCGAACTTGGTGAGTTCACGGGTTTGCAGGGAGACGCCCAGGAACAGCACGAGTGACGAGTCCTTGAAGAGAAGGACCAGTTCGTTGGTGAGCGGCGGCACGATGACGCGGAAGGCCTGGGGGATGACGATCGACCACATGGCCCTCGCGTGGGACATGCCCAGCGTTCGCGCGGCCTCCATCTGGCCGCGGGGCACGGCCTGGATGCCGGCCCTGATGGTCTCCGCCATGTACGCGGCGGCTACGAGGCCCAGGGCCACGGCGACCTGACCGTACGCGCCACCGGGGATGGCAAGACCGGGGAACGCCAGGGGGACGCCGACCCCGATGAAGATGAAGATCAGCAGGGCGGGCAGTCCGCGGAACACCTCGATGTACAGCGAGGCGAGCCAGCGGTAGGGGGCGACCGAGGAGAGCCGCATGAGGGCGATGACCAGTCCGAGTACGAGGCCCACACCGAATCCGGACAGGGTGTACGCCACGGTGTTGGCCAGCGCCACCGTCAGCAGATCCGGGAACATCCGCTTGGCCACGGACACTTCGAGGAACTGCTGCTGCAACTGGTGCCAGTCGGCCAGTAGGGCGACGGCGATCACCGCGCCGGCCAGGACGACGTACTGCGCGCCGCGGAACATGCTGCGCCGCCGACGCGGGGAGAGGCGCGGGCGCTCGGCCGGCTGGGCCGGGGCCTTCCCCGCGACGGGTGCGTGAGAGGAGGTCACTGGGACGCGGCCTCCGCAGGCATCGGGCCGATCCACTTCTCGTACAGCTTCTTGTACGTGCCGTCCTGCTTGGCCTTTTTGATGGCCTTGTCGATGGCGGCGAGGAGCTTGGCGTTGCCCCCCTTGCGTACGGCGAAGCCGTACTTCTCACCCGTCTGAACGGTGCCCGTGACGCTGAACTTCGCTGCGTTGGCGGGGTCCTTGAGCCAGTTCTGGACCACCGGGTAGTCCTGAATCACGACGTCCACCTGACCGGTGCGCAGTCCGTTCAGCTCGGCGTCCGAGCTCTCGAACGACTTGGAGTCGATGCCGCCGGCGTGCGCGGTGTCCTCGCCGGTGGTGGCCGACTGCGATCCCAGCTTGATCTTGCCGCTCTTGATGGCGTCCAGCGACTTCGCCTTGACGCCCTTACGGGCCAACAGTGCCTGGTTGGCGTCGAAGTAGGGGATCGAGAAGTCGAGGTGCTGCTTGCGCTCGGGGGTGATCGTCATGCCCGCGGCGGCCACGTCGCAGACCCCCGCGTTGAGGTCCGCGCCCGTCTTGATCGTCTCGAACGACTTGTCCACGATCTCCTGCTTCAGACCGAGGTCGTCGGCGACCAGATCGATCAGGTCGACGTCGAAGCCGACGATCTTCTTCCCCTTCTCCGACTGGAACGGCGCGTACGGGAGATGCGTACACGTCGTCAACTGGCCGGATTTGACCAGCTTCACGCCGCCGGCCGTCGTGGTGGCCTGTTCCTTGCTGCAGGCGGTGGCCGACAGGACGAGCGCGGCGGCGAGCACGAGCGGGGTGGAGCGGCGGACGAGTCTTCCGTGAGGGCTCACTGGACTTCCCTTGGGCATGGAGAATCGCAACTTCCGTTGGGCAGGGAGAAGTTGACCTGGAATGGGACGGGCACCCGACGGGTGCCCTCGCAGCCGTGACCACGGGCCACTGGGGGACAGGTCCAAGTGGAACTCCGACTGCGGTGGGCACACCCTGCATCAGCGCGAACACGAAAGTCCAGAGCTGTCACCAGCCACTCCGGAAGCCTTCACATTTTCGATCTTGAGTGGTGAGGGCCGCACGCGGGACGCCTCATCGGCCTGGGTCCACGGTCTTCGGCTCCGTCGTATGCAGGGATGATGTGCACATGCCTTGACGAGTGGTCTCGACCACAAGCACCGTTACGGGAGAGCCGTTCTTCGTCCGGTGGGGGGCACGTGAACAGCAGAGTGTTCGGCGTGGGCGCGGTGTTGTCCGTTCTCGCCGTCGTGGGAGGCCTGTCGGTACCGGCCTCGTCGGCGCCCGCCCCAGGGTCGGCCGGCGCATTGCCGCTCGGCCCCGCCGACCTGCCCGAGACGCGGACGACGCAGCAGCTTCAGCCCGGAGTCACCCTCACCCGTATCGTGCGCGGCGCCGACGCCCCGGCACTCGGGTGGACGGTCGAGGTCTCCATCCCCGGCGGTGCGGGCTCGCCGGATCCCGATGCGCCACCAACAGCGCTCAACGACCGCGCGAGCGCCGACGAACTGGTCGCCCACCTGCGCGAAGACGGCTTCGAGGCGCGGGCCGAGGAGGTCACCACACCAGCGACGGCGGACTTCGCGGGCGGCACGCTCGGATGGCGCGTCCGGGTCGGGGAGTTCGGGTCGCAGTCCGCGGCCACGGCCGAGCGCACCCGGCTGAGGACAGCCGGATACACGGGGGCTGCCGTGTATCGCGGCTGGGACGCGGGGCCCACGGACCGGGGCCCGTGGCGGATCGACGTCCTCACCATCGACCCGCAACTCTTCCGTGGCGCGCTGAGAGCGTCGTACGGGCCGGATCTCGAGAACCGTGAGAAGACCAGTCAGCTCGTGGCCGCGGCCGGGGCCACCGCAGGGGTCAACGCCGGGTTCTTCGTGCTCGACCCGAACGCCGGTGCCCCCGGCGATCCGGCCGGCGTCGGTGTGTACGACGGCCGGCTGTTGAGCGAACCCGTGGGCACACGCCCCTCCCTCGTGATCCGGGACTCCGGGAGGCGGACCGGCATCGCCCGGCTCACCTGGCAGGGCAAGCTGGCCGGCAGGGACGCCTCGATTCCGCTGGACGGGATCAACCGCGTCCCCGGCCTGATCAGGAACTGCGGCGGCACCGCCGACGACACGCCCACCTCGCTGCCGCTGCACGACACGACCTGCAAGGACGACGACGAACTGGTGGCCTTTACGGGCGAGTTCAGCGGGAAGACTCCGGGCGGCGAAGGCCTTGAGGCCGTACTCGACCGCCACGGACGGGTTCTCGAGGTGCGAACGCCGCGCGGTGGATCGCTGCCGGAAGGCGGCAGCTCCGTACAGGCGACCGGACGCTACGTGTCCCAACTGGCCGAACTGGCTCAGACCGGGCGCCAGTTGCGGATCCAGGCCGTGCTCAAAGACGCCGACGGGAGCACCGTCTCCCCGTCCACCAGCACGAGCATCCTCAATGGCGGCCCCGAACTCGTCCGGGACGGCCGTCCACACATCACCGTGGCCGCAGACGGCATGGTCCAGCCCGGTAACCCGAGCTTCTACTACGGCTGGGTGCACAAGCGCAATCCGCGCACGCTGGCCGGAGTCGACGCCGCCGGACGGACCGTCCTCGTCACGGCCGACGGACGCAGCACGGGCGCGCTCGGACTCAGCATCCCGGAGAGCGCCGCGGTCGCGAAGGCGCTGGGCCTGCGCGACGCGATCAACCTCGACGGCGGCGGGTCCACCACCATGGTCGCCGACGGTCACGTGATCAACGCCCCGTCCGACGCGACCGGTGAACGCCCGGTCGGAGACGCCCTGTTGGTCCTCCCCGGCCGAGACTGATCCCACCGACAGGAGCCGCCATGACCGCCGCCTCGATCCGCCGCGCCAGATGCCTCCTGCTCCTCCTGGCCGTACTGCTGCTCGCCCTGACGCCGAACGCACCGTCCGTAGCCGCCGCTCACGCCCGTGGCGCCGAGGTCGTCGCCGTCACCCAGGTCGCCGACCGCCAGGTGGATCTGTCCGTACGCTCCCCCGCTCTCGGCGGCCGGACCGTCAAGGTCCGCCTGCTCACGCCCGACGGCTGGAACCTGGACGACCGCCGCCGGCACTGGCCGACCCTGTGGCTGCTGCACGGCTGCTGCGGCGACTACACATCGTGGACGAGCCGGACCGACGTCGCACGCGTCGACAGCCTGCGCGACGTCCTCGTGGTCATGCCGGAGGCCGGCTGGAACGGCTGGTACAGCGACTGGTGGAACTACGGGCAGGGCGGCGACCCCGCCTGGGAGACGTTCCACACCAAGGAGTTGCGCCGGCTTCTTGAACACGACTGGGGAGCGGGACCGCGTCGCGTGGTGGCCGGACTGTCCATGGGCGGGCAGGGCGCGCTGATGTACGCGGCCCGTCACCCGGGCATGTTCAAGGCGGCAGCGGCGTACTCCGGATCCGTGCACCCGTTGCTGAACGACGAGTCGGTGAACCGCATCATGGGCTTCTTCGCGGGCCAGGGCGACGACCCGCGCCGCGTCTGGGGCGACCCCGTGGCGCAGCGGGATGTGTGGGCCGCGCATGACCCGTACTACCTGGCCGGGCGACTCAAGCCGATCCCCGTGTACCTGTCGTGCGGCGACGGCACCGCCGGCCCGCTGGACCCGCCGGGTGCCTCGAACGCCCTCGAAGCCGACTTCGGCCGGCAGAACCACGCCCTGGCGGGCGCGCTCGAAAAGGCGGGCGCCCGCCATGTGACGACCAATTTCTACGGGCCGGGGACCCACAGCTGGCCGTACTGGGAGCGAGAGCTGCACGCCTCGCTGCCGATGCTCTTGGGGGCACTGCGGGTCCCGAGCTGATGTGACGGACGGCGGGCGCCGGGGCGGGGGGCGGCCGGAGCGGGGTTCCAGGCCGTGTCATCATTCAATGACATCGCCTGATGACAAGAACGGGAATCCTCCCTTGCAGCCCTCCATACCGGCGTCCGCGCACACCTCTGCCGCAACGGCTCCGACACCGGCACTCCGGCATCCGCGGGCCCTCGTGCCCGTCCTCGTCTCGCTCGGCATGCTCGTCGCCGTGGTCAGCAGCCTCGGCGCACCGCTCATCCCGACCATCGCGGCCGAGGACCACGTCGCCGTCTCCACCGCACAGTGGGCGCTGACGCTGACGATGCTGGTCGGAGCCGTTGCCACGCCGGTCATGGGGCGCCTCGGCGACGGCCCGCACCGCAAGAACGTGATCCTCACGGGTCTCGCCACGGTCCTGGCGGGCAGCCTCCTGGCGGCCCTGCCTCTCGGGCTGACCTGCCTTCTCGTGGGCCGGGCGCTGCAGGGCGTCGGCATGGGCCTCGTCCCGCTCGCCATCGCCACCGCCCGTGACGCACTGCCTGCGGAGCGGGCACGGTCCGCGGTGGCGACCCTCTCCCTGACCACCGCCGCGGGCATCGGCCTCGGCTATCCGATCACCGGCCTGTTCGCCCAGTACCTCGGCATGTACGCAGGATTCTGGTTCGCGGTCGCCACGGCCGCCGCCGCGTTCATCGCCACCGTGATTGTCGTGCCCGCGGCGCCGAGCCGCCCCACCACCCCGATGGACTTTCCCGGCGCGCTGCTGCTCGCCGGCGGCATGGCGGCCCTCCTGGTGACGCTGGCCGAGGGAGAGCGGTGGGGCTGGGGATCCGCGCCGCTGCTCGCGCTCGCCGTCGCGGCCGTCGTCCTGCTCGCCGGGTGGGTGCTGCACTCGATGCATTCCACGCATCCGCTGGTGCGCGTACGGCTCATCAAGGATCGCGGCGTGCTCGTCGCCAACCTGACCACGATGGTCGGGGGTGTCGGCACCTACCTGCTGATCGCCCTGGTCACCCGGTACGTCCAGACGCCCGAGTCCGCGGGATACGGCTTCGGCTCGTCCATCGTCGTCACCGGCCTGCTCCTCGTGCCGTTCTCCGCGGCCAGCCTCGTCACCGGCCGCCTCGTGCGGATGCTCGGCGCAGCGGCGACGCCCGCCCGCATGCTGCCGCTCGGCTGCCTGCTCTCCCTCGCCGGCCTGGTCTGCTTCCTGCTCGCCCGCTCCAGCCTGTGGGGCATCGGCACGATGATGGCGCTCGCCGGACTCGGCGTGGGCGTCACCTTCGCGGTCACGCCCGGCCTGATCGTCGGCGGGGTGCCCGCGCAGGAGACGGGCAGCGCGATGAGTTTCAATCAGGTCATGAAGTACATCGGGTACTCGACCGGCAGCGCGCTGAGCGCGGTCATCCTCCAGGCCGCCACCGACCCCGGCGCGGCGCTGCCGGTCAACGGCGGATACCGCAACGCGGGCCTCGCCGGCTGCGCCGCCTTCGTGATCACCGGCATTCTCGCCGTGGTACTCACCAGGACGGGCACACGGTTGCGCCCCTCCGTGGTCGCGGCGGGGCAGACCACGCCGGCCGCCAAGGGTGAGCAGGCGCGCCCCGAGCCGAGCCGCCCGTGAGCGCGGAGGCCGCGGGCCCGCGCCGGAACTCCGCCCGCACCCGCGAGGCGCTGCTGCGGGCGGCGACCGAACTCTTCTCCGAGCGCGGCTACGACCGCACGACCATCCGCGAGATCGGCGACCGGGCCGGTGTGGACCCGGCCCTGATCGCGCGCTACTTCGGCAGCAAGCCCCTGCTGTACGTGGAGGTGCTGCGTGCCGAACACGGCGACACCGCGCCGGACGACCTGCTCACGGAGCCGCGCCTGCGCGAGGTCGCCGAGCGGGCGGAGCGGCGCGGTCCGGTCCCACTGCTGAGGGTCGCTGTCCAGCCGTTGAGTGACGGGGCCGCGCAGGACGCCACCCGCGCGGCCCTGCGCGCCCGGCTCGTGGATCCGCTGCGGGCACGCTTCGCCCGGGAGGGCAGGGACCGGCCCGGGCTGCGGGCCGACGTGCTGGTGGCGGCGGTCGCCGGGGTGTTGCTCGCCCGCCATTCCGGGGCGTTCGAGGACCTCGCCGAGGCGGACGTGGACGAGGTCGTCGACGTACTGCTGGAGACGTTCGGCGGCGGGGGACCTGCCGGCGATCGGTGAACGCCGGCAGGACCACTGGTTCACGCGTCCGCGAGCCATTCCAGGGCGGCTACGACGAGTGCTTCCACGCCCGTGCTCAAGGTGGGCTCGACGAGCGGGGCGAAGTGGGGGGAGTGGTTGGCCGGCAGTTCGTCCAGCCGGTCCTGCGCGAGCGCGGTGAGGACCGTTTCGGTGTCCAGGCCGCCCCAGAACCAGAACACGGTGGGCACGCCGAGCACCTCACCGAACACACCCACGTCCTCGCTCGCGTTCACCTGCGGCATGGGCATGATCCGCTGCTGCCCGAAGTGCTCCGCGAACGCGGCGACCGTGGTCCGCGTCGCCTCCGGCTCGCTCACGAGCGCCGGAGCGGCGCCGGCCCAGTCGAATTCCGGCGGCTGCTCCGCGCCGCTCGCCTGCGACTCCGCCGTGACGATGCGCTCGATCGCGTTGCGGACCTTGTCACGGATCACCGGGGTGAACGTACGGACGTTGACCCCCAACTCGGCCGTGTCAGGAATGATGTTGTCCTTCGTGCCCGCCTGCAGGCGGCCCACCGTCACCACGGCCGTCTCCGCCGGAGGCACCTCCCGCGCGACGATGCCCTGCAGCCGCGTGACCACGTTCGCCGCCATGAGCACCGGGTCGATGGACGCCTCGGGCCGCGATCCGTGGCCGCCGCGACCGTGGAGGGTGATGTTCAGGGAATCCGCGGCAGCCATCACCGGCCCCGTGCCGTAGCCGATGACCCCTGCGGGCAGCGGCCCGACGTGCTGGCCCAGCACGATCTCGGGCTTGGGGAACCGCTCGAACAGTCCGTCGTCGACCATCCCGCGCGCGCCGACCGCGAGTTCCTCTGCCGGCTGGAACACGACCAGCAAGGTGCCGCGCCACTGATCACGCGACTGCGCGAGCAGCACCGCGGCGCCGGTCAGGCAGGCGGCGTGCATGTCATGACCGCAGGCGTGCATCACCGGTACGTCACGGCCCTCGTTGTCCACACCGCGCGCCTGGCTGGCGTAGGGCAGCCCGGTCTTCTCCTCCACCGGCAGCGCGTCGAAGTCCGCGCGGAGCATGACCACCGGCCCCTCACCGTTGCGCAGCAGCCCGACCACGCCGGTGACGCCGATTCCTTCGGCCACCTCGTCGAATCCCGCGTCGCGCAAGCGCTGCGCCAGCAGACCGGCGGTTCGCGTCTCCTGGAGCGAGAGTTCCGGGTGCTGGTGCAGATCCTTGTAGAAGGCGGCGAGTTCATCGCGGATCTCCGGCAGTTGCGCGGTCACCGTCTTCGACATGGCTACCTGACCTTTCTGAGTACCGATGTGCGTACCGTAACTCCGCACACCTGTGATGCGCGTCGCCCCTCCGGGGCCCGCCCTCCGGGCGGACGACGGGAAGGTGAAGACAGGCCCTGGACGGACCGGGACTCCGGCGTGTGGGAGGGGTATGCGCCGCCCGTCACCGGTGGAACGGACGGCTCCGGCGGGCCGACACCTCGTTGCCGCCGGTCTCCTCGAGCGAGCGGTTGCGGGTCTCCTCGGCCCAGGCGACACAGGCCAGGAACCCGGCGAACGTGATCCCCGCCCCGATGTACATCGTCGGGCCCGCCCCGAGCTCGGTGAGCGACACGGGCACGAGGAAGGTGCCGACAGCCGCGCCACAACGGGTCAGCGCGACCGCCGCGCCGACCGCGACCGCTCGGATGTGGGTGGGAAACAGCGCAGGGGTGCTTCCCCGGCCGGAGCGCGTCGCAGCGAGTACTGCCGTCAGCCTCGCCGCGGTCGGCTCCTCCACCCCGAGCGTGACGACGGGACAGTAGGCGGCAAATCTATGTGCCGGCCCCCGACCGGCCTCGGGTCCGGGTCAGGATTTTGTGCAACTCCGCCTCGGGGAGCTTCGGCTGGCGGTCCGCGGTGAACAGGCCGTTGATCTCCTGCTCGGTGTCGGTGAACTGGGTGAAGCAGAAGCCGGCGAGGCCGGAGTCCACCGCGGCCTCCACCAACACGGCCAGACGCTCGGCGAAGTCCTCCTTCGTGCTCACGGTGTCGTAGCCGAACCACTTTGCACCTTCGGCCGGTTCGAAGGTGGCCCCGCCGAACTCACTCAGTACGACGGGCTGTCCCTGGTGGCGCACGCCGTCCAGGACGAGCCGTTTGGCACCGGGCCACTGCTCGACGATCTCGCCCTGCCGCAACGAGGAGTGTCCGTAACGCTCGCGCAGTACCTGCGCATGCTGCGTGTAGTCGTGCACACCCCAGATGTCGGCGGCGGAGATCTCCCAGCCGTCGTTGGAGACCGACGGGCGTGACGGGTCGAGCGCCTTGGTCAGGTGGTAGAGACTGTCCATGAAGTGCCGCTGGGCGGGGACGAGCGCCGGGTTCGGGACGGACCAGGACTCGTTGATCGGAACCCACGCGACGATCGACGGGTGGCTGAGGTCGCGCGAGATCGCCTCGGTCCATTCGCCGACCACCCGCTCGACGGTCCGCGTGCCGAACGCGTACGCCGACGGCATCTCCTCCCAGAGTATGAGGCCCAGCCGGTCGGCCCAGTAGAGGAAGCGGGGATCCTCGATCTTCTGGTGGATGCGCAGCCCGTTGAGGCCGATCGACTTGGCCAGTTCGGCGTCTCGGCGCAACGCGTCTGCCGGGGCCGCCAGATGGGATCCGGGCCAGTAGCCCTGCTGGAGCGCGAAACGCAGGAAGTACGGCTTGTGGTTGAGGAGGAAGACACCGTCGTCCCAGCCGATGTCGCGCAGACCGAGGTAGGACGTGACGCGGTCGACGGGCGTGTCGTGGGCCGCGTCGTTCAGCGTCACGATCGCGTCCACGAGATGGGGCTGCTCGGGGCTCCAGAGCAGGTCGCCGAGGTCCTGAGCGTGCCGAAGGGCCGGCACCGCGACGTCGAACTCCGTCTCCTGGCCGTCGGCCAGCGTGCGCTGTTCGGCGAGCACCCGGTCGCCTTGGGAGAGGCGCACCGTGACGGACAACGGGCGTCGCGGCCACTCGCTCAGCCGGATCCGGCAGCGGACGCGGGCGTGGGCGACATCGGGGGTCCAGTGCAGGACCGTGATGTGCTCGTCCGGCACGTCCTCCAGCCATACCGGCTGCCAGATCCCTGAGGTGCGGTGGTACCAGATGACGTGCGGGTCCCGCCGCCAGTCCTGCTTGCCGCGAGGCTGCGTGGCGTCGAGCGGCTGGTCCTCGGCCCGGACGACGACGGTCTGCTCACCGTCCCGGTGGACGGCATCGGTGAGGTCGCAGGAGAAGCCCGTGTGGCCGCCTTCGTGACGTTCTACCAGTTGTCCGTTCACCCACACCTCGGCCCGGTGGTCGACTGCGCCGAAGTGCAACAGCAGGCGCCGGCCCGCTGCCGGCCGGGTGACCTCGAACGTGCGCCGGTACCAGAGCACGGGGTGGAAGGCGGTGTCGCCGATGCCCGAGGCCTCGGACTCGGGCGGGTAGGGCACGGTGATGGTGGCGGTGAAGGGTCCGGTGGTTTCCGGGTCCATCCAGCGGCCGGCGCGGCCGCGGTTCGCGTCGTCGTAGGCGAACTGCCACGGACCGCTCAGGTCACGCCAGTCGGGGTCGCGGACGAGCTGCGGCCTCGGGTGGCCGGCGGCGTCCAGATGGGAGTACGGCATGCGGGAACTCCGGTGGTGTCGTACGGGAGCGTGGAGGAGGGGCGTCGCCGCGGATCAGTCCGCGGTGCAGCGGAGCTCCACGACTGTGGCGGCGAACGCCAGCGGACCGGACAGGAGGGGAGCCAGGAGGGGAATCGACCATGCGAGGAGCAGGCTCAGGAGCACGGCACCGGCGAGGAGGAGCGAGCCGCGCGGGTCGGCGACGCTGCGGAGGAACCCCTCGCGTGCGGACAGCCGGTGCGGAGCCTGAAGCGCCGTCGCGCGCAGCCCCACGATCATGACGCCCAGAGTGAGCAGCGCCAGCGCGGGTGACATGACGGCCGCTCCGGGCAGCGAACTGCGCAACAGCGCGGCGTCGATCAGGAGGACGAGGGCGAGCAGCGGCGGAACACACCCGGCGGCCAGCACCCGCGCGGACATGTGTGCGCGCAGGTGAGCGACGTACGTACCGGCCCTGACAGGGAGGCCATGGACAGCGGTCTGCCGCAGGGCGGTCGACGCGGCGGCGAACGCTGCGGGTGCCGTGACGACCGGGAGGCAGGCGGCGGTGGTGAGCAGGCCGACCAGGAGCACGTCGGCGAAGAGGGAGAAGCCCGGCCCGAAGACCTCGCCGGGCTCCCGGCGATCGCGGCTGTCCCGGCTGGGCGCGGTGGGCGCGGTGGGCGCGGTGGACGCGTGGGTCATGGTGGCTCAGCCCTTCAGCCCGGAGGTGGCCATGCCCTGCACCAGATAGCGCTGGAAGACGAAGAAGAACAGCACGATCGGCAGGACAGAGATCACCGACATGGCGAACATGGGCCCGTACGCGGACGTGCTGGACTGGTCGACGAAGCTGCGCAGGGCGAGGGTGATGGTGAACTTCTCCGGCGCGAACAGATAGATCATCTGCGTGAAGAAGTCGTTCCACGTCCAGATGAACGTGAAGATGGCGGTGGTGATCAGCGCGGGCCGGGTCAGGGGGAGCGTGATCGACCAGTACGTGCGGAAGGCGCCGCAGCCGTCGATGCGGGCGGACTCCTCCAGCTCGCGCGGGAGCCCGCGCATGAACTGGACGATCAGGAAGACGAAGAACGCCTCGGTGGCAAGGAACTTGGGCAGGACGAGCGGCCAGTAGGTGTCCACCATGCCGAGCCGGTTGAAGATGATGTACTGCGGGATCAGGACGACGTGGTGCGGCAGCATCAGCGTCGCCACCATGAACGCGAACATCACCTTGCTCATACGGAAGCGCAGCCGGGCGAAGGCATAGGCGGCCAACGAGCAGGACAGGACGTTGCCCACGACGGCGCCGCCCGCGATCAGCAGGGTGTTGCCGAGCAGTCGTGTGACGGTGATGCCCGAGACGCCGTCCAGCGCGGTCGTGTAGTTCGACCACTCGAAGTGGCTGGGCCACAGGTCGAGGCTCGTCACCACCTCGTCGGCCGGCTTGAGCGACGTGGCGAGGAGCCAGGCCAGCGGATACAGCAGTACGAGCAGGCAGACGGCCGCGGCCGTGTGCGGCAGCCACCGCTTCATGGCGATGTTCATCGTCCCTCCTCGTCCGCGTAGAAGACCCAGGACCGGGACGTCCGGAACAGGATCAGGGTGATCGCGGCGATGGCGATCAGCAGCATCCAGGCCATCGCCGCCGCGTAGCCCATGTGCGAGGCGGTGAAGCCGCGTTCGTACAGATAGAGCGTGTAGAACATGGTCGAGTCGGCGGGGGCGCCCTTGCCGCCGCTGATGACGAAGGCCGGTGTGAAGACCTGGAAGGAGTTGATGATCTCCAGCACCAGGTTGAAGAAGATGACCGGGGACAGCATCGGCACGGTGATCGAGACGAACTGCCGCCAGCGGCCGGCGCCGTCGAGCGAGGCGGCCTCGTAGAGATCGGGAGAGATCTGCTGCAGACCCGCCAGGAAGATCACCATGGGTGCCCCGAACTGCCATACCGTCAGCAGGACCACCACGTACACCGCGAGGTGGGGGTTGCCCACCCAGCCGCCCACGTCGATGCCGACCGAGTCGAGAAGTCCGGAGACCGTGCCGCCGTCGTTGAACAGCGCCTTCCACACCAGGGCTATGGACATGCTCGCCCCGAGCAGGGAAGGGGCGTAGAAGGCGGAACGGTAGAAGGCACGGCCGCGGTTGAGGTTCTTGAGGAGGATCGCGACACCGAGGGCGAGGCCGAGCTTCAGCGGGACGGCCACGACGACGTACAGCATCGTGGTGCCGACCGACCGCCAGTAGCGGGGGTCTTCGGTGAGCATCTCGGTGTAGTTGCGCAGGCCCACCCAGCGCGGCGGATCGAACAGGTTGTAGTCCGTGAAGGACAGGTACAGGGAGACGGCCATCGGCACGAGGGTCAGGACCAGCGCGCCGATCATCCACGGGGAGAGGAAAACGTAGGCGGGCCACTGCCGTTCGCGTACCTGGCGCCGCCGCCGGGCCGGCGCCTGGCGGTCCGTGTCCGGGGCGGGGCGCGAGGGCGCCCTGGTCGACACAGTGCTCATGACCTCAGCTCCCGGTTGGCCTCGTCGATGAGTTCGCGTGCCGCCTGGCGTGGTGTGGCCAGGCCGTACATCACGCGCTGGTATTCGCGGATGAATGCGGTCTGGATCGCGACATCGCCCCGTGGCGGGGCGGTCGGCGGGGCGTCCAGGCCGTACTTCTCCATGGTCTGCGCGTACTCGTAGATCTCCCGCTCGGGGCCCTTGAGCGTCTTGGCGACGCGGGCGGCGATCCGCCGGTTGGGCGGAGTGGACCGGGAGAAGGCGAGGATGTCGCCGACCCGTTGGTCATTGAGGAGGAAGTCGACCAACTGCGCTGCCTCCTTGGGGTGTTCGCTGTCCGCGCTGATGCCGATGAGCATGCTCGGCTTGAAGTACGAGCCCTGGTGGCCGTCGGTCGTGGGGACCGGTGCGAAGTGAACGGAGTCGCCCAGCAGGGCCGGGTAACTGGGGAACGGCGCGTCCCAGGTGAAGTCGGCGGCGGCGAGGTGGCGGCCCATCGGGCTCGTCTCTGTGCTGTTGGCCTGCGCGGTGTCCCTGGCCTGAGCGATGGCGCCGTCCTTGCGCAGCCGGTCGCAGAACGTCCAGAACGCGGTGAGGTCGTCCTCGGTGAACCCGAGCTCGGTCTGGCTCGCGTAGAGCTGTCCGCCGCGGCTGCGCAGCCAGGTCTCGAACACGTCCTCGTTGGTCCCGCCGTCATTGGCACCCGCGAAGGGGCGGCCGTCGGGAGACTTCAGTCCCAGGGCCGCGATCTTCTTGTTGGCCCTTTCCCAGTCCTGCCAGGTCCAACTGGGCCTGGGCGTGGGGATGCCGGCCTTCTCGTAGACGGCGGAGTCATAGGCGTAGCCGGTGATGCCGCGGCCCATGGGAAGGGCATACTGCCCGCCCTTGTACGTGCCGGTGCGCAGGAAGTCCCTGCTCATGTCGGACGTGCGGATCGTCCCGTTCTTGATGACGTCGTCCAGTGACATGAGCGCGTCCCCGCCCGCGTACTGGGACACCTGCCGGTAGTCGAGCTGGGCCACGTCGGGCATGCCGCCGCCCGCCGCCTGCGTGGCCAGTTTCTGCAGGTACGCGCCGAAGTCCCCGCTCGATGTGCGGACGGTGACGCCGGGGTGTTCCTTCTCGAAGAGCCGCACGGCCTGCTCGGTGCGCGCGGCACGGTCGTCGTTGCCCCACCAGGAGAACGTGAGGGTGACGCCGCCGGATGTACTGCCGCTCGCGGTGGCGCAGGCGGTGAGCGTGGAGTTCAGCGCGGTACTGAGGCCGACGGCGGCCGCGGCCAGGACGGCCCGGCGGGGGAGTGGGCGCCGGCCGCTTCGGGGCTCGGGCATGGGGCCTCCCAGGGAACGGTGCGTGGATGGAGGGGGAGGGGCGGGGTGTGAGCAGCCCCGTGGCTGGGTGTCCGGCGGACGGGGTGGTGACCAGCCTCGCGGCCGGAGGCAGATGGTCGGGGTGGTGAGCAGCCCCGTGGCTGGGCGTCCGGCGGACGGAGTGGTGACCAGCCCGGTGGCTGGCTGTCCGGCCGGCGGGGTGAAGACCAGCCCCGCGGCCGGAGGCAGATGGTCGGAGTGGTGACCAGCCTCGCGGCAGGTGTGCGCTGGACGGGGTGGCGACCAGCCGCGAGGCCGGGTCTCAGATGCCGAGGTAGACGTCCAGTCGGCCGCACATGCCGAAGCGTCCCCGGGCGGTGGGCCCGGTCGCGGTGACGCCGGCCCGGGCCAGGTGCCCGGCGTCCTTCGCACGCAGAGCGCCGAGTTGGGCCCCGGTCGCCGCCGCGGCGGCATGTGCGCCGTCCTGCCAGCGCTGCTCCCAGGCGTCGAGGCGCGGGCGGATCAACTCGGCGGCGGCCCGCTGGAACGCCGCCAGCGGTTGCGGATCGCCGCCCTCGGTGGCTTCGCGCAGTTCCAGGAACCGGCGGGTCGCCAGATCGCGGCGGGCGCGGGCGACCTCCACCTGCTGGGCTTCCGGGACGTCGGTTGGGATACGGATCGCGGTCGCGTAGGTCTCGGCGTCGGTGAGGAGGTCCTGGGGGAGGGTGAGCACCGCGTCGCCCGCTTCGGGCAGGCCGCTGTTCTGCATCACGACGGTGATCTGCAGGCCGCCGGCATTGGTGAGCCGATGGATCGTGCCCGGCGTGAACCAGGCCACGGTGCCCGGCTCCAGGGGTGTCTCCTGGTAGCCGGACGTCGTCAGGGTCTGCACGGTGCCGCGCCCGGCCGTCACCACGTATCCCTCGCTGCACGTGAGGTGCAGATGCGGGGTGCCGCCGCCGGGCAGCCCGTCGACCGTGGGCCAGTCGTAGACCGTCAGGTGGGACACACCCACCGCCCCCGGGAAGCCGTCGTACGTCGCGCTCACCACGCGTGCCCCCGCAGGTGCGCGTCGACCTGCTTGCGGTCCCAGGCGCCGTCGGCGATCGTCACGCGATAGCTACGGGTGAGGGTGTCGCCGGGCGCGAGGACGAGCTCCTCGTGGAAGGCCCAGGACGGCGCGACCGCGGCGAACGGGTCGCTGCGCACGAACCAGTGAGCGGGGTGCGTTCCCTTGTCGCCCGCGTGGTCGTTGGCGGCGGCGTGCTCGAAGACAAGGGTGGCGTGACCATCGCGCTCGTCGTGTTCACCGACGTACGCCAGCCAGGGTGCTTGACTGCCCATCAGGTCTCCGCCGTCCGCTTCGGCGGTGAAGACCCGCCCGTCGCGGAAGGCACGAGGCCCGCGCCAGAACAGCCCGGTGTACCCGGCCGCGGGACGGCCGTGGGTGGTGGGACTGCCGAAGCGCAGCGGTTCGTCGCGCCGGTTGGTGACGGCCGAGGCCCACGTGAGCGACCAGCTGCCGGAATCCGCGTCCACGTCGCGCACCTCGATGCGGCGTTCCTCGTCGGCCCACAGTTCCTCGGTGTGCGGGTGCCAGGTCAGACGCTCGGCGATGACGGCGCGGCCGTCCGTGGCGGAGACCTCCTCGAAGGCGACGTGGGCCATCGAGCCGACCTTCTCGGGCTGGGCGAGGTATCCGTCGCCGTGCACGTAGGTGTTGCCGCCCCACAGGTTCTGGCCCGACAGGTGAGAGGCCGTCAGCTGCAGTCCCTTGTGCCAGCGGTGGTCGTTGGGGCGGTAGTCGGTGACGACCGCGCCGGAGAGGGTGCGGATCGGGTGCAGGTACGGCTTGGGGGCCTCCCATGCGGCTTCGGGCCGGTACACGTAGGCGAACAGCTCGGTGCCGGTGGCCGCGTGGGCGACGGTGATGCGGTCGCCGTGGGCGTGGGTCAGTGCGAGCGTCATGCGGGGTCCTCCTCCTGGTGGGGGGCGGCCGGCGCCCATCCCTGGGCGTTGCCGTGCAGGGCGGTGTAGTAGGGGTCGCCAGGGGTTATGTCACCGGCGCGGACGGGCACGTCGGTGAACGCGGACTTGTACAGAGCGGTGATGAACTCGAGCGTCTGGCGTCCGCCCGCGCCGCTGGTGGCGTGGCGTCGCCCGGCCTTGATGTCGGCCACGAGCGCCCGCAGCTGGGCGAGGTGCGAGCTGGGCTCGTCCTCGCCGAAGTCGTGCCAGCCGGCGACGGTCTCCTCGGGGACGCCGGGAGCGGGCGTGATGCGCCAGTCGGCGTTGCGGTAGCCGTACAGGTGCGTCAGCTCGATCGTCGCGAGCTCGCAGTCGATGCGGATGCGGCTGACCTCGTCGGGGCTCAGCACGCTGTTGACGACCGTGCCGACGGCACCGTCGGCGAACCGGATCTGGGCGGTGGACACGTCCTCGGTCTCTACGTCGTGCACGAGCCGCGCCGCCATGCCGCGCACCTCGGTCCACGGCCCCATCAGATCGAGCAGGAGATCCGTCTGATGGATGCCGTGACCCATCGCCGGGCCGCCGCCCTCGGTCGCCCAACGGCCGCGCCACGGCACGGCGTAGTAGGCGGTGTCCCGGTACCAGGTGGTCTGGCAGTGCGCCACCAGCGGCCGGCCGAACGCGCCCTCGCGCAGCAGTCGGCGTACGTGCCGGGCGCCGGAGCCGAAGCGGTGCTGGAAGACGATCGACGCGTACGGGTCCCCGTCACCGCCCTTCTCGGCCGCCTCGACGGCGTCGTAGTCGGCCAGAGACGGGCACGGCGGCTTCTCGCACCAGACCCAGGCACCGGCTCGTAGCGCCGCGACGGACTGTTCACGGTGCACGGCGGGCGGGGTGCACAACACCACGAGATCCGGGCGCACTTCGGCGAGCATCGCGTCGAGATCCGTGGACGCGTAGGGAATGCGGAACGCGTCGGCGAAGGCACGTACCGCGGTGTCGTCCACGTCCACCACGGCCACGACGTCCGTCTCCCCTTCCGCGGCCAGCTTCTGCAGGGCCGGCAGATGGCTGGACCGCGCGATACCACCCGCTCCGACGACGGCCGCGCGGAGCGGACGGAGGGGACGATCTGGAGACATGGGAACCCTCTCGAGAGACGGACGGCAAGCGCTTGCCGTGAGGTGGTTCCAACGTTGTAACCGTCACGTGTCCGCAGGGTCAACCCCCTCGTCGGAAAGAGTTTGCCGGCGGCGGAAACCCTGGTGAGTCGTGCTCATGGGTGCATAATCTGGGGGAACTTCGAGGGCGGGGGCGATCGAATGGCAGCAGTGACACTCAAAGACGTGGCGGAGCGCGCGGGGGTGTCGATCAAGACCGTGTCTAACGTTGTACGTGATGCCCCGAAGGTGTCCGAGGCGACGCGGACACGGGTGATGCGCGCAGTGACGGAGCTCGGCTACCGGCCCAATCCGTCGGCCCGAAGACTCAGGACCGGGCGCAGCGGCCTGATCGCGCTGGCGGTCCCGGATCTCGCGACGCCCTACTTCGCGGAGCTCGCACACCACGTGAGGACGGAGGCGGCGGCGCTGGGCTTCACCGTCCTGATCGAGGAGACCCTGGGGGACGCCGGCGAGGAGCTGCGTCTGGCCACCGGTGTCGGCGCGTCATTGCTGGACGGCGTGATCCTTTCGCCGCTGCACGTCTCACCCGCCGAACTCGCCTCCGTGGCAGACGAGTTCCCCCTGGTGCTGCTCGGCGAGCGCAGCTACGAACGCGGTCGCGTCGTCGCAGACCACGTCCTGATCGACAACGTCGCCGCGGCGCGCGAGGCCACCGCGCACCTGGCCGGACTCGGCCGTACCCGGATCGCCGCCATCGGTGTCGACCGACCGGAGTCCGCGACCAGCCGCCAGCGCCTGGAAGGCTTCCAACTGGCGCTGCACGAAGCGCGGTTGACCTACGACCCCAGGCTTGCGCCGCCGGTGAAGGAGTTCGGCCGCCGTGACGGGCTCCTGGCGATGCGCACCCTGATGGCGCTGCCGGCGGATGTGCGGCCCGACGCGGTGTTCTGCTTCAGCGACCTGCTGGCCGTAGGAGCCCAGCGGGCCGCGTTCGAAGCGGGCTTGCGCATCCCCCGGGACATCGCCTTGGCGAGTATCGACGGCTCCGCGGAGGCGCTGTACAGCACGCCCTCTCTCACCTCGGTGGTTCCTGACAAGGCCGCGATCGCCTCCCTGGCCGTGAAGTGCCTGGCGACCCGCATTCGCGCGGACGACGCCCCGCCGTTCGAGGTGCACGTGGCCCCCTACTGGCTGGAGGTGCGGGAATCCACGAGCGGTGAGCGGCAGCCGCTGCCCGCCGCCTGACGGACCGGCGCCCGGCCTGCGGCCCGCACATGCGTGCCGCAGGCATCAAGGACGCGGACCGGCGGTTCAGGAGCGGGCCTCACCCATGGGTGACGCGCACCGGCTCGAAGGACACGGCGGTCTGCGGACCGTCGGCCCACAGCACGTGCAACTCTCCCTCGCTGAACCGCACTTCGGACACCACGTCGGTGAGCGGAGCGCTGGGCTCGTCGGCGCTCAACGACGCCAGCGCCACGAAAACCGCCGTTCCCTCGGCCTCGCCGGCCAGTCGCGGCACCCGCACCCACCGCTCGTACGCCGTCCCCTGCGGCGCCCGCACGTCGTCCCGTTCGCCCCACCCGTACAGGCCGTGCAGCTGCGAACCCAAGGCGTCCGAGGCCCACCCCGTGAGCGTGACCCCCGCCCCGTGCGGCGCCCCCACGACCCGGTGCACCCGCAGCTCGTACCGGCCCCGGGCCACGGTCACGCTCTCCACGCGCAGCCCCGGCACCATCGGCGGGCCCGAAGCGAACACCGGCAGGTGCGAGGACGCGGCCCAGCCCCACCCGTCACCCTGGCCCGCGCCCAGCGGACGGATCCGGCGCCGACTGCTGGCCGCGCCGCCGACCACGACCGACAGATGGTTGTCGGCGACATTCGTCCGGGACGTCGGGCCCGTGTGCGTCGAGTACGCGTGACGGCCGTACAGCGGGTCGTCCTGGGCGGCCGACTCCGACTCGTGCGGGCGGACGTGGTCGCTGCCGTGGTTGTGGAGCCGTACGATCCCGTCGGCTCGCGTCGACTGGACGAGCAGTCCCGGCGCGGGCAGTGCGAGCACCCGGTCCGGGCCCTCGCTCGGCGCGGGCTCCTCGGTCGCCGTCCACAGCGGATCGTCCTCCGGCGCGAGCAGCGCCACGAACCCCTTCGACGCCCAGTACGGTGATGCCGGCCCCGAGTACGTCTGCAGCGTCGCGTCATGCGGGCCGTGCCAGCCCAGGCTCAGCAGCCCGTCGTCCGTCACCCCGCCCCGGTCGAGGAAGTAGCGCAGGCTCCCGCTGACGAGGCGGCGCGACGTCCCCGGTGTCAGCGGAGTGTGGCCGGTGACGGCGCCGATGCCGACGGCCGCCGAGGCCGCGAACCGGTAGGTCAGCGAACGCCCGAAGTGGATCGGCGCCCCGTCGGCGCCGAAGAGCAGCGAGAACCCTTCGAGGTGCTCACGCAGACGGGGCCCGAACCGGGCCGCCAGCGCGGTGTCGCCGGACAGGTGCGCGTGCAGCATCGGGTACAGGTGTAGCGCCCACCCGTTGTAGTGGTCGAAGGCCTGCCCGTCGCCGTCCGCGTACCAGCCGTCGCCCCGGTACCACGTCTCCATCAGCCCAAGTGCCCGCTCCATGGCGCGCGTTGTGGCCTCGTCGCCGCGGCCGACCGACTCCAGGAACGACGCCACCGTGAACGGGAACAGATACCAGTTGTTGGGTGCGGGCGTGTGATCGATCGCGCCGCGCAGCCAGGTCTCCACCCGGTCCTGCACATCGACGTCGAGCCGGTCCCACAGCCACGGCCGGGTCAGGGACAGGCCGAGCGCCACGGACGCCGACTCGACCATCGGCTGGCCCTGCACATGGTGTTCGAGGATCAGCGGCCATGACTCGGTGTCGTCCCGGCCGGGCGTCCGGGTGCCCGCCGTGAGGCCCTGCGCGTACCGCTCCAGCCAGCCGTGCGGGTCCTTTCCGCCGGCGCCCGCGACCCGGAAACCGGCCGCCAGGAACGTACGGGCGAAGCCTTCGAGGCCGTCCGAGCGGACCCCGGACGCGGAGGGGCGTCCCGGAAGGTCGAGCAGGGCGCCCTCGGGTGTGGCCCAGCGCCACGCGGCGCCGAGCAGCCCGTCGGCGACGGCCTCCCAGTGGGCACGCGTGTAGCCCGTGCAGGGGCTCAACTCGCGGTCGTCTTCAGGCAGTTCGAACGGAATGGTCATGCGAGGAACGCCAGCCTTTCGCGTCGTACGGGATGGGCGAAGCCGTCGCCCGCGGCCCACCGGGCCACCTCGCCGACGGCCGTGTCGGCGAGGCGTTCCCACTCGTTGCCCTGGGAACCTGCGAGGTGGGGCGTGATCAGTGCGTTCGGACAGGACCACAGGGGGTGAGCGGCGGGCAGGACTTCGGGGTCCGTCACGTCGAGCACCGCCCGGATGCGGCCCGTGCTCACGGCATCGGTGAGTGCGTCCTGGTCGACGACGGCGCCGCGCGAGGTGTTGATGAGGGTGGCCCCCGCCCGCATGGAGCCGAGCAGCTCCCGGCTGACGAGGCCGCGCGTGGCCGGCAGCAGCGGCGTATGGACGCTCAACAGGTCGCTGCGCGCAAAGAGTTCAGACAGTTCCACCCACTCCACGCCCAGTTCGGCGGCCTCCGCCCCGGTGACGTACGGGTCGTGCAGCAGCACATCGAAGTCGAAGGGCCGCAGCAGCTCGATCACCCGGCGGCCGATCAGGGACGCGGACAGCAGACCCACCGTCCGGCGGTAGTTGCCCACCTCTTGCGTGGTCAGCAGCCAGTTGTCGCGCGCACGGGCACGCCGGAAGTCGCGGGCCCGTTCGAGGACGTTCTTGCCGTGCAGAAGGATCATCGCGAGGGTGTATTCCGCGACCGGCAGCGCGTTGGCCGCGGCGGCCGAGGACACCTCGACGCCCTGTTCCCAGCAGGCGTCGGTGACATGCCCGCGCACCGAACCGGCCGCGTGGACCACGGCCTTGAGGCGCGGCGCCGATGCCAGTACGTCCGCGTCGAGCGGCATGCAGCCCCAGCCGGTGACCAGCACCTCGACATCGGCGAGGACCTCCTTGGCCCGTACGGTCGTCAGGTCGTCCAGTACGGGCAGCGGCGCCAGGTCGCACACCTCCGCGAGCGCGGCCACGGACCGCGGCGTGAAGACGGCCGCCGCGGCCTGGGGGGACATGGCCAGCGCCACGCGGGGCTTGCTCACTTGACGGCCCCCGCCGTCAGGCCGGACCGCCAGAACCGCTGGAGGAAGATGAACGCGAGGACGAGAGGAAGGACCGCGAGGAGCGAACCCATGATCACCACCGGGTAGTACTCGGGAGAGACGGTCGCCTGGCTGTTCCACTGGAACAGGCCCAGGCTGACGGGATAGAGCTTCTGGTTGGACAGCATCACCATCGGCAGGAAGAAGTTGTTCCAGATCGCGGTGAGCTGGAAGAGGAAGACCGTGATCAGGCCGGGACCGAGCATCCGCAGGGAGACACGGACGTACGTCGTCAGCTCACCGGCGCCGTCGACACGGGCCGCCTCCAGGACTTCGTTCGGCACGTAGCCCTGGGCGAAGATGCGGCCCAGGTACACACCGAAGGGGTTGAACAGGACCGGGACGAAGACCGACCAGAAGGTGTTCACCACGCCGGTCGCGGACGCCAGCAGGTACAGCGGCAGCGCGAGCACCGTCTGCGGCACCATGACCGCCGCGAGCACCAGGCCGAACAGCTTCTCCTTGTGCCGGAAGTGGTACTTGTCGAAGGCGTAGCCACAGGCGACGCTGATCATCGCGCCCAGCGTGGCGCCGAGCACCGCGTACAGCAGGCTGTTGCCGTACCAGCGGCTGTAGAGGCCGCCGTCCATCGCGAACAGGTCCTTGACGTTCTGGACGAACGAGAAGTCCTTGAAGGAGAGGATGTTGCTGCTGAACAGCGCGTCGCCGGACTTGCCGGCGGCGAGCACCAGCCACAGCGCCGGCAGCATCGTGTAGAGGACGGAGATCGCGACGACGACGTTGACGGTCGTACGGCCCAGCAGACGGGGGCGCAGCAGGGTGGACCTGCTCAGCTCGGCAGTGGTCATCGGGCGTTCTCCTCGGCCGAGTTGACGCGGTTGGTCCAGCGGGTGACGCCGTAGGAGACGGCGATCGTGATGACGAGGAGGATCACCGACGCGGCGGCCGCGAGCGAGTAGTTGTTACGGCTGAACGCCGCGTCGTAGATGTACATGCTCGGGGAGAACCGGGCATCGACGACCTGCGAGCCCGCGCGCAGCAGCATCGGTTCCGTGAACAGCTGCAGCGCCCAGATCAGTGTGAACATCGCGACCATGACGATCGACGAGCGCACCAGCGGTGCCTTCACCTGGAGCGCGGTGCGCACCGGACCCGCCCCGTCGACCACGGACGCCTCCAGGACCTCCCGGGGGACCGCTTGCAGGGCCGCGTAGAAGACGACCATGTTGTAACCGAGGTTGCTCCACACCGCGATGTTCACGATCGACGGAATCGCGGTGTGCAGGCCCAGGAAGTCGACGGTGATGTCGGCCTTGCCGAGCACCTGGATGATCGGGCTGATACCGGGTGTGTAGAGGTACAGCCAGATGAGCGCGGCGATGATGCCGGGCACCGCGTGCGGCAGGAACAGGCCCAGCTGGGCCCAGGAACGCAGCCGTACGAGACCCGAGTCGAGCAGCAGCGCCAGCGCCAGGGAGCCGATCGTCATCACCGGGATGTAGATCACGCAGTACAGCGCGACCGTGCCGAGGCCGGACAGGAACGACGGGTCCGTGAGCACGGCGGCGTACGAGCGCAGGCCGACGAAGACCGTGCGCTCCGGGCCGAAGCCGAGGCCCGGCTGGTCGTCGCTGAAGAAGCTCAGCCACACCGCCGTCGCGACCGGGATCAGGAAGACGAGCGTGAGGAGGATGAAGAACGGGGCCATCAGGACGCCCGCGGCGCCGCCCCGGCGGCGCCCCGCCGCACGCTGCGCCTTGCGCCGGGCGCCGTCCGCCTCCCGCGGGGGAGCCGCCGCCGTAGCGGGGACATGGGTTGTCGCGGTCATGGGACTCACCTGCCTTTCGGGATGCGGGGGCTCACGTGGAGTGCTGGGTGGTCTTGAGGCCGAGCGCCTTGAGATCGGGCATCGTTCCGTCCTGCGCGGCGCGCATGGAGGACTCGATCGTGCCGGAGCCTGCCGCCGCCCGGGCGAAGGCGTCCGACATGACCTGCCCGGTCGCGGTCATCCGGGGCCCCCAGACCCAGCCGTCGCTGATCTTCCGGGCCTCGTTCTCGAACAGCGTGTAGATGTCCTGCCCGCCGTAGTACGAGCGGTCGAAGGCGGCGCGTCCCACCTTGATCAGTTCGGTCGCGGCCGGGTACTGGCTGCTCGCGCCGCTGGAGAGCCGGGCCTTGAGGGCGTCGGGGTGCGAGACCTGCCACTCGATGAACTCCATGGCGGCTTCCGGGTGCTTGCTGTCCTTCGTGATGGCGAAGGTCGAGCCGCCGTTGGTACCGAGCGCCGGCTTCGCCGGGTCCCACTGGGGCTGCGGGGCGATCCGCCACAGTCCCTTCTGCTGGGGGCGCGCGTTCATCTGCGCACCCGCCTCCCAGGCGCCGCTGTGCCGGGTCAGGACGAGGCTGTTGCCGACCTGGGCGTCGGCCTCGCGGCTGTTGGGGGGATTGACATAGACGAGGTCCTCGTCGATGAGCCGCTGCCAGTAGTGGGACACGCGGCGTGTGGGCGCGTCGGCGAGCGACACGTTCCAGGCGCCTTTCGAGGTGTCGAACCAGTGCGCACCGGCCCCCCAGCACCAGCCCGAGAACTGGCCCATGTCCGTGGAGAAGAAGGTCACCTTGCGCTTGCCGCCGGTACGGCGCACGGCGCGGGCCAGATCGGTGTACTCGTCCCAGGTGGTGGGGACGTCGAAGCCGTACTTGTCGAAAAGGTCCTTGCGGTAGTGCAGCACCATCGGCTCGACGTCCAGGGGCACGCTGTACGTACGCCCCTGGAACGTCGTCAGTCCGAGCGCCTGCGGCAGCAGTTTGGCTTTGAGCTTGTCGCTGATCGCGTCCGTGATGTCCCGGGCCACACCGTCGATCGCGTAGCCCGGGACCTGCGGGTACTCGATGGTGGCGACGTCGGGCGCGTTGCCCGCGCGAGCCGCGTTGCTGAGCTTGAGATACCCGCCGGAGGTGCCGGACGGTATCTGCTCGAAAGCGACCTGGATGGTGTCGTGAGTCTTGTTGAACGCATCCACCACTTCCTGGCTGCCGCGGAGCGCGGACCAGAACGTGATGGTGGTCGTGCCTTTGGTACCGGACTTGCTGCTGCTCCCGGATGACGCGCTGTCGTTCCCGCTGCAGGCGCTCAGGGCGCCCGTCAGGGGCAGCGCGGTGATCGCGGCGAGCACCGATCGACGGCTCTGTCGACCAGGCATGGGCGCCTCCCGCGGCTCCTGCGTGTTCGAGTCACGGGAATCCTGATCGGCTGACCGGATTTGGTCAATAGAGCGATCAGAAGAAAATGAAACGGTCAAACGCTCATTATGGGGCGGCAGTTGTGCCGCGGGTTCCTGTGGCTTCGGACGCGTGCGATTCCGCGGTGTGCGGGGCCTGAGTCGAACCGCGCACCTGCAGAGTGGGGAGCAGCTCCAGGCGTCGCGCCGGTCCCGCCCCCGAGGCCGACGTCTGCCCGCCGAGCCGGCGCAGCAGCAACTCCGCCGCCGCCCGGCCCACCTCGGCCTTCGGCGGCGAGACGGCCGAGAGCGGCGTGCTGCCGAGACCCGCGACCACGTCGTCGTACGCGATCACGGAACAGTCCTCCGGGACCCGCACCCCGCCGTCGCGCAGCGACTGCACCAGCATGAGCGCGTCCACATCACCGTGCAGCACGGCTGCCGTCGCACCCAACTCGGCCAGCAGTCGGGGGAGTTCAATGGGCTTCTCCGCCGCCTCCGCCGCGGGGTCGGGAGCCGCCCCGGGCGAGCTGAGCGCCACTGCCCACTTGTCGACGTCGGGATGGTCCGCGGCGATCTCGACGAACGCCGCGCGCAGGGCGCGGGCGGTGGGGCTGTCGTCCCTCGCGGCGAGCACGATACGCCGGTGGCCGAGGCCGGTGAGGTGTTCGACGGCGAGATGGATGCCGTACCAGTGATCGGTACAGACCGTGTCCACGGCATGCAGCGCGCTGCCGCGCCGGGGCCTGCGCTCCATCACGACCGCGGGCACCGGCAGGGAGGCGAGCCACGTGTAGTCGGCCTCCTCCGTGGCCCTGCTGCGCCAGCGCGGGGCGATGAGCAGGCCACGCGCGCCGGCCGCCAACGCCTGTTCCACGATGGGCTGTTCGGCTCCCGCGACAGCCGGCGCGATGTGCAGCGCGATCCGTATCCCCGCCTCTTCGAACGCGGTCCGGGCGCCGTGCAGCGCCTCGTAGAGATACGAGTGGCGTTCGGGAACGACGACCGCGACCGGACCGCCGTCGGCCATCGGTTCGACGGGGGCAGCGGCGCGTTCCGTCTCGGGCAGCACCGGGCGGGCGACGCCGTGACCACGGCGCAGCTTGCCCTCCCTGGCGAGTTCCTCGACATCGCGGCGCAGCGTCACCACCGACACGGCGAGCTCCGCGGCGAGATCGCTCACCCGTGTCGCCCCGCGCGACTGCACCACGGCGAGAATCCGCTGCCGCCTGAGATCGACCGGTTCACGCATGCTGATGGCCCCCTCGACACCCGCTGTTCGTTTGAGCGCTTCCGTGAACGCTTCGGCGGCAGCATAACCAGCGGGTGCGGGAAGGTCAGCCCTTCGACGGCAGGGACCTCGGTGCGGTGCGGGGCTGCCCTGTGCGCGGATCCGCCGGCCGGAGCCGGGCCGCACGGTCGTGCGCACCAGGCCGGGACCGTCAGTCCAGAACCGGCATCCCGCGTTCCTCGGCCGCGGCGTGGAACGCCTGGCGCAGCGCAGGCATGGGCAGCTGGGCGGAGACGGCCAGGGCCCCCGGCGTCGTCGAGCCGTTCCAGGTAGGCCCGCTGCCCGGCGGCCGAGGGCGGCATCGCGAGACCCGTCGTCGTGATCATTTCGGCGCCCAGGAGCCAGGGCGTGGGGTCGTCCAGTTCGCTGACATACGCCCACGACACCGAGCGGTTCAGGCCCGCCGTGCCCGCGACCGGGCGCAACTGCAATGCGGGGTAGGACAACAGATCCGCGACGGTCACCCCGCTGGCGGGCCACCCCGTCGGTGCGGCGTTCTTTGTGCTCAGCCACAGAGTGAGGCTGTCTCTTCGTGCCCGCACCGATTGCCGTGGCAATCCCTTGCCGTGCACACTCACCCGACCACCTGCACATGTCTCGCTGCCGTGCAGGAAACTGCCCGCCGCGTCCGCGGACGGCCTGATCAACCCGCTCGCTCCCAAGGAGGACGAATGAGTGATTCCCCGGCTCTGACGGAGGTGGAGCAGTACGGCGTCGAACGCATCCCTGACGCGGACCGCTCCGCCAAGCCCCTGGACCTGTTCCGGGTCGCGTTCGGTGGCGCCAACACCTTCGCCACCTGCGTGCTGGGCGCCTTCCCCATCCTGTTCGGCCTCTCGTTCTGGCAGGGTCTCGCGGCGACCGTGCTCGGCCTCGTGGCCGGTGCGCTGATCCTGGCGCCGCTCGCGGTGTTCGGCCCGCGCAACGGCACCAACAACGCCGTATCGTCCTCGGCCCACCTGGGTGTGCACGGCCGGATCGTCGGCTCGTTCCTCTCGCTGCTCACCGCCGTCGCGTTCTTCTCGATCTCCGTGTGGTCCTCCGGCGACGCCCTGGTCGGCGGCGCGCACCGGCTGATGGGCGTGCCGCAGAACGACGGCGTGTTCGCGCTGGCGTACGGGGTGTTCGCTCTGCTCGTGCTGACGGTGTGCGTGTACGGCTTCCGGTTCATGCTGTTCGTGAACAAGATCGCGGTGGTGGCGGCGTCCACGCTGTTCGTCCTCGGCTTCTTCGCCTTCGCCGGGGACTTCGACCCGGGCTACCAGGGGTCGTTCTCGTCCGCCTCGTCCGCCGGGTTCTGGCCCGCCTTCATCGGCTCCGCCCTGATCGTGCTGTCCAACCCGGTGTCCTTCGGCGCCTTCCTCGGCGACTGGGCCCGCTACATCCCGGCGCAGGCCTCGAACCGCCGGGTCGTCACGGCCGCGTTCGCCTCGCAGATCGCCACGATCCTGCCCTTCTTCTTCGGACTCGCCACCGCTTCGATCATCGCGGAGAAGGCGGCCACGTACATGGACCCGAGCGCGTCGAACTACGTCGGAGGGCTCCTCGCGATCGCCCCCGGCTGGTACTTCCTGCCCGTGTGTCTGCTCGCGCTGATCGGCGGCATGTCCACCGGCACCACCTCGCTCTACGGCACCGGGCTCGACTTCTCCAGCGTGTTCACCCGGTTCAGCCGCGTGCAGGCGACGCTGTTCGTCGGAGTGCTGTCGATCGGGTTCATCTTCGTCGGACGCTTCGCGGCCAACCTGGCGCAGTCCATCTCGACGTTCGCGACGCTGATCATCACCTGCACCGCCCCCTGGATGGTGATCATGATGCTCGGCTGGCTGACCCGCCGCGGCTGGTACGACCCCGACTCGCTCCAGGTCTTCAACCGGCGCCAAAAGGGCGGCCGTTACTGGTTCACCCACGGCTGGAACTGGCGCGGCATGGGCGCGTGGCTGACCTCCGCGATCCTCGCCCTGATGTTCGTGAACCTGCCCGGCCAGTTCGTCGGCCCCCTCGGTGACCTGGCCGGCGGAGTGGACCTCTCGCTCCTGGTGGGCCTGGGCCTCGCCGCCCTCCTCTACCTGGCCCTGCTGTGGCTCTTCCCCGAGCCGCGCGAGGTCTACGGGCCCCAGGGGCCGCGCCTGGTCCGCGCCTCGGACACGCCCGTCCGGCCGATCACCGACGATGTTCCCGCGCCCGTGGCTGCCGCCGCGGAAGGGGCGTGACGGCCATGCGCCTCGTAGACCTGTCCGTCGAGCTCGCGACCGGCATGCCGGTCTACCCCGGCGACCCGCGCGTCACGCTCACCCCGGCCCTGAGCGTCGCGGCGGACGGCGTGAACGTCCTGCACCTGGACATGGGGTCCCAGTCCGGTACGCATGTCGACGCGCCGTTCCACATCGACGACTCGCTGCCCACCCTCGACCAGCTCCCACTGGACCGCTTCGTGGGAGAGGCCGTCGTCGTCGACGCCCGCGATGCGCAGCCGCGTTCGCCGCTCGGGCCGGACCTCTTCGAGGGCCGGATCCGGGCCGGGGCGATCGTCCTGGTGGCAACGGGCTGGTCGGCGCACTGGGGCACCGACGACTACCTCACCCACCCGTACCTGACCCGGGAGGCGGCCGAACTCCTGGTCGCCGCGGGAGTGCGTACGGTCGGCATCGACGCCTTGAGTGTGGATCCCACCCCCGCCGACGAGTTCCCCGCCCACCGGATCCTGTGCGGGGCCCACGCCGTGATCGCCGAGAACCTGACCCGACTCGGCCCGCTGCTCGACGCACAGACGGCGGGCGAGCCCATCGAGGTCTCGCTGCTGCCGCTGAAACTGCCCGCCGCCGACGGCGCACCCGTACGCGCCGTCGCCCGCATCGGCTGAACCGCCCCGCACCCCTGCCAGAAGGAGTACGACCGATGACCGGCGGCGTCTTGAAGGCCGCCGGCGCCCTGGTGTCCGCGTGCGGCGAAGGCCGCCTCGACGCCTACTTCGGCGCGTTCACGTGTGCAGCCCGGTCTCGCGGGCGATGCGCGCGTTGGACCGCCCGCGGGCCGCATGCAGCACGACGGTGGCACGTTGCCGGGCCTGGTACTCGGTCTTGTGACCGTAGCCGCCGTCTTGAGTCGGTGCCGCTCTGAGGCGGTCAGGACGATTGGACGGGCAGCGGCAACGGGCATACGGACAGGCCGATCACGAGAAGTGGATCACGGGGGGCCGTAGCCTGCGGCCCTTGGCCCTGCGAGGCTCGGGCGGGATGACGGCCCTGCCCACGGCCTCCGCGCCAGCGGCACTCATGACAGAGGACTCTCGGCTTCGGTGAGTTGCAGACTCGCCTGCCACAGGCGCAGTCGGGCTGCGCTGTCGTATGCCTGGGAATGAGCGCGTGCGTCGCGGGTGCGGTCGAAGAAGCGTCCGGTGATACCGGCGAGCGCCGGATCGGTGACGAGCTGGCGGGTGGCGGTCACTCCTTCTTCCAGCGTGTCGATGCTGTGTCCGATCTCGGCGAGGACGATCTTGGTCGGCATATAGGTGGCGGGGTGCAGGCTGTTGACCGTGACCTCGTCGGCGGGCAGGCGTGCGGCGAGCTCGAAACCGGACATGATCTGGGCGAGTTTGCTCTGGCCGTAGGCTCGGATGCCGTCGTAGTCGTGCTCCAGCATCAGATTCTCGAAGTCGAGCGGGTGCTGGCCGATGGAGGCGACGTTGACGATGCGGGTCGGCGCTGACGCGCGCAGCAGCGGCAGAAGTTCGAGGGTGAGCAGGAAGCCGGCGAGGTAGTTGACGGCGAATCGCAGCTCGTGGCCGTCGGCGCTGGTGCGGCGGGTGCGGCCGTCCGGTTGCCCGCCGCCGATGCCGGCGTTGTTCACCAGGACGTCGAGTCGGTCCACCGATGCGCGAATCTCAGCGGCCATGCGGCGGACCTGGTCGAGGTCGGCGAGGTCCGCGGTCATGGTCCGGGGTCTGGATGAGCCGCGGGCCGCGAACTGCTCTGCGAGGCGGTTGAGTTTGGCCGGGTTGCGGCCGTGCAGGATCAGGTCGGTGCCGTCGGCTGCCAGGCGTTCGGCCAGGGCCAGGCCGAGGCCGTCGGTGGCACCGGTGATGAGGATGGTGCGGGGAAGGGTCATTGCTGGTCTCCCAGGTCGATCGCTGTGCTGGTCGGGGGTTGCGCAGCCTGCGTGAGGGTGGCCGCGAGGTCCTCGACGAGGTCGTCGCCCATGGGCTGGCGCGTGGCCAGGAGGCGGTACCACAAGGTGCCGAACACGATGTCCAGGACGGTGGACGCAGCAGGACGGGGCGGCAGGTCGCCCCGTGTCCGGGCCCGATCGAGGACCACCTGGAGCGCGTCGCGCCGACGTTGCAGAAAGGCACTGCGGAAGAGTTCGCCGAACTCCTCGTTGATCTGGGCCTCCGCCATCAGGACGCGCAGAATGTCGACGACACGCTGCTGGCGGCTGAGCCGGAACGTGTCCATCAGGAAGGCCCGTACGTCGTCGGTGTAGGAGCCGTGGTCGGCATTCGTGACGTACAGATCGGCTTTCACTGCGAGTGCTTCGAGGAGGACGTGGGCCTTGGAGGGCCACCAGCGGTAGATCGTCTGTTTGCCGCATCCGGCTCGGTTGGCGATTCCTTCGATCGTCAGGCCCGCGTAGCCGACCTCGCCGACCAGTTCGAATGCCGCGACCAGGATCGCCATCCGGCTCTCCTCGCTGCGCTTGCGTCCCGGGCGTGACTCCGAGGGGGGTTGCTTGTCCATGACCATGGAGGCTAGCTTAATGCGAGACGCAGCGGTTCGAAATAGGGAGACGTCATGTCCCAGCGCACTGCCCTTGTGGTCGGGGGAACGTCCGGCATCGGGCTCGCAACGGCCCGCCTGCTCCAGACACGTGGTGCCACGGTGCACATCGCCGGCCGCAGCAAGGATCGCCTCGACGCCCTTGCCGTCACCGACGCCGAACTGGTCGGGCACCGGGCCGACGCCGGAAGCCCTGACGAGATGAGCGCACTTGCCGAGGCGACCGGCAGCATCGACTGGCTGGTCCTGGCGGCCGGCGGAAGCGAAGGGCCGGGGCCGGTAGCCGATCTCGATCTGACGATGCTGCGACGCGCGTTCGAGGCCAAGTTCTGGCCGCACATCACCACGATCCAGGCGGTCCTGCCGCACCTCACACCGGACGGGTCGATCACCCTGCTCAGCGCCGTCACCGCGCGGACCGGCATGCCAGGAACCGCTGGCATCGCCGCCCTCAACGGCGCCGTCGAGGCCCTGGTCAGGCCGCTGGCCGCGGAACTCGCTCCGATACGGGTGAACGCCGTCTCTCCCGGGCTCGTCGACACTCCCTGGTGGAACGGCCTGCCGGAAGACGCCAAGCGCGAGTACTTCGCACAAACGGCCGCCACTCTGCCGGTCCGCCACATCGCCTCGGCGCAGGAGATTGCCGAGGTGGTGGCCCTGACCGTCAGCAATGCCAACCTCACCGGCACCGTCATCGAGACAGACGGGGGCGCGCGTCTGGTCTCGCTCGGCTGACCCGCTCACCTCGCCTTCGGTGTCCTGCCCTGCCGCCTCACCGCCGCAGGGCAGGACACCGACACTCAAAGCCCAACACCGGGTGGCTCCGGGAGCAGTTCACGCTCGGCGAAGACCTTCTTGGCGACGATGCTGGCGTTGATGGACGGTGGCGTAGCGCAGTAGGCGGCCGAGTGCAGCAGCACTTCGAAGATCTCGCACATGGCAGGCCGCCGTTTGAGCGTGGCGTTGATGCGTACTTCGAGTTCGATCTCACAGCCGCCGAGCGCGGCGAGCCGGGGGATCGGCTGCCGGTGGCGCGGCGACCCGTACCAGCCGCACGACCGAATGATCAACCCCCGAAGGATTTCGAGCGCCGACCACCAAGTCCTGCCGCCGCCGTGGTCGCGGTGATACCCATGCTCGCCCTCTTCCTCGTCTTCCAGCGCCAGATGGTCGAGTCCATCAAGACTTCCGGCCTGAAATGACCCCGTGCAACGCTCCGGCACGAACCGGGAAATACGGTGTTCGTATGCCTCAGTCAGCAGTCATCGGTGTGGACATCGGAACGTCCAGCAGCAAGGGCGTGCTCGTCGGCCTCGACGGCACCGTGCTGCACTCGGCCGTCCGTGAACACGCCGTCGACCGCCCGGCCCCCGGGCACGTAGAGATGGACGCGGACCTCTGGTGGGGCGAATTCGTCTCCCTGGCCCGGGAGTTGACCACCGTTCACGACGCGGAGACCGTCGCGGTCGGGGTCAGCGGCATGGGACCCTGCGTGCTGCTCGCCGACGAGAACGACACACCTGTACGCCCCGCGATCCTCTACGGCGTGGACACCCGCTCCGCCCTCCAGATCGAGCGGCTCGAAAGCGAGCTGGGCGCCGAAGAGATCGCCCACCGCTGTGGCTCGCGGCTCACGACCCAGGCGGCGGGGGCCAAGGTGGCGTGGATCGCCGAACGGGAACCGGAGCCCTACGGCCGCGCCCGCAGGCTCTACATGCCCAGCTCCTGGCTCGTACGCAAACTCACCGGCGCCTACGTCCTCGACCACCACTCGGCCAGCCAGAGCACCCCGCTCTACGACACCCTGACCCGCGACTGGTACGCCCCGTGGAGCGACCGGATCGCCCCCGGCATCGAACTCCCCGAACTGCGCTGGTCCGGCGAGGCGGCGGGCACGGTGACCGCCGAGGCCGCGCGCCTGACCGGCCTGCCGACCGGTATCCCGGTCACCACCGGAACCATCGACGCCTGGGCCGAGGCGCTGAGCGTCGGCGCGCACGGGATCGGTGACCTCATGCTCATGTACGGCACGACGATGTTCCTCGTCCACACCGTGCCGGGGCTGCTGCGCGACCCCTCGCTGTGGAGCACCGTCGGCGCCCTCCCCGACACCCGCAACCTCGCCGGCGGAATGGCAACGTCCGGCGCCGTCACGAGTTGGCTGCGCGAGCTGTTCGGCAGCGACGACTACCGGCAACTGCTGTGCCTGGCCGAGGAGTCGGGCCCAGGGGCGGGCGGCCTGCTGATGCTTCCGTACTTCGCCGGGGAGCGCACCCCGATCACCGACCCACGGGCGCGCGGCGTCATCGCGGGCCTCACGCTGTCCCACACCCGCGGAGACCTGTACCGGGCAGCCCTGGAAGGCACGGCGTACGGAGTGCGGCACAACATCGAGGCCATCGAAGCGGCCGGAGGTGACATCCGCCGCGTCGTCGCTGTCGGCGGCGGAACCCAGGGACGCCTGTGGACCCAGATCGTCTCCGACGTCACCGGCAGGGCCCAAGAGGTGCGCACGACCTCGATCGGCGCCTCCTACGGAGGGGCGCTCCTCGCCGCCCAACTCGTGGCCGACGCCCGCATCGAGGCGTGGAACCCGGTCCAGGAAATCGTCACCCCCCGCCCGGAGATGACGTCCCGCTACGACGAGCTGTACGCGCTGTACCGCGAGCTCTACCCGGCGTCGTCCCACGTCGTCCACGCACTGGCCGACTTCCAGTCCCGCTGAACACCACGACGACCTCACCAACGTATGGCGCTCCCGGCCGCGGTTCCCCCGCGCTCGTCCTCAACGCTCCGGTGCCGCATGCGATGTGGGCGTTCGGCCGGAGATCGGACCGGAAAGTGAGAGAGTCCTGAAAATGCGTACCACGGAATACACGGCGGCAGAATACGGCGACGTCAGCGTGCTCGTAGGCGCCCAGCAAGGTGCCTACCCGTACGGCAACACGCTGTTGGTGCGCGGCACGGCCGAATCGCTGGTCGTCGACCCGTCGTTGTCGCTCGTCGAAGGCGCGCCGCCCGCGGACCTGGTCCTCGTGAGCCATGCGCACGAGGACCACATCGCCGGTCTCGGCAGTTACGAGGTACCGGTCCACACCCACGAAGGTGACCTCGGCGCGCTGCGATCCCGCGAAGCTCTCGTCGCCGGAATCGGCCTTCCGCCCGGAGAGGTCGACGCCGTCGACAAGATGATGCGGGACGAGTTCCATGTGCGGGGGCGACCGGACGCGAAGGGGTTCGAGGACGGCACCGTGTTCGACCTCGGCGGCCGCACCGTGACCGTCGTGCATCTGCCCGGGCACACCGCGGGGCACAGCGGCTTCCTGATCGAGCCGGACGGCTTCCTGTTCGTGGGGGACATCGACCTGACGTCGTTCGGTCCGTTCTACGGGGACCTCGGCAGCAGTCTCGTGGACTTCGAGGCGTCGATGCGCCGGTGCCGGGAGATCGACGCCCGCTGGTACGGCACGTCCCACCAGAAGGGCGTGATCGAGGGTGCCGGGGAATTCCGGCGCAGGCTCGACGCCTTTGCCGGCGTGGTGGCCAAGCGCGAGGCGGCGCTGCTCACGTTCCTCGGAGAACCGCGGACCGTCGAGGAGATCGTCGAGCACAGGCTCGTCTACCGGCCCCACGTCGAAGGGCCGCATGTGAGGCCGGTCGAGCGGAGGACGGCGGTGCAGCACCTGGACGTGATGGTGGGCGGAGGGCTGGTCGCCGAGGTGGAGCGGGGACGGTTCCGGGCGACATAGGCGCGTGGGCGTCCGCTGCAACAGGCCTGATCCTGTGGGCACTTCGCGCGGAGACCGGCCAACGGTGCGTGGTGCTTCCCGTTGGCCGGTCGGTGGTGCGTCGGTCAGCTGTGCGTTGTCGCGCGGTGAGCGATCAGCGCGTCGTGGTGACCCGCTGTTCCCTGAGCGCGGCACAGTTGGACCCGGTCACCTGGACGTACACGTTGCTGATGTTGCCGCCCCAGTCGACGCAGTGGGCCTTGCCGTAGACGTAGGTCGGTCCCGCGTACGAGGTGTACTGCCCGTAGTCCTGGTCACCCTGGTCGGTGTCGGGGACGTAGATCCACGCGGACATGTCCAGCCGGGTGCCGGGGTTGTTGCGGATGGTCGCGACGCAGTTCTTGCCGTTCGACGCGTTGTACGTGAGGTAGACCGTGCCCAGTGAGCCGATCGGCGCCGAGTTGACGGTCTTGTAGCTGCTTCCGCAGACCTTCTGCGGTGTGGTGTTGGGCGCGGCGCTGGCGGGACCCGCCAGCGCGGTCGTGCCCCCGATCGCCAGGGCTGCCAGAGCTGCACCAGTCAGGACAGGCCGGCTGAATCGCATATTTCCCCCTTGTGATCTTTGCGAGTTTGTTGCTCTTACATCATGTGACTCGCGACACATCGGGATGGTTGTGCCTCTCCGCGAGAGAAGTCGGATCCGGGTCTTCGGGCCTGCTGACGGATGCCCAACGCCCTTGCCGTGACGGCCTGTTGGCGTCGTCACTTGGCGTCGTCACGACTTCTGGATGCGGAGACGGCAGTGGTACGGGGGAGGGCGTCTGTCGGGGGACGGGCGACACCCTCCCCCCCGTACACCGCGATTCAGCCGGTCGCTGCCAGCACCTTGCAGTTCGCCCAGTGGGCGAGAGTCAGCGACGCGGTCCGCTCCGGGCGGCGCCGACGGGGCAGGCTGCGGCGCGACTCGTCGGCCAGTGCCTCTCGGAGAGGAATCAGGTGAGCAGCCACCGCCGCCAGGCAGTAGTGCTCGTCCCGGCACGCGGAACAGGTCGCCAAGTGGGCGGTGACGGCGCGGGCCTCTTCCTCGGCGAGTGCGTCGAGCGTGTAGCCGGCCAGCCGTTCACGGGTGGTGTGGCATTCCTGGGAGTTACTGAACATGTCGAGTCCTCTCCTGGCCACCGCACAAGCGCGGGATCGCGCAGCTGCGGCACATGAGGCGGGCAGGCGCCGAGGGCCGGTCGTGCCGCGGGGCACTGGGGCTCGAGGACCTGCTTCCGTTCATACGTTCAATGTGGCCGACGCGGGGCGGTCACGCGTCGTCCCCCTGAAGCGAATCGCGCCTACTGCATCCGTGGTATCCGAGGCCCGGGCGTACGGCGGACGCCGTCCCGCCTGCTCCGGGCGGGCCTCAGGCCTGTGGGGCGGTCGGCTCGACCGCGGGGCTGACCAGGCCGCACTGGTAGGCCATGACCACGAGCTGGGCCCGGTCACGCGCCGCCAGCTTGGTCATGGCGCGGTTGACGTGCGTCTTCGCGGTCAGCGGGCTTACGAACAAACGTTCGGCAATATCTTCGTTCGATAGACCCAGCGCCACCAGGCACATCACATCGCGCTCCCGCGGCGTCAGGTACTGCAGACGTTCCTGGACGACGGCCGGATACAGCTCGGGCTGCGCCAGAAAGCGGGAAATCAGCGCGCGGGTCGCCACGGGCGAGAGCAGAGCCTCACCGGCGGCCACCGTGCGGACGGCCTCGAGCAGGACCTCAGGCCGCACACCCTTGCCGAGAAAGCCGCTCGCCCCCGCACGCAGCGCCTCGGCGACGTGCTCGTCGTCCTCGAAGGTGGTGAGGATCAGGACTTTCACCCCGGCGAGGTCCTCGGACTCACTGATCAGACGCGTGGCGTCGAGGCCGTCCATCTCCGGCATGCGGATATCCATCAGGACCACGTCCGGACGGAGCTCTTCGCAGAGGTCCACGGCCTCCCTGCCGTTCTCGGCTTCCCCCACGGTTTCCATGTCGTCCGCGGAATCGAACAGCATCTTGAAGGTGCCCCGCAGCAGAGCCTGGTCATCGGCGAGAAGGACACGGATCGTCACGCTCGTCCCTCCTCAGCGGTGTCCCCCGAAGCCCTCTCGTCGGTATCCGCCGACGCCGGTTCGCCTTCGGCCGTGCCGGACAGCAGAGGCAGCTCGGCAGTCACGGTGAAACCGCCTTCGGCGCGCGGTCCCGCGTGCACCCTGCCTCCGACTGTGCCGGCCCGCTCGCGCATCCCGATCAGCCCGTGGCCCTTTCCCGAGTCGGAACGGGCGGGCTTCGAGGGTCCGTCGTCCTGCACGGTGATCGTCAGCAGGTTCGGCAGGTAGAACAAGTCCAGTCGGGCCTGGTCCACACCCGAGTGCTTGCGCACGTTGGTCAGGGCCTCCTGAATGATGCGGTACGCCGCCAGGTCGGCCGCCGGTGGCAGGGGTTTGGGGTCGCCGCTCAGCGTCTGTTTGACAGCAAGCCCAGCACGTTCGAACGACGCCAGAAGGTCGGGCACGTGACCCATGCCCGGCGTCGGATCACGGGGCGCGGCTGTCTCGTCCGGCTGCCGCAGCAGGCTCACGGTCACCCGCAGTTCGTCGAGCGCGGACTGACTCACGTCGCGGATCCCCTCCAGGGCCGTGAGTACGTGTTCGGGCCGCTGCTCCACAAGATGGACGGCGACGCCCGCCTGGGCGTTGATCAGGGCGATGTGGTGGGCCACGACGTCGTGCAGCTCACGTGCGATCCGCATCCGTTCGGCCGCCACCCGCTGACGGGCCTCCTGCTCGCGGGTGCGTTCCGCGTGCTCCGCCCGCTCTTCCACGGCTGCCACATAGGCCCTGCGCGATCGCACTCCGTCCCCGACCGCCGCCGGCAGAGCCGTCCATGCCAGCATCGCCGCGTTGTCCGGGGAAAGCCACGTCCGTTCGGTCACAATGGCCGCTCCCACCAGCACGGACGCCGACACGCACGCTGTCGTCCAGGTGGTGCGCCGGTCGGTGCACGCCGCGACGGTGTACACGGACAGGATGACCGAGCTCGTCCCCAGCGGACCCTCCCGGAACCCGAGCGACTGAAGCACCACCGCGCAGCCGACGGCCACGACGAGTACGCCGAAGGGGTGGCGGCGCCGCCACACCAGAGCGACGCAGCTGGTTCCGACGAGCACCACGGCCTGCCACCGGATGGAGATCCGGTGCTCCTCATGAATGATGGAGACCGCCACCATCGACAGCAGAAAGACCAAGGCCGCCAACAAGACGTCCTTGACGCGGATCCGAGCCTGCGCTCCCGGACGTTTAGCGGTCATCACTGCCATGTCACCAACGTAGGGCTGGTGACCGGACCGGGCACCGCGAGCGCAGGCGCCGTCACCGCGGACGCATCCGCAGTGGATCCACGGACGCCTCGTGGTCAGAACCGCGGACTCTTCGTCCTCAGCGGTCCTCGGCCAGTTGGAAGGCGGGGGCCAGGAAGGTCTTCGCTCCGGGGGCGCTCGGCATCCGCATCAGCGCACGGGCCTGCTGACCGAGGGCTTCCATCTGCTGCTCGGCCCGGCGGAGCTCTTCCGGGTGGCCGTCGAACACGCGGTTGAGCGTCCTGAGCATCTCGGTGTAGGCGCGGTCGCACCGTTCGGACGCCTTGCGCGCTGCCGAGCCCTTCTCCAGCCGCTTGGTGTCGGGATTCTCGACCAGGCGATACACACCGCTCGGATCGAACGGGATCCGCGGCCCGTCGAACGCCCAGTAGCCGTGCGTCTTGACCAGCTGCCGCCCTTGCACGATCTCCCAGAACCGGTAGTAGTGCGCCAGCTCATCCGCGGCCGGCTCGGCCTGGACGGCCGGCAGCGGTCCGCCGGCCGCCGGCGGTTCGGTGACGGCCGATGGTTCGGTGGCGGCCGAGGCAGGCGCCCCTGCGCCGGTGGCGAGCACCCCCGACACAGCGGCAGTGGCCGCCAGTTGCAGAGCGGTACGTCGGTCGGGCCCGGCGGCCCCGTCCTGTTCGGTGCTGGTCATGACGCCCTTCCCGGTAGCGGGCCCACGGTCGGGTCCTGGGCGTGGCCCTCGCCCTGGTCGATGATCTCGAGGATGGCCCAGAGCGCTGTCTGCAGATTGGTCACCCGGTACAGCCGTCCGGGGGCGTGCGGCCAGCTGACCTGTCTGCGTGGATCGCCGCTGAACAGATTCTCGTCACTCTCGTCGAGATCGGTCAGCATCCGTGCGATGTGCTGGTAGAACCCGCCGACGGTGGTGGCGTCGTAGTCGGCCAGGGCGAAGAACTTTCGAGGGGCGTCGAGGGCCTCTTCGTCGAGGTTCTGGATGTTCCCGTAGTCGTCCAGCTGAGGGTTGTAATCAGAGATGGTCTTGAGAGCTCTTTGGCCGGCCGGGGCGAGCGGGTCCTCGGGCAGCTCGATGCCCATGAAGACCTTGCGTACCTGTTCGATCGAGCAGGCGCCGAGCGAGACCTCCAGGTCGGGCATCACCCCGCCGGGCAGCCGCCCCGGGTAGACGGGAACCAGGTCCGGGTCGTCGAACCTGGGGGTGGTACCGATCGAGTTCATGATGTTTCCGATCAGTGCCAGGTGCAGCATCTCCTGCATGACGACGCTGCGGATGATGTGTTCGACCTCTCGGTTCTTTCCGTCCTTGAGTGAGAACATCGCGCAAAGGTATGGGGGAATGGTGGCGTGTTCGAGGGCGAGAGCTGATCTCAGGGCCAAGTCCAGCTCTGCCCGGTCGTGCGCCGTCGCGATCACCCGGGGGCAGCCGTGGTCATCCCCGGCCTCGGCCGTTCTGGCAGGAATTGTGACGGTCTCGTTCATGCGTTCCTTTGGTCGCGTCGCGCTGACGCTGCACGATCGCACGGCGTCAACGCGTGGACGGGGAACGGCGAAGCTCAGTACCGCGCCCAGGGGAGCCGGACAGGCAAATGGAGTAACGAGGGGCCGACTCCTCGCCTGCGGGTGCGTCCGGTCCAGCAGTGGACGCACCTCCTCGTGCTCGGGCCGGCCGCGCACGGACGGACCGGCGATGCACGCGGTCGCAGTTGCCGTTCGGGCCGCCCGCTACCACCGTGGAGAAATGGAGTCCTGCTGCGGCAGGCGGAGCGCCCTCGGCCTCCGGTGGGTCGGACCGAACCGATGCCGTCGGCGGCGTGCCCGCTGACCGGCAGCCACCGGAACCCAAAGGATCGGCCTGGGACAGGCCGGCCGCGCGACGCGCGTCCACCCCCGGGAGCCTGGTGCTTCCCTGACCTGTCCTGCCGGCTCCAGCGCAAGGGAGCAGTACATGACCGAGGCCCTTCCCCGAACGGACGGGAACAGCGCCGACGGACCGGCACGTTTCCCCCGACGTCCGGTGGACGAACGCGGAGAAGCCGTCGCCGACCTGCGGCGCATCGGGATCGACCCGGATTACTGGTATCCCGTGGCCCGGTCGCGGGCTGTGCGCAAGGAGCGCACCTTCGCCGCCGTCTTCGCCGGACAACGGATCGCGCTCTACCGCGGCCGGAGCGGCAGTGTCTACGCCCTGGAGGACCGGTGTGCGCACCGCCAGGTGCCGCTGAGTCTCGGAGTCGTCGAGGGGGACGCGCTGCGCTGCTGCTACCACGCCTGGTCCTACCGCGGGAACGGCCGCATCTCGCAGATCCCGTATCTGCCCAAGGGGTGCGAGCGGCCGCCGCGCGGAGTGCGGTCGTACCCGGTCCGCGAGGCGTTCGGCCTGGTATTCGTCTTCCCCGGCGACCCCGAGAAGGCCGAGTCGGCGCCGTTCCCGGCGCTGCCGGAGTTCGGCGCGGCCACGCACCGGACCATGACCTTCTCGCGCACCGTGCGCTGCCACTACTCGTTCATGCACGAGAACTTGCTCGACATGAACCACCAGTTCCTGCACCGCAGCGTGCTGGGCAGAATTCAGCCCGAGCTGCTGGGGTACGAGACCGGCCCGCAGTTCGTCGAGGCCCGCTACCTCTTCGTCCCCGCCGGGGGCAAGAAGGACCGCGGCGCCGGACTGCTGTCCGCCGAGGGGCTCGGTGGACAGCAGACACCCGACGAGATCACCATCCGCACCCAGTACCCGTACCAGACCCTGCAAGCTGTCCCCGACGGCGCCGAACTCCCGTCGTTCTCCCTCTGGGCGGCCTACGTGCCGGAGGACGCCGAACAGCGCATCAACCACGCCTACGGCCTGCTGATGATCGCGAAGCCGCCGGTCCCCGGCGTGCTCCACCTGGCATGGCCGCTCATCCGCCGCTTCACTGAACGGGTGTTCGCCCAGGACCGGATGGCGGTCGAGGCCGAGCAGCGAGCCTGGGACGAACAGGGTGAGGACCAGAACCACGAAGTGTTCCCACTGATCCTGGACGTGAGACACATGCTGCGGACGAACGGCGTACCGCTCGACGCCGAGTCCGTCGGCGAGGGCGGGCAGCAGGGCGCTCCGCGAGGTGCCGACGACCACGAGAAGGATCCCGGGCACACGAACTGACCGGCACGGGAGCGGCCGGAGGGGAGTGACCCTCCCTCCAGCCGCTCCCCTCCAGGTCGCTACGCCGAGTCCTCCTCCATGAGAAGCGCCGAGACCGTCGTGACGCCGGGCGCGGCCGTGAGCAGCGTGCCGAGGGCGGTCTGCTCGGAGCGCTCGCCGGCGGCTTCGACGCCGACGAGCAGGACCCGCCACGGCACTTGGGCGCCCCCGCCCTCGGCCTCGACCGTGATGACGTCGCCCTCCCGCCGCGTGCGGAAGGTGGCCGCCGTGGAACCGTCCGCGGCAGGGATCCGAGTGACCGTCATCGTGCCGTCCGACGGGCCGTGGACACGCAGCGTCACCCCGTGCGCCCAGTCGTACACCGCGCTGTCGTCACTCTCCCCGAACGGGATCACCGAGCCGGGGCGGGCCAGCAACGGCAGGCTGTCGAACCCGTACCGCTCGCGTCGCCAGCCCGGCCCCCGGACCCGCTCGCCCGACAGCAGATGGGTCCACGTCCCGTCAGGCACGTAGTACTCGACCGTACCGTCCGCCGAGAACACCGGCGCGACGAGCAGGTCGTCGCCGAGCATGTACTGCCGGTCGAGGGTGTGGCACGCCGGGTCCTCGGGGAATTCGAGCAGCATGGCGCGCATCATCGGCGTGCCCCGCTCCCGCGCCTGCTGGGCCGCGCGGAAGAGATACGGCATGAGGCGGTGCTTGAGCCGCGTGAAGTCGCGGGTGACCGTCACGGACTCCTCGTCGAAGTCCCACGGCACGCGGTACGACCTGCTGCCGTGCAGCCTGCTGTGCGAGGACAGCAGGCCGAACTGCACCCACCGCTTGAAGACTTCGGGCGTCGGTGTGCCCTCGAAGCCGCCGATGTCGTGGCTCCAGAAGCCGAAGCCGGACAGGCCGAGCGAGAGGCCGCCGCGCAGCGATTCGGCCATCGCCCCGAAGTGGGACTCGCAGTCGCCGCCCCAGTGGACCGGGAACTGCTGCCCGCCCGCGGTCGCCGACCGCGCGAAGAGCACAGCCTCGTCGGTGCCGCGCGCCTCGCTCAGCACTTCGAAGACGGTTTCGTTGTAGAGCTGGGTGTAGTAGTTGTGCATGCGCTCCGGGTCGGAACCGTCGTGCCACACCACGTCCGTCGGAATGCGCTCGCCGAAGTCGGTCTTGAAGCAGTCCACGCCCTGCGCGACAAGACCGCGCAACTTGCCCGCGTACCACTCCCGCGCCTCAGGGTTGGTGAAGTCGACCAGCGCCATGCCCGCCTGCCACAAGTCCCACTGCCACACGTCGCCGTTGGCCCTGCGCACCAGGTAGCCCTGGCGCATGGCTTCGGTGAAGAGCGGGGACTTCTGGCCGATGTACGGGTTGATCCACAGCGAGATGCGCAGCCCCTGGTCGTCCTTGAGGCGGCGCAGCATGCCCTCCGGGTCCGGGAAGACGCCGGGGTCCCAGGTGAAGTCGCACCACTGGTACTCGCGCATCCAGAAGCAGTCGAAGTGGAAGACGCCGAGCGGGATGCCGCGCTCCGACATGCCGCGGACGAACCGGTTGACCGTCTCCTCGTCGTAGGAGGTGGTGAAGGAGGTGGACAGCCACAGCCCGAACGACCAGGCGGGCGGCAGCGCCGGGCGGCCGGTGAGGGCGGTGTAGCGGTCCAGGATGTCCTTGGGCGTCGGGCCGTGGATGACGTAGTACTCCAGCGACTGGTCCTCGACGCTGAACTGCACCTGCCCCACCGCCTCGGACCCGATCTCGTACGAGACGTGGCCGGGGTGGTTGACGAAGACGCCGTAGCCCCGGTTGGTGAGGTGGAAGGGGATGTTCTTGTACGCCTGCTCGCTGGCCGTACCGCCGTCGGCCTGCCAGATGTCCACACTCTGGCCGTTCCTGGTGAACGGAGTGAAGCGCTCGCCGAGCCCGTAGACCAATTCACCGACACCCAGGGACAGTTGGGCCAGTGAGTGGTGGCCGCCGTCGTCGGTGAGGGCGAAGCCCGTGCCGCGGGACCCGGCGGAGGTGAGGACACGGCCCTCGGCGGTGAAGTCCAGGCGCCAGGGTGCGGCGGTGTCCACCCGCAGGGACAGCTCGCCGCTGGTCAGCTCCAGCAGGGACCCGTCCCGGGTGATCTTCGCGGTGTGGCCGGGGTCGGTGCGCAGGGCGAAGTCGGGGCCATGTGCGGCGGCGCCCGCGTGGTGGGTGGAGCGGACGCCGATCACGCCCTCGGCGGGCGACCAGCATTCGACGGTCAGGAGCGGGCTGTTGAGGGTGTGGCCGCGTTCCTCCACCCGCCGCACCGGGGCGTACAGGGTGAGCCGGCCGTCGTCGACGCGCGCCTCGGCGATCTCGGCGGCGTACGACGCCCGGACGCCCTCGCGCATCAGCCAGTAGCCGTCGGTGAACTTCATCGGTGGTCCTTGTCAGCGGTGGCGGTTCGCGCGCGGTGGGTGGCGATCAGGTCCCGGAACCAGTGGTAGCTGTCCTTGGGGATGCGCTCCTGGGTGTCGTAGTCGACCCGGACGATGCCGAACCGCTGGCCGTAGCCGCGGGCCCACTCGAAGTTGTCGAGCAGCGACCACACGTAGTAGCCGCGCACGTCGACGCCGGCGCGAAGGGCGGCGGAGAGGGCTTCCAGGTGGCTACGGAGGTACTCGATCCGGTCGGTGTCGTGGACCCGGCGGTCGTCCGTGACCGTGTCGGCCTCGGCCGACCCGTTCTCGGTGATGACCAGCGGGGGCAGCTCGGGGTAGCGCTTGGTCAGGTCGACCAGCAGGTCCGTGAAGGTGTGCGGGACGACCGGCCAGCCCATGGTGGTGTGCCGTACGTCGTCGCGCCAGGTCTCGGTGACCCGGATGTCGACGGCCGTACGGGTCGCCGGGTCCGGGTCGCGGTGCGGGGCGTCGGCGATGGTGATCGGCCGGTAGTAGTTGATGCCGGCGAAGTCGAGTGGTGCGGCGATGAGTTCGAGGTCGCCGTCGAGACGGTACGAAGTGTCGAGCCGGAACGAATCGTCGAGACCGTCTGAACTGTCGAGACCGTCTGAACTGTCCGGGCGGCTCGAGCCGTTGGCCGGCTCGCCCCAGGTCTCGGCTTCATGCTGCGGATAGCGCCCGGCGAACAGCGGGTCAAGCCACACCTCGTTGTGCAGGGTCTCGGCCCGGCGCACGGCGGCGAGGTCGGCCGGCGAACCGGGGGTGGCGGCGAGCAGCCGGTCCGGGTTGAGCGTGATCCCGACCTCCTGGGCGCCGGCCTCGCGCAGGGCGCGGACGGCGAGGCCGTGGCCGAGGAGGAGATGGTGGGCGGCGGCCAGGGCGCCGCGGCCCTCCCGTGCGCCGGGGGCGTGGGCGCCCGCGGCGTAGCCGACGAAGGCGCTGCAGAACGGCTCGTTGAGGGTGATCCAGCGGCCCACCCGGTCGCCGAGCCGCTCCACGACAAGGCCGGCGTAGTCCGCGAAGCGCTCCGCGGTTTCCCGTACCCGCCAGCCGCCACGGTCTTCCAGCGCCTGAGGGAGGTCCCAGTGGTAGAGGGTGGCGGCGGGGGAGATCCCGGAGGCCAGCAACTCGTCGACCAGCCGGTCGTAGAAGTCCAGTCCGGCCGCGTTGGCCGGCCCTGTGCCGTCGGGCTGGATGCGCGGCCAGGCGACGGAGAAGCGGTAGCTGTCGACGCCGAGGCCGCGCAGCAGTGCCACATCCTCGCGGTAGCGGTGGTAGTGGTCGCAGGCGATGTCGCCGGTGGCGCCGCCGGCCACCCGTCCGGGCTCGCGGCAGAAGGTGTCCCAGATGGACGGCCCTCTGCCGCCCTCGTCGTACGCCCCCTCGATCTGGTAGCTCGCCGTGGCGGCGCCGAAGAAGAAGCCGTCGGGGAATTCCGGGAATGCGCGGGTGCTCATACGGCTGAAGCCCTTATCGCTACGTGATGGCATTACTTGATGGACCCGCCGGTGATCCCGGCGGAGATGTACTTCTGGGCCACGACCAGCAGGATCGCCGCGGGTACCGCGGACAGCACCGCGGTGGCCATGACCGCGCCCCAGTCGCTGACATGCGCGCCGACGAACTGGTAGATGCCCAGCGTGATCGGCTTGACGTCGTCAGTGGTGTTGAGGGTCAGCGCGAACATGAAGTCCGACCAGGCGAACAGGAAGGTGAAGAGCCCGGCCGTGATCAGGGCGTTGCGGCTCATCGGCAGCACGATGCGGACGAACGCGGTGAAGCGGTTGGCGCCGTCGACCATCGCCGCCTCGACGACCTCGTTCGGTATGGACACCATGAAGGCCCGCAGCAGCACGATCGCGAACGGCAGACCGAGCGACGCGTCGGCGAGGATCAGCCCCAGGTAGGAGTTGACCAGGCCCAGTTCCGCGTACGCGCTGTAGAGGGCGTTGGCGATGACGATGCCCGGCACCATCTGCGTGATCAGCGTGGTGAACACGATGCCCTGGCCGCCGCGCAGTCCGAACTGGGCGAGCCCATAGGCGGCGGGCGCGGCGAGCGCGAGGCATACGGCGACCGCGCCGAGGGCGACGACGAAGCTGGTCAGCAGCGAGCCGCCCTGACTGGAGAACGCCGTGTCGAAGTTCTCCAGGCTGGGCGAGGCCGGGAACCACTCGGTCGCGGCGACGCTCGACTGGGGCTGGAGTGCGGTGTTGAGCATCCAGTAGACCGGGAAGAGCAGGACGGCGAGGATCAGCAGCGCGGCGGTGGTGTTCCAGGCGGCCCGCAGGCGGCGACGGTTCGAGTTCGGGTTCACGGTCGGTCACTTCCCCTTGCCGAAGTCGGCGCGGTTGGCCCGCAGGTACAGCACGGCGAAGACCGCGCTGATGAGGATGAGGACGTTGCCCACGACGGCGCCCTGGCCGAAGTCGAGCTGGAGGAACGACAGTTGGTACGTGACCGTGCCCAGGGTCTGTGTGGAGTCCGCGGGCCCGCCCGAGGTCAGCGCGAGGATCAGGTCGAGAATCTTCACCGTGGACATGAAGCCCAGAACGAGGACGACGGTGACGACCGGGCGCAGCATCGGCAGGGTGACGCTGCGGAAGGTCCGCCAGGGGCTCGCCCCGTCCAGTGACGAAGCCTCGTAGAGCTCGCGCGGGATCTCCTGGAGGCCGCCGTAGAGGATCACCATGTTGAACGGGATGCCGATCCAGATGTTGACCAGGATCGCCGACAGCAGCGCTACCCCGGGGCTGTTGAGCCACGGCACGCCGCCCTCGGTCAGACCGACGGCGTGCAGGGCGCTGTTGAGCATGCCGTGGTCCTGGTCGAGGATGCGCCGCCAGACGACGGCGGACACGACCATGGGCACCAGCCAGGGCAGCAGCAGGATCGCCCGGACGAAGCCGGAGAGCCGGAAGCGGCGGGAGAAGAAGACGGCGAGGGCCAGTCCGACGGTGAACTGACCGAGCAGGGAGCCGGCCGTGAAGAGCGCCGTGTGCCACAGGGAGCCGGCGAACAGCTCGTTGGCGAAGACAGCCCGCCAGTTGTCCAGGCCGTTGAACGGGGCCTCGCCGGTGAAGTACGTCTTGGGCGTGTAGTGCTGGAAGCTCATCACGATGTTGCGGACGAGAGGGTAGCCGAAGAAGAGGGCCATGTAGGCGAGCGCGGGGGCGACGAAGAGCCACCGGAGCAGCCCGCGGCGGCGGGTGCCGGAGCCGGCCCTCGCGGGGGCGGCCGAGGAGCCGGAGGTCTTGGTGGCCTGGGCGGTGGAGGCGAAGGTGCTCATGTTTGGTTCCTCACTTCCCCGTGGAGGCCTGTTGCTGGGCGCGGTGCAGGGCCTGTTCGGGGCTCGTCCTGCCGGTCAGTACCGACTGGAAGGCGCCCGCGAGCGCGTCCCCGACCACCGGCCAGCGGGTGCCGACCTCGGCGGTCCGGGAGCGGGCGGTGGTGACCAGGTCGGCGAAGGCGGCGAGCTTGGGGTTCTGCTCGGCATAGGCCCGTGCGGCGGCGGCCCGGGTGGGTACGTTGTTGACGGACTCGCCCCACTGGAGCTGGTTCTTCTGGGAGTTGAGGCAGTTGAGGATCTTCCCCGCGTTCTTCTCGCGGGTTCTGTCCTCGTTCTTCGGCACGGCCATCACGGTGCCGCCGATCGGCGGGATCGCGTCCTGTCCGGCCTCGGGCACCGGGATGCGGGCGACCGCCCAGTCCACCTTTTTCTGGGCGTCGAGCACCGGCACCTGCCACGGCCCGTTGATCATCATGGCGGCGCGGCCGGCCACGAACTGGTCGTTGACATCCTGCTGGTTCCAGTTGACGACGGACTTCGAGGCGGATCCGTCCGAGACCAGGTCCTTCCACAGCCGGAGTGCGGCTTCGCCCTTGCCGTTGTCGAGCTTCGCCTCGTCACCGCCGCCGGACCAGAAGAACGGCAGGAACTGGTACACCCCGTCGGCGTTGGGGCTCGCGCTGAACGCCATTCCATAGGTGGTGCCGTGAGTCAGCTTCTTCGCAGCGGTCTTCAGCTCGGCCCAGGTGGTGGGCGGCTCGACCCCGGCCTTCTTGAGGAGCCTGGTGTTGTAGATCAGGGCCAGGGAGTTGACTGAGCGCGCGATGCCGTACTGGGTGCCGTCGTACGAGCCGAGGGAGGTGGCGCTGCCGGAGAACCCGGAGGTGTCGACGCCGGCTTCCTTCAGCGGGCGCAGTCCCTCGGTCCCGGCGAACTGCGGCAGCTCGGATCCGTCGAGCTCCAGGATGTCGGTGAGCGACTTGGACGAGGCCATCCGGAGCGCCTTGGACGCGACCTGGTCCGCGGGCACGCTGATCTGCTCGACCTTCAGCCCGAGGGGCCCCGCGCAGCGGTCGAAGAATTTCTGGTTGGCGGTGTGCTCGGCGGTGTCCGTGGCCGAGTTGAGCACGGTGACGGTGTCGGCGGCCGGCGTGGCGGCGCATCCGGTGAGGCCCAGCGACGCGGCCGTGGCCAGCGCGAGGCTTGCGGCGATGGGGGGTGACAGTCTGCGCTCTGCGCGGGAGTGCACGAGCGGGTCTCCAATCGGGGCTGCGGCTCGGGGAGGTGAGGGTCTTGGCGTGCGGTTCGGGGATGGTGCACGCCAGTTGGGGGTCTCGTGAGCGGTTCTTTGTCCGTGGTGCGCGGCTCGCGGACGCCGCATCGCCGGGACAACGCTCAGGGATGCCGTTTCGGCGGCGCGATGGTCACCGCGGGTGCCATCTGCGGCGCGATCAGGCGGTGAGGGGGGAGGCCAGGGGCTGGACGGGTCTGGGTGTCACTGCCGGGGGGCGCGGCGGCAATCGCCTTGACCGCGAGTTCGACGACTGCCAGGGACATCTCCGCGACGGGCAGTTCGATACGCGGCAGGAGCCGTCCGCCCAGGTCGTCGGGGAGGGTGCCGACGGGCACGACGGCGAGGTCCTCGGGGACCCGTAGGCCTGCCGCGGCCACTTCGGCAAGGACGTGGGGGAGGCGGTGCAGGTGCTGGACGACCAAGGCGGTCGGGGCGGGCCGCGCGCCCAGCACGTCACGCACTCGGCGCCGCAGCACGTCGGGGTCGCTGTTCGAGGGGTGGACCCGGATGTCCGCGCCCGTCTCCTTCGCGGCACGCCGGGCGCCGTCGAGTCCGTGGACGGCGTAGCCGCGGCGGGCCGCGATCTCGTGGTCGGCCGAGGCGAGGAGGACGATGTGCCGGTGGCCGGCCGCGGCGGTCTCGCGCAGGGCGAGGGCGACGGCGGCCTCCCAGTCGAGGTCGACCCATGGCAGCGCCGAGTCGTCGTCGCCGCGGCCCAGTAGCGCGGTGGGGAAGCCCAGTTCGCGCATGGCGCCGACGCGGGGGTCCTGCTCCTCCACCGCCATCAGGACTGCCGCGTCCGCCAGTCCGCTGCCGGCCACCCGGCGCAGCCCGCCGACCCCGTCCAGGTCGGTCATCAGCAGTAGGTCGTAGCCGTGGCTGCGGGCGGCGTCGCTGATGTCGATGGCGAACCGGCCGTCCACCGCCCGGTATTCGCCGGGCACGCGGGGGACGGCCAGGGCGAGAACGTCGCTACGGGCACTGCGCAGCGTGCGGGCGCTGGCCCGGGGGTGGTAGCCGAGCTCGGCGATGGCGGCCTGTACCGCGCGCCGGGTGTCCTCGGAAATCTTGCGGGAGCCGCTGAGGACATAGCTGACCGTGCTGGGCGCGACGCCCGCCCGTTCGGCGACGTCTTTGATCGTGGCCATTCCCGCTCCTTTGCGGTCCGGTCCTGGTGGTCCTGGCCGTTCTGGATCTGGCCGCTCCCGCGGCGCTGTCCGCCGTGGCGTCGAATCGATTCGACTGACGGCGTGCGTGACTTTAGGAGGCTCTGGGCCGCGAGGGCAATACCCCTGCGACAGATCGTTTGAATTTATATACGTGAATGAACGCGAGGCCTTGGAGTGCGAAACATGTCAATTGTTCGGTTTGGTGGGCAGGTTGATCGAGTACGTGAACACCTTTCACTGGTACGAAATCTTGAGGGCCCTGAACGGCGGGTGATAGGCCTATGCCCCGACGGCATTTCCCTTCCCTGACACCCGAGTTGTGGGTCGCCGCCGTGCCACTGGCGCGTCCCCGCGACGGGCATCCGTCATGCCTGGAGGCGACACCGTTGAGAACGCCCATGCCCAGACGCGCCTTCGCCCGACTCGCCGCGGCGCCCGCCGTAGGAGCGCTGGTCGGGCTGCAGCCCGGCATCGCGTCGGCCGCGCCTCGGTCCGCCGCGCAGACACCTCGCCGTACGACCCGGCCACACCGCCCGCGGAGCCGTACCAGCCGCACGGCAGTGCCGAGGGCATCACGACCTCCGCCTACACCGGCAACATGGCGAAGCTCATCGCCTACGTCGCCGACTGAGCCCTCCGCCGTCAAGGTCCTGGCCTCAGGGGGAGGCCAGGACCGGCTCACGGCTCCAGCGGAAGACGTGGACCAGGCGCGGCTCCACGATTCCAGCGGTCGGAATCTCGCCGTCGAACCACCGGTCCACACAGGTCCAGTGGAAGGGGTGGCCCAGATACTCGCCGGTCAACCCCTGGACGTCCGCGTACTCCTGCTCCCAGACATGGGTCCAGTGGGAGGCCGAGAGCGTCCGGTCCACTCTGCTCAGGGACCATGAGCGGATGGCGGAGATGTGGTCGGGCATCGCCATGAGGTCCGCTTCCAGCCGCTCGACGAGAGTGCTGGATGTGCCGGGGCGGACCGCGAGGAGCAGTGTGCGTTTCACGCGCGGGCCGCGCAGGGGAACGTACCGCGCGCGTACCTGCGCGAGAGCGACCGTGTCGACAGGCTCCGGCAGACCGGCCTCCGCGGCGATGGCGGCGGGAGTCCGGTCCGCCGTCACGTCCCATGTGGCGCCGGTGCCGCCGAAACCGCCCGGCAGATCGGCCGCCGCGGAGCCGCCCAGGACGCCGGGCCCTGCCATGGCCGTCCTGCTGTACGCCTCGGTGTTGCCGTCCGGGAGCAGTGCCACCCAGCGGGTCACGTCGCCACCTCCTCGTGAACACGTGCGACCGGTTCCAGCACCTGACGGTCGCGGTCGAGCGCGATCTCGTCCGTGTGCGCCCAGAACGCCGCGACCCGAGGATCGGCGCCGGCCGCGGCACGCGCGGCGAAGAACGCGCCGCTGTCCGGCAGCGACCACAGGATCCGGACCATCACGGTGTCCGGGCCGGTCCAGGCGCGCCAGACACGCTCCTCGGCCATGCCCCGGCGCACGGCACCGGGCAGATACTCGGCTCGCCAGCGTCGCAGCCACTCCTCGACGTCATCGCCGGCGAGGACGACGGCGTCGAGCACCTGGACCCCGCTCACGACAGCTTCTCCAGTACCTCGGTCCGGTACCGGTCGATCTGTTCACGCAACGCGCCGAGACCCAGTGGGCCCGAGAGGCCGTCGGCGCCCCGGATGTGCGGGGCGATGACGAGGCGCGTCGCGCCCGCGTCGACGAAGCCCTGTACCCATGAGGGATCCCCGGCGCGCTCACGGTCACAGGAGCCCGGCCACACCGTGATCTCCACGGCGTCCTTGGCCCTGCCCGCCCCATGCGCGGCCTCGCGCAGCAGATCGGCCTGGCGGGCGAACTCCTCGGGAGTGATCGTGTAGGGGAACCATCCGTCGCCGATACGGCCCGCGCGGCGGACGGCGGGATCGCTGTTCCCGCCCAGCACCACGGGCACGGCGCCGCTCGCAGGGCGCGGCAGCGAGTGCAGACCGTCGAAGGAGACGTGCCGCCCCAGGTACGAGGCGGGGCCACTGCCCCACAGTGCACGCATGGCGCCCACACACTCCTCGAGCCGCCGCCCCCGGTCCTTGTAGGGCACGCCGACGGCGGCGTACTCCTCCTTCTGCCAGCCGATGCCGAGTCCCAGCATCAGCCGCCCGTCGGAGTGCCGGTCGATCGTCGCGGCGCGCTTGGCCAGGACCACCGGGCTGTGCAGCGGGGCGACGATCATCGCCGTACCGAACCGCAGGGAGGTCGAAGCTCCGGCGAGGAAGGCGATGGTCTCCAGCGGGTCGGGCATGGGCACGGCGCCCGAACTGCCAGGTATCCGGCCGTCGTCGGAGTACGGATAGAGCGGTTCGTATCGTTCGGCGACGGCGACGTGCTCGACCGTCCACAGCGACTCGACGCCGCACTCCTCGAGCGTGCCCGCGAGGTCGCGGAGGAATCCACCCGAGGTGATCAGACCGTGGGTGAACGGCGCCATCATTCCAAGTCGGAGCATGCCAGGGTTCCCTCACTTCAGCGCGTCACCACTATGCCTGTTAGAAGTGTTCCTATCAGGAATAGCAGGAGCGCGGAAGAGAGTGAACACGGAGCGGGCGCCCGCGCCCGCTCTGGCGCTGTCGGGGCTCAGGGCAGTGCAGATCCGGTGTCGCCCGCCGGTCAACTGTCCTTGCGGGCCCCGCTGGCCTTGATCCACGCGTGGGGGGCGTAGGCCACCTCTACCCTCGTCTCGGCGCGGGGGTCTGCCTTCCATACGAGCAGCGCACCGGCGTCGATCGAGTACGAGAACTTGCCTTCCTTGCCATCGACGAAGTGCAGCACCTCGCCTTGGTTCTCCGAGGTCTGCCCCTCTTTGCCAAGCACTACGATATTTACGGACATAATTCGACGTTACGGCGGGAGCATCGATTTCGCCCGCCGGATGCGGGGCGGGTGGAGCGGCGCCGCGTGGGGGTTACCTGGCCAGTCGGGGCAGCAGCGAGGACGCGGCGACGATGCCGAGTGCGGCGGCCACCGCGAGTACCGCGTAGTCCAGAGGCAGATGCGCCGGTGTGCCCAGCAACAGGCCGCGCAGCGCGTCGACTTGGTAGCTGAGCGGATTGATCCGGCTGATCGCCTGCAGCCAGCCCGGCATGAGCGAGACCGGGTAGAGGGCGTTGGACGCGAAGAAGAGCGGCATGGTGATGGCCTGGCCGATGCCCATCAGCCGGTCCCGGGTGAGGACGATGCCGGCGATGGTCATCGACAGACAGGAGAAGAACGCCGAGCCCAGCACCACCGCGACGGCAACGCCGAGCAGGCGCAGTGGGTTCCAGGTCAGGGCGACGCCGAGGAGCGCTGCGATGACGATCACGACGACGGCCTGGATCAGTGCCTTGACTCCGGCGGCGAAGGCCTTGCCCGTGATGAGCGCCGCGCGCGGGGTGGGCGTGACCAGGAGCTTGGTCAGGATGCCGGCGTCCCGCTCCCAGATGATCATGATGCCGTAGAAAATGGCGATGAACATCGCGGACTGGGCGATGATGCCGGGCGCGAGATAGTCGATGTAGGGGATGCCGTGGGTCGGGATCGCCTTGATCCGGGTGAAGGTCTCGCCGAACACCAGCAGCCAGAGGGCGGGTTGGACGGCTCGGGTGTACAACTCCGAACGGTCGTGCCGGAGCTTCTGCAGTTCCACGGCGCACAGGGCGACCACCCGGGCGGGCGCAACGCGCCATCCGGTACGGGCCGTGGGCGGGGTGAGGAGCAGATCGAACTCGGCCGGTTCAGCCGAGCCTTGACGCGGTGCGGCGGGTGCTGCGGACATCGCGGAAGTCACCACCTTCGCCACCGTCGCTGTCGAGCCCGCGGCCGGCGACGTCACGGAAGACGTCCTCCAAGGTCGGCAAGGGCTCCTGGGATCCGGCGGTCCCGCGCCGCTCGTGCAGGTCGCGGCGGAGTCCGTCGGGGGTACCGAGAGCGTGCACGCGCCCTCGGTGCATCAGCGCGACCCGGCCGCAGTACTGGTCGGCCTCGTCCATGTAGTGGGTGGTGACCAGGACGGTCATGCCGGTGGCGGCGCGGACCGCGTTGATGCGGTCCCACACGCTGGTCCGGGCGATGGGGTCGAGCCCGATGGTGGGTTCGTCGAGGATCAGCAGGCGCGGGGCGCTCACCAGTGCCTGGGCGAGTTCCAGCCGGCGCACCATGCCGCCCGAGTAGGTCTTGGCGAGCCGGTCCGCGGCGTCCGTGAGGTCCACCGCGGCGAGTGCCTGGGCCACCCGGCGGGCCCGTTCGCGCCGGGAGACGTCGAAGACGCGGGCGAACAGCGTCACGTTCTCCCGCCCCGTCAGGCCGGAATCGGCGGACAGTTGCTGCGGCACGTACCCGAGGACCCGGCGGACCGCCATCCGCTCGGTCGCCGCGTCGTGCCCGAACACGGATACGCGGCCGCGCGGCACCGGCAGAAGCGTGGTGATGCAGCGGATCGCGGTCGTCTTGCCGGCGCCGTTGGGTCCGAGCAGTCCGAAGACCTCGCCCGGCCCGACCGTGAGATCGAGGCCGTCCACGGCCCGGGTCTCACCGAACGCGTACTCCAGTCCGCGGCAGCGGACCGCGGGGTCCTCGCTCATGCCTGTGCACCTCCCGGCTCTCCCTGCACTGCGTGGGGTGTTTCACCTTCTGTGCGGATCGATTCCGTGCGGATGGCTTCTGTGCGGACGGTGGGTGTGCGGACCGCGGGCGTGCGGTCCTCGTGCAGGTTGTCGGCGAGCTTGCGCAGGGCCGGCAGCGCGGTGGCGAGCGCGGCCCGGTCCGCCGGGTCGAGCGCCGCCAGTTGCTCCCGCATCAACGCGCCCCGCCTGACCTGCCAGTCGCGCAACCGGGCCGTGGCGGCCGGGGTCGCGTACAGCAGCGCCGACCTGCGGTCCGAAGGATCGGTCTCGCGGCGCAGAAAAGCGGCCTTGACCAGCTGGTTGACGAGTGTGGACACGGAGTTCCCGGCGAGACGCAGCTCCCGGGCGGCGGCCGACACCCCGATTCCCGGCCGGTCGACCACCAGGCGCAGCAGCTCTACCTGGGCGCCGCGCAACGGGGGCGCGGTCGGGCCGTGCCGGAGCCTGCGACGGGTGAGGCGTTGCACGGCGGCGAGCGCGTCGGCGAAGGCATCTGCCAGCTCGTCCGTGGCCATGAAATAAGTTTAGCTCTGTGTACGAGCTATTCCCAGACCCCTACGGTGGGCGCACGGAGCCTTTCCCTTCTCCAGAAAGCTGAGGCCATGGCCATCGACGTGAACGCTCTCCGGGCCCACTTCCCCTCCCTGGACCACGGGTTTGCCTTCTTCGACGGTCCGGGCGGGACGCAGACCCCGCGCCCGGTCGCCGACGCGATGGTCGCGACGCTGACGGGCCCTCTGTCCAACCGGGGGGTTGTGAGCCCTTCCGAGCTCAACGCCGAGCGCGCCGTCACGGACTTCCGCGCCGCCTACGCGGACCTGCTCCATGTGCCCGCCGACGGTGTCGTCCACGGGCGCAGCGCGACCCAGCTGACGTATGGCTTCTCCCGTCACCTGGCCAAGGGCTGGAGCGCGGGTGACGAGATCGTCCTCAGCCGCCTGGACCACGACTCCAACGTCCGCCCCTGGGTACAAGCGGCCGAGCGTGCCGGAGTGAGGGTCCGCTGGATCGAAATCGACAGCGAGAGCATGGAGCTCGACCTCGATTCGTTCGAGCGGGCGCTGTCGCCCCGGACGCGCCTGGTCGCGGTCACGGCGGCCTCGAACGTGCTGGGCACCAAGCCGCCCCTGCGCCGCATCGCCGACCGGGCGCACGAGGTCGGCGCCCTGGTCTACGTGGACGGGGTGCACTACGCCGCCCACCACCTGGTCGACGTGCCCGCGCTGGGCGCGGACCTCTTCGTCTGCTCCCCGTACAAATTCCTCGGACCGCACTGCGGCGTGCTCGCGGCGGCGCCCGGACTCCTCGACACCGTCCACCCCGACAAGCTCGCGCCTTCCCCCGACACCGTGCCGGAGCGCTTCGAGTTCGGCACCCTGCCGTACGAAACCCTGGCGGGAGCCACCGCGGCCGTGGACTTCCTCGCCGCGATCGACCCGGGCACGGGGGCCGCACGCAGGGAGCGGCTCGCCCATGCGCTGGGCTCCCTGCACGAGCACGAGCAGGTGCTGCGTACGAGGCTCGAAGAGGGGCTACGCGCCCTGGGCGACGCCGTCACCCTGCACTCGAAGGCGGCCGACCGCACCCCGACCCTCCTGATGACGATCGAAGGCCGCGACGCCCGCGAGGCCCAGGTCCATCTCGCCGCACGCGACGTCGTGGCCCCCGCCGGGTCGTTCTACGCCTACGAGACCTTCACCGCCCTGAAGCTGGAGAACCCCGCCCTTCGCGTGGGACTGGCGCCGTACAACTCCGCCGAAGACGTGGACAGGTTCCTCGACGGGCTCGCGTCCTTCCTCTGACCCGCTGTTCCTGTGTGTGACCGGCAGGGCCTCGATCGACCGGTCATCAGCCGGGTCTGAGGGCCTGCCCTGTCAGCCCTTGGGCCCCGCGGTCCGAGAGGGCTGCCCGTCCCCACCGGCCAGCCGACGGGCGCGGTAGTTCGCCACGTTGCGACGGTTGCCGCATACCTCGGGCGTGCAGTAGCGGCGTCGGCCCGCCTTGCTGGTGTCCACGAACATTCCGTTGCATCCGGCCGCGGCGCAATGGCGAAACCGCTCACGGCTCAAGGCCCGTACGACGCCCAGCAGTCCGGTCCCCATGAGTACGGCGAGTTCGTCGACGAGGGAAGCTTCCGGCGAGGTCGCGACGTACCACTGCCATGCGCCCTCGGGGTCCCGGAACAGCGACGGGCCGACGCCGGCCCGGGCGACCAGTGCTGTCGCGGCCTCGACGATGGCCTCCTCGGTCGTGGCCTCAAGGATGGTGCGCACCTCGCGCCGGAGGGTGCGCATGTCCTCGACGTCGGTCTCCGTCGCTCGGATGCCCTGCGCCAGGGCATCCGGATGCAGGTCGTGCCCGGAGACGAACTCCATCAGGGCGGACGCGTCGGTCAGGACTTCTCCCGCGCCGCGTACGGCCGGCGAGGTGTTGACCAGGTCCGTCGCCAGTCCCGCCCCGGTCGCGTAATGAGAAAAAAGAAGTTTCACACCTTACTCCGTGCTAGGGTAACCGGAGAAACTCAAGTTTACCCCTTAGCTTGGGAGTGATCGTCATGACTGTGCGTACGACGTCCCCGGCCTGGAAGTTGGATCAGCGGGTCCGTGTGTCAGGCGGCGAGGTCGCCACCGGCGTGTTCGGCCAAGGGCCCCCTGTGATGCTGGTCCACGGGTCACCGGCATGGTCCTACCTGTGGCGCGATGTCGTGCTGCTGCTGGCCCGCGAACATACCGTCCACGTATGGGATTTGCTGGGATACGGCGACTCCCGCACTGCGCCCGGCGTCGAGCCCTCGATCGCCCGCCAGGCCCGGACGCTGGCCGAACTCGCCGAGCACTGGGGCCTGGTCTCGCCCAGCCTGGTCGGGCACGACATCGGCGGAGCCGTCGTGGCGAGGGCGCACCTGATCGAGCAGGTGCCGGTCCGTCGCCTCGCCCTCGTCGATGCCGCCGTGCTCGGCCCCTGGAACACCCCCTTCACCGAACACCAGCAGCGCCACGCGGACGCCTACCGCACCATGCCCGCCGACGTCTTCGGCGAGCTCATCTTCGCCCGCTTCCGCACCGCCACCCACCGTCCGATGTCCCCGGAAACGGCGAACGCCTACCTCGCGCCCTGGGCCGGCTCCGATGGGCAGCAGCGCTGGATGGACCAGGTCACGGCCGTCAGCTTCGAGGACACCCTCGAAGTGATGGAACGCCTGGGCGAGATCACCGCCCCGACCCTGGTGCTCTGGGGCGACCAGGACCGGTGGATCGATCCCGCCACCGGCACGCGCCTCGCCGCGGCAATTCCCGGCGCCACCCAGGTCACCGTGCCCGGGGCGGGACACTTCGCCGCGGAGGACAACCCCTACGACACCGCCCGGGCGCTGATGCGTTTTCTGGCCTGACGGTCACCGTCGAAGAGCCGTTCGCCGGTGCCGGGCCGGTCCGCCGCGGCCCGGCCCTGAGCGGTCAGCGCTCCGGCTCGGAGGCCGTCAGCTGGAGGCCGTTCTCCCAGATCTTGTTGAGCGTCGTGACGAGCCGCTCGAAGGGGATGCGCTGGCCCAGCACGAACACCATGTAGGCCATGCGGCTCACCATCACGGACAGGGCGTGTGCCGTGACCAGCGGATCCAGGCTCGTGTCGGCTTCACCGCTCTCCTGCAGTGTCTGGATCAGCTTGGCGTTGCGGCGCGCGAACGCGTTGCCGCGCTCGATGCGCAGCGCCATGAACTTCTCGTCGACCTGGGCCACTTGCTCGAACAGTGCCATCAGGCGGGCGTTCTTCTTGTACGCGCGCAAGTACTCACGGTTCGACGCGTCGATGAGCTGCCGGGTGTCGGTGATCCCGGTGCGCTCGCGCAGGTGCGGGTGGAGCATCTCCTCCTGCACCTGCTCGACGAGCGCCTGGAAGATCTCTTCCTTGCTGTTGAAGTACGTGTAGAAGGACCCGGAGGCGACATGCGCCGCCTTGGAGATGTCCGTGATCCGGGCGTCCAGATACCCGTCGCGTTCGAAGACCTCCCGGGCGGCGGTGATCAGTGCGTTACGTGTCCGGACACCGCGCGGGCTGCGTGGCGTGATCGGTTGTTTCTGGCCGTCGTCTGCGGCCGGGGCCTGGGCAGCCACTGGGGTCCATCCACTCTTGATCGATCACGTACATCACCGGTAGCGGCGGATATTATCAGCCGAGGGTGGAGAGGAACTCCAGGAGCGCGGCGTTCACATCCTCCGCTCGCTCCTGTTGGATCCAGTGCCCGGCGCCGTCGAGGACGACGTGTCCACGGAGGTCGGTGAGCATCCGGTCGAGGTGCGCGGGCATGAACTTCCCCACCGGGTCCTTCGACCCTGTGATGAAGAGTGACGGCTGGTTGATGAGGCGGCCGTCCAGGTGCTCGGTCAGCGCCCAGTTGCGGTCGAGGTTGCGGTAGTAGTTGAGGCCACCGGTGAAACCGGTCTCCTCGAACGTCTTGACGTAGTAGGTGAGTTCCTCGTCGCCCATCCATCGCGGAGGCGGCAACTGCTCGTCGGCCTTGGCGGCCCACTGGGCGGAGTAGATCTCCCTCGTGACGAGGGTCCTGCGCACGTTCTGGCTCAGCGCCCGGTCGGCGACACCCGGCTCCTGGAACCACACGATGTAGAAGTCGTCGCCGTTGCGTGAGCGCAGGATGGGCAGCGGTGGGGCCGGGGCGCGCGGCGTCACCGGCACGCTCATCCCGGCCACCGCGCGTACCCGCTCGGGATGGAGCAACGCCATGTTCCACACCACGGAGGCACCCCAGTCGTGCCCGACGAAGACGGCGTCGTCCGCGCCGACGTCGTCGAGGAGCCCGGCCAGGTCGGCGCAGAGCGTCAGGATGTCGTAGGCGTCGACATCGTCGGGGCGTGTGCTGCCGCCGTACCCGCGCATGTCGGGAACCAGGACGCGGTACCCCGCCCCGGCGAGCGCGAAAACCTGATGCCGCCAGGAGAAGGCCAGCTCGGGAAAGCCGTGGCACAGGACCACGGGAGGCCTGTCCGGCCGCCCCTCGCCGTGTTCGAAGACGCGGAGGGTGATGCCGTTGGTCGTGACATCCCGCGCCGCGACGCGCTCCCAGTCGGTGATCGGCATATGTGTCGTCATGTGCCCGGAACTCCTGTCGTTCGCATGCCGGCCGGCGCAAGGAACCCACGCCGGTAAGGGGCGTGTTGTAGGTGTTGAACTTGACGTTGGGTTCAAATATACATGAGGCGGGCCCCACAGGCTCGGACCGCTGAAGAGGAGGGACGACGGTGACCGGAAGCATCCAAGCAGCCCAGTCGACGACGGTTCTGGCCGAACGACGAGGTTCCGTGCTCGTGCTGACGCTCAACCGACCGGACTGTCTCAACGCCTGGACCGACGAGCTGGAAGAACGCTACTTCGGCCTCCTTGATCAAGCCGAGGCGGATCCTGAGGTGCGGGCGATCGTCCTGACCGGAGCGGGCCGCGGCTTCTGCGCGGGAGCCGACATGGACGACCTCCAACAGGCCGGTGCGACAGTGCAGTTGCTGGAGGGCGCGATGCCGAGGAGGGAGCGCCCGCGGTGGTTCCCGCTGACGCTGCGCAAGCCCCTCGTCGCGGCCGTCAACGGGGCCGCCGCCGGGCTCGGCCTCGTCGAAGCCCTTTACTGCGACATCCGCTTCAGTACACCCGACGCCAAGTTCACGACGGCGTTCGCGCGCCGCGGCCTGATCGCCGAGTACGGCATCGCCTGGCTGCTGCCGCGCCTCATCGGCCAGAGCCGGGCCATGGACCTGCTGCTGTCCGGGCGGGTGGTGCGCGGTAGGGAGGCGTACGAGATGGGGCTGGTCAACAGGGTCGTCGACGCGGACCAGCTCCTCGACGTCGCAGTCGAGTACGCCACCGAACTGGCCACCTGGTCCTCGCCCGCGTCGATGGCCGTCATGAAGCGCCAGGTGCTCCAGGCTCTCGACACCGACTTCGTCACGGCCGCCGACGCGGCGGACACGCTCATGCCGGAAGCCTTCCGCCGACCCGACGCCGCCGAGGGCGTCGCCAGCTATCTGGAGGGCCGCGCGCCCGCGTTCCGCCCCCTCGACCCCAAGTGAGCACGGAAGGTCGCCCCGCATGACCAACGCCGCCGCACCAGTCTGGATTCACGCCTCGTCGACACCCGACCGCATCGCCCTTCGCGGGGAGGGTGGCGAGGAGTGGACCTACGGCCGCCTCCGTGAGCGCGCCGCCGCCGTCGCGGGCCGCCTGGCGGAGCACGGCGTACGGCCCGGCGACCGAGTCCTGCTCGTCGCGCCTTCCGTGCCCGAGTTCGCCTTCGCCTACTACGGGATCCTCGCCGCCGGCGCGATCGCCGTCACCGCCAACACCATGGCCCCGCACAGGGAGTTGGCGTTCATAGCGGGCGATGCGGAGGTGTCGCTCGTCCTGGGCTGGCATGCGATCACTCCGGCACCCGAGCAGGCCGCGGACGAACTGTCCATCCCCTACTGGGAGTTGCAGCCCGGTCTCACCGAAACGGGTCCGACGGGGTCCTCCTCGATCCTTGACGTGCACCCGAGCGGGGACGACGACACAGCCGCTCTCCTCTACACCTCCGGCACCACCGGACGGCCCAAGGGCGCCCAGCTCACCCACGGCAATCTCAACGCCTGCGCGGCGGTCTTCTGCGACGTGCACGCCATCACCGCCGAGGACCGCGCCGTGACCGGCCTGCCCCTGTTCCACGTCTTCGGGCAGGCGTGCGTGATGGGGACCACGATGCGCGCCGGCGGCAGCCTCACCCTCCTCGAACGCTTCCACCCGTCGACCGTGCTGGCCATGATCCGCCGCGACCACCCCACCTTCATCGCGGGCGTACCCACCATGTGGAACGCGATCCTGCGCGCCGCCGACGAAACCGGTGCCGACTTCGCCGGTCTGCGCCTCGCGTCCTCCGGCGGCGCCTCACTGCCGGTGGAGGTGATGCGCGCCTTCGAGAAGCGGTTCGGCTGCAACCTCGTCGAGGGGTACGGCCTGACGGAGACCACCGGTGCAGCGACCTGTCATCTCGCGGGCCGGCCGGCGAAGCCGGGACACGTGGGACAGGCCCTGCCGGGCTGCGCCCTCTCCGTACGGGACGACGACGGTCACGAACTGCCGCCCGGCCAGGTCGGCGAGGTCCACATCAAGGGCCCCGTGGTGATGAAGGGCTACTGGAACCGACCCGATGCCACCGCCGAGGCCCTGCGCGACGGGTGGCTGCGCACCGGCGATCTCGGCGCCACGGACGACGACGGAGACCTGCGCATCGTCGACCGCAAGAAGGACCTTGTCATCCGCGGTGGCTACAACGTCTACCCGCGCGAGGTCGAGGAGGTCCTGTACGAACACCCCGACATCGTCGAAGCGGCCGTCATAGGAGTCCCCGACGAGTTCTACGGCGAAGAGGTCGCGGCCGTCATCGCGGTACGGCCCGGCGCCCGCCTCGGTGTGGCCGAACTGCGCGCCTGGGCCAGGGAACGTCTCTCCGCCTACAAGGTGCCCCATCTCCTCGCCGTCGTGGACGAGTTGCCGAAAGGAGCGACCGGGAAGATCCTCAAGCGCGCGATCGATCCCGCCCTGCTGAAGGCGGACACCAGCACGGCCGACGCGCCGGGGACGATACTGCGGGACTGAGCAACTGCGCTTCCTGGAACTCCTCGAACCAGGACGGGACACACGCATGACGACGACACACCCACCTGCCTACGCCCGCCGGACCTGGCAGACGCTCGAGCCCTATCACGGCGCGGCATTGAAGGTGACACCGGATTCAATTACGGTGCAGGGGCCGCAGGAGAGACGGTCGAGCAACTGAACGGGAGAGTTCGTGCAGATCAACGGGAAAATCGCGATCGTCACGGGAGCAGCGGGCGGCATCGGCGCCGCCATCGCGCAGCGCCTCCTCGAACACGACGCTCAAGGCGTCCTGCTGACGGACCTCGACGCCGGCCGCCTCGACGCGACGGTCAAGCAGCTGGCCGGTTCGCACGGCGAGCGGGTCCAGGGAGTGGCGGGCAATGCCGCGTCGACGGCCGACCTGGAGCGGATCGTCGACGCGGCCGAGGAGCGGTTCGGACCGGTCGACCTGTACTTCGCCAACGCCGGTGTCGGCGGTGGCGCGGGGCTCGACGCGAGCGAGGAGGAGTGGAGCCGCGCGCTCGACGTCAACGTGATGGCCCACGTGCGTGCTGCCAAGCTGCTGGTGCCACGCTGGACGGAGCGCGGCGCCGGCTACTTCTTCAGTACGGCGTCGGCTGCCGGGCTGCTCACACAGATCGGCTCCGCGACGTACTCCGTCAGCAAGCACGGCGCGGTGGCCTTCGCCGAATGGCTCTCGGTGACGTACGGGGACAGCGGGGTGCGGGTGAGCTGCCTGTGCCCGCAGGGTGTCGAGACCGAACTCCTCATGGCCGGCACCCGGTCGGACGATCCGGTCGAACGCGCCGCCGCCCGCGCCGTGTTGGACTCGGGGGAGCTGCTGCGTCCGCTCGACGTCGCCGACCGTGTGATGGAGGCGGTCGGGGACGAACGGTTCCTCGTCCTTCCGCACCCGCAGGTACTCGACTTCTACCGCCACAAGGGCAGCGACTACGACCGGTGGCTGCGCGGCATGCGGCGCTATCAGACGTCTGTGAAGTGACCTGAAGCAGCACATCGCTGCCGCGCACTGCCAGCCCAGGCCTGATGCCGGCGGACCTCGCGCCGGGCAGCTCTCGGTGAAACCGTAAGAGACATGACCGTTGGAGGATGCGTGGCCGAGCTGTCCGACCGGGGGGACGAGCGCGAGGCGGAAGTCGTCGCCGCCGGGGCGCCGACAGGCACCGGCCTCGGCGCGCTCGCCCGATGGCTGGGGGAGCGGGGCGAGCAGGTCACCGGGCCGCTCACCGCCCGGCGCATCGGCCTCGGCCAGAGCAACCTCACCTACCGCGTCGACGACGCCGACGGCCACTGCTGGGTGGTGCGCCGTCCCCCGCACGGCCCCCTGCTGCCCACCGCCCACGACATCGGGCGCGAACACCGCGTCATGGCGGCCCTCGCCGGCACCCAGGTCCCCGTACCCGCCGTGGTCGGCCTGTGCGACGACGACGGCGTGCACCACCTGGTGATGGAGCACGTCGACGGGATCGTGCTCGACGGCCTGGACGTGGCCAAGGCTCTGCCCACCCGGGTACGGGCAGGCGTAGGGCCGTCACTGACACGCACCCTCGCGGCCATCCACGCAGTGAACCTGGAGACGACGGGCCTGCACGACCTCGCCAGCCACCGGCCGTACGCCGAACGGCAGTTGAAACGGTGGTCCCGGCAGTGGGAACAGAGCCGCACCCGCGACCAGCCCGCCCTCCACCGCCTCACCGAGTTGCTGCGCCGCCGCGTACCCGAGCGACAGAGTCTCGCCCTGGTCCACGGCGACCTGCACGTCCGCAACGTGATCTGCTCGCCGGACACCGGCGCCGTGCACGCGGCGCTCGACTGGGAGCTGTCGACGCTCGGCGACCCGATGGCCGACCTGGGCACCCTGCTCGCCTACTGGCCCGAGCCCGGCGAAGTCCCGCCCGACCGCCCCGCCCTCGGTGTCACGGCGCTGGACGGCTTCGCCCGGCGCGACGAACTCGTCGACAGCTACGCCCGGTCGAGCGGCCGTGACATCGGGCCGGAGCTCGCCTTCTGGCACGTACTCGCCGTGTGGAAGGTGGCGGTCATCGGCGAGGGAGTCCTGCGACGCGCTCTCGACGAGCCACGCAACGCCGCGGAGGGCGGCCCGCCCAGCACCGCATACATCGACCAGATGGTCGACCAGGCCTGGGCACTGGCCACCCACTACGGCCTCTGACACCGCGCCCTGCCTCGCCGGCCCATCGCCCCACTGAAGGAGAAGCACCCCATGTCGTACGTCGTCATCGCCACCATGATCGCCAAGCCCGGCCAGGAGGAACTCGTAGAGAAGACGCTGCGGGAAGCCGCGGCCGATGTGCACGCGGAGCCGGGGTGCGCCCGCTGGGCCCTGCACCGCAAGACCGGCACCACCGGCCACTTCGTCATGGTCGAGAAATGGGAGTCCAAGGAAGCGCTCCACACCCACGGCAAGGGCGCCGCGCTCGCCGGGATCGGACGCGCGCTGAAGGACGCGCTGGAGGGACCGGCGGATGTCGCCGTCTTCGACGGCCTTCCGGCGGGAGACGCCGAGAAGGGCGCGCTGTAGACACGCGCGACCACGTCGGCCGCGCAGTAGTCCGTACGCGCTGATGGCTCCGGTGCCCGTGGCGGGCGGCACGGGCACCGAGCCGTTCAGAACCTCTCAGAATCCCTCGGACCCCTCGGACCCGTCACAGCACCTCGAAGAGCCCGGCGGCCCCATCCCGCCGCCGATGCACATGGTGATCACCACATGGCGGACACCGCGCCTCCGTCCTTCCACGAGCGCATGGCCGACGAGGCGAGCCCCGGTCATGGCGTACGGATGGCCGACCGCGATCGCGCCACTGTCGACATTGCACCGGTCGGGATCGATGCCGAGCGCGTCCCGGCAGTGCACCGCCTGGGAAGCGAACGCCTCGTTGAGCTCCCACAGGCCGATGTCGTCGGCCGAGAGCCCGTGTTCCTTCAGGAGCTCGGGGATCGCGAACACCGACCGATGCCCATCTCGTCGGGCCCGCACCCGGCCACGGCCATGCCACGGTACGCCCCGAGCGGCTCGAGCCCGCGCCGCTCGGCCTCCGCGGCCTCCATCAGGGCCGACGCCGACGCCCCGTCCGAGAGCTGGGACGAATTGCCGGCCGTCACCGTCGAGACGGCTCCCGCGGTGCCGTCCGGCAGTACCGCCTTCAACGTGCCGAGACCGTCAAGGGTCGTACCGGGCCGATTGCCCTCGTCGGCGGTGAGCGTGAACTGCTCCCGGCGCACCTCGCCGGTCGCCTTGTCCTGTACGAGCTTGGTCGTGTCCAGTGGCACGATCTCCGCGTCGAACCGGCCCGCCTCCTGCGCGGCGGCCGACCGCGTCTGGGACAGCAGCGCGAACGCGTCCTGACGCGCCGGTCGGCATGTGGAGGGGTCGGCGGCCGCGGCGCAGGTCGTCCGCCGTAACGCGTGATGGGGACGGGAAGTTCCCACGTCGCGCCCCTGCGAGATCGCCACCCCTTATTCTTCCGCCCATCGCAGCACACACGGCTGCAGAGCCAAGGCGGGGGACGACACATGACATACCGGCGCGCGGTGACACCGGCACTGGTCGGAGGGTTGCTGATCACGCTGTTGCTGTGGTGGGCGGGGGCGAGCACGCAGGCACTGCAACTGCGCGGCACCACGAGCGTGTTCGACCCACAGTCCGTGAGCGAACTCGTGCGATGGCTCGCACCGTGGTCGTACGACGTCCCGGCGGAGCTGATGTCAGGCGGGCCTGTGGGCGGAAGCACAGCGATGGGCGGAAGCACCCAGTACGCCGATCTGTACAGCACCGCGATGCAGATCAGATTCGTGGCGGTCTTCGTGTTCTTCCTGGCCGGCGCCATGCTTCTGGTCCGCAGGCTCCCGCCGACGCAGGGCCGCACGCCGGCCACCCTGCTCGCGCTGTGGGCCTGGGCCCCGGTGGCCGGAACGCTGGCCGTGACCGTCTCGGCGCCGTGGCTGATCGCGTCGAGGGGGCACGGCAGTTACCGGGTCCTGCCGGCACTGGCGAGTGCGGTCGCGTCGAGCGGCCCGGTCGCGGTGTTCGCAGGACTGCTGACCGCCGTGGTCACGGTGATCGTGGCGCGTGTCACCGCCAAGGGTGAGGAGCCGCTGCCCCGGCGCAGCGTGCCGCCGCGCGCTGCCCGCCTGGCCGCGAGCGTGGGGACAGTGGTGGTCGCGTTGTCGCTGGTGGTCCTCTCGTACCAATCGGTGGCGGCCTGGATCCAGACCTCGTTCGGCGGCGCGGGAATGCTGTCCGAGCCCGGCGACCTGCTGCGCCAGTGGCTGCTGCTCGGCGGCTGGACGGGCCCTGGAGGCACTGGGCTCGGGGACTGGCTGCTGTACCGCGCCGTCGACGTGCTCATGCTGGCCGTGGTGTGGTGGGCGCTGCGACTGCTGCCCGGCCTGCTCACGCGCGCCACGGTGCCGGCGATGGCGGTGGGCGCGGTCTGCGCAACCGTACTGGGGCTGCTGGCGAGCCAAGTGCTGCACATGGCGATCGACGACACGGCCGGCGTGTACGGGCCTGTGCACCGGTTCTCGGCGCTCGGCATCGGCGTCCCGGCCGCACTCACCTTTGGCATCGCGGCGGGCCTGGCGGCCGTCGCGGCACTGCGGCTGGCCGGGGGTTCTGACGCGGCTGACGTTCCCGCCGGCCGAGACACGGCTGACGTTCCCGGTTAGCGACCCGGATGGGGTGTTGCCGGCACCACCCCCACCCGGGCCTCAGACCGACTGACTCGCCGTCGGCCGCGCGGCAGGCTTTTCCCAGCACCGGCGAGGACCCGCCGGGGCACCGGCCAAGGACGGGGAAGAGCGATGAGCGGTCACACACGCCGAAGGATCCTCCAGGGAGCGGCCATCGCGGCAGCCGGAAGCGTCGTCGGGGGTTACGGTCCCGGTCACCAAGCCACCGAGGCGCAGGCCGCGACTCGTGCCGCGGGGGCCGGGGGAGGTGGGTCAACTCCGTTCCTGGAGGGCGCGTTCGCGCCGGTCACCGAGGAACTCACCGCGTTCGGCCTCGAGGTGACGGGCCGGGTTCCGCGTGACCTGGACGGTCGCTATCTGCGAACAGGCCCTAACGCATTGGGCGTTGAGGACCCCCGGGCGCACCACTGGATGCTCGGCGACGGCATGGTGCACGGGGTGCGGCTGCGCGGTGGGCGCGCCGAGTGGTACCGCAACCGCTGGGTGCGTTCGTCGCAGGTGGCACGGAAACTGGGCGAGCCGTACCCGGGCGAGGTGCCGCCGGACGACTTCGCCTGCAACACCCACGTCATCCCGTACAAGGGGCGCATCCTGGCCCTCCAGGAGAGCGGCCCGCTGCCGTACGAACTGGACGGCGAACTCAACACGGTGCGGCCCTACGACTTCCGCTCCACGCTGGAGGGCGCGTTCACCGCGCACACCAAGTACGACGCGGCGGCGGACGAACTGCACGCGGTGACGTACTACCCGGCCTGGGACCACGTGCGGCACCTCGTGATCGACGGGACCGGCCGGGTGGCACGGACCACCAGGATCCCGGTCGCGGACGCGCCGATGATGCACGACTTCGCCCTGACCGGGAAGTACGTGGTGATCGTCGACGTGCCGATCACCTTCGACATGGCAGCCGCCGAGGCGGGCGCACTCGTGCCCTATGGCAGCCGCCGAGGCGGGCGCACTCGTGCCCTACGTGTGGAACCCGAAGCACCCGATGCGGGTGGGCGTGATGCCGCGGACCGGCGGCGCCACCCGCTGGTTCGCGATCGATCCGGTGTACTACTCGCACACGCTCAACGCGTACGACCAGGGCGACACCATCGTCGTGGAACTCACCACGATGCCCGCGCCGTTCTACGCCGCGGGCCGGGGCAACGGCGGGCCCTCAGCGACCGGCACACCCGCGCTCGACCGCTGGACGATCGACCTGCGGGCCGGACGCGTGACCAGCACCCGGCTCGACGACCTGCCGCAGGAGTTCCCGCGCGTCAACGAGTCCCTGGTGTCGCGGCGGCACCGCTTCGCGTACACGGCGAGCGCCGCGGAGATGTGGCGCGCCTACGAAACGGTCGACGGGGTGCCCCCGGACGACAAGTTCACCAACTGCCTGGTCAAGCACGACATGCTGCGAGACAGCCGGCAGGTACACCGCTTCCCGCACGGCGCGGCGGCCGGAGAGCCGGTGTTCGTACCCCGCCGCGGAGCACGGGACGAGGACGACGGCTACCTCCTGTCCTACGTGCACAATCCCGACCGCGGAGCGAGTGACCTGGTCATCCTCTCCGCCCAGGACTTCACCGCCCGCCCTCTGGCCCGCATCCACCTGCCGGGACGGATACCGCTCGGCTTCCACGGGAGCTGGGTCCCGGACGCGTGAGGCCGCGAGCTTCGACCTTGTACGTCGTGGTGGCCGGCCCTGTCGGTCCGGCCGGCGGGTGGACGGGGCGTGGCCGCTCCACGCTGTGGGCCCCGGAGGTGCCCTGCTCGCACAGGCCGACTACGGCCCGTCGCCGACTGCCGGCCGCCTCGCGTGGCGGCGTGTACGGGTTTCGGACACTGTGGAGGTAAAGGCGTCGGAAGGGTGAACGCGATGGACAGGCTGCCGAGGATCGTGGTGGGCATCGACGGTTCGCCCTCGTCGCAGGCCGCGCTGCGCTGGGCGGTCCGGTACGCGGACCTGGTGGGCGGGACGGTAGAGGCCGTGTCGGCGTGGGAGGTACCTGGTATGGCGTCGTGGTCGGCCCCGGCGGTGGACGCCGACTTCGACTTGGAGCAGGCCGAGCAGGGTCTGGTCCAGGAGGTCCGCGCCGTCCTCGGCGAGAACGGCGGCTCCCTGGTGCACGAACGCCTGGTGCGCGGCAATGCGGCCGACGTTCTGGTGGATGCCGCCGAGGGCGCCGAGATGCTGGTCGTGGGCGGCCGCGGCCACGGCGGCTTCCGACGGGCGCTGCTCGGTTCGGTCAGCCAGCGGGTGGCGCAGCACGCTCCGTGCGCGGTGACGATCATCCGGCCGGACGTGCCTGTCGAGTGACCTCCTGTTCCCAGTGGACAGCGGGGCGGGCGGTGAGGACTCGGAAGCCGCGCCCGTTCGCACCCGCGCGTGCACGGAGCCATACGGAGGCGGGTACGGAGGTGCGGGGGAGCACACCACCTGGGCCCCGTGCCACATTGGCACCGGGCCCAAGCGCTACCTCATGCCACCCGGCCCTCTCCGGTCACACGGCCGCCGGCGTGCCCGCCTCCGGTGCCTGCGTCGCCGGGAGCCGGAATTCCTGGCCCGCCAGGGACTCGTAGAGACGGACCGGGCTCATCTCGCCCGCCAGGTCGCCGTGCTGGGCCTTGGAGCGGCGGTAGATCTGCTCGACCAGGGCCGACAGTTCGGTGGAGACACCGATGTCGCGGCCCAGGTCCACGGCGAGCCCGAGGTCCTTGCAGGCGAGTGCCATGGCGAAGGAGTCGTCGTAGTCCCCGTCGGTCAGGATGGACATGATGTCGTTCTCGAGGAAGTTCGAGGCGGCCGGGCTGGCCAGGAGCGCGTTGCGCAGGGTGTCCAGGCCGACGCCGGCCTTCACGCCCATCGCCAGGACCTCGGCGGAGGCCGTGAGGTGGGTGAACCAGAGCAGGTTGATCATGAGTTTGACCGTGTAACCGGCGCCCAGCGGCCCCACGTGGAGGATGCGGCCGGGGTCACCCATCACCTCGAGCACGGGCAGCGCCGCCGCGAAGTCGGCGTCGGAGCCACCGACGAAGATCTGCAGCATCCCGGCCTTGGCGCCGTGCGCCATACCGCTCACCGGTGCGTCGAGCCGGCGCACACCGCGCTTGTCGAGCACCTCGGCGGCGACCCGGTCGGCGGCGGCCGGCGTGGACGTCGACATGTCGATCCAGAGGGACCCGGCGGGCAGCGCCTCGGCGACCGCGCCGCGCAGCAGCACGTCCTCGACGATGCGCGGGTTGGGCAGCATCGTCACCAGGACCTCGGCGTCGCTCGCGCACAGAGCGGCGGTCTCCGCCCACGCGGCACCGAGTGCCACGTGCTCGGCGGCGGCCTCGGGGCGGGTGTCGTGCACCGTCACCTGGTGCCCGGCCTGGATGAGGTGACGGGCCATGTGGCCGCCCATGTTGCCGAGACCGATGAATCCGATCCTCATGATCTTTCCTTACTGCAGCGGCGTACGAGGGTGTAAGGGGAATGCCGTAAGTCTGGTGCGGGGATGGGGAGTTGAGCGGATGGTCAGGCCTTGGGTGCCGAGTCCGCGAGCTGCTGCGGCGACGGCGTGTAGAACGGGTTGGTGACACCGGACTTGACCGCGTCGATCACGTCCCCGGCTGCCGGCCGGCCCTCGACGGCGGCGCGCAGCGCCTGGTGGGCGGCGACGCGCTGGTTACGGAAGGACTCGTCGAGGTCGTCGACGCGCGGATTGACCCAGATCGCGGCGATGATCAGCAAGTCGTCCGCCTCGTCGGCGGGGACGGTCCCGTCGAGTACGGCGTCGGCGACCCCCTGCGCGAGGCCCGCCTGGGCCGAGCCCCAGGTGGCGCGCTCGTGCAGCTCCCCGTCGGCAGCCGCCTTGTTGACGAACAGTGTCAGCGGCTTCACCGGCACCGAAGGGCGCACGACCGTCATGAACGGCACGTGCCCCGCGCTCGGCGTGGCCAGGGCGGTGGCCCACGCGGTCTCCACCGGACCGCCCTTGCGGCCGAGGACGATGTTGGTGTGCGCGGCGTTGGCGCCGTCGCCGACGAAGGCTTCACCGATGAGGGCGGTGGTGGCAAAGGACATGGTGGTGCTCCCGTACGAGGATCAGGGCGGGACAGGGTGCGATCGGGCCAGGGGCGCGGAAGGCCCAACAGGCGGGCTCGCCGGACGAGTTGAAGGGTGTGCCGACTCGCGGCACGAGACGCAGCCGCACCGGCGGTACGTACCCGCCTTCGGCCGGCTGCTCGGCGAAACTAGGCCGCCGCGCGACCGGCGTGCAAGCCCGCACCGGAAATCGAAACCGGGGTTGCGATGCGCGCAACCCCCACGCTCCCACCGGCGCCGGCCCCGCGCGTGACCACACTCTGACCTGGCACTTCGCCGGCGGGGCGACGCCTTTACGATGCGAGCGTGAACGAAGCGAACGTCCCCCGGTCCGTCCGCAGCCAAGGCCACGGCCTGCGCCGCGACGTCGACCTCCTCGAAGCCCTCGGCTCGCCCGAGGCCCACCGCACGGGCGGCCTCGGCGTCGTACGCATAGCCCAGCTGGTGGGGCGCGACAAGAGCCAGGTGTCCCGGGCGCTGAAGGCGCTCGCCGACGAGGGCATCGTCGAGCGGGACCCCGACAGCCTCGAGTACCGGCTCGGCTGGCGACTGTTCTCGCTGGTCGCGCGGACCTCGGAGAGCAGGGTCGTACGCGTGGCGGGGCCGGTCATGCACCGGCTGGCCGCGGACCTGGAGGAGACCACCCACCTGTGCGTGCTGCACGACAGGGAGGTGCGCACCCTGCTCTCGGTGTCCGGGCACTCCTACCGGCTGCGCGAATGGGAGGGCCGCGGCTGCTCCGCCTGGATCACCTCCGCGGGGCCGGTGCTTCTGGAGGGCGCCAGCCCCGACGAGCTGTACGTGCGGTTCGGGACCACCGAAGAGGTGTCGGTGCCCGACCTCTGGTCCCGCATCCGGCGGGCCGAGGCGGAGGGATTCGCCCGGGAGGTCGAGGAGTTCGAGGCCGGGCTCGTCGGCGTCTCCGCCCCGGTGCGCGACTTCCGCGGCCGGGTCGTGGCCGCCCTGAACGTCACCGCGCCCGCCGAGCGTTTCGCGGCGCGCCTCGACCACGCGGGACGGGCCGCCGCGGCCGCCGCGGCGAAGGTGTCGGCCCAGCTCGGCTGGGAGCCGCGGCAGTAGGCGGAGGTACGGGGAGCGGTTGCGCTGAGCGCAACTCACGTCTCGATCGCCACAGACGTCTTGTTCCCGGCGGTTAACGGCCCGTAAATTCCTCGCATCCCGGCCCCAGCGCGACGGACAGAGACCCCAGAGACGTCCCCGCCCCGCACCGGGCCTGCCCTTCGGCACGCCCTTCTTGGCCGGTCTGCTTGGCAACACTTTCTTCCACCTGCCGGTTCCGTGCGCCCTGAGCACCCGTGACCCGGTACAAGGAGCAGTCCATGGACATCGACCTCGCCGTCGAAACCGATCTCGCCACCGCTATCGAGGGCATCGTCAAGTCGCCTTATGGAGAAGGAGACTTGTGGATCGGCGGGCAGTGGCGCGCCGCGTCCGACGGCCGTACGTACCCGGTGTACGACCCGGCCACCGGCGAGGTCGTCCGTGAGGTCGGCGCCGCCTCGGCGAAGGACGCGGCGGACGCCGTCGATGCCGCGTCGGCCGCGGCCGAGGAGTGGCGGCGCACCCCGGCCCGCCGCCGCTCCGAGATCCTCACCGGCGCCTTCCGCCTGATGCACGAGCACAGCGACGCCCTCGCCCGGCTCATCACCTTGGAGAACGGCAAGGCGTACCGCGACGCCAAGGCCGAGGTGGGCTACGCCGCCGAGTTCTTCCGCTGGTTCGCCGAGGAGGCCGTGCGCATCGGTTCCGGCTTCGGCGAGGCGCCGGCGGGCGGCTTCCGGCACGCGATCCTCAAGGCACCCGTCGGCGTCACCGCGTTCGTGACGCCGTGGAACTTCCCCGCGGCGATGGCCACCCGCAAGATCGCCCCGGCGCTCGCGGCCGGCTGCCCCGTGGTGCTCAAGCCGGCGCCCGAGACGCCCCTGACCGCGCTGGCCGTCGCCGCGCTGCTGGCCGAGGCCGGCCTGCCGGCCGGCCTGCTCAACGTCACTCCGACCGACCGCGCCCCCGAGACCGTCTCCGCCTGGCTGGACGACGACCGCGTTCGCAAGTTCTCCTTCACCGGCTCCACCGCGACCGGCCGCGTCCTGCTGCGCCAGTGCGCCGACCACGTCGTCAACGTGACGATGGAACTCGGCGGCAACGCCCCGTTCGTGGTCCTCGCCGACGCCGACATCGACGCCGCCGTACGCGGTGCGATGGACGCCAAGATGCGTGGCGGGGGAGAGGTGTGCATCGCCGCCAACCGGTTCTACGTGCACTGCGACGTGGCAGCGGAGTTCACCGAGAAGTTCGGCGCCGCGATGCGTGAGGTCAAGGCCGGGCCCGGCCTCGCCGAGGGTGTCACCCTCGGCCCGGTGATCAACCCGGCGGCGGTGGAACGGATCTCCGGCCTCGTCGCCGACGCCGTGAACCGCGGCGCCCGGATCGCCGCGCAGGGCGAGGTCCCCGCCGACGGCGGCTGGTACCACCCGGCCACCGTCCTCACCGACGTCCCCGCCGACGCCGACATCCTGCACACCGAGGTCTTCGGCCCGGTCGCCCTCCTCGTCACCTTCGCCGACGAGGAGGAGATGCTCGCCGCCGCCAACGACACCGCGTACGGCCTCGCCTCGTACGTCTACACCCGTGACCTGGCCCGCGGCCTGCGGATCGCCGAGCGCCTGGAGGCCGGCATGGTCGGCCTCAACCGCGGCCTGATCTCCGACACGGCCGCCCCCTTCGGCGGCGTCAAGCAGTCCGGCATCGGCCGCGAGGGAGGCCGCGAAGGAATCGAGGCGTTCCTGGAGACCAAGTACGTCGCCCTGGACTGGCCCACCCCCTGAATCCCGGCTCGCCCCTGCCCTCACTACCTACGGAGTCCCCATGGCAATGACGCCTGTCTCCCAACGCCCTCACGGCTCGCCCGCGGCGGGCAGCCCCCGCGACCGGGCCCGGCTGCACTTCCGCCTGAAGACCGCGACCCAGTTGGGCCAGGGCCTGGACGGCTACGTCATCGGCGGCATCGGCATGGCGATGGCCGCGCTCACCGCGGACCTGCACCTGGGCACCGTCGCCCAGGGCCTGGTCGGAGCCTCACCGCTGATCGGCATCTTCTTCGGCGGACCGGTCTTCGGCTGGCTCGCCGACCGGTTCGGCCGCCGCCCCGTCTTCATGGTCGACATGCTGATCTTCCTGATCAGCTCGGTGGCCCAGTTCTTCGTGGCGGACGGCACCCAACTCTTCCTGATCCGCTTGGTGATGGGCCTGGCGATCGGCGGCGAGTACGCGGTGGGCGCACCCCTGCTGTCCGAGTACGCGCCCAGCAAGGGCCGCGGCCGGCTGCTCGGCAGCCTGGAGATCAGCTGGTACGTGGGATACGCCCTGGCCACCGTGGTCGGCGCCCTGTTCGCCGAGATGGACGGCGGCTGGCGCTGGTCCCTGTCCAGCGGCGCGGTCATCGCCGTCGCCTGTCTGGCACTGCGCGGGGGCGTGCCGGAGTCGGCGCGCTGGCTCCTCAGCAAGGGGCGCACCGAGGAGGCCCAGACGCTCATCGAGCGGTACGGCATCGAGCTCGACGCGGACGCCGAACTCGCCGAGACCGGTGAACAGGCGGGATTCCGGGCCCTGTTCAGCCGCAAGCACCTGCGGGCGACCGTCTTCGCCGGCACGTTCTGGGCGGCGCTCGTCCTGCCGTACTTCGCGATCGGCGCCTTCTGGAGCGAGGTGTTCGAGGCCCTGAACATGGGCGACAACGCGGTCGCCGCACTCCTCGTCTACGCGTTCACCGCCGTCGCCGGTGTGACGCTCGGCTGCCTCGTGGTCGAACGCATCGGCCGCCGCAAGCTCCTGATCCCCCCGTTCTGGATCACCGCGGTCTGCCTCGCCCTCGTGGCCATGTGGCCGGACGTCACACCTGTGGTGGTGGGCGGCTTCCTGTTCTTCATCTTCCTCAACGCGGCGTCCAGCGCGCTGACGGCGGTGTATCCGCTGGAGGTCTTCCCCACCGCGCTGCGCACCACGGGCGTCGGATTCGCGGCGGCCATCAGCCGGGTGGGCGCCGCGATCGGTACGTTCCTGCTGCCGATGGGACTGGAACACGTGGGCCCGCGATTCGTCCTGCTGGTCGGCGCGGCGGTGCTCGCGCTCGGCGGTCTGGTCTCCCACTTCCTGGCCCCGGAGACGACGGACATGGACCTCGCCCACACGGCGCGCGCGGGGCGCTGACACGGGACCCTGGCCCGGCCCCCGGCTCTCGCTCTGCCTCTGTGCTCCGACCTCCCCGGGGCATGGGCCGGGGCCGAGGCCGGGGGCCTGGCTCGTGTGGCTCCGAATGAGCCGGTGGACGTGACGCAACGCGCAAGTCAGCTCGGGGCTGGGCTCACGGCCTCGTCCCCCGGGCCAGAATGACGGCGTAGCGGCATTCGGCCGTGCTGGTGTTGGCGAAGACGCGCGGGGAGGGTTCGCCCAGTTCGATCGTGTCCCCCGCGTCGAGTTCATGCACCGCATCGCCCTCGTGGAAGGTCAGATGCCCGTCGAGCACCCAGACCACCTGTCGCAGGAACGCGAAGGCGGCGGCGGGATACGGCACGCGGGCACCGGCGGGCAGGCGGATCTCGGCGACCTCAGTGGGGAATTTCAGGCCGGTGATCTGGCGGCGGCGGTACCCGGTGGCGGGATCGGTCCACTCCACTGCCTCGCCCTGGCGGCGCACCCCCGCGGAACCGCTCTCGCCGTCGGGAACCGCGTCGTCGGCCGGCGCTTCGGCCGCGCCCTCCGCGAGGGCGAACAAGGAGGAGACGCTGAGCTGGAAGGCGGCGGACAGTTTGCCCAGGATCGCGGCGGTGGGGCTGCTTTCACCGCGCTCGATCCGGTGGATCATGGCGCGGGACACCCCGGACGCGTCGGCGAGCTGCGCCAGCGTCCACCGGCGCCGCTCTCGCTCGACGCGAATGCGAGCCGCGATCTGCGCCACCAGTGGGTCTACCATGTTGGACATGAATCTAATATACGAGAAGTCGGGGGTTGCGGTCAGCGTCCGCACGGCACACCCCGGCGACGCCGAGGCTGTGCGAGGCATCCGCAATCACGCGATCGAGCACTCCACGGCTCTCTGGACGACCCGCACCCAGACCTCCGCCGAAGCGGCGGCCTGGCTCACCACGCACCTGAACCGTGGCTCGGCATTCGTCGCCGAGGTCGAGGGCGAGGTCGCCGGGTTCGCGGTCTACGGCCCCTGGAAGGACTTCGACGGCTTCTGTCACACGGTGGAGAATTCCGTCTACGTCCGCGAGGGACTCCAGGGACTCGGCATCGGCTCCGGGCTGCTGACCGTTCTCATCTCCGGCGCGCGCAAGGCCGGCCACCACGTGATGATCGCGGGGATCGAAGCCGGCAACACGGCCTCCATCCGGCTGCATGAAGGCTTCGGTTTCCAGCATGCCGGCACGGTGCGCGAGGTCGGAACGAAGTTCGGCCGGTGGCTGGACCTGACGCTCATGCGGCTTCCCCTGTCGTGACGTGCCGACGAGGCCCGGAGACATGCGCGCCGGGCCGCGCGGCCGTCACTACGACGTTCCGCACATGTGCCGGCAGCGCCTCGTGCGACACTCCGTGATCTCTGCCGCGCCTCGGACAACACCGAGCCTGCCTAAGATCGGCTCCTGTTGAGCCGTTGAATCGGGACGTTGGTGTGGCGGCCGTTGATGTGAGGGGTCGTGGGCGACGGCGATCGCGTACCACTGGAATTGCGGGAGGCGGGTCCTGACATCTCGTAAGTGCGCCGGCGGCACCGCCGCCAAGGTGCAAGCCGGCGCCGTCATCGCGTTTCGGCTGCACGCGCACCACCTCGCGATGCGGCAACCGGCCGATGGCCTGCACGAGGTGGCAGGGGCGTGCGGAATCCAGAACACTCCGCCGGGTTCGGCGCTGCTCGCCCTGCATGCCCGCGTCGAGGACGTGACGCAGGGCCGCGTCGACCACCTCGTGGGCGAGGAGAAGAGCCTGCTGCAGACCTGGTGCATGCGGGGGTCCCCGTTCTTCTTCCCGACCGTCGACGCACCGGTTTTCACCACCGGCGTCCTGCCGGCCACCGAGACGGCGCGACTGCATTTGATCAGCGGCGTCGAGGGTGGGTTGCGCACGCTCGGGATGGGTGTGGACGAGGCTGTCGATCTCACCGCCGACGAGATCGGGCCCGTGCTGTCCGGGCGGCAGTTGGCGATCAACGAACTCGGTCGAGAGCTGGCAGAACGCATCGTGGGAAGACTGCCGGCCGCCCGGCGCAAGATCTGGCAGGCGGAAGGCCCTTACGGTCGGAATCTCCCGCTCGGCGAGGCGGTCGTGCACTTCAGCATCCGGATGCTGACGCTTCGCGGCATCGTCTGCTTCGCACCCCGCAGCGGGAACAAGGCGCCGTTCGTCCTGGTACGGGAATGGCTGGGCGAACCGCTGCGGCAGGTCGGCCCCGAGCAAGCCCGCGCCGCACTGCTGCGTCGCTACCTGCAGTGCTACGGCCCGTCCACCCGCAAGGATTTCGCCGCCTGGCTCGGTGTCCAGGCCGGCGACGCAGACCTGTGGTGGACCACACTGGAGGACGAACTCACCCCGGTCGAATTCAACGGCGGCCGGGCGTGGATTCTCGCCGAGGACCTGGACACCCTGCGGTCGCCGCGGACGGAGGCGCGCGGGGTGCGGCTGCTGCCACCGAGCGACCCGTACACCCAACTACGTGACCGGGACACCATCGTCGACCAGAAACACCAGCGGGACGTATGGAAGACCGTCGGCGCGCCCGGCGCGGTACTGGCCGACGGAAGAATCGCCGGAATCTGGCGGCCCCGCAAGAGCGGTCGCAAGCTCGCACTGTCGGTCGAGACGTTTCAGCCATCGAGCGCCAGGCTCCGCGGACAACTGGGCGATGAGGCCGAATGCGTTGCCCAGCTGCGCGGCGCGTCCACGGTTGAGGTCGAGTTCGGCAACCCAGCACGCTGACCCCGGCAGGCACTCCGACCGCTACAGACTCTGATGGGTTTGCCGTCCGATGGTCCGGCGCTGCCGGCGTGCGATGTCGTCTGGCGAGGGACCTGTCCTGACGTCGCTGTCGACGACTCGCACGTGCGCCGAGTGGTCGTCAATCTCGGCGCTTTGGAGTGACGGTGCGGCCCGCCTCCGGTGTGCCTCCTGCCCCGTGTCCGAGGCTGTCGGGCGACCGGACCCCCGCTCCGGTCTTGCAGCCGCGGGGCTACGGGAGGTTGCCGTGCACATTCTGCTGGTGGCGAGCGCGTTCAACAGTCTCACTCAGCGCGTCCACGCCGAATTGCGGGACCGAGGCCACAGTCTGGACGTGCATCTCGCATCCACAGACGATGCGCTGCGCGCCGCACTCGGCGCCTGTAAGCCGGAGCTGGTCATCGCGCCCATGCTGAAGAGGGCCATCCCCGAGGATGTGTGGCGGGAGCACACCTGCCTCATCGTTCACCCCGGCCCCGTCGGTGACCGGGGCCCCTCCTCGCTCGACTGGGCGATCAGCGCGGGCGTGGACCGCTGGGGGGTCACCGTGCTCCAGGCCAATGGCGAGATGGACGCCGGCGACGTGTGGGCATGGGCCGGCTTCCTGGTGTCTCCGGTCGGCAAGAGCGACCTGTACCGGAACGAGGTGTCGGACGCCGCGACGGACGCGGTGCTCCTGGCCGTCGACCGATTCGCCTCGGGCACTTACTCGCCCCTGCCCCAGGCTCAGGTGAGGAACAGGGCGGCGGCAGGGACCCGCCCCTCCTACCCCCAGAGCCTGCGGCGCATCCGCTGGGCGCGGGACAGCACCGAGACCGTGGTGCGCAAGCTGCGCGCTGCCGACTCGTCCCCGGGCGTGCTGGACGAACTCCTGGGCAGCGAGTGGCATTTGCACGGGGGCCACCCGGAGGACGAACTGAAGGGGCGCCCAGGGGAGTTGCTCGCCACCAGGGCCGGGGCGATCTGCCGGGCGACCGTGGACGGCGCCGTATGGATTCCCGAACTGAGGCCCCGCCGCAGGCCGGGGGAGCCCAGGCCGTTCAAGCTGCCGGCCGTTCAGGCCCTCGCCGAACGGCTCCCCGAGCTTCCGGAGAGCGTCTTCGCGCCCGACGCGGACCATGGCCGGCGTACGTGGTCCGACATCAGCTATCGCGAGGAGGGGGCGGTCGGGTTCCTGTCCTTCTCCTTCCCGGGCGGCGCCATGAGCACGTCGCACTGCCGGCGCCTGCTCGACGCCTACTGGGCCGCCTGCTCGCGACCCACTGCCGTGCTCGTCCTCGGTGGCACCCGGGACTTCTTCTCCAACGGGATCCACCTGAACGTGATTGAGGCGTCCGATGATCCGGGCGCCGAGTCCTGGGCCAACATCAACGCGATGAACGACCTGGTCGAGGCCGTCCTGACCACCACTGACCGGCTGGTTGTCAGCGCCCTGGGCGGCAACGCGGCCGCGGGCGGGGCCATGCTGGCCCTCGCCGCGGACGAAGTGTGGTGCCGTGCGGGCGTGGTGCTCAACCCGCACTACCGTCTGATGGGGCTGTACGGGTCCGAGTACTGGACCTACACGCTGCCGCGCCGCGTAGGCGCTGACGTGGCCGACCGACTGATGCGGGAGGCGCTGCCGGTGAGCGCGTCGGCGGGGCTGCGGCCGGGTCTGGTGGACCGCCTCGTCGAGTGCTGCCCCCAGGACTTTTCCGGCGAGGTGACCCGTTTGGCCGTCCGGCTCGCCCATTCCTCCGGGATGCAGGAGCGCATCGCGGCGAAGAAGCAGACACGGGAGCGGGACGAATCGGTCAAGCCGCTGTCCCGCTACCGGGAAGCGGAGCTCTCCAGCATGCTCCGCACCTTCTCGGATCCCCATGCCCCCTACCACGCGTTGCGGCGTGCATTCGTTCGTAAGCAGCCCTCCACCGAGGCGCCGTCCCACCTGATCCGCGCCGGTGCGGCGGGTCGGTGACCTGTCCGGGTGGTCTGCGCGCGCACGCGCACGGCCACGTCGCGCACTGACCGGGTGCCTGCTATCAAGGAATACGAGGGGCGATATATGCCCTTTTGTTGTACTCCTCCCCCTTAGGAGTCATCCCTATGGATGCAGCAACGCCGACCGTGGCCGACTCCGACGTGCCCGGTCTGCCGACGGAGGAAGAATCCCCGACGATTCACATCCTCTGGATCAACGCGGGACTGAGCTGCGACGGCGACTCCGTGGCCCTGACAGCGGCCATGCAGCCGAGCATCGAGGAGATCGTGCTCGGCGTGCTGCCCGGCCTGCCGAAGATCGCCGTCCACTGGCCGCTGATCGACTTCGAATGCGGGCCAGTAGGCGGCGCGGACACCTTCATCGAGTGGTTCTTCAAGGGGGAGCGCGGCGAGATCGACCCCTTCGTGCTGGTCGTCGAGGGATCGATCCCCAACGAGGCCATCAAGCCGGAGGGTTACTGGTGCGGGTTCGGTGACGATCCGGAGACGGGGCAGCCGATCACGACGAGCGAGTGGATCGACCGGCTCGCGCCCAAAGCGCTGGCCGTCGTGGCCATCGGGACCTGTGCCACCTACGGCGGCATCCACGCGATGGCGGGAAACCCGACCGGTGCCATGGGAGTGCCCGACTATCTCGGCTGGGACTGGAAGTCCCAGGCAGGCATCCCGATCGTGTGCGTACCGGGATGCCCCATCCAGCCGGACAACTTCTCCGAGACTCTGACCTATCTGCTCTACCAGGCGGCAGGGTCGGCCCCGATGATTCCGCTGGACGACAAGCTGCGTCCGACCTGGCTGTTCGGGGCCACCGTCCACGAGGGCTGCGACCGGGCCGGCTACTACGAGCAGGGCCAGTTCGCCGCCACCTACGACTCGCCCAAGTGCCTGGTCAAACTGGGCTGCTGGGGTCCCGTCGTCAAGTGCAACGTGCCCAAGCGCGGCTGGATGAACGGCATCGGCGGCTGTCCGAATGTCGGTGGCATCTGCATCGCCTGCACCATGCCCGGCTTCCCCGACAAGTTCATGCCGTTCATGGACGAGCCGCCCGGCAGCAAGCTGTCCAGCGGGACGAGCGGCGCGTACGGGTCGGCGATCCGAAAGCTCCGCTCCATCACGGCCAGGACCGTGGACAAGGAGCCCAGGTGGCGCCACCGCGGCAAGGAGTTGACGACCGGATACCGGCCGCCGTGGTGAAGGAGTGTCCCGCACGGCGCCCTCGGGGTGGCCGTCCCAGGTGATTCGACCTCCCGTACGAAGACTTGATGAAGGGCGCTGCACAGAAGATGGCACCAAAGACGAAGACCGACAGCAACGGCCTCGTGGAGATGTCCTGGGATCCGATCACCCGGATCGTGGGAAGCCTCGGCATCCACACCAAGATCGACTTCAAGCAGAAGCGGGTGGCGGAGTGCTACAGCACGTCGTCGGTCTTCCGCGGCTACAGCGTCTTCATGCGGGGAAAGGACCCCCGCGACGCGCACTTCATCACCAGCCGAATCTGCGGCATCTGCGGCGACAACCACGCCACCTGCTCCGTGTACGCGCAGAACATGGCGTACGGAGTGAAACCGCCGCACCTGGCCGAGTGGATCATCAACCTCGGCGAGTCCGCTGAGTACATGTTCGACCACAACATCTTCCAGGAGAACCTGGTCGGGGTCGACTACTGCGAGAAGATGGTCCGCGAGACCAACCCCGGCGTGCTGGAACTCGCCGAGCGCACCGAGGCACCGCACGCCGCAGAGCACGGCTACCGCACGATCGCCGACATCATGCGCTCGCTCAACCCGCTCGAGGGCGAGTTCTACCGCGAGGCCCTCCAGGTCAGCCGCTACACGCGGGAGATGTTCTGCCTGATGGAGGGCCGCCATGTGCACCCCTCCACGCTCTACCCGGGCGGCGTGGGCACGATCGCGTCGGTCCAGCTCTTCACCGACTACATGAGCCGCCTCATGCGGTACGTGGAGTTCATGAAGCGCGTCGTCCCCCTGCACGACGACCTGTTCGACTTCTTCTACGAGGCCCTGCCCGGGTACGAGGAAGTCGGACGCCGCCGCGTGCTGCTCGGCTGCTGGGGCGCGCTCAACGACCCCGAGTACTGCGACTTCACGTACGCCAACATGAGCAACTGGGGACGGAAGATGTTCGTCACCCCGGGCATCATTGTGGACGGCAAACTCGTCACGAACGACCTCACCGAGATCAACCTCGGCATCCGGATCCTGCTCGGCAGCTCGTACTACGAGGACTGGCAGGGCCAGGAACAGTTCGTCACCCACGACCCGCTCGGCAATCCGGTCGACCCGCGCCACCCCTGGAACCAGCACACGATCCCCGCCCCCCAGAAGCGCGACTTCGAGGGCAACTACAGCTGGGTGATGTCCCCTCGCTGGTTCGACGGCAAGAACCACCTGGCGCTCGACACCGGCGGGGGCCCCATCGCCCGCCTGTGGTCGACCGCACTGTCCGGACTCGTCGACATCGGCTACGTCAAGGCCACGGGCAACAGCGTCGTCATCACCCTGCCCCGCACGATGACCAAGCCCGAGACCCGCTTCGAGTGGAAGATCCCGAAGTGGAGCAACGCGCTGGAGCGGAACAGGGCCCGCACCTACTTCCAGGCCTACGCCGCCGCCATCGCCCTGCACTGCGCCGAGAAGGGCCTGGCGGAAGTCCGCGCCGGACGCACCCAGACCTGGGAGAAATTCGAGGTGCCGGACGAGGGCCTGGGCGTCGGCTTCACCGAGGCGGTACGCGGAGTCCTGTCCCACCACATGGTGATCCGCGACGGCAAGATCGCCAACTACCATCCCTATCCGCCGACTCCGTGGAACGCCAGCGTGCGGGACACCTACGGGACGCCCGGCCCGTACGAGGACGCCGTGCAGAACACGCCGATCTTCGAGGAGAACACCCCGGAGAACTTCAAGGGCATCGACATCATGCGGACCGTGCGCAGCTTCGACCCCTGTCTGCCCTGCGGCGTCCACATGTACGTAGGAGGCGGCAAGACCGTGCAGAAGATGCACGTGCCCACCGGACTGAGCGGGCTGGCCGGATGAGCGGGTCCACCACCACGGCCCGGCCGTCGGGCAAGACGGCGGTGAACGCGGAGGAGGCCGGCCGGCGGGTCGAGGAAATCATCGACCACCTGGCCTCCGACGGCGACTCCGAAGCCGCCCGTGCGGCCGAGGAACTGGTGCGCGCACTGATGGACTTCTACGGCACCGGCCTGGCCCGCGTGGTCACGCTGCTCGACGCGCCCGAGTCCAGGGGCGAACCGCTCGCCGCACTGCTCGACGACGAACTGGTCACCAGCCTGCTCGTCCTGCACGACCTGCACCCCGAGGACACCGCCACGCGCATCTCCCGTGCCCTGGGCCGCGTGCGCGGCTATCCCGTCGAGCTGGTGAGCTTCGACGACGCCACCGGCACGTTGCACCTGCGCTCCGCGGAGAGCTCGGGCTGCGGCTGCGCGAGCACCGCGGCGGCCGGCCGTCAGGCGGTGGAGGACGCCCTCGCCTGTTTCGCGCCGGAAGTGACGACGGTCGAGATTCAGGGGGCGCAATCCTCGCAGGAACCCACTCTGCTGCAGATCTCGCGGCGGCCCTCAACTGCTGCCGGCAGCGCGCCCGCCTCGCCGAAGACACCATGAGCACGCCGCACAAGCGGACTCGTCCGCCTGCATCCGGGCTGCGGCGGTTCGTGACGCCGCGCACGTCTCGGCCCGAGACGTGCGAACTGTGCGGAGCGCCGATCGACGAGGGCAACCACCGGCACATGGTCGACACCGAGAACCGCGCCCTGGCCTGCGCCTGCACGCCGTGCGCCACGCTCTTCGAGCAGAGCGGCGCGGGCGGCGGCAGGTTCCGCACCGTCCCCGACCGCTACCTGGCAGACCCGGACCACCAACTCGACCCCGGCGCCTGGGAGCTCCTGCAGATCCCGGTCAGTGTCGCGTTCTTCTTCCGCAATGCCTCGCTCGACAGACTGGTCGCGCTCTACCCCAGCCCGGCGGGCGCCACCGAGAGCGAACTCGACCCGTCCACCTGGCAGACCGCACTCGGCAAGAGCCGTCTGGCTGCATTGCTCGAACCCGACGTGGAGGCGTTGCTCCTGCGACGGGTGGAGGAGAGGACCGAGTGCTATCTCGTGCCGGTCGACATCTGCTACGAACTCGTGGGACGGATGCGCATGTTGTGGCAGGGCTTCGACGGCGGGGCACAGGCCCGTGCCGATCTGACCGCGTTCTTCGATCACATCGCGCAGCGGGCCGGGACACCGGAGGAGGCGCACCGTCGATGACGGAGTTCTCGTTCTCCTGCGTCGGCGTGCGCGCGGACCAGTACGCGGCCGGCCCCACCCTGGTCTTCCGGCTGCGCATCGACGCGTCCGAGCAGGCGCGCGTGCACGCGCTCGCCCTGCGCTGCCAGCTGCGCATCGAACCGGCCAGGCGCGGCTACGACGCCGACGAGGCCGAAGGACTGCATGACCTCTTCGGCCGCCGGGCCCGCTGGGGCAGCACCCTCCAGCCGCTGCAGTTCGCACAGATCTCCCTCATGGTCCCCGGTTTCACCGGGCAGACGGAAGTCGACCTGGTCGTGCCCTGCACGTACGACATGGACGTCGCCTCCACCCGCTACTTCCACGCTCTGTCGAGTGGCGACGTGCCGCTCCTCATGCTCTTTTCCGGGACCGCGTTCACCGGGGCCGGAGGGTTCCACGTCGAGCCCGTGCCCTGGGACCGCGAGGCCGCGTACCTCATGCCGGTCAAGGTGTGGCAGGAGATGATCGACCAGCACTTCCCGGGCACCGGCTGGGTAAGGCTGCCCCGCGACACCATGGACGACCTGCTGGCGTTCCGTTCGCGGCGGGCACTGTCCTCCTGGGAAGCGACGGTGCGCACCCTCCTTGAATCCTCTGACGCGGACGCTCTGTCCCAGACCACCGAGAGGCCGGCGCCGTGACGACAGCCGTGTTCAGCCAGGAGACGGAGTCACGGTTCGCCGCCGCCCGCGCGGTGGCCGACGCGGTGCTGTTCGAGGGCTACGTGCTCTATCCGTATCGGGCGTCGGCGGCCAAGAACCGGCTGCGCTGGCAGTTCGGAGTGCTGGTCCCGCCCGCCTGGGGTGCGGACTGCGACGAGCACGACTTCCAGCACACCGAGTGTCTGATGGAGCCCAGGACGGGCGCCACCCTGTCGGCCGAGGTGCGCTTCTTGCATGCGCAGCGCCGCACGGTGCAACGGGCCTGCCAGGACGGCTCGTTCGAGGACACGTCCGAACTGTCGCTCCCGGACCGGGTGCTGGTTCCATGGGACGAGGGCGCGGAGGAACGCGTCGAAGTGACCGTCACCGTGGCCGAGCTCGCCGGAGACGGAATCACCGTCCCCTTCAGCCGCCCCGCGCGCGAGGAGACCGAACTCGTACATGACGCCGAGGGCCGGCTGATGGGACGACTGGTCCGCCGGTGCGAAGAGGTCAGCGGAGTCGTACGTCTGTCCACGTGCGAAGTCGACGGCCCCTACCGGGTCTCCCGGCTGACCGCCGTGGTGGAGAACACCAGCACCTGGTCCCCGGACGACGAGGGAGCCGGCCGTGACGCCGCGCTCCCGCACTCGCTCGTCGCCGCGCACCTGTTGCTGTGTCTCGGCGCAGGCTCGTTTCTCTCCATGACCGATCCTCCGGAATGGGCCAAAGACGCTGTCGCCTCGTGCCGCAACCTGCACACCTGGCCGGTCCTCGCCGGCGAGCCGGGCCAAGCGGACCTGATGCTCTCCTCGCCGATCATCCTGGAGGACCATCCGGCCGTAGCCCCCGAAAGTCCCGGAGCGCTGTACGACGCCACCGAGATCGACGAGATCCTGGCCCTGCGGACCGCGGCCCTCACGGATCAGGAGAAGCGTGAGGCCCGCGGTACGGACGCGAAGGCCGCCGCCGTGATCGACCTGGCCGAATCCATGCCGCCCGAGGTGCTGGAACGCCTGCACGGCGCGGTTCGCTCACTGCGGGAAGTGACAGGCTCCGCCTCGAAAGAGCCCGGCGACGAGATCGAAGCGGACCTTCTCGCCGAGCCGGGTCAGCCGCATGTCGTCATGCCCGAGACCCCCTGGTGGAATCCGGAGGGCGACGCCGGCCTGGACCCGGCCCGCGACGAGATCTCGGTCGACGGCCGGCCGGTGAGTGCCGGAAGCCGGGTGATCCTGCGCCCGGGACGGCGCCGCACCGACGCCCAGGACCTGTTCCTGCACGGACGCGCCGCGCTGGTCGAGGCCGTGTTGCACGACGTCGACGGGGGCGTGCATCTGGCGGTGACCGTCGAAGGCGACCCCGGCGCCGACATCCGCCGGGAGCAGGGCCGCTTTCTGTACTTCCAGCCCGACGAAATCGCCCTACTGGAGGACGAGTGACCGGGGACTACAAGACCGGCGCACGAACGCTCGTCGCCGGCGTGGGGAACATCTTTCTCGGCGACGACGGATTCGGCGTCGAGACCGTGCGCGTACTCGCAACACACCCTCTTCCCGGGCACGTTGAGGTCATGGACGTCGGTGTACGGGGCGTGCACCTCGCGTACCAACTGCTCGACGGATACGACACCTTCGTGCTCGTCGACGCCACCGCCCGCGGCGGTGACCCTGGAACGCTCTACCGCATCGAAGTCGACTCGCCTGGTGACATCGCGCCGCAAGGACCCGTGCTCGACGGCCACCACATGTCACCGGACGCGGTCCTGGCCCTGCTGGAGACCCTCTGCTCCGGGACCGGCGGGACACCTCCCGGCCGCATCGTTGTGGTCGGCTGCGAGCCCGCCTGGCTGGAGGAAGGCATCGGTCTGAGTGCTCCGGTGGCCGCCGCGGTTCCGGAAGCCGTGCGTCTGATCCAGACGATCGTGGGTGAGGGCGAGGAGCCTGTGGTCGGGGCCGCTGTCCATGAGGCCCGTAAGTGAGGAGATGTTCATGAAGAAGTCCGTGATCGGGGTCATCGCCGTCCTCGCGCTCGCCGCGCTGGCACGGCAGTTCGCGCCCGACGTCCAGCGCTACCTGCGCATGAGAAACATGTAACGGCCTGCTTGCGCCGAACGGTGCACCCGTGCAGGGGAGTCGGCGAGCCCCGGGGGCGCTCGGCAGCGGGCCCACTGTAATGGAGCCGAGCGCACTGGCCGCCCCACGATCGGCCCCTGCCAGGACGGAGACCGATGCACGAGATGTCCATCGCCATGGCTGTCGTCGGCCAGGTGCAAGAGGCGGCGGAACTGAACGGCACGGTCACCGCGGTCAGTTCGGTGCGACTGCAGGTCGGCGAGCTCGCCGGCGTTGTCCCGGACGCGCTGTCCTTCTGCTTCGAACTCGCCTGCGCCGAAACCCTCCTCGAGGGAGCTGAGCTGGTCACCGAGTCCGTGCCCGGCCGGGCACGCTGCTCACCTTGTGCCGACGAATGGGCGGTGGGCATGCCGCCGCGACTGTGCTGTCCGCGCTGCGGTGAGCCGACGCCCGAACTGCTGGCGGGCCGAGAGCTGCAGATTGTCAGCGTGCGCTGGGAGGAAGAGCCGACCGCCCGCCAACGAACCCGCGAACCGATCTCCGAGGAGCGCTGAGTCATGTGCCGAACCGTGGACCTGCACCAGGCGGTGCTCGCCAAGAACGACGCGACCGCCCACGCTCTGCGCGCCGAACTCGCGGGCCGCGGCACCACGATGGTCAATCTGCTGTCGAGCCCCGGAAGCGGGAAGACGGCCCTGCTGGAACGCGAACTCCTGCGCGCGCGTGAGCGCGGAATCGCGTCCGCCGCGCTGACCGCCGACCTCGCCACCGAGAACGACGCCAGACGACTGGCCCGGTCCGGCGTGCCGGTCAAGCAGGTGCTCACCGACGGGCTGTGCCACCTCGAAGCCTCGATGCTCGGGCGGCACCTGGAAGGCTGGCTGCCGGAAGCCACTCGCCTGCTGTTCGTGGAGAACGTCGGGAACCTGGTCTGTCCGGCCTCCTACGACCTCGGAGAGGGGCTTCGGGTCGTCCTCGCGTCAGTCACCGAAGGCGAGGACAAGCCTCTGAAGTACCCCACTGCCTTCGGCCTCGCGCAGCTGGTCGTGGTCACCAAGGCCGACATCGCCGAGGCCGTCGAGTTCGACGAGGAGGCCTTCCGCGCGCACGTCGAGCAGGTCAATCCCGGAGTGGAGGTGGTCCTGACCTCGGCCCGACGGGGCAGCGGCGTGGGGGAGTTGCTCGACCGTGCCCTCGCGGTTGCGGACGGCGGGGCCGTCCACGAACCGGTCATGGCCGCACAGCCGCACGAGCACCATCACCACGATCACGTGGACGAAGTCGTCATGACGCGGCCCCTGCCGTGAGCACACTTCAGCCCGGCCCGGCCGCCGCCCAGGCGGTTCAGCGCCGTCGCGTCACCGTACGAGGTGTCGTACAGGGTGTGGGGTTCCGTCCGTTCCTGTACACCCTGGCCACGTCGCTGGAGCTGGCAGGGCATGTGACGAACACCGAGGACGGTGTCGTCGCCGAGGTCGAGGGCGATCACTCCGCCGTTGCCCGGTTCTGCGACCGGATCGCTCAACAGGCCCCGCCACTGGCCCTGGTGGAGTCCGTGGAACACGAGCAGGTCCCCCTCACGGGCGGCAGCGGATTCGCCATCGTCGCCTCGCGGTCGCGAGGGCCATCACGCACACTCGTCTCCCCGGACACGGCCACCTGTGCCGCGTGCCTCGCCGAAATGGCCGACCCCGGCGACCGTCGGCACCGTCACCCGTTCATCACGTGCACCCACTGCGGGCCGCGCTTCACGATCGTCACCGGACTCCCTTACGACCGTCCGCACACCACCATGGCCGGCTTCCCGATGTGTGCCGACTGCACACGCGAGTACACGGACCCGGCAGACCGCCGATTCCACGCCCAGCCCGTCTCCTGCCGTTCCTGCGGCCCGCGCCTGAGCCTTGTGTACGCGTCGCCCCGACCCGATACCGACGTCGACCCGATCCACGAGGCACGCGCCCTCCTGGCCGCCGGCGCGATCCTCGCCATCAAGGGCATCGGCGGCTACCACCTCGCTTGCGACGCCGAGAACTCCCAGGCCGTGTCCGCGCTCCGCAGCCGCAAGGGACGGGGCGACAAGCCGTTCGCGGTGATGGTGAAGAGCCTCGACGACATCGGGCACCTGGTGCACATCAGCCCCGCCGAGCGGACCCTTCTCACCGGTGCTGTCCGGCCGATTGTCCTGCTGAGACAGCGCATTGATGTTCCGTCAGGGGAGTCTCGACTCTCGGACGCGGTGGCGCCGGGCAGTCCCGATCTGGGGGTCATGCTTCCGTACACGCCCGTGCACCACCTGCTGCTCGGCCTGCCCGGGGACCCGGACGGTCCGCGAGTGCTGGTGATGACCAGCGGCAACGTGGCCGGTGAGCCCATCGTCACCGACGACGCCGAGGCATTGGAGCGGCTGGCGCCCCTGGCCGACGCCTGGCTCACCCACGACCGCCCCATCCACGTGCCCTGCGACGACTCCGTGGTGCGCGTGTGCGACGGGGAACGGATGACGGTACGCCGCGCTCGTGGCTATGCACCGCTCCCGGTCACCCTGCCGGTGCCCGTCAGGCCCTCGCTCGCCGTGGGGGGAGACCTCAAGAACACCTTCTGCCTCGGCGAAGGCAGGAGGGCCTGGCTGTCCGCGCACATCGGAGACATGGACGACCTCCAGACCCAGCACGCCTTCGCGCGCGCAGAACGGCAGTTGGAGACGATCACAGGAGTGGAGCCCGGACTGCTGGCGGCGGACCGGCACCCCGGCTACCGATCCGGGCAGTGGGCCGAACGGCACGCGAACACCCGCCGGGTCGTACGCGTGCAGCACCATCACGCTCATGTCGCCGCGGTCATGGCCGAGCACGGCCTCGACGGCACCGGGCCTGTCATCGGCATCGCATTCGACGGCACGGGATACGGCGACGACGGGGCGGTGTGGGGCGGCGAGATCCTGCTCGCGGAATACGACACGTCCCGGCGTCTTGGGCATCTGGCGTACGTCCCCCTGCCGGGCGGCGACGCCGCCGTGAGCCGCCCGTACCGGATGGCACTCGCGCATCTGCGGGAAGCGGGCATCGCATGGACGGACGACCTGCCCAGTGTGATCGCCTGCCCGCATGACGAACGGCTGGTACTGGCACGGCAGCTGGGACGGAGTCTGAACTGTGTGCCGACATCGAGCATGGGCCGGCTCTTCGACGCCGTCTCTTCCCTGGCAGGCGTGTGCCACCTGGTGGGATACGAGGCACAGGCCGCCATCGAGCTGGAGGCGGCCGCACTGCGGGCGGCCGTGGACGGAGATGACGCCGGCTACCGATTCGCGCTGAGTCCAAAAACGTCGGAGCCGATGACTGCAGATCCCGGACCTGTGGTGCGAGCCGTGGTCGAGGACGTTCGCGCAGGCACGGAGCCGGAGGTCATCGCGGCCCGCTTCCACGGCGCAGTCGCAGATCTCGTGCGGCGGATGTGTGCGGTGGCGCGCGAACAGCATGGCACGACCACCGTCGTCCTGACCGGCGGCGTGTTCGCCAACCTCCTGCTCTCCTCGGCCTGCGCCCGGGGGCTCGGGGAGGACGGATTCACAGTGCTGCGCGCCGGCGAAGTCCCGCCGAACGACGGAGGGCTGGCCCTCGGTCAGTTGATGATCGCGGGGCGTGCAACCGCCGGATGACGCGCAGTCGGCAAGCCGGATCGGACCCCACCACAGTGAGGAGAGCCCCCCATGTGCCTGGCGGTACCCGGGAGAGTGACGGAAATCGAGGATCGAGACGGCACCCGCATGGCCACCGTCGACTTCGGCGGCGTGGTCAAGGAGGTGTGCCTGGAGTACCTGCCGGACCTCCAGGTGGGCGAATACGCCATCGTCCATGTGGGATTCGCGCTCCAGAAACTGGACGAGGAATCGGCCAGGCAGACGCTGGAGCTCTTCGAGAGTCTCGGCATGCTCCAGGAGGAGTTCGGCGACCCGTGGGAGCTTGCGGCCGAAGCAAGCGGACCTCGGTGGGCCGACGACAAGGACGTTCCGCAGGAGGCCCAGCAGTGAAGTACCTCGACGAGTTCCAGGACCCGGACCTGGCGCGGCGTCTGCTCGACGACATCCACTCCGTGGTGACCAGGCCATGGGCCCTCATGGAGGTGTGCGGCGGACAGACGCACACGATCATCCGGCACGGGATCGATCAACTCCTTCCGGACCAGGTGGAGTTGATCCACGGTCCGGGGTGTCCCGTGTGTGTCACCCCGCTCGAGGTCATCGACAAAGCCCTCGAGATCGCCTCCCGGCCGGGAGTGATCTTCTGCTCCTTCGGTGACATGCTCCGGGTGCCGGGCACCGGCCGTGACCTCTTCCAGGTGCGCGGTGAGGGCGGCGACGTGCGCGTCGTGTACTCGCCGCTGGACGCTCTGCACATCGCCCGGCAGAACCCCGACCGGGAAGTGGTGTTCTTCGGCATCGGCTTCGAAACGACCGCCCCGCCCAATGCCATGACGGTCCATCAGGCACGCAAGCTGGGCATCAGGAACTTCAGTCTCCTGGTGTCCCACGTGCGTGTCCCGCCGGCGATCGAGGCGATCATGGAGTCTCCGAACTGCCGGGTCCAGGGATTCCTCGCCGCCGGACATGTCTGCAGCGTGATGGGCATCGGCGAGTACCCCGAACTCGCGGACCGCTATCGCGTTCCGATCGTGGTCACCGGCTTCGAACCGCTGGACATTCTGGAAGGCGTGCGCCGGACCGTGCTGCAACTGGAGCGGGGCGAACACACGGTCGACAACGCCTATCCGCGCGCGGTCCGGCCCGAGGGAAATCCCGCGGCCCAGGCCATGCTGGCGGACGTCTTCGAGGGCACCGACCGGGCCTGGCGCGGCATCGGTGTCATCCCGGACAGCGGCTGGCGGCTCTCCTCCCGATACCGGGACTTCGACGCCGAGCACCGGTTCTCGGTCGATGACATCGACACCCGCGAACCCGCGGAGTGCCGCAGTGGCGAGGTCCTGCAGGGCCTGCTGAAGCCGAACGAGTGCGCCGCGTTCGGCACCACCTGCACGCCGCGCAATCCACTCGGAGCCACGATGGTCTCGAGTGAGGGTGCGTGTGCCGCCTACTACCTGTACCGACGCCTCGACATCACCACCGCACCGCTGGAGGCGAGCCCCGTTGCCTGAGACCACCCGACGCACAGCCGTGGACCCGACCGCATGGACCTGCCCCGTAGCGTTGCGCGATCACCCGAGGGTGGTGATGGGGCACGGCGGGGGAGGTGCCCTGTCCGCCGAACTGGTGCAGCACATCTTCGCGCCCGCCTTCGGCGGCGAGACGCTGTCGCAGCTCGGCGACTCCGCCGCCGTCTCCCTCGGCGGCGTCCGGATGGCGTTCTCCACCGATTCCTACGTGGTGCGGCCCCTGTTCTTCCCGGGCGGCAGCATCGGCGACCTCGCGGTCAACGGCACCGTCAACGACCTCGCCATGAGCGGCGCTCGGGCCGCCTACCTGTCCTGCGGCTTCATCCTGGAAGAGGGTGTCGAGATGTCCGTCGTGGCTCGGGTCGCCGAGACCCTCGGCACGGCCGCACGGCGCGCGGGAGTCGAGGTGGTGACCGGTGACACGAAGGTCGTCGAAAGCGGTCACGGAGACGGTGTCTTCATCAACACCGCCGGGATCGGACTCATCCCGTCAGGCGTGGACATCCGCCCCCAGCGTGTCGTCCCCGGCGACGTGGTCATCGTCAGCGGTGACATCGGCGTTCACGGAGTGGCGATCATGAGCGTCCGTGAGGGTCTGGAATTCGGTGTCGAGATCGAGAGTGACTGCGCGGCGCTGGGCGGCCTGGTGGACTGCATGCTTGCCGTGACACCGGACCTCCACGTGCTGCGCGACCCCACCCGGGGCGGACTGGCCGCCGCGCTCAACGAGATCGCGGTCGCCTCCGGCGCCGGCGTCGTCATCCGGGAAGGTGACGTGCCTGTCCCGCCGGCCGTGGCCAACGCGTGCGCGATCCTGGGTCTCGACCCCCTCTACGTCGCCAATGAGGGCAAACTCGTGGCATTCGTTCCGCGCGAACACGCGGACGCCGTCCTTGATGCGATGCGCGCACATCCACTGGGTGCGAACGCGCGAGTGATCGGCGAGGCCGTCGCGGAGCATCCGGGCATGGTGGTCGCCCGCACGGGCCTGGGCGGCACACGCGTCGTCGACCTGCCGATCGGCGAACAACTCCCTCGGATCTGCTGAGGATCGGAGCAGTTCGGACAGAGGGGGTGCGACGGCCCGTCGCGTGCGTCGTTTCCTGGTCCGGGCGCCGGACGGCAACGGCTCTCAAGGACCATCCCAGACCATTCCCCCGTCAACGTGCGTGTGTCTACCGGGAGATGAGGAACAGATCCCCCTGCTATGGTGCGCCGATGTCATCGATCAAGAAGTTCCAAGTCACCTTCGACTGCGCGGATCCTGAGCGCGTCGCTCGTTTTTGGTGCGAGGTGCTGGGGTACGTCGTACCGCCGGCGCCGGAGGGGTTTGCTACCTGGGACGAATATAATCGCTCGCTGCCGCCCGAGCGTCAGGGCTCAGGGTTTGTCTGCATGGACCCCTCAGGTGTGGGCCCGCGCATGTACTTCCAGCGCGTACCCGAAGGCAAAGTTGTCAAGAATCGGGTGCACCTTGACGTGCGGGTCGGCACCGGGCTCGTGGGTGAGGAGCGCCTCGCCGCACTCGAGGCCGAGTGCGCACGTCTGGTCCCGCTCGGCGCGGTACGTGGGCGACTGCTGATTGCCGATGAGTACAACGAGTCGTGCCTCTTGATGCAGGACATCGAGGGCAACGAGTTCTGCCTCGACTGAGCATCGTCCGAGACGGCAAGGTGGAGAGGCGTCCTCCTGTTCGCGGCGGTCGAAGTCGTCGAAGTCGCCGCGGGACGGGTTGAACATGTGGTGCACGGCCACACCCCAGTCGCCGGGTGCCAGGTCGTCGCATGACGGCGCCTCAGGAGGCGTGGCGACGGTTCGATCGGCAAGCCCCGGCGCTCGGAGACGGCCTGGGATACTTGTCCGGTGACCCGCAACTGGTCCGCGGGGACAGCCGCCCCAGGTCCTCGATCGCCTGCGCGCGGCAGGGCAGGCGGTAGACGTGACCGAGAAGCCGTACGAGCTGACGAAGACCGTGCCGCGCTTGTCGACGGATACGCCCCGTGCGCCCTGGGCTCCCGTGTCCGGCGGTTGTTCGGTCGACGAGGAGTCGGGTACGTACAGCGGGATCATGCGCCGCACCTTGCCGGTAACGGTGTCGATCTCGGCGAGGTAGGCGGGCTTGCCGCTGACCGCGAGGTATGTCCGCACGGTGCCGTCAGGCTTGCGGGCGGTCTCGCCGCCGGCCGCGGTCGTGGACTACAGCGGGATCGTGCCGCGGTTGAACCACTCGGGGGTCGCCGCCGAATCGCGGTCCGGCTGCGCCGCGCCGGTGCCGGCGAGCACGGTCACGAGAGCTGTCAACGCGATGGTCGCCGTTCGCTATCTGACCATGAAGTACTCCGTTCGCTATTACGGGCCCGTTCGTAATAGCGGAACATAGGCCCACGGCTCGGCACGGGCTCAACTGCGGTGGGTGGAGCGCACGTTCGGCCGTCTGAATGGTTTTGCCGCCTGTGGATCCGTTGGGACGTGCAACGACGTCGCCGATGCATTCCTCAGCCTCGGATGCGCATTCATCTGCCGGCTGAGACTGCACGCGCTGCCGAGCGAGGGCGGGTCAGCCCTCCCGCGCCCACGGCCGTAGCTTCTCCGGGTTGCGGACCGCCCAGATCCGGGTGACGCGCCCGTCGGTGACGTCGAACGAGGCTACGGTCATGACGACGCCGGCACGGTGGGCCACCAGGCCCGGCACGCCGTTGACCGACCGCTCCAGGAGTTCAAGACCCGGAGCCTTGTCGGCAATGGCGACCATGTACTGGGCGATACGCGCACCGCCCTCGACGGGGCGCAGGACGGTGCCGACCATGCCGCCGCCGTCGGCGGTCATCACGGCGGCGGGGTTGAGGAGGCCGACGAGGGCTGCGATGTCCTTGGTCTCCCACGCCTCTTTGACGTGCCTCACCACGTCGGCCTGGCCGGCCGCCGTCACCGGAACGCGCGCGACGCTCACCCGTCGTCGGGCAGAGGCGGCCAACTGCTTGCAGGCCGCGGGGGTCCGGCCGAGAACGTCGGCGATCTCGGCGAACGGGTACCGGAAGACGTCGTGCAGGACGAACGCCACCCGCTCCGCGGGCGTCATCGACTCCAGGACCACGAGGAAGGCCATCGCCACCGACTCGTCCAGGACGATCTGGTCGGCGGGGTCTTGAGAGCCGGCGGGTTCGGCGCCACCCGCGGGGTCCCACTCGGTGCGGTCGGGCAGCGGCTCGGGCAGCCACGCGCCGACATAGCGCTCCCGGCGGGCCCGCGCCGAGCCGAGCAGGTCCAGGCAGATGCGGCCGGTCACCGTCGTCAGCCAGGCACCGGGGGACAGGATCTCCTCCTGTCGGCTCGGTGTCAGCCCGTACCAGCGTGTGTAGGCATCCTGTACGACGTCCTCGGCCTCGGTCACCGAGCCGAGCAACCGGTAAGCGACATTGATCAGTTGGCGCCGCTCGCCGGCTACCTCATCGGTGCTGGTCCCGAAAGTCCCCATGCTTGTGGCCGCCCCCCTCGCCTTACCTTTCGCAGCCCCGCGTCGTCGGGCTGGTGAGACCTTATCGATCTACTGCCCACCGGCGGACAAGGGGACTGTGACATGACCACTCAGGTAACGGCGACAGCGACCGCGAAAGCACAGCGCAGCTCCTCGTTCCTGCAGATCGCGATCGCCCTGCAGACCCTGACCATTTTTCTTCAGGCGGTCTCCGCCGGCCTGCTGCTGACCTCGTCCTACGGAGAGACGCTGCACAGCGTCGGAGCCCGTGTGATGTACGGGGCGTCGATGCTGTACGTGCTCGCCGCAGTGCTGGCGTGGAAGCGGGTCGGCGGCTCGCTCCGGCCTGTCTGGCATGCGTCAGGTTTCCTCGTACTCGCCTCGGTCCAGGTCGTGCTCGGCATCGCACATGTCCCGTCGGTCCATCTCCCCTTGGGCGTCTTGATGTTCGGTCTGAGTGTGCTGGCGCTGGCCCGCCGCTGAGGTCCGGTGCGAGGCCCGCCGGGATCAACCAGCCGGCCGCCGCACTCGCGCTGCCGTTGCTGCCTTCCTCGCGGCGTCGAACGGCGTCCGGTCGAAGATGATCCGCAAGTGGGTGATCGTGCCGGCCCGGACCGTCAGGCACTCGGCGGCCGGTGCGCTGGCGACCGGATTGGTGATGGTGTCGTACATCAGCAGGGCGGTCGTCTCATCACCGAAGGATGCGATCAGATCCGAGCCGGTGAGGATCTGAACGAAGGGGCCCATGAAGTTCCGGAAGGCTTCCGCGACTTCCGAGCGTCCGGTCGGCGCCTGGCAGACGATGTCTTCGGCGATGTACGTCATGGCCTGCTCGAAGTCGCCTCCGGTCCAGGCCCGGTGATAGGCGAGCGCGGTCTGAAGGGCCGGGCTGGGCATCTTTGGCATCGTCGGAATTCCTTCCATGTCATCCGGCGGTGGTCACCGGGTGGCGAGGCGTCACAAACACCGTCGAAACTTCAACCGGAGCGATCGCATCCCCGTGGCGGGCGGCCGTCCGGGATCAGGGAGAGGTGTCATGAAACAGGAACTCGAGTTCTTTGCGGGAGACGCTGTGCCGTGGCGGGAAGCCGCGCAGCCGGGCACTGAGGAGAAGGTGCTGTCGCGGGATCCGGATGACCCCGCTGTGCTGACCCGGCTCGTGCGCTGGCTGCCGGGCCTGGACACCAGTGCCGCCGGGGTGATCACCCACGACTATGTCGAGGAGGTGTACCTGCTGGAAGGCGACCTGGTCGACCTCACTCTCGGGCAGACGTTCGGGCCAGGCCACTATGCGAGTCGCCGGCCCGGCATGCGCCACGGCCCCTACCGCACTCCGGCCGGCTGCACCATGCTCGAAATCCGTTACCGCGCCTGATCCGCGACCGGGATGAGGATGCTGCGGTCGAACGGCCCACCCTGCGTTGCGGCGTACACGACGGGGGACTGACGGCCGCCAGATCGGAAGACCATGTTCGACAGCGAGCCAGATGCGGCGGGGGAGCGCCGCGTCCGGCCTGCTCGGCGGTGTCCGGATCAACGCAGGCCTCGAACACCCGGGAGGTCCCGGGCCGTTCCCCCTCAGTCAGCCCCGCCGTTTCGGTCGCAGCAGTTGTTCCCGTAGTGCCGTGAGCTGGTGAGAGGAGTCCACCGCCCGTGACTCGTCCAGTGTGGCGAGTGCGAGCAGGAGTGCGTCGGCGACGAGGAGGCCGGTCAGTGACTCCGCCGTGATGCCGGTCGGGGTGTGCGGCGCGGTCAGGACCGCCTCGACGAGGTCCTCGTAGGCTTCGCCCAGTTCGTCCGTCACGAGGACGACCTTGGCGCCGACCGCGCGGGCCCGCTCCATCAGCACGGTCAGTTCGACGAGTTGGCGGCCGGGCTGGAAGATGACCACCGCGTCGCCCTGCCCGAGGGCGAGGAGCTGGTCGGCAAGGGCGAACCCGGTCTCGGAGACGAATCGGGCCCGGCGGCCGATGCGGCCGAGTGCGAGGGCCAGGTGGCGGGCGCCCGGTTCCGAGGCGGCGATTCCGTAGCAGAACACTTCGTGCGCTTCGGCGAGTGCGGTCACGGCGCGCTTGAGGGCGTCCGGTTCGGTGAGGCGCTGGGTCTGGTCGATGCGCTCGCGGGCCTCGTCGAAGACGTCGGTCCAGATGGAGGCGAAGTCCCGGCCCACGTGCGCGATGCGCTGCTTGAGGCGGACTTCGGGGGCGACGGCAGAGGTGAAGTCGCTGGCCAGTTCGCGCTTGAGGGCGGGCAGGCCCGCGTAGCCGAGGCGTTGGAGTGCCCGTACGACGGTGGCGTTACTGGTGGAGCTCGCCGTGCCCAGCTCCTGCGCGCTGGCGAAGAGCAGCTGCTCGACTTGCGCGCTGGCTAGGTGCTGGGCCACGGCCCGCTCGGATGTGGACAATTCGTCCCAGTGGTCGCGAATTGCTGCCCGGAGCCGCGTCACGCCGGTCCCGTCCTCTGGAATTTCCATTACAGCCATTGACTTCCGTGTGATCGACGTTACTGTCCTGGGCAGAACGTTCCAAGTGGAGCTCTTTCTGAAATAGACGTTACAGGATCCTTCGGTCCTCCGCCGTCGTTCGGGAGCGCTCCGTCGCGAGGAGAACAATGACACCCCGTCCCGCGGAAACCGCCCCCACCCGGGTCCTTCCGGTCATCGAGATCTCCGGCAGCCCGCTCGACCGGGGCCGGCAGTACGGCGAGGCCGTGCGGCCCCAACTGCACGCCGCCCTCGGCTACTACGAGGAGGCCTTCGGCCAGTCCGCCGGACTGACCTGGGACCGCGTCACCGCCCGCGCCGCCCGCTGGCTGGAACCCGTACGCGACTACGCGCCCCACCTCGTCGACGAGATGCGGGGCGTCGCGGACGGCGCGGGAGTCGGCCTGCTCGACGTCCTCGCCCTGAACGCGCGGGGCGAGGTCATCTACGACAAGTCCTTCGCGCAGATGGAGGCCGACGGCAGGACACCCGAGGAGGAGCCCGCCGAGGGCTGCACCTCCTTCGCCGCCTACGGAGAGGCCAGCGGCGACGGGCACGTCTACGCCGGGCAGAACTGGGACTGGCGCGCCGGGGTCGCGGACACCGTCGTCATGATCCGGATCGTCCAGCCCCCCAAGCCGACCCTGATCATGCAGGTCGAGGCCGGCCAGATCGGCCGCCAGGGCGCCAACTCCGCCGGGATCGCCTTCAATGCAAACGGGCTCGGCGGCCGTTTCGACGACGCGATCGGCCTGCCCCAGACCGTCGTGCGCCGCAGCGTCCTGGACCAGAGCAACATCACCGACGCCCTCGACGTGCTCTGCCGCACCCGCGCCCACATCGCCAGCAACGCCCTCCTGACCTGCCGCGAGGGCTTCGCCATCGACCTGGAGACCACGCCGGCGGGACACGGCTGGATGTATCCGACCGATGGCCTTCTGGTGCACGGCAACCACTACCAGGCAGGCGTACCCGCCCAGTTGGCCGCCGCCGGCTACCGGCCCATGTCGTCCGATTCCCTGGTCCGCGTGCCGCGCGCCGAGCAGGGGCTCAGGGCGTTGCGCGGCTCTGCGGGGCCCGACGAATCCCGCAAGATCATCCGCCACGCCATGTCGGACCACCTCGGCCTCCCCGAGTCCCTGTGCACCCACCCGGACCCCCGGCAGCCGGCCGTCAAGCACTGGATGACGCTCGTCTCCTCCCTGGCCGACCTGACCACCGGCGACTACCACGTGACCGCCGGAACGCCCTGCGACCGCGAGTACCAGCACCTCCCCTGGAACCTCTACGACGGCCCGTACGGCCAGAACTGACAGGAAGACAGCGATGACCCACACCAGTTCCAGAAGAAGGGCGGCCGTGGCCGCAGGCCTCGTCGTCGCGACGATGGCCGCGGCCGCGGGCTGTAGCGGAGCCACCCGGAACACCGCGGGCGGCTCCGCGACCGCCGACGCCGCCAAGCTCACCCTCACCCCCACGACCACCGCCGCCAAGGGTGAACTGGCCAACGCCGACTGGCTACTGGAGGACGAGCCGGACTCACTCGACCTGGACACCCAGGGCACCAGCGCGGGCCGCGTCGTCCTCACCAACGTCTGCGAACGGCTCTACCAACTGCAGCCGGACATGTCGACGAAGCCCCTTCTCGCCGAGAAGGCCGAGACACCGGACGACAGGACGCTCGTCCTCACTCTGCGCTCCGGCGTCACCTTCCACGACGGCACCCCGATGACCGCCGACGACGTGCTGTGGAGCCTGAAGCGGCACGCCGACCCCGACATGGAACAGGGCGACGAGTTCGGCAACATCGCAGCGATGAAGAAGTCCGGCGCCCGGCAGATCACCATCACCTTCAAGGCGCCCGACGCCATGTTCTTCAAGGCACTCGCGGGCGACGCGGGCATCGTGTGGAACAAGGAGCAGGTCGAGAAGGCCGGCAAGGACTTCGGCACACCCGGACAGCCAGACGCCTGCACCGGGCCCTACACGCTGAGCAGTTGGAAGTCCGGCGACTCCCTCACCATCCGCCGTTACGACTCCTACTGGGGCAAGAAGCCGCTGACGAAGCAGGTCACCTTCCGCTGGGCCGCCGACAGCGCCCTCGTCAACGCCCTGACGACCGGCGCGGCCGACGGCGCGTACGCCGAATCGCCCAACACCGCCGCTGCCCTCCAGGGGAAGAAGGGCATCGAGCAGCACTACGGCCCCTCCACCGCGTCGCTCGTCCTCATCCCCACCGAGCGCGGCGGACTGAAGGACGCCAAGGTCCGCCGGGCGCTGTCCCTCGCGCTCGACCGCAAGGGCATCGCCGCGTCCGGCTACGGCGGCATGGTCCAGCCCTGGGGCACCCCGGTCGGCTCCGGCGCGTGGGGTTACGAGAAGCCCGTATTCGAAGCCGCCCAGAAGGCCGTCGACTACGCCCCCGCCAGCCCCTCGGCCGACGATCTCGCCACCGCCAGGCAACTGGTGAAGGAGTCCGGGACCGATGCCGCCACCCCGATCGTGATCGGTACGGACGCCGGCCAGGGCCGCACTGTCGTCGCCAACGCCGTGCGCGCGGCCCTCCAGCGGATCGGCCTCAAGGGGCAGATCAAGACGGTCGCGACCTCGCAGTTCGAGCAGTTCTACAGCGACCCTCAGGCCCGCGCCGACATCGACGTCCTGGTCGGCGACTGGTACATCTCCAAGGCCGACCCGATGGGCTTCTACGACAACGCCCTGTCCGGCTCCTCGAACAACTGGGTCGGCTTCAAGGACGCTGCGTACGACACCGAGGTGAAGAAGGCGCTCGGCACCCTCGACGACGCCGAGCGGGCCAAGCTCGCCGTCGATGTCCAGAAGAAGTTCACCGACGCCGCCGTGTGGATCTCCGTCGCCCAGGTCCCCTCCGTCCTCGTCCTCAACGCGAAGCTCACCGGACCGCCCGCCTCCATGGCGTACCTCTACTACCCGTGGGCCGCCGAACTCGGCGCGAAGAAGGGCTGACCACCGATGCTTGCCCGGATCTCCCGGCGCCTGGCCGGACTGCTCGCCACCCTCGTGGCCGCCTCCTTCGTCATCTTCGCCGCCGTGTACGCGGCACCCGGCGATCCCGCCGTCTTCCTGGCCGGAGGCCGCGACAAACTCACCCCCGAAAAGCTCGACCTGGTGCGCGCGCAGTACCACCTCGACGAGCCGCTCGTCGTGCAGTACGGGCGCTGGCTCGGCGACTGTCTCCACTTCGATCTCGGCCGCTCCTTCAAGTACGGCGACCAGGTCTCCGACCTGGTGAGCGCCCGCTTCCCGACGACACTGGCCCTCGTCGCCAACGCGACCGTGCTCTTCGTCGTCCTCGGCGTCGGCGCGGGCATCCTCGCCGCCGTGCGCCGCGGCACCTGGATCGACTCGGCGGTCGTCGGCGGCACGACACTCGCCGCGTCGGTGCCCTCGTTCGTCTCGGCCATCGCGCTGGTCGCGCTGTTCGGCGTCCAACTGGGCTGGTTCCCGGTGTCGGGCAGCGGCGAGGGCATCGCCGGCGGCCTGCACCATCTGACCCTGCCCGCCCTCTCGCTCGCGCTGGGCGCGCTCGCCCTGATCAGCCGCGTCACCCGGCAGTCCATGGCCGACGCGGGCGCCGCCGACCACGTGGAGGCCGCCCGCGCCTCCGGCATCCCCGAGAGCGAGATCGTGCGCCGGCACATCCTGCGCAACGCACTCGGCCCGATCGTCACCATGTGCGGCCTCGTCATGGCGGGCATGCTCGCCGGCACCGTCGTCGTCGAGACGGCGTTCGGGATCAGCGGCGTCGGATCACTGCTCGTCGGCGCGATCAACACCCACGACTTCCCGGTCGCACAGGCCGTACTCCTCCTCATGGTCACCGGCTACATCGTGGTCACCACCCTCGTCGACCTGGTCCACCCGCTGCTCGACCCGCGAGTGAAGGAGGCCGCCGCATGAGCACCCAGACGCTCGCACCCATCGGCCTGCAACCCGCAAAGGAACGGCGCCCCTTCGGCGTCGTCGTCGCGGGCGGCGTGATGACCGTCGTCGCAGTAGCCGCAGTCCTCGCACCCCTGCTCGCCCCGTACGCACCCGACTCCATCGACCTCTCGGCGTCCCTCGTCGGCACGAGCGGCGACCATCTTCTCGGCACCGACTCCTCCGGGCAGGACCTGCTCTCCCGAGTGCTGTACGGAGCGCGCACCAGCCTCATCGCCCCGATCCTGCTGCTGGCCGTCGCGGCCCTCCTCGGCGTCACCCTCGGGACGCTCGCCGCCTGGCGGGGCGGCTGGGTGGACACCCTCGTCTCCCGCCTCACCGACGTCATGTACGCGTTCCCCGGGCTCCTGTTCACCGTCCTGATCATTGCTGTCTTCGGCTCCGGCATGACGACGTCCGTGCTGGCGCTCGGCCTCGCGTACACCCCGACCGTCGCCAAGTACACCCGCTCCGTGGCGCTCGCCGAGCGCCGCAAGCCGTACATCGACGCCTACCGGGTCCTGGGCATGGGCGGCGCACGGATCTGCGCCCGCTTCCTCGTCCCCAACCTCGGCCGGTCCGTCGTCGGCTATCTCGTGGTCCTCTTCGGCGAGGCCCTGATGTCCCTGGCCACGCTCTCCTACCTGGGCTTCGGCGCCCAGCCACCCAGCTCCGACTGGGGACTGATGGTCCAGGAAGGGCAGGCAGCCGTCGTCCAGGGCGCGCTCCTGCCCGCACTCGTCCCGGGCTTCGCCATCGCCCTCGTCGTCGTGTCCTTCAACGTCGTCGGGGTCTGGGCCGCCGACCGACTCGGCAGCAGGAAGTAGCCATGCTTCTCGACATCGACACCCTCACTCTCCAACTGCCCGGCACCGCCCGGCCCGTCCTCAGCGGCGTCTCCCTCCAGGTGGCGAGCGGCGAAGTGGTCGGCCTGGTCGGCGAGTCCGGGTCAGGCAAGTCGACCACCGCCAAGGCGGCCCTGCGCACGCTGCCCGACGGAACAGCCATATCCGGATCCGTGCGCGTCGACGGTACGGATGTCCTCGCCCTGACCGGCGACGACCTGCGCCGTCACCGGTCCCGCACGGTCGCCATGGTCCACCAGGACCCGCGCTCCGCCCTCAACCCGGTCCGCCGCGTGAGCGACTTCCTCGTCGAACGGCTGACGGGAACCGGCCTCGACAAGAAGACGGCCCGCACCCGAGCCGTCGAACTCCTCGACACCGTCGGCCTCCCCGACCCCGAACGCCGGGCCCGCCAGCGCCCGCACGAACTGTCCGGAGGCATGCTCCAGCGCGTCGTCATCGCGGGCGCCCTCGCCGCCGAACCCCGGCTCCTGCTCGCCGACGAGGCGACCAGCGCCCTGGACGTCACCACCCAGGCGGAAATCCTCTCGCTCCTGCGCACCCTGCGCGCCGACCGGAGCCTGGGCCTGTTGTTCATCACGCACGACCTCCACCTGGCCGCCGCGTACTGCGACCGCGTGTACGTCATGTACGCGGGCCGTGTTGTCGAGCAACAGCCGGCCACCCAGCTCTTCGACCGGCCACAGCACCCCTACACGAAGGGACTGCTGGCCTGCTCGCCGACGCTGGGGGAGGGGCGGCGCGAGCTGCGCCCGATCCCCGGGCGCCCGCCGTCCCTCGCGGACACGTTCGGCGGCTGCGAGTTCGCCGACCGCTGTGCCGACGCGGAACCGGCGTGCTCGACCTGGACGCCCGAGCCGTCGCCCCTGTCCGGCGGGGGCAGCGCGACCTGCCGCCGACTGCCCGAACTCGCCGGCCCGGCCCCGGCCCCGCTGAAGAGGAGCGTCCGATGACCGCCGAAGTACCGCAGGACGCACTGCTGTTGGCTGTGGAAGGACTGCACAAGACGTACGGCCTGCCCGGCGGAGGGCGTCTCACCGCAGCCGACAGCGTCACCTTCACCGTCCCGGCGGGCGGCTCGCTCGGCATCGTCGGCGAGTCCGGATCCGGCAAGACGACCGTCGCGCGCATGCTCGTGGGCCTCGTACGGCCCGACGCCGGCACCGTCTCCGTCGCCGGGCGGACCCGCACACCACGCACCCCGCGCGGCAGCCGGGCGCGCCTCGCGCGGGCCCGCGAGATCCAGATGGTCTTCCAGAACCCGTACGTGTCCCTGGACCCGCGGCTCACGTCCCGCCAGTGCCTGACCACGGCCCTGCGCCTGCACGGCCGGGAGGAGTCTCTCGCCGACGGACTCCTGGAACAAGTAGGCCTCGGCGCACGCGAGTCGGGGGCCCGGCCGCACGGCCTGTCCGGCGGTCAGCGCCAGCGGCTCGCCATCGCGCGGGCGCTGGCGGTCGACCCCAAGGTGCTGGTCCTCGACGAGGCGGTGGCCGCGCTCGACGTGTCGATCCAGGCACAGATCCTGCACCTGCTCGAAGAGATCCGCCGCGACACCGCGGTCGCTCTCGTCTTCGTCAGCCACGACCTGGCAGTCGTCCAGCACATCACGGACGAGGTCGTGGTCATGCGCGGGGGCACCGTGGTCGAACAGGGCCCGACGGCCGATGTCCTGGCCGGCCCGCAGGACCCGTACACGCGGCTGCTGCTCGCCTCGGTGCCACGCGCGGGCTGGGACCCGGCGGACGCGGTCAGGGCGCGAGCGGCCACGGTGTGAACGTCGTGATCGGCTGAGCCCGTCCGGGGCGGACCGGTGGGTGGCACCCTGCCGGCGGCCTGGTGAACCGGCCCGCCGGCAGGGTGCCATGGGGAAACAACCGCGTCAGGACAGCGGCTCCACCCACACATCCCGGAACCGCACCTTGTTCCCGTGGTCCTGGAGCCGGATGGCGCCGGCCGCCGCGGACTCAGGGGCGCCCGCGCCCGTCGGGCCGTCGACCGCCACGTTGTCGTGGACCTTCTTGCCGTTCCACACCACCGTGATCCGGGCGTCGGACGTCTTCTTGCCGTCCGCGCCGAAGCGGGCCGCGCGGAACGTGATGTCGTACGTCTGCCAAGTCTCCGGCGCGGTGGACGCGTTGAGGTCGGCGGCCTTCTTCTGGTAGATCGCCCCTGCCTCGTTGTCCGCGAGCTTCTCCACGCCGAACGAGTCGAGGATCTGCACCTCGTAACGCTCCTGGAGATAGACCCCGCTGTTGCCCCGGTTCTGTCCGGTCACGTCGTCCGGCAGCTTCGGCACCCGGAACTCGACATGCAGCTTGAAGTCCTGGAAGTGCTGCTTCGTGCGCAGGTCGCCGCAGCAGACCTCCATGGACTTCTCGGCGGTGTGCGGCCATTCGGCGCTGCGGCCGTCGGAGTGCTGCCAGGCGGTGGAGATGCTCCCGCCGGAGAAGAGGTCGATCCGGGCGCCGGGCCGCCGCACGTCGAGCGCGTCGAGATTCACATGACCGGTGTCACCGGCCCCGACCGCGTACGTGATCGTGTTGCGGCCCTTGCGCAGTTCGAGCCGCTCGGTCTTGGTGGACCAGCGGTTCCACTCGCCCGTGGACGGCAGGCTCGTCTGCTTCGGATCGCCGCCGTTGACAGTGACACCGATCGTCTTGGTGCCCGGTGCGGGGTGCGGGCCGTTCGCGTACCGCAGGCCCACGTCGTACGTGCCCTTCTTGTCGACGACGACGTCGAAGCTCGCCTTCGCCCCCTGCTCGCCGAAGCCGTCGACGAAGCCCCCGCCGGTGTAGCCGGCGTGCTCGGTGTCGATGCCGGCACTGCCGGAGAGCTTCGCGGCCTCGGCGTCGTAGGTGGTGACCGGTTCCTTGGGGCCAGGCTTGGCGTTGAGCGTGTACCAAGCCTCGGTCGACCACAGCTGCTCGCCCTGGGACGACGAGAACGGGCGGGGCGAGCGCACATGCACCACGCGGTCCGGCTTCAGGCCCGGGATGGTGAGCCGGACCGTGCGACGGTCGTCGGAGAGCCTCGCCGACGCGACCGGTAGCGACTCCTCGTCGACCTTCGGTCCGCCGTACGCGGGTGTCGGCACATAGCGCCACTGCTCGACGGAGTACGCGCCCTCGGTCAGCTTGGTCGCGGTCTCCTCGGACAGGGGCTTGGTGTAGGTGAGTTCGAAGCCGTCACGGGTGGCGCGCATCGTCTTGATGTCGAAGGCGGTCTTCCCGGTCGGCGTCAGCTTCTGCAGTCCGAAGCGGAGCTTGCCCTCCTGGCCCCAGTTGCCGTCGGCGCCGAGCCCGCCGGTGTAGATCGCGCCGTCGGGCCCGGTGCTGATCCGGGTGATGCCGGACTCGAGGCCCTGCGTGTGCCGGAACACCGCACCCTGGTACTCGCCGGCGACCTTCTCCAGGTCGGCCCGCTGGAGTCCTCCGTAGGTGACGTCACCGAAGACCATCTGCCCGGCGAACGGCCCCTTCTTCAACTGCATCGGCGTACTGGGCGAGTTGGCGATCTCGTTCTGCGGCAGCCAGAGCGCCGGCTTGGTGACGGGCTGGTCGTCGAACGGACCGTCCGGGTTCATGTAGTGGTTGAAGAACCGGTCCTGCTTGATGTGCACCAGCTTGGACGCGGGCAGCCAGCCGCCCTGGTTGTCCGCGACGAACAGATCGTCGCCCGGGCCACGCCCGATCCCGTTCGGGGTACGCAGGCCGCCGGCGAGATAACTGACCTTGCCCGTCGCCTTGTTGACCTTGATGGTCGTCCCGCGGTTCGGTGCGGGCTGCGGATCCGTGCTCGCTCCGCCGTAGTTGATCGCGACCGAAAGATTCAGATAGAAGTCACCCTTGTCGTAGAGCAGCCCGAAGGCGAACTCGTGGAAGTTCCCGCCGTACGGCCACTCGGCGATCTTCCGCTTCTCGTCGACCACGTCGTCGCCGTCGGTGTCGTTCAGCTCGGTCAGCTGATGCTTCTCGGAGACGTACAGCTTCCCGTCCACGTACTTGATCCCCATCGGCTCCTTGAGCCCGTCGGCGATCTTCTTGTACGTGACCTTGTCGGGCCCGGTGTCCCCGGTGACGTGGTCGAGGAGGTACACCTCGCCCTTCGTCTCGGTGCTGCCGCCCCAGGTGGTGATCGCAAGGCGGTCGTCGGGCAGCCAGTCCATCGCGGAGACCTGCGGCTCGAAGCCCTTGGGCCGCAGATCGGTCAGTTTGTAGCCCGGGTTGACCTCGGTCAGCGGCAGCCCGTCTCCGGGGGTGTCGTACGTCCCCTCGCACTCCTTGCGACCGGGCGCCGTCACTCGTACGACACCGGCGTCCGTGCTCAGCACGGAGTTCGGCACCGTGGTGAACTCGTCTGCTCCCGGCGGCTTCCACTGCAGAGTGACCTGCTGGCCGCCACCCGCGTCGAAGTGGTCGATGCGCAGCGACTGGTAACCGGCGTTCAGCGAGATCTCGCCGTCCTTGGGCTCGGCTCCGTGCAGCCCGTCGTGATCGATGACCTGCTGTTCGCCGAGGAAGAGCCGCGAACCGTCGTCGCTGATCAGCCGGAAGCCGTACGAGCCGGCCTCCGGCACATGCAGATTGCCGATGATCTGCGACACGAAGTTGTTCTCGAACCCGAACCCGTCGGTGGAGGTCCAGTCGGCGGTGGGGATCAGCTTGTCGACGTTCGGGGTCTGCGCGGGCTTGAGGTCGCAGAGCTTGCTCAGCGGCGACCGGACGTCGAAGACGCGCAGGGTCACCCCCGGCTCCTGCGGGGGCAGATCCGCGAACGGCCGCGGACCGTCATCGGCCGCGCCCGGCGTCGGGGCGGCCAGGCCGGCACCGAGGAGAGCGGTGAGCAGCAGCCCGGTGGCTCTTCGGGCGCCGCGACGTCTGGAGCGGGACATGTGCACGGGGCGTGGCGTCACTCTTCCTCCTGCGTGGTTCCGCTGTGGGTAACGCAGACTTCTGTGGCCGAGCGACGCTCAGCGTAGGGACGGGGTCGCGGAGCGTCCACACTTTGTCCACAGAAAAGAAAAACTGAACGTGAGTGATGGAGTGCTTCCTCAGTGAAAGAAGCCCCAAATACCGGTTGGCACCGGGTGGTCGGCGAAGTCAGCCGCCGCGCTTGAGGCGTACGACGACGGGGGCCCCGAAGGGGTCGCCGGACTGGTTGACCTGGACGTGCCCGGCACCCAGCCATTCGTCGGTGCCCGGCACCCGGTGGATCTCCTCAAGCCAAAGGGACTGGTTCGAACCCTTGCGGGCGCCGCTGGACAGGGGGAGGCGGTGGCGCTTGATCTTCACGCATGCGTCCTCGCCGGCCAGGTACCAATTGCCCTCGAGGAACAGACCCTTAGGCCAGGCGCGAGGACGTCCTCTCCGGTCTGGGTGAACAGGGAGATTCCTGCGCGCACTTGTGGGTCGAGGTAGGCGTGGGGGCGGCGCCAGTACGCTGCGCCGAACCCGTCCGTGCAGTCGTGCGGGACGTGGACGGGCTTCTGATGCGCCCCGCCGAGCAGAGTGACCAGCAGGTCGGTCGGGACGGCGCGGGTGTCGTCGAAGGCGGCGGCCTGTGGGAGGTAGTCGCGCACGAGCCAGAACTGCCTACGGAAGACCTCCTGGTCCCAGGTCAGGATGACGATGCGGCGGCGTGCGACCCGGCGGAGTTCAGCGATGCCGGCAGGAAGGTCAGTCCAGTGATGGACAGTCAGCACAGCCATGACGGCGTCGGCTGCGTTGTCGCGCAGCGGAAGACGCTCGGCTACCGCCCCCACAGCGGGCGCGGACTGGGGCGGACGCTGGGCGAGCATGACGTGGCTGGGCTCCACGGCGAGAACCGTCTGCGGTGGCTCGTAGGATCCGGTGCCCGCTCCTACGTTGATCACGTCCGCGGCGTTCCCGAGCGCGGCGTGGATCTGTGTGGCGATCCGCGGATCGGGCCGCCGGGTCCGCCCGTACGTCGCGCCGAGGGTGTCGTAGATGGCCATGTCTCTCAGTATGCGAAGGAGACGCCGTGCCCTGGCCTGCTTCGCACGGTAGGCGCGCACCGTCGTGTGCGAGATCAGCCTCCTCGCTCCCGCCGTCGGGGACTGCCGTCGAATCGGTCGGAGCCGTCCTGATGTCCGGGTGCACGGAGGTGTTTGGCGTCCGGGGACGGCCAGGTCGAGCCGAAGGACTCCCGGGAGTTGTCGTCAAACGCGAGTCGGTAGGCTCTCGTGAAGATTTGAGCCAGATTGCGAGCCGCACAGTGAGAGCCGCACGTTGATACGAGACCTTTACAACGTCCGATTGCGGCCTGTGGAGGGCGCGGAGGGCTGTGTCACTCCGCTGACCGATGAGGAAGAGCAGCGGTTCCGGTCTGTGTTGTTCAGCGAACTCGGCAACAAGATCGCCGACCAAGGCTGGGCACATTTCCCGGCGTACACGCCTGAAGACCGCCGTCGGCTGGTCGATGTCGCGCATCGTCTGACCTCCTACTGGGGCCGGCAGGTGTTCGTCGAAGCCGAAGACCACTGCCGCCTCAGACTCTGCCTTGCCGGGTACGAGGGGCTTCAGAAGCCGTCGCCGACACGTTCCTGATCCCGCCCGTCCACTGATCTGCGTTCGCCGGTCACGTGCCCGCGCCGGGCCCGTCGCATCGTCGAGGCTCTGGACGGCCCCCATTCGACTCTCCTTCCACGGTGCCGTGCAGGCTGGGGCCGCGCCTGCCCGTGTCAGCGAGCTGGTTCGACGTACGACGCCAGGTTGGCCAGCGATGAGGCGATGCCGCTCTCGTGGGCTGCCTGGTCGATGCCGGGTGGCACATCCGTGGCCGTGACGGTCACCGCGGTCCCGTCACTGGTGGCAGCGAAGTGCCAGGTCATCGTCATGATGCCCGCGTACGACGGGTCGTCCGACTCGAACACCGCCTGCTGCACCACGCGTTCCGACGGCACCAGGTCGGTGAACCCGACGTCGACGACATCCGTCGCATCCGAGGTCTTGCCGGGGCTGTCGGCGGGGTCGAGGTAGGTGAGCACCATCCGGAACCCGCCACCAGGTCTGGGGTCCCACCGCTCCACCCGCCCGCGCATGCCGACAGGCGGCAGCCAGGCCTCCAGGGACTCCCGGTCGAGGAGGGCGGCGTAGACGGTGCCCGGTGGTGCCGCGATGACGCGGCTGACGCGGTCAGTTCTGCCCATGGCGCGAGTCTAGAACCGAAGAGGTTCGGTCAAGCCCGTCCTCCTCGAAGCAAAGTCCTGGCGCCCAGTGGTGGATGCCGGGGACGGGGAGGCCGCCGGAGAGCCGGTGCGGGCAGCGACGTTGAGCAGAACGGCTGCCGGGACGGCGCGGGCCAGGAGACGGAGCGCCGAGTTCGTGGGCGTGCAGGCGGGTCACTCGGGCAGGGGTTCGGCGTAATGCCGGAACCCGGTCCGCTCGGTGTGGAGGGCGTACAGGCGCTCGGCCAGGACGTCGGGGCTGGTGTGTTCTGCTTCGGGGCGGATCGCGCCGGGGATGATCAGCTGGGCCGCGTGGATGTTCTCCGGTGCGAGCGCGTCGTGCAGCATGCGCGCGTAGGCGCTCTCGGCCGCGAACGCGATCGAGGTGCCGGCACGCTCGGGGTGCGGGCGCACGGCGCTGCCGCCGTTGACGAACAGCAGGGTGCCGCGGCCCAGGGCCCGCATGCCGGGCAGGACCGCGTCGACACAGGTGACCGGTCCCTTCACGGAAAAGGCCAGCGGGGCGTCGAGATCCGATGCACGGGTGTCGAGGACCGGCTTCATGAAGTCGGCGCGGGGCACCGGGCTGTACTGCAGGATCTCGATCGGCCCGAGAGTTTCGGAAGCGGCCTCGAGGGCCGTCGTGAGGGAGGCGGGGTCGAGGACGTCGGCGGCGAAACCGCGTGCGGGTACGCCGTCACGGCTCAGTTCGGCCGTCAGAGCGTCCAGGTGCTCGACGTTGCGGGAGATGAGCGCGACGCTGTGGCTTGCGATTCCGAAGCGGCGGGCGGTGGCCAGTCCCAGACCGGGGCCGGCTCCGACGAGAGCGAATGTGGTCACGGTGAGTCCTTCGCGGGGCGTTTCGGGGCCGGGCCGTAGGCGTCCGGCCAGGGTGTGTGCGGGGGCAGGGCGTGAGGAGGGCGTTGATGGCGCGGCGCTCGTCCATGGCCTGGTAGCCCTCAGAGACCTGGGCCAGGGGCAGGGTGGGGTCGAAGACCTCGCCCGGGTCGATGCGGCCGGTCAGGACCTGGTCGATGAGGTGGGGCAGGCAGTGGCGTACGGGGCGGGGCCGCCGCGCACAAGCGACGGCCGTGCGGATGACGGCATCGGTCGGCCAGAGGATCTTCGGGTCGTCGACGGTCTCGAAACGTACATCGCCGGGGGAGTGGAACACTGCTCCGCGCATGAGGCGTTCCTTACGTGTCGGAGCGGCCGACAGGGGGAGATGCCGGCCGATCACCGACGAGTGCCGTTACGTGCCCGGGAGCACAGACGCGTCGCCTGTGTTCCCGGGGCCGGTCCTCCTTGTCATCGTTGAGTACTACGCCGAACCAGAACGCGGCAGTCTCGCCGACGTCTCCCCGGCCGTCCTCGAAACCGTGGGCCGCGCTCCGGCTCGACGACGCAGAGCGCTCCCGTCTGCTGCCCGGGGCGAGCCGCCGACGGCTCCGGCGCGCTCACCCGGCCGCGCGCTAAACGCCGGTGGTGCCGTCGATGCGCTCCCGCACCAGGTCGGCGTGGCCGTTGTGCCGGGCGTACTCCTCGATCATGTGGACGTAGATCCAGCGGAGGCTGACGTCCTGCTCCATGAAGGAACCCGTGTCGGTCAGGGCACGGTCGGCGCAGAGTTCGCGGGCCCGGGCGATCTCCGTGTGCCAGGTGGCGAGTGCGTCACCCAGGGTTGCGCCCTCAGCCAGTGTGAAGCCACCGTCGGGGGCGGACGGGTCGGCCTGCGGATCGTAGATGGGCGGGGCCGCTTCCCCGGCGAACACTCGGCGGAACCAGTTCCGTTCCACCTCCGCCATGTGCTGGACGAGGCCGGCCAATGTGAAACCGGACGGTGGCACAGACGCGACAGCAGCCTGCTCATCGTCCAGGCCCTCACACTTCATCGCGAGTGTGGTGCGGTGAAAGTCGAGCCAGCTTTCCAGCGTGATGCGCTCGTCGGCGTTCAGGGGCGGCATAGGGCGTTCGATGGCGTTCACCGGTCGATTATCACCGGCAATCGAAACGGCAGACAGGAGGGGGGCCTTGGTCCTGCGGCCGGCGGACTTCCGGTGGGGCGGGTCCTCGGCCGACCTCTCACCGGCGACCCGACGGTACCGGGTCCGCGTCGAGCGCCTCGCCGGCCAGCTCGCCCGTGGCGACGCGGCTGTTGCGGCGCCCCCACAACGCGTAGATCACCAGACCGGCCGCCATCCAGATGAAGAAGCGGACCCAGGTGATCAGAGGCAGGCTTCCCACCAGGAGCAGGCACAGGAGCAGCGCCACGACAGGCACGAACGGCACCCACGGCGTACGGAAACCACGGGGCAGGTCGGGACGGGTGCGGCGCAGGTACATCACTCCGGCGCAGACGACGACGAATGATGTCAACATGCCGATGTTGCCCAGTTCGGCGAGATCCTGGATCGGCAGGACGGCCGTCATGAACGCCACCGCGAGTCCCAGCGTCCAGGTGATTCGGCGTGGGCTGCGTGTGGTCGGGTGCACGTGGGAGAACCACTCGGGCAGCAGGCGGTCGCGGCTCATGGCGAGGAAGACGCGGCTCTGTCCGAGCAGCATGATCATGACGACGGTGGTGAGCCCGCAGATCGCGCCGAGGCCGACGATACGTACCGCCCAGTCCGAGCCGACAGCGGCCAGCGCGCCGGTCACCGGCGCCGCGGTGTCCAGTTGTGTGTACGGACGCATTCCGGTGATGACGAGCGACACGCCGACGTAGAGAACGGCGCAGACGACCACGGTCGCCATCAGGGCGATGGGCAGGGTGCGTTGGGGGCGCTTGGCCTCCTCGGCGTTACTGGCCATGATGTCGAAGCCGGAGAAGGCGCCGAAGACGATGGCGCCGCCGGTGAGGATGCCCGCGAGACCGAAGGTGGCGTTCGTGCTGATGCCCGCCCAGCCCAGGAGCGGCTGCTGCCACACGTCGCCGTCGCCGCCCGGCGGACGCGAATCGGGGATGAACGGGGTCCAGTTGGCAGGGTCGATGTGCAAGACGCCGACGCACAGGAAGACGACGATGGCGGCGAGCTTCACCAGCGTCATGATTGTGTTGATGCGTGCGGTCGTGCGGACGCCCGCGGCCAGGACAGCCGTCAGGACGAGGATGACCAGCACGGCGGGTACGTTCACCACGGAGTCCGGCCCCGCGATGGTGGAGGGCAGGTCCAGACCGAACGTGGCGAGGAAGTCGGCCACGTACTGCGACCAGCCGCTGGCCACGGCCCCGGCGCCCATCGTCATGTCGAGGATCAGGTCCCAGCCGATGAGCCACGCGGCCAGTTCACCGAGCGAGACGTACGCGAAGGTGTACGCGCTGCCCGCGACCGGCACCGTCGACGCGAACTCCATGTAGCACAAGGCCACCAGGCCCGAGGCGAGCGCACCGAGCGCGAAGGAGAGGGCGATGGCGGGGCCCGCGTAATGCGCGGCGGCCGTGCCGGTGAGGACGAATATGCCGCCACCGATGGTGACGCCGATGCCCATCATCGTGAGCTGGAGCGGCCCGAGCGAGCGGGCGAGCCGGGTCGTGGGGCGTTCGGCGTCCCGCAGGGTCGCCTCGATGGATTTGGTGCGCACGCTTACTGCCTTTCTGGGAGCGGTGGATGCCAGGCCGTCGACCGTGCCCGCTACGCGGCCGCCTCGGTCAGTGCTGCGGGAAGGTGGTCGGCCAAGTGCGCATAGTCGGCCCGGTCGTTGTAGAGGTGCGTGGACAGCCTGAGGTAGCCGCGTCCGTGCCAGGTGGTCACGGCCGTCTCGCAGCCGATGGTGACGGCGAGGTGGCGTTGCAGGGCGTGAGCGGCCGTCTGGTCGGTGGCCGAGCCGTCGGGCAGCGGCACGAGGCGCATCGCCGGTGCCTCGCTGCCGCCGACCGCGCCGGTGTCCGCGCCGAGCGCGTCGGCGAGCATGCGCTGCGCCTCGCCCGCCAGGTCGGTGATGTGGCCGCGCGCGGCCTCCCAGCCGAACTGCTTCTCCACGAACTCCAGGGAACGCGGCGCCGCGAGCCAGGGTGCGAGGTCCACCGTGCCCTGCCGGTCGAAACGCAGGGGGAACGGGTCCGGCGCACCCCATGAGTCGGTCAGCGGATACAGCACCTGTGCTCTGTCTCCGCGCGCCACCAGGGCGGCGGTACCGCGCGGTGTGCAGGGCCACTTGTGCAGGTTGCCGACCCAGAAGTCGGCGTCGCCGGCCTGCGCGAGAGGGTCTGCGAGCATGCCCGGTGCGTGAGCTCCGTCGACGAGGACGAGCGCGCCGGCTGCGTGGGCGAGCCGGGTGATGTCGGCGACGGGGAAGAGACGGGCCGTCGCCGAGGTGATCTGGTCGACGACGACGAGTGACGTCAGGGTCTGCGGGTCGGTGAGGGCGTCGGCGAACCGGGCGGTGATCTGTTCAGGTGTCGCGTCGAGCGGTACGTGCAGGGTCCGTACGCTCGCCCCCGCACGTGCGGCGGCGCGCTCCACGCCCATGGCGACGGCGCCGTAGGCGTGGTCGGTGATCACTACCTCGCTGCCGCGCGGGAGTTCGATCGAGGCGAGGACGGTGCTGACGCCGGCGCTTGCGTTCGGGACGAGGGCGAGGGTCTGCGCAGCGGTGCGCAGATATCCGGCGATGTCGGTGCGGGCCTGCGCCACCCGCTCGGGGAGCTCGCGGAACCAGCGGTCCGGATTGGTCTCCATCTCCGCGCGCAGGGCGTGCAGTTCCTCGATGACGGTACGTGGTACAGCACCGAACGAACCGTGGTTGAGGTGGCGTACCTCCGGGTCGAGTACCCAGTGGTCCAGGCGGTGCGAAGGCATATCAACTCTCTGAGTCATCCGATGACTTTCGTCTCCCGGAGGACCGTAGGCGGTAACCCACGCGCTGAACAGAGGTGTGAAGAGAATCTTCACGACCAGTCACGAGCTGAGTCATTAGATGACTCGAGGGATGGTCGTGTCGTGGCATCGTTGCGGACACGATGGCGGGGGAGTCCCGCGGCAACTGGAGGGGGTACGAGGATGGCGGCCACCGAGACCGCGGCTGCGGGCCTGCGCGCGATGATCGCGAGCGGCGAGCTCGGGCCGGGCAGCAGGCTCCCGCCCGAACCAGATCTGTGCGCCCGCTTCGGCGTCTCCCGCGGTTCACTGCGCGAGGCGGTCCGGTCGCTTGCGGCCCTCGGCATGCTGGAGTCCCGGCACGGCGCGGGCACGTTCGTCTCCGCCCTGAACCCGGCGCACATGCTGGCCGGTTTCAGTGCGACCGTCGACGTCCTCCCGTTGGACGGCCTCCTCGAACTCTTCGACGTACGCCGGGCCATCGAGTCGCACGCCGCCGCACTCGCCGCGGCGCGCGCGGACGAGACGGTCGTGGCGCATCTGCGCGACCTGCAGGAGCGCATGTCCCGCACGCAGGACCAGGAGCAACTCCAGTCGCTGGACCATGAGTTCCACGCCACCGTCTGCGCGGCGGCGGGGAATGAGACGCTCGCTGCGCTCGCCGGCCTGCTGCGTGCCCGCGGGGCCCATTACAGCGTCTACGGCACCCGGGAAGCGGCGACCGTGCGACTCGCCAGCGACCTCGGCCACGAGGCGCTCACCACCGCCCTGGCGGCCGGTGACCCCACGGCCGCGGCGGCCGCGGCCTCCGCCCATCTGTCACAGACCGAGGCATGGCTGCGACGCCTGAGACCGTCACCGGAGTCGCACTGACGCGTCGCTGGACACCGAAGCGTCGCACGCATTTCCTCCAGGCAGGGGCTGACGACCCCGGGCCCCGGCGCGGGCCCGGACGAAACTGGCGCCAAGGACAGATGGCTGCACTTGAGACCTGTCGTACCTCTGGTGTCGCCCTCTGCAATGCCTGCGCCAGCACTATGATCGTCGCGGATCAGCCCCCATCCGCAGGAGGCCACGATGTCCCAACCCTCCGTCCTCGCCGCGCTGACGTCCGCCCTGAGCAGTGGCGCGATCGAAGTCGTCGACCTCACGGCGCCGTTGTCGTCGTCCACACCGGTGCTCCAACTGCCCGCCCAGTTCGGCCAGACCGCGGTCTTCGAACTCGAGGAGATCAGCCGCTACGACGACCGGGGACCCGCCTGGTACTGGAACAACTTCCGCAGCGGCGAGCACACCGGCACGCACTTCGACGCGCCCAACCACTGGATCACCGGGCAGGCCCTCGCCGACGTGGCATCCGTGCCCGCGCAGCAACTGATCGCCCCGGCAGCCGTGTTGGACTTCTCCGTCGAGGCGGCCGCGAACCCGGACTTCCTCGTCGAGGTCGAGCACATCAAGGCGTGGGAAGCTCAGCACGGGCCGCTGCCCGACGGGGGCTGGCTGCTGCTGCGCACAGGATGGGACGACCGCTCGCATGCCCAGCAGGAGTTCCTCAACGCTGACGAGAACGGCCCGCACACCCCAGGCCTTTCGGCGGAGTGCGCCCGCTGGGTCGCCGAAAAGGCGCCCGTGATCGGTCTCGGGGTCGAGACGGTGGGCACCGACGCCGGCCAGGCACCGGGCTTCGATCCGGCCTTCCCGTGCCACTCCTTCCTGATGGGCAGCGGCAAGTACGGCCTGACCCAGCTGCAGAACCTCTCCGCGCTGCCGCCGACCGGCGCCGTTGTCCTGGCCGGACCGCTGCCCATCGTCACCGGTTCCGGCGCGCCCGCCCGCGTGCTCGCACTGGTGGAGCGCGCGTGAAGGTCGCGGAAGCGGTCGGCCGGGCCCTGGCCGCGGCCGGCGTCGACCACGTCTTCGGTGTGGTCGGTTCGGGGAACTTCCACCTGACCAACGCCCTGGTCGCGGCCGGCTCCCGGTACGTCGCGGCCCGCCATGAAGGCGGGGCGGCCACCATGGCCGACGCCTATGCCCGTATGAGCGGCAAGGTGGCGGCGCTGTCGGTGCACCAGGGGTGCGGGCTGACCAACGCCCTCACCGGCATCGGCGAGGCGGCCAAGAGCCGCACCCCGCTGCTCGTTCTGGCGGCCGAGACCACCGAGACCACCTCGAACTTCTACGTCGACCAGGACGCGCTGGCCCACTCGGTGGGTGCCGTCACCGCCCGGGTGACCTCGGCCGAGGACGCGGTCGAGCAGGCGTGCGCCGCCGTGCGGCGGGCCCTGCACGAGCGTCGTACCGTACTGCTCAATCTGCCGCTGGAGATCCAGGCCCTGGACGCCCCCGAGGGCACATCGATCACGCCGCCTCCCGAACGGACCCCGGTCGAGCCGGAGTCGGACGCCGTCGCCCAACTGGTGCAGACCCTCGAACGCGCGCAGCGCCCGGTCTTCGTCGCCGGACGGGGAGCGCGGACGCCGAACGGCCGCGACGCCCTGGCCGCGCTCGCCGAGCAGCACGGCGCGCTCCTGGCCACCTCTGCCGTCGCCCGCGGGCTGTTCCACGACAACCCGTGGTCGCTCGACGTGTCCGGCGGATTCTCCTCGCCCCTGACCGCGGAACTGGTCAAGGGCGCGGATGCGATCGTGGGCTGGGGCTGCGCACTGAACATGTGGACGATGCGGCAGGGCCGGCTGATCGGCCCGGAGGCCACCGTCGTTCAGGTCGACGACGACCCGTCCGCCCTCGGCCGGCACCGCAGTGTCCACCTCGGCATCATCGGCGACGTCGAACGCACGGCACGGCGCGCCCTCGAAGCGAGCGGAGGACGTCGAACCGGCTACCGCACCCCCGCCATCAGAGAGTCCATTGCCGCACACGTGCGCTGGCGCGACGTGCCCTACGAGGACGAGAGCAGCCATGAGCGCATCGACCCCCGCACCCTGAGCATCACACTGGACGACCTGCTGCCCGCCGAGCGCGTAATCGGCGTGGACTCCGGGAACTTCATGGGCTACCCCTCCATGTTCCTGTCGGTGCCCGACCACAACAGCCTGTGCTTCACCCAGGCCTTCCAGTCCATCGGCCTGGGCCTTTCGACGGCGATCGGCGCGGCGCTGGCCCGGCCCGACCGGCTGCCCGTCGCCGCCCTGGGCGACGGCGGCGCGCTGATGAGCGCCGTCGAACTGGACACCGTCCGCCGCCTGGGACTGCCGATGGTGGTCGTCGTCTACAACGACGACGCGTATGGCGCAGAGGTCCATCACTTCGCCCCCGGCCAATTCCCCCTGGGCACGGTCGAGTTCCCGCCCACCGACATCGCCGCCATCGCCCGGGGCTACGGCTTCGAAGCGGTCACCGTCCGCACCCGCGCCGACCTCGAACCCGTCCGGGACTGGGTCGCCGGGCCCCGCGCCACACCCCTGCTCATCGATGCCAAGGTCACCGCCGAGCACGGGGCCTGGTGGCTGGAGGAGGCCTTCCTCGGCCACTGAGACACGGCGACGGACATGGACGAGACGGGCCGGCAGTTCGCCGTACACGCCGGCCGTCCCCAGGGCCGTCAACCGGCTTCCCGGCCGCCTGCGGCACTCACGTTCTACTGGCCGCCTCAAGGCCGCCAGGTGCAGGTGAGGGGCATTCCGCTGGACGTCGCTCCACCCGCCGACAAAACCTCCAACCCGCGTGGCGCACATGCCACGCCTACTGTTACGACGATGACAAAGGGTGGGCCCTCGGTCCGCCGCAGTGAGGGAACGGGAGCCGATGAGCCTTCGTCAGTTCGAGTACGCCCTGGCCATTGCCGAGGAGGGCTCGGTGACGGCGGCCGCGGAGCGGCTGCACGTCGCTCAACCGTCGGTGTCCCAGCAGATCCGCGGCCTGGAGCGGGAACTCGGCGTGGAACTGTTCGCCCGCACGCCGACCGGACTGGTGCCCACCGTGGTCGGCCGCGCGTTCCTGCGGGAGGCGGAGGCCGCGGTGAGCGCGGCGCGGCGGGCAAGGGCTACAGCACGGGCCGGCGCCGACGAGCTGGTCGGCGAGCTGGTGGTAGCGGTGCAAATGGGCTTTGGCGCACGGCAGTTGCCGGGTGCACTGGGCGCGCTGCGTCGACGCTTCCCACGCCTTGAGGTCACCGTCTTCGAGGAGCCGAGCTCCGCCGAACTTGAGCGGCTGTGCCGCCGGGGCGTGCTGAACCTCGCCCTGATGGCGGCGTGCGAGCGGAGCCCTGCCGACGCCCACCACCTGGGCGACGAGGAGTTCGTGGTGGTGCTGGGCGCCGGCCACCGGCAGCTCGCCGCGGACCGGGTCGGGCTGCGCGAACTGGAGGGGGAGCCGTGGGTGAGGTTCGACCGCGACAGCGCGCTCGACGGTGTGCTGATGAACGTGCTGCGGGACAACGACCTGACCCCGACCACGGCCGCCCGTGTGTCCCAGACGGCGACGGCCGTGCGCTGGGCCGCCCACGGCCTCGGGGTGACGCTCGTCCCTGCCTCCGCGGTGCCCCACGGTTACGAGCACCTCGTGCGCCCGGTGTTCCCGGGCGTGTCCCAGCCTGTCATCGCCGTGGTCCGGCAGGGCGCGGGCCCGGCGGAGCCGACCCTGCTCGAACTCCTGCGTAAGGAGACCTGGTCCGAGCCCGCTTCCTTCTCGCCGGTGACCTGACGGCCGGGAAGAAAGCCGGCGCCGCTGAACTCTTCTTGTCGAAATCGGCGTTCCGGAATTCCGTCGGCGTCAGCCCCTGGGGAATTCGCCGCCGTCCACGACGAGATTGCTTCCGGTCAGCCAGCTCGCCCGGTCGGAAACGAGGAACAGCACTGCGTGGGCGATGTCGTCGGGCTGACCGTCGCGCCCCAGCGGGGTGGTGTCGTCGGCATTGATCTGGGCCGGCCCCGCGTTCAGCTGCGCCCACTGCTCCCGCGTCTCTTCACCGCCGGGGGTGGCGACTCGGCCGGGAGTCACGGTGTTGACCCGGATTCCGAGCGGGGCCAGCTCCGAGGCCAGTCCCCGGCTGTAGTTCTCCAGCGCCGCCTTCGCCGCCGTGTAGTGCAGGAACGGCCCCATCGGGGTGAGGACCGCGGCCGAGGAGACGTGCACGATCACCCCCGAACGCCGCTCCCGCATCCCCGGTGCCAGCAGCGAGTCCAGCCGCACCGACGCCAGGTAGTTCAGGTCCAGTGCCTCCTGCCACTCCTCGTCGGGAATGGCCGAAGCGCCCGTGTACGGTCGCGCCCCACCCGCGTTGTGGATCAGGACGTCGACCCCGCCGAGCACCTCCTGTGCGGCCGCAGCGAGCGCCTGTGCTCCAGCCAGTGTCCGCACATCGGCCTTCACGAAGGTGGCCCCTTCCGGCACGGTGCTTGTCGCCGACCTGGCAGTCGTGAGCACCTCGGCACCCGCGTCCAGGAGTTGGCGCACGACAGCCGCTCCGATTCCGCGAGAACCACCCGTGACCAGGGCCCGCTTTCCCGCGAGTTCCCGCGTTCCCGATCCGTTCTCGATCGTGGTCATGCCACCGGTCCTCTCAATTCGCGTGTGAGTCCGCTCGACGAAAAAGGAGCGACATGCGCACAGCGCGATTCCTCGGAGAAATCGCGGTGAGTATCTCGTCGAGCTGTTTCACGGTACGTACGGAAAATGGTGAGAGGCAAAGACGGAATGTCAGCAGGTGCCATAGGGAATCCCTATGGCACCCCGGACGGCCAACGCGGTGAGGCCGCCGGTGGGCAGCGGCCAAGGGCGATGTCCCCAGCGCCTCGCCCTCCCGGCATCCTGGATCGCATTCGAGGGCCGACTCGCCTCAGCTGCGACTGAACCCCAGCAACGCCATCAAAGCGGCGCATGTCGATCTGCGTCCCGCCGGTCCGCATCCGTCAACGCGTTCGATCCGGATCGGGAGGTCGAGGCCGCTGGGGCGTGAGTGAGCAGGCGAGGTAGGGCGGATCGACGGAACATGGGAGGGGCGGGAAAGGCAGAGTGCGCCGAGTAGACGGGAGTGCCGCAGGTGGGTGGCGGGCGCGAGCGCGGCGATTCCGAGGAGTACGACGCCGAGGTGCGCCAGCTCGCGACTCTCAACCGTTTGGCGGGACCGACCGCCGCCGGATCCGGCGAGGCGTCCGAGCGGACGCGCCACCGCGGAGCCGAACTGCTCGTGACGGGGCACGCCCTGGCGCGGGCCGCGTCGCTCGGAGAGGCTCTCACCCTGATCTCCCAGCTGGCCGACGCCACCCTGCCGTTGAGCGGCCAGGCGGTGTTCCGGTCCGACCGCGAAGTCCTGAGGTGCGTGGGCCAGGTCGGCTTCCGAGACGGAGAGGTCGACGCGCTTCGACTGCCTCTCGGCACGATTCATCCGGCCGCGCAGGTGGCCCGGACCGGGCGCCCCGTCTTCCTGGCCTCCCCGCAGGAGTACCGCGACCGCTTCCCGTCCGCCTGGCAACTAGCAGGGCAGAACGGGCACGAGGCCTGGGCCTTCCTGCCCCTGACGACGTACAGCCAGCTCACCAGCGTATGGATGGCGGCCTTCGACGCCCCGGTACCGATGACCGGCGGTCTGGGCACGTTCCTGTTGACCATGGCCCGCCTGCTCGGCCAGAGCATCGAGCAGTCGTACGACGGCCAGGCGGACCGCGTACTCTCCCAGGGCCTGCGCAGCAGCATGAGCCGGATCAACCCCGGTGTCGACGGCCTCACCGTCGCCGGCCGGTACGTGCCCACCGGCGGGGGTCTCATGGTCGGCGGTGACTGGTTCGACAGCATCCTCCTGCCCAGCGGGCGCCTCGGTGTGGTGATCGGCGATGTCCAGGGCCACGATGTGCAGGCCGCCGGACTGATGTCGCAACTGCGCACCGCCATCCACGCCTACGCCGCCGAAGGCCACGGCCCCGACGCCGTCCTCGTGCGCGCGTCCCGCTTCCTGACGTCACTGGGCGAAGGCCGCTTCGCCACCTGTATCTACCTGGAGGCCGATCCCGCCACCGGTATCCTGCGCATCGCCCGGGCCGGGCACCCGCATCCCGTGCTGCGTCTGCCGGACGGAACCTGTCTGCTCAAACACGTGCGGGGTGGCCTGCCCCTCGGGCTCGACCTGGGGGAGGACGACTACCCGGTCAGCGTCGTCTCCCTGCGCGAGAACGAGATCCTCATGCTCTGCACCGACGGTCTGATCGAGTCCGGCGGACACGACATGTACTCCGGTTGGCTCCGTGTGCGCAGTGCGCTGACTCCGGGCGGTCCTGAAGACCTGGACGGCCTGGCGGACCGGCTTCTGAACGCGGTCGTGGCCCCGTCCCCCTCACAGGCGGGCGATCAACCCGGCGCCTCCTTCACGGAGGACGACATCGCGCTGCTCCTCCTGCGCCGAGACCCGTCGGATGTGCATGCGAACCGGGCCGGGCGGCACCTGCGCTTCACCCTCGAACAGGATCAGGCCCAGGGACTCGCCGACGCACGGATCGAATTCCAGGGCCTGCTCCACGACTGGGTGCGGCCGGAGCAGGTCGACACGGTCCTCCTGCTCATTTCCGAACTCCTCGGGAACGTGCTGATCCACACGGATCACGCCGCTGTCCTTCGGGCCGAAATCAGCGGCGCCGCCCAAGGGCGGCGACGACTGCGCGTGGAGGTCACCGACCGCAGCGACGAGGTCCCGCACCGGCGCGCCCCCGGCGAACTCTCCTCCTCCGGACGCGGCCTCGTCCTCCTCGACCTGCTGGCCCACCAGTGGAACATCCGCCCCGAACCGGAGGGGAAGACGGTCTGGTTCGAACTCGACGAGGAGGGCCCGGAAGAACCCTGACCCGTGGCCGACCGAGCGTCTGCGCTGTTCTCTCCGCCGCGCCCGTCAGCCGATGCAGCCCGGAGCCGCGCCCTCTTCACCCGAATGGCGCCTTGGTGGGGTGACTTGTACATACGCCGCTTGGAATCACGCGCCGCAGCCGAGCGCCAAAGCCTTCGTGCGGGGTGGTGCGGCTATGTGATGGGTGTGGAGCGGATGGCGGAGATGTCGAACTGGAGCCGGACTTTTTCGCTGACCATGGTGCCGCCTGCTTCGAGGCGTTGGTTGTAGACGAGGCCCCATTGGGTGCGGTCGATGGTGGTGGTGGCGTCGAAGCCGGCTCGTTCGTAGCCGAAGGGGTCGAGGACGGAGCCGAGGTAGTCGAGTTGGAGTTCGACGGGCCGGGTGACGGCGCGGATGGTGAGGTCGCCCGTCATGCGGAAGGTTTCTGCGCCTTCGTGGGTGGTGGAGGTGCTGCGGAAGGTCATCTCCGGGTGGCGGCGGGCGTCGAAGAAGTCGGTGCCGATGAGGTGGGCGTCGCGTTGTTCGACGCCGGTGTCGACGCTGGCGACGCGGATGGTGATGTCGGCGCGGGACTGGGAGGGGCGGGTTCCGTCGAAGTACAGGGTGCTGTCGTAGTCGGTGAAGGCGCCGCGGACGGTGGTGACCATGGCGTGGCGTACGGAGAAGCCGATGCGGCTGTGGGGGCGGTCGATGGTCCATTGCCCGGTCAGTGCGCGAAGGGCGGGGTCGAGCGCGGGGCCGGTGGTGTCGTCGGGGAAGGGTGTGCGGGGGCCGACGGCGGGTGTCGGCTCGGTGGTCGCGCTCTGGCGACGGCTGAAGATACCCATGCGGTCGTTGCCCTCCTCGTTTTTGATTACTCCGTGTTATCACGGTGTGGGGAGGGGGCGGTCGGGGAGATGGGTGGCCTCGTCCGATATCTCTGTCGCGGCCTGCAAAGATGCACAGGATCGACCCAGGATCGTCATGAGTGTGAATGCACTGTCCGGCGGTACGTCTTCACGTTGAGTCGCCGCACGGTTCGGTGGAGTGGCCAGGTCGGCGTTCGCGGCGAACTCGGCGACCGCCCCGCGCAGCCCGAACTCGTGAACAAGAGGCTGTCCCCAACGTGCAGGGACCAGCCCTCCTCCGACGGGGCGCTTGCGCAGTTCACTTCGAGGGCGGATACGGTGCCAGGTGCTGTGCTCCCGCGAGGCAACCACTCTGCCATTCGTCCAGGTACGGGGCTTGGTAAAAGAGTTCACCGCAGTCTTCCCGGGCGACATCGGCCGTGATCTCCTCGCCGGCGCCCGAAATTTTCTGCCCCGCCAAATATCCGTCCCGGTAGACGTCGGCCCGGCTCTCGCGCTGGGTGCCCTTGCTGGGACCGCTGCTCGCTGTGGCCGTGCCGACGCCGTAGCCGGCCGCGAAGACTACGAGTACAGCCGTGACCGAGCCGATCGCGAGCCGCGCCTTGGGTATCAGGAACGGGCGGCTTGGTACGTCGTCCTTCGCGGTCATCCGGTCTCCTCGGGTGATGACGCTGAACTGATCAACAGTGTGGCCGCAGGTACCGCTCGTGTCAGCTGCTTGTGCACTCTTGCCGTTCCTGACCGGCGTTCAGGCCTTGGTGACCCGGCCCGCCAGCTGCTCACCCGTCAGGCGCGTAGGCCCGCTTGCCGCAGGCCGATCGCCGCCAGGTCGGCGATGACCTGTTCGTCGCCGCGCCGCCAAGCGTCTGCCAGGCCGCCGGGTGGCGTGGGCAGCGCTGAGAGTTCGCGCTTCGAGCCGGCGAGGACGCGCAGCGCGAGGATGTCGGCGCCGCCCGGATTGTCGGCGATCCGCCGGGTGACGGCGCTGCGGCGGATCCAGCGCACGCGCGGGGGCAGCCACAGCAGCAGCACGAACACCACCGGGATGACGATCAGGGCCACCGTGGACAGCGTCGCCACGTGGCCCACCGTGTCCTGAAGCGAACGACCTGCGTCGGCCAGCCCGGTGCCGGCCTCGGCGGCGGAGGTGAGCGGCTTCTTCAACTGCCCTCCCACGAACGGCACCTTCGAGGCGGCGTCGCCCGCGTCGATGAGTCCGTCGGAGAGGCTTTTGCCGGCGCTTTCCGCTTTGCGGCCCGGATCGGCCAGTCGACTGATCGCGTCGTGCACGGCCAAGGCCAGCTTCACCGCGGCGCAGATCAGGGCGACCGCGATCAGGTCTGCGAGGACCTGGCGGCTCCGGCGTGCCGTGGTCTGGGCGTAGAGGCGCATGGGCGTGCTCCTTTTCCGTCAGGGCATCGGCGGTCGGCCGCTGTCCGTGCGGTTACCCCGATCGGGAGGGCGGGACGCCGTGCCTACGTCGGCCCATGGGCCTTCAGGCATAGACCAGGCCCTGCTGCATTTCCGCGTGAAGGCGGACGGCGCCGTCATCCGCACCCGTTCGCGAGCCTCATATGGTCCATGTGGGCTCTCGGTGAGCCAGACCGCTCACGACTTCCACGGCGTGGGCGCCGCACCGCGCCCCGGTCCCTGTCACCGCGACCACTTGCGTGTCTCAGGGTTGGCCCAGGCGTACGGCGCTGAAGGGGGCGACCGGGTGCCCCCTTCGATCCCGGCGAGTAGCACTGGAGACCCCACCTCGTGCAGGACGCCGGTTCACAGTACGGACGTCACGACGGCCCGCCGATCGTGAGCCCTGAACTGCCGTATGACATGCGGGAGTTCCTGTCCAAGGCGGCTTCTCGGAGTGGTCGCCGATCGACAACGTCCAAGCGCCGTGCGCAATGAGTTGATCTAGTGCAGAGTGATCAGGCAGCAGGCGAGCTGGGAAGGCTTCATGGATGTCGGCGCGACGCTTCCAAGGGCGTGGCCGGCGCCCATGCGGCGCGAAGGATCGGTGGGGAGCGGATGAGAGACCAGTTGGCGTGGCGCGGTGGCCGACCGAGCCGTGCGCGGCGGATCGGGTCCGGTGTGGCGATCCGGCTGATCGGAGCTGCCGTCATCGGCGCGCTCACCGGGTTGACAGTCTTCAGCCTGACCCAAGTGACCAGCCGTATTCTGTTCGTCATCACGGGTGGTGTCGCGGGCGTGGTGACCGTCCTCGTACTACAGTGGTACCAGCGCACCGCCCGCCTCACGGAGGTGAGGGTCAGTATCCCGCAGCTGAGCGAGCTCACCTTCGCGGTCAACAACGACGCCCGCCAGGTCGCCTGGAAGATGTTCGTCGAAACGGTGACCCGGGTCTCCACCCAGCCCCTGGCCGGCGATGAGGGAGTCATCCGCGAGGCGCTCACCTCGATGTACGGACTGTTCGCCACGACACGCGAGACGCTGAAGGCCACGCGCCCGTCCGCGGCGGTCCCCGGTGGCCGGACGGTCGAGTCCCTGGCGATCACCCTGCTCAACCGCGAGCTGAGGCCGTTCCTCTCCCAATGGCACCCACGGCTACGGGAGTTCGAACAGGCTCACCCCGACAGTGCGGAATCCGACTGGCCGGACAATGCCGCTTGCCGGGCGGATCTGCAGCGGGTGCAGCGCGACATCTACGACTACGCGGTCGGCTTCGCCCGCCTCGCCGGTGTACGTGAGGCCGAGTCATTGATCGGGCCGGTCCCCGCCCCCCGCATCCCCGAGGGCCGGACCGGGGGGAGCGGCAGGCCGGAGACGGGCGATGCCCAGAGCGCGCGGTGAACATCCGAACTACGGGGCGGGCCAGTGGACCGTAGGAACAGCGGCGACATCGAGCACGACGCGTTCATTTCCTACAGCCATGCCTGGGACAAAGACGTCGCGAAGGCCTTCCACAGCCAGTTACAGGCCTTCGACCGGCCGTGGTACCGGCCGAGAAATCTCAGGCTGTTCCGAGACGAGACGAATCTGGCGGCAAGTCCCCATCTGTGGACGGAAATTGAACGCGCGCTGACCCGGTCCCGGTGGCTGGTGCTGATGGCGAGCCCGTCGGCTGCCGCATCCCGCTGGGTCCGGGACGAGATCCGCTGGTGGCTCACCCACCGGTCGCCGGACACCCTGCTCATCGCCTGGACGGACGGCACGCTCGTCTGGGACGGCGAGGGAGCGTCGTTCGACTGGTCGCAGACCGATGCGCTCCCGCGGGAGGAGATGGCCGAGGCGTTCGACCAGGAGCCTCGTTGGGTGGACTTACGGTGGTTACGCGGCCCGGAGCAGGTCAGTTCCGCCGACCCGCGGCTGATCGAATGCGTGGCGGAGTTCGCCGCCCCCCTCACCGGCAAGTCCAAGGACGAACTGATCGGCGACCACGTGCGGCAGCGGCGCCGGACGGTCCGCTGGGTGCAGGCCACGGTCGCCGTGCTGACCACCTTGCTCCTCGTCGCCGTGGCCGGCGGCGTCACCGCATACAACCAGCGCAACAGCGCCCGCGCCCAGACGATGGTCGCCCAGTCCCGGCAACTCGTGGCGTCAGCCTCATCGATCCAGGACGCCCAGCCCGACCTGGCACGCCAACTGCTGGCGCAGGCCTACCGGCTCTCGCCGACCGCCGAGGCGATGGGGGCGCTCGTCCAGAGCTATGAGATCCCCCGCGTCATCCACGCGCGCGGCACCATGCGTGCAGCCGCGTTCAGCAGGCGGGGGGTGCTTGCCGTGGCCGACGACGGTGTCCGGCTGTTCGATCCCGCCACCAAGACCCTCGTGGCCTCTGTGGACGTTCCGGACAGCGGCTCGGCCACGGTCGCCTTCAATGCGGACGGAAGGGTGTTGGCGGTCGGGGGAGCGACCGGTGACGTGCGGCTTTTTGATGTGACGTCCAGCAGTCGGCCAAAGTTTATGGGCGTGTTGTCCGCCGCGGTCGGCCGCACGGAAGCCCTCGTCTTCACCTCCGGCGGGAAGCTGATCGTCATCGCAGAGAAGGGCGGCGCCGTCGTCGACGTCAAGGACCCCGCACACCCGAGATCTCTCGGACCGCTGCCGGCCGCCACGATCGGGGCGAGTCCCCAGGGCAATCTGATCGTCACAGACGATGCAGGAGGCCGCCTACAGCTGTGGAACCTGTCCGGTTCCGCTCGGCTGACCCGGGCTGCCGGCGTCGCTGCACCGCACAGCGGCGTCCTGAACTCGGTGCTCCGCGTGACGTTCAGCTCGGACGGCAAGACCCTTGCTGCCGGAGGCGGCGAAGACTGGGTGCGCCTGTGGGACGTCTCGGATCCCGCTCATCCGGCCGCGCGACCTGATCTCTACGCAAAGGCCCTCATGGGCCTCAACACCGTGGCGCTCTCCCCTGACGGAACCACCCTGGCCACCGGGGACAGTGACGGCTCGGTCACTCTGTGGGACGTGTCCGACCCTCTTCGCCCCCGCTCCGGTGCCCGCCTGACCGGCCACACGGAGTGGGTGTACGGCCTCTCCTTCAGCCCGGACGGACATACCCTCGCATCCGTCAGCACAGACGGGCCCGCCTCGGAAAGCGACTCCAGCCAACTCGACGGCACGGTTCGGCTGTGGTCCCTCTCCGGGAGCGAGCGGACCTCTGCCTTCACAACCCTGCCGGTCGCAGGGACGTATCCGCCGTCCTTCAGCCCGGACAGTCATCTGCTGGCCGCCGGCGGCGAGCCGGCCACCGTGTGGCGGACGGACGGCCGGAGAACACCGCGTCTCGTGGCCACCCTGGACACATTCAAAGGCGGCCAGGCCGCCTTCGGTTCTGACGGGCGGACCCTGTTCTCCGGATTGCCGTTGGCCGCATGGGACATGACGGACCCGGCCGGTCCACGTCGCCTGACCCCCGATGCGTCCCGACCGGGCATTGCCGGAAGCGTCAGCCTCAACCCCGTACTCCCCTTGTTGGCCGCACGGGACCGGCCTGGCGGGTCGGTACAGCTGTGGGACGTGAGCAGCAGGAAACAGCCCGAACTGCTCGACACACTCAGCGACGGTGTCATGCCCCAGGCACTCGCCTTCAGCCCGGATGGCGAGCTGCTCGCGGCGGCCACCGAACAGGGCAGCGTACGGCTCTGGCACGTCGCCCCGCACGCTCGGCCCACGCCCGCGGGGGACCTCACCCCGGCCGGAGGAAAGGCCACCGCTCTGGCCTTCAGCCCGGTCGGCCGCAGCCTGCTCGTCGGTGACGACGCAGGGTCGATCACCACGTGGAATGTCGCTCGTCCGGGGAGCCCGGTGCAGAGGGGCACCTCCGCTCAGCACACCGGAGAGGTCCGGGGACTCGCCTTCCACCCCGACGGCGCACTCGCGGCCAGCGCCGGGCTGGACGGTCGTATCGAGCTGTGGGACGTCACCGACCTGGCCCACCCACGCGCGGTCACCGCGCTCAGCGGCGGCGGCCTCTACCCCGCCGCAACCGTGGCGTTCAGCCCGGACGGGCGCCTTCTGGCGGTCAGCGGTGACCGGGGCATGCGGCTATGGACCGTAGACCGGACAACCATCCTCCAGCGGCTGTGCGCAGAGTCCCGCCGCATCACCCGCGACCAGTGGACGCAGTACCTCCCAGACCGCTCCTACGACCCGCCCTGCGCCTGAGCGCACGACAAAGGAGGCATCGTGGCAACCGTCCTGAATCGCATCGCCCCGCTCGCCACACTGCTGGCTCTCCTGATGATGTCCGGCGCATGCACCGGGCCACATCCGTCCGATCCCGTCAAACCCGCGACTGATGATCCGGCTGTCTCGGACCCTGCATCCCCGCTCCCGACTCGCACGGGTTCCTCGGCACCTCGCCTTGAGGCGCTCGGACCGGCGCCGGCGGACCTGCACGATGTGGACTGGACGAACACGCCCATCCCGGGTGAGTTCTGCGCCGTGCCGGGACTCGTGCGGTTCGACGCCAACGGCGAAGCCAGAGCCAATTCGAAGAAGTGGGGGCCGGCACGCCTCGTTCTCGGGAAGAACGTCATCTACGGCGACATCGACACCGACAACCGGGACGAGGCTGCCGTCTACGTCGGCTGCGGGGACGACCGTGGTGGGAATGAGCAATTCACCGCCGCCTACCTGGTGTTCACCCACACGGGAGACAGCCTCGCCGTCCTCGGTTCGGTCACCCCACAGCAGAATCCGCCGGGCCCATACCCCACGGCTCTCACGCAGCTCGATTTCGCGCCTGGCCGGATCGTCGCGCACGAGAAGTGGTGGCGCTCCACCGACGCTCACTGCTGCCCCAGTGGCAACGCCACCACCATCTGGACCCGTGAGGGAAACCGGCTGACACCGGGTGACCCCCGTATCACCTCGTGACTTTTCCACCGTCACGCCGAGGCAAGGGAATGGGAAATTGGCTCCATGGAGGAACAGACACCTGCCGAGCAGGCCCTGAGCCGCTCGTACGTCACCGCTGACGGACTCCGTTTCTACGTCGTCAAGTTGTCGGTCGAGCACCATCAGGACCGCAGCGCGACGTTCACGTACCTGCTCACTGTGGGCCCCCGAGGCCGCCCTGATGAGGGTTGGGAAGTCGCACTGCCCTGGGACGACAAGTCCTGGACGGATGTGCTCACCTCGCCCGCGCCTCCCCCCGACCGACTGCGGCAGCTCGTACACCTCGTGCATGCCCATCTGGAGGAGTGGTGGGACACGAAGGCGCACAACCGGCGATCGGCGAAGATGGGGCACCGGCTTGCCTGACGCCCTCTCCCGCAAATGTCCGGTTTCGCTACCAGGGTGCTTGGGCGAGATGAGGGAGGGGGTGGTCCGCTGCCCTCGCGGGCGGTGGGCCACACGCTGCTGGTATCTGAGGTCGGGTCTGTGGCTGTCGGTGAAGGTGAGGCCCGGCGGATTGACGTACACCCTTTATTCATCGCATGCTGAATAAGGGTACGGTCCAGCGTCACTGGACGTTCACCACAGGCAGGAGGGAACGCCATGCCGCTCGTCCTCGACTTCGGTTCCATTGACGCCACGATGCTGGACACCGTGGGCGGCAAGGCCGCGAACCTCGGCGAACTGACCAGGGCCGGGCTGCCCGTGCCGCAGGGCTTCTGTGTCACCACTGACGCGTACCGGATGATCTCGGCCACGGACGGTCTCGCGGGCCTGCGGCCCGACAAGGCGAGGCAGCGGATCCTCGAGACGGTGGTGCCGGGGGAGTTGAGAGAGGCGATTCTCGCCGCGTATGCGGAATTCGGCGACGACGTGCCCGTCGCGGTGCGTTCCAGTGCCACGGCCGAAGACCTGCCGTTCGCGAGCTTCGCCGGGCAGCAGGACACATATCTGAACGTCGTCGGCGCGGACGCCGTCGTCGACGCGGTGCGCCACTGCTGGGCATCGCTGTGGACCGACCGCGCGGTGAGCTACCGCGAGACCAACGGCATCGACCACGGCTCGGTCCACCTGGCCGTCGTCGTGCAGCGGATGGTGGCATCGGCGGTGTCCGGCGTGATGTTCACCGCGAACCCCGTCACCGGCAAGCGCGATCAAGTGGTCATCGACGCCAGCCCCGGCCTCGGGGAGGCCGTCGTCTCCGGGGCGGTCAACCCTGACCACTTCGTCGTAGACGCAGCGGGCGGGGCGGGCGGCGCAGACGGAGCGGTCGGCGGCGAGATCGTCGAACGGCGTTTGGGCGACAAGCGCTTCCTCATCTGTCCGCTGGCGGGTGGTGGCACGGAGAAGGTCGACATCGGTGAGAATCACGCGCCCTGCCTCACGGACCGCCAGATCCTCGAACTCGCCGAACTCGGCGCCAAGGTGCAGGCACTGTACGGAAGTCCGCAGGACACCGAGTGGGCGATCGACGCGTGGGGCGAGCTGCACCTCACCCAGTCACGGCCCATCACCACGCTGTTCCCGGTGCCCGAACGCGCCGACGACCACGACGGCTTCCACGTGTACTTCTGCTTCAGCCTCGCGCAGGGCCTGGAGCGGCCGATCACCCCGGCCGGGCGCGCCGCGCTCCGGGAGATCGCCGGGGCCGTCGGCCGGATCGTCATCGGTGACCCGAGGCCGGACGGCTACGCCGAGTCCGCGGGCCGCGTCTTCATCGACGTCACCAACGTCCTGCGCAGCAGGACGGGAAGGGCCTTCTTCCCGCGCGTACTCGACGTCATGGAGGCACGGTCGGCAGAGGTCCTGCGCGGCCTGTACGACGATCCGCGCCTGTCCCTGACGCATACGTCACCATGGCCCGCGGTCAAGCGAGTGGCGCGCCTCGCCCGCAGGTTCCACGCAGTCTCCACGGCGCTGCGTGCCCTCGCCGACCCCGAGGCGGCGGTGCGGCGCGCACGGAGCACGGAGGTGAAACTCCTCCAGACGGCCGAGAAGAAGTCCATCGAGGAAGCCCTGCGCGACTGCGTGGTCCCTGTGCTGCCCACGGTCGCCCCGACCGCCCTGGTGGGCTTCGCGATGCTGGCGCTCACCAGCAAGCTCGTCCGTGCGGAACCCGGCGAGCTGCAGACGCTTCTGCGCGGCCTGCCGAACAACGTCACCACAGAGATGGACCTCGACCTGTGGCACCTGGCGCGTAAGATCCGTGAGGACCCAGACGTGGTACGGGTGTTCCAGGACGACGACGTCGAGGAGCTGGTGGCCCGCTATCGCGACGGTGAGTTGCCCGAGGCCGCACAGCACGGCATCCTCGCCTTTTTGGACCAGTGGGGTCACCGCGCCGTCGCCGAGATCGACCTCGGTCTGCCGCGCTGGTCCGACGACCCCACCTATGTCATCGGCGTCGTCCGCAACTACCTGCGCCTGGACGACGAACAGGCCCAGCCGGACGCGGTGTTCGCGCGCGGAGCGGCCGAGGCGGAGGCGATGATCGACCGGCTCGCGCGGCGTGCGAAGGGGCGCGGCCGCCTGGTCCGGTTCGCGTTGCACCGCACCCGGATGCTGGCCGGCCTGCGCGAGTACCCGAAGTATCTGGCGATCACGCTCTTCGGCGCCCTCCGCGAGCGCATCGCCGAGCGGGGAGCCGAACTGCACGCACAGGGACGCATCGGCGCCGCACAGGACGTCTTCTTCCTGGACTTCGAGGAGATGCGCGGGGCGCATGCCGACCTGCGCCAGAGGGTCGCCGAGCGGAAAGCGGAGTACGAGCGGGAGATGCGCCGCAGGCGCATCCCGCGCGTCCTCCTCTCCGACGGCACGGAACCCGAGGTGACACAGCACGCGCAGGCCACGCCCCACGCGCCCGGTGACCTGGTCGGCACCGCGGCGTCGGCGGGCGAGATCACCGGCCACGCGCGCGTGGTGACCGATCCGGTCGGAGCGCACTTGGAGCCGGGCGAGATCCTGGTTGCCCCGTCCACCGATCCGGGCTGGACCCCGCTGTTCCTGACGGCGGGAGGGCTCGTGATGGAGATGGGCGGCGCCAACTCCCATGGTGCGGTCGTGGCCCGCGAATACGGCATCCCGGCGGTGGTCGGCGTACGGGACGCGGTGGTGCGGATCCGGACCGGCGACGTCATCACGGTGGACGGGAGCATGGGCGTGGTGAGGGCGCACGGGGAGACTGCGGAGGAGCGGGGGCGGTAGGGGAGCGCGGATGGGGGTTGCGAAGGGCCCAATGGTTCAGCGGCTGACGGGTTCACGTTCCCGCAGCTCAGTGAGCATGACAGCTTGCCGTTCGCCGCCCCGTCCACCCTGCGCACCGGTGAGCCGGCGTCCTTGTCGCCCTTGACCAGGACGATCAGCGGGCCGTTGAAACCGGGGCCGAAGCCCTCGGCGAGCAGGTCGTATGCCTGCCGGGATGTGGTCGCCTCTGGGTCGTTGCCGGAGTCGGCGAAGCCCAGGCGCATGCTCAGTGCCGGTGCGGACAGGGCCAGCAGGGCGATGACGCCGACCAGCAGGGTCGGAATCGGGCGGCGCTGCACGGCCCGGGCCATGGCCCGCCAGCGGCCGCCTTCGGTCTTGCCCTTGGCCGTCTCCTTGGCCGCTTGCTTGAGCGTCAGCAGCGCGCCTGGTGGTGTCACCGTTGACGGCGAAGACCCACGTCAGCCGCATCATGGCAAAGCTCGGAGCGCGGGACAGGTCACAAGTCGTGGTCCTGGCGTACGAGTGTGGAATGGTCAGCCCTGGCTGGCTGGCCGACCAGCCAGGCGTACCACGACGCGGCGGCCCGCCGGCACTCAGTCCCCCCACTCGTCGTCGCGAGACCTTCGCTCGCTGTGGCCACATCCTGGTGCCCGTCGACGTCGTGAAGGGATCGCACCGTCCAGACCGAAAGATCGTCAACGACCGCCAACGGGCCATTCCGCGAGGCACCGTTACGGGCGGAGTGCGGCAGGCGCCTGCATGGTTAACGGGGAGGTCAGCCGCGGCGGGTGTGCTGTGCGCCCCAGAACACGGAACGGGCGGCCCGGATGCGGGCTGCTTGGCGCTCGGGATCGCGGGCATGGGCGTACGCGGTGGCCAGGGTCTCGAGGTCGGCGAGGCGGCCGCTGCCGTCCGGCGGGGTACGCCACAGGAAGGCGTGGCGCTGAACGCCCGCGATCCCGTCTGCGCCGGGGGAGGGGAGGACCAGGTCGTCGCCGGTGGTGAGCAGCACGCTGTGGCGGTCGGGCTGCCAGTTCTTGGCGGTGCCGGGCTCGGCGAGGAAGTAGAAGGCCGGGCGGCGCTGGAGGTGTTCCTCGAGGACCGGGACCTGCTGGGCCAGATCACCGAGTTCCCACAGAACGGTGAGGGCGAGCGGCTGGAACAGCCGTAGCACATCGAACCGGACGCCGGCCGGTATCGAGGCCAGGTGTGGCGGCTTCTCCCACTGCTCATACACCAGTGCGGGATCGGGGTGACACGCGGTCAACCACTGTGTCCCGTCCATGAGTTCACCGTAAGCCTCTTCGGGACGCCTGTCAGGTGAATGCCATGCTCGACGGTTGGCGGTTGCCGGCGGTGAACCGGCTGCAGGGGACGGAGGCCGGCTCCGCCGTCACGGAGAGAGGCGGCGGAGCCGCTGGCTGCTGCACGAGCCGCGGGCACGCCCCTTTGCGCACTCGACGTCGTGTCCGCCAGGTGACCGGACGTGCCAGGGGCGCCTGACGGGAGCCCCTGGCAAGGGTGCTCGTCTAGTCGACGTCCGCGCGGGACTGGCCCAGCTTCAGGTCGTCGATCCAGACGTGGGAGTTGACGCCGTTGATGCCGGTGCCGTACGTGCCCCACCGGGGGTTGTTGCCCATGTCGTCCCAGGTGCGGACGCCGCTCTTGCCGGCGACCTTGGTGCCGTCCATCCACACCTCGAACGAGCCTGTGCTGTCCGAGCGGGTGGTGATGCCCAGCTCGAGCTTGTGCCAGCTGCCGGCCGTCCACGCTTTGGTACCGACCGACTGCCACGTCTCGCCCGGCGCGACGTACCAGACCTTCAGCTGGCCGCCCTCGACCTTCATGAGGACCGGGTAGTTCTGCTGCTGCTGGTCACCGGTGCCCCAGGACTTCCACTGGAACACGGTCTGGGCGTTGTCCGAGTTCGTGTCGAAGTACCAGCCCCACCAGTAGGTGGAGTTGTTGCTCCACGTGCGGCCCGCGGCGCCCGCCGCCTCACAGCGGTCGATCCCCGCCGGCTTGTTGAGGCTGAAGATGTCGCCGTGGCCGTCGTTCCAGTTCGTCGTCGAGATCTGTCCGCCGTCGCAGGCGGTGTAGTCGAAGGCGGCGGCGCCGGAGGCGGGGTTGGCTGTCCAGAGGACGGCCGCGTTGGCGGGCGACGCCGTCAGGAGTGTCATCGCGGCGCCGATCGCCGCCGGGGCGAGCAGGAGCTTGCCGGTCTTGGCGCGCGCGGCGCCAAGGGCGGAACGGACGTTGCGTCGTTGCACAGTCTTCTCCTTGGTGGGGGGAGATTGGTGAGGGGAGAGTCGTGCCCGGGCCCGCCCCCGTCGGCGGGCCCGGGCGTGGGGAGGTCAGCCGAGCTTGACCTTGATCTTCTGGGGCGCGCCGAAGGCGCCGGTGAGGTCACCGAAGGTGAGCTTGAGAGAGGCGCCCGTGGTGGCGGCGGTGACCGCGGCCGGCCTGGAGAGCACCTTCGACACCCGCTTGTGCCAGGTGACCTGGAGGGACACGGCCCGGCGGGCCGGGTCGGAGACGACCACCGTGGCGGTGCCGTCGCGGTGCTCGCGGATCAGGACGGAGGCGGGGGCGCTCGCGGTGACCTTGTCCACCGTGCCCGCGGCCCAGAAGTTGACCGCGGTCAGGCCGAGTCCGGCGACGTGTACGCCCTGCTGGTCGCCGGTGTTGGCCAGGATCCTCAACCAGCCCCGGTCTCCGGCGCGTTGGGCCGTGGTCCTTGCACTGGCGCCGGGCAGGAGAACGTAGGCGTACGTGGCATCCGTGGGGTCGCTGCCGTGGTCGGTGTAGAGGGTGAGGTAGCGGCGGGTGATCGGGTCGGCGGGGCCGCCGGTGTTGATGTCCTTCCAGGCGCCGGTGCGCTCCTCGCGGACCGCGCTCAGCCGGGCCCCGAGCGGGAAGACGTACCCGGCGTGGCCCGCGACGTGTGCCCACTCGGCGTCCTCGAAGGTGCGGCTCCAGCCCTGTTGCCCCGGCTGGGACCTGCCGTCGACCGTCAGCGCGGGGGCACCGGCGGCGCCGAGGGCGCGGTTGTCGACCGTGGTCTCCACCGCGTACCCGTCGGTGGAGGTGATGCCCGCGCCGAGGCAGACGACGGAGTCGTCCAGCCAGAACCAGGACTTCTTCGCGTTCATGGTGGACTCGAGGCCCTTGAGGTGCTGGCCGGTGGCGCCGAACTCGCCGTCGGTGGTGCCGCCGACCCAGTCGACGTCCGGACACGGCTGGCCCCAGTTGCCGCCTTGGCCGTCGGCGAGCGGCTTGCGGGAGGCGGTGATGCCGGGGAGGCGGTACGGGTCGACGGTGGGCCAGAAGGCGTCGGAGTACTGCTCCAGGCCGAAGTCGGAGCCCCACCAGGAAAGCCAGCCGGCACCGGTGTGGTAGCCGCGGGCGTGCTCGCCGTTGCCGAACTCGTAGTGGGCGATCCGCCTGGAGGCCATGGAGACCGAGGCGGCCCAGTCGCGGCGGCGGTGCGTGACGCGGTCCATGTTGTGGAAGAGCCGGTGCTCGACGGGCTCGGGAGCGGGCTTGACCGTGGTGTCGTCCAGCACGTCCTGGAGCTGCGCCGCCCGGTTCAGGCTCAGACCGGGGCTCTTCAGCGGCGGGGCGTAGTAGTCCCGCTGCATCCAGCCCTTGACCATGGCTCGCCACCGGGCGTTCTCCTCCGGAGCGGCCCCCTGGCCTATCAGCACGAGGGTGCCGAGGAGGCCGATGGCGCGGGTGTGCTCGGAGGTTCCGAAGCGGCTGATGCCGCGGGAGGACACGTTGTCCATGATCAGGCCGTTGTGGATGAACGGGGCGATGGCCTTGTCGACGGTGTCGAGGAAGAGCTGGGTGTTGGGGTCGTTCAGCTCCCAGGCGGAGCCGCGCAGCAGGGCCAGCAGGCGGCCGACGCCATCGTGGAGCACGGCGCCGTAGCCGCCGATGTAGGGGACGTTACGGTGCTGGATGAACGATCCGTCGGCGTAGAAGCCGTCCCCGGTGGTGACGTAAGGGAAGACCGGGGCGAGGGACCCGGCGGCGAGTTCGACCTTCGCCCTGTCCTCGCCCACGATGCCGCGCAGGATGACGCTGCGGCACAGGTCGACGCGGTTGGCACCGGTGCTGGTGCCGGAGTATTTGTCGAAGACCGAGTCCGGGACGAAGTGGTCGACGGCGGCGCAGAACTTCGTGATCTGCTCGGTGGTGAGATGGTCATGGACCAGGACGCAGGTGTCCATGAGGGCCTGAGGCGCGCCTATCTGGAAGTTCCACCAGTTGCCGTACTGCTGGGTGGCCGTGTTGAAGACCTCGGAGTTGACGTGGTCGAGGCCTGTCAGGACCGCGTCCAGCACCCCGACGTCCCCCGTCAGCCCGGTGCCGGGCTGCGCCCACGCCTGGGCCATGGCGCCCAGCCTGCTGTAACTGTCGTTCATCTTTGCCGAGAAGGCGTACGACGCTGCGTCGGTGTTCGGGTCCGGGTCCGCCCACACCGCGTCGGGCCACAGCGAGCCGCTCGCCGGGGCCATGGTGGAGAGGTGCTTCTGCGCGGTCGTACCGAGATTGGCGAGCAGGGTCTTGAACGGTTCGGCCGTGGGACTGAAACCGGTCCCGAGCACGAGATCTCGCCACTTGGCCCGCAGCGCGGCGAACTCCTCGCTGCCGGCGGCGGGTTCGGCGGCGGAGGCGGTGAACGAGGGGGCGGCCGCGGCCGTACCCGAGAGCCCGAGGGCCAGAGCGGTGCCCCCGGCAGCGTGGAGGAAGGCGCGGCGACGCACGGAAGAAGCCATGGGGAACCAATCTGTGCAAGACGGGAATCTCGCCGACTCGAGTGCGGCATGTCGTTGCGCAGCTTGGGTTCCGGCTCTGACCGGCGTCAAGACTGGAAGGCGAAACGGCCAATAATCGGTCAGTGGCTGGGCACTTGGGCGGACTCCGGAGCGCCGCAGGATTTCCTCACCCGGAGCCGCGGGAGCCATTCGACGGCGGAGTGCTCCACGCCGGGATCCTCGATGCGGCGCAGCAACAGCTTCACCGCGGTCTCGCCGAGCGCGTGGTTCGCGGGGGAGACCGAGGTCATGGGTGTGTCGGTGAGAGCCGCGATCTCGTCGTTGTAGCAGACGAGCGCGAAGTCCTCGGGCACGCGGACCCCTTGGGCCAGTAGCCACTGGAGCAGGTTGGCCGCGTCGGTGTCGTCGTGGACGAGGGCGGCCCGTATCGCCCCCGAGGTGATCAGGGCGGTCAGCCGCTCGGCGTGGTTGTCGAACTCGCCGTAGTGCCCGTGGAGGTCGGTCGTCGAGGAGATGTCGTCGTCGGGGAGGCCGAGCGTGTCGATCGCTGCCTGGTAGCCGCGGCGGATGTGGGGCCAGGTGTGCGTGTTCCTGGAGAGCAGAGCGATGCGCCGGTGCCCGAGGCCGGCCAGGTGCCGTACGGCCATCGAGGCGCCGCCCGCGTGGTCCGAGGCCGCCCTGTCGAGGTTCGCCCCGGGCAGTCCCAGCGGGATCCGGCGTTCCACGAGTACGGTCGGCACCGGCAGCTCCGCCAGTTGGAGGGCGTCCGTCTCGGTGGGGCCGTGGATGCTCCAACTGGGGGTGAGGAGCATGCCGTTCACGCCGGACTCGAGCATGTTCCTGATCTGTGTGGCATCCCGGTCCCGGTGGTAGTCCGTGATGCCGACCAGCAGGCGCGCGCCGGCGGCGGTGACGGCCTCGCGGGCGCCGCGGATGACCGACTGGTAGAAGTAGTTGGCCGTAGGGACCACCATTCCCAGCAGGAGCCCGCTGGGGGACGGGGCGGGAGCCTTCCGGGCGAGCCGCGAATCGCGCGCGTTGAGCGGCGCGGTCGGCCAGGCCACGGAGCCGTGGAGCCTGCGGACGCGGCCGATGTCGGCCAGCGCTGTCACATCCCGCCGCACCGTTTCCACCGATGTGCCCAGCTCCGCGGCGAGTTCGGCCACCCGGACGCTCTCGCGCTCCCGCACGATCCGCAGCAGCCGCTTGTGCCGCTCCTCGACGCTCTCCCGCATCTCTCCCCCTCGCTCACGGCAGGTGCGAGGAGCATAGACCGGAGAACGTGGATTGTGTGACCGGTTAATGACCGAATAGGTGAGCGTTGCATGCGGAGGTGGGAGGATCCGCAGAGCAGGCGCGGCCCCTGGCGTAAAGGTCGTTCGTACGGTGGCGCGCTCCACCTGGACGCCCTGAACCACGCCCGCTCGTGGGCGGGCGCTGGGGGATCACCCAGCCACGCCAACTACCTCACCACGACTGTTCAATGCGCGTGGCGGGTCGAGCAGTCCTGTTGGTCGAAGGCGGTGGTCGTCGTGTTGTGGCCCGTGGGCAGGTACGGGCCCATCACCTGGGCCTCGTCGTCGCCGGTGCGGGTGTTCTGGGGGGCCTGGGTGAAGCCCTTGGCCGGGAGCATGTTGCGCAGCAGGAGCATGGCGTCGTCCAGGTCGCCGGCGCCGTCGCCGTTCTTCGGCCAGGCGATCCAGTCGACACCGCATGCGGCCGTGGCGTTCTTCGGACGGTCGCCGGGGCGGCTGACGACAACGGTGTAGTTGCCGTGCGCGTCGGGGTGCAGCTGCTCGTCGTAGAGGCAGCTCTGCGGTCCGTCGACGCGCGTGCTCCAGGCCTCGTACGCGCAGAGGGACCAGTAGCGCAACTGGCCCGACCCCATGCGGGGTTCGCGGCCACCGGTGCGGGGAGTGGTGGGCACCTTGCCGTGCAGGACGACGACGGGGCCGAGCTCGCGGTTGATCCGGGTGGAGACATAGGCGTTGTCGAGGTTGGAGTACTGGCCGACCGAGCGGGCGGGTGCCGGGGTGCACTTGTCCTCGTACTCGCACTGCCGGATCCACGCAGGTGTGTACGAGGCGTGCCACTCGACCGGGTCCTCGGCGGGGAAGCCGACGGGCTTGCCGGGCTGGTCGCGCACCTTCAGGTAGTCGTTGAGCGGCGTGACGCGGGGACCGAGCGCGTCCGGGTCGGGCTTCAGGGCGTCGCACAGGGCCTGTCCGGTGAGGCGTGTGCCGTCGGCCATGGTCACGGTGGGGGTGGGCAGTCCCACGCCGCCGGTCGCGTCGCGGCCGTGGTCCGGAACGTAGACGCGGTACATGACGGCCTGCGCGGTGCTGCTCGGCTGTCCGGCGTACAGGGTGTTGGGGACCTGCTCGGTCGGGTCCTTGGGGGGTGTGTCGGGCGACACCTGGACCGTCCAGGATCGCTTGGGGTAGGTGCGCTTCGCCCCCGCGAGATACGGGTTGCGTGATCCTGGGTCGGGCTGGATCTGCTGGTCGTTGAGCGCAGTGAGAGGCGCCGCGGTCGTCGCGTCGTAGGAGTTGAGCGACTGGTAACGGGCGTGTGCGTAGGCGCCGTTGAGGGTTAGCTTCGCGCCCTGGGGGAGTGTGTAGTTGCTGGACCAGTACAGGGCGTTGGTGTCCAGGTACGCGAAGTTGAGCTTGTCGCTGTCCGCGGTGAACGGGCCGGTCCAGAAGCAGGAGGAGTCGGCCTGGGAACCGGGGCGGGTGTGCGCCTCCGTGTCCGCCGAAGCATGCAGCGGGGCGAGGGCGGCGGCGAGCACCGTCGCCGCGGCGAGCGTGACGCGACGGACGCCGGGGCGTGTCGAAGGTGTGGGCATGGTGTTCCGTTCTCATCCACGTTGAGAGGTCCGGCCGGGGGCGGGCGAGGATCTGCGTCGTCGACCGTGGCGTGAATCTAGAAAGGGTTTAGCGTTTCGTCAATAACCTCGACACGCGCGCGACCCGCCGAAGTGCTCGCGGCTGCGCAGGTCATGCCCGCCTGAGGTGCTCGCATGACCAGTACCGAAGGTCACGCAGCCCGCATCCTGATCGGCTGCAGTGAGGCCGTGTCACCCGAGCGTGCGCGCGAGCTGAGCGTCGCCGTGCTGCGGGCCGCGCCTCTGATCGCCACCACAGGCCCCCAGCTCGCCGATCTCGCGCGCCGTGAGCAGCCCGACCTGGTCCTCACCGCGGTCGATCTGCCCGAGGAGGACGGTTTCTCGGTGGTCCGACGGCTGCGCGAGGGCGGGGACACCGTGCTCGTCATGTAAGTGACCGTCGCAGCGCCGCGAACGCACCTGGGGCCGGCAGGTGGCCGACGCGGCGGATCGCGCCCGCGCCCGGGTACGGCAGGAGCTCGATTTCGGTGACCGCGTTCTGCGCCCCCGGCCGGGGTGCAGAACGCGGTCCTGCGCTGTGCCGGCTCAGCGCCTTTGCGGGAGCACGCGATCCAGGCGCGTCAGCACCCACGCCGCCGCAAGGGCCACGGCCAGGACCGCGGCGATGTTCCGTACGGCTTTGGCGTATCCCACGTGGTCGACGTCCAGGAAGGGATACGGGTACCAGTGGGTGATCGCTCCGTGCGCCAGGGTGTACGCGATCCACAGCACGGGCCAGACGAAGGCGCGGCGAAAGGTGGCCTTGTCGATGCGTGGCGAGGCCCGAAGAGCAGCCAGCCGACCAGCGTTGCGGGCGGTGCGATGTAGTGGAATCCGATCGTGGCCCACAGGGCCGCGCCGCTCAGATGCACTTGGGACGCCAGGACCGTGAGGAAGACGATGCCGGTGATACCGATGCCGAGCAGCGTGTCAAGACGGAGCACGCGCCACAGCGGCCCGTCGCGGTCGGGGCGGATCACCAGAGACAGCGAGCACACGAGCACGAACAGGTTGCTCTGGACGGTGAAGTAGCTGAAGAGCCGCACCAGCCGCGTCAGGGTGCTCGCCTGGGTGTCCACGGTTGCGGAGTTGGCGTCGGCGCCGCCGGTGAAGATCAGTGTGAGCTGGATGGCGAGGGCGGCGAGGACCACGAGGAACAGAGGACCGTGCCAGAGCCTGGACGGCTGGAGCCACGGCGACTGCGAGCGGGGTGACATCGCCGAACGGTAGCAAGTCGGACACCTCGCACCGCACACCGCCGCCGCCCCAGGACGGCCGACTCAGGCGTCCTGGGGCGGCGGCTGTGCTCAGAGGATCGTGAGCGTATGGACGCTGTTCAGCTCCGAGACCGTGCCCAGGCCCAGGGTGCACCTCATGATCTGGGTCGAGGGTGACGTCATGGTCTCCACGAAGGAATGCCCGGCAAGCAGTCCCTTGGTGACGGTGCCGGTGAAGGTGTTGGTGAAGACCGCGCCGGCCAGGTTTGGACACCCGGTTCGCCTGCATGGTGCTCTTCTTGCCGTTGTTCCAGGTGATCTCCCAGCTGACCGTGGCGGTCGACAGGAGCTGCAGACATGAGCGGTTCGTGACGTTGCTGGAGTGGTGCGTGCCGCTGATGACGCCTGCCGCGGCACCGGTGCCCAGGCACGGTCCGTACTTCCGGTCGATCGTGCGGGTCGTGTCGGCGGGTGTCGAGGAGATGGGCGGATCGTAGACGGTGCGCGAGGTCCCCGTGCAGTTGAGGGTGTCGAGGCTCTCGGGGGCCGCTGCCGCGGTCGGTGTCACGATGGCGCCGAGGGTAGTGCCGGTGAGTAGCGCGGTGACCGCGGCGAGGGAACGCATGCGGGACATGGCAGCTCCTGGGGGGATGGCCTGTCGGGGAGGGAGGCCGCCCTGGTCGTACGGCGGACCGCTGTACGCGGGGCGCCCAGGTTGGGCGCGGACCTCTCGTTCCGCATGTCCCACTGCCCGGTGGTGCGCACCCCCGACGGGGGCGACGGCCACCCGATCGGGGGGCCGGTCCGTCGTGGTGCGCGGAGCGAACCGTGACCGAAGCATTGACGAGCTCCGGCGTTTCGCCAACCATGGAAGCCAGTTTAGCGAAATGCTAAATCCGAACCTCAAGTCGTCCGTCGAGACCGAGGAGTGAGCGGATGACCAGTGTCACCGCCGAGACGGCGACGGGCGTGGTGTCCGTGCCCCCGCACCGTCGCAGAGCCTGGGCCGTCACCGCCATGGTGGTGGTCCTCATGATGATCAACTTCGCGGACAAGACGGTGCTCGGTCTGGCCGCGGGACCGCTCTCCCGCGACCTCGGCCTGACGGCCGCCCAGTACGGGAGAGTCGCCAGCGCCTTCTATCTGCTGTTCAGCGTTTCCGCCGTGGTGACGGGACTGCTCGCGACGCGCTGGCGCACGACGGTGATCCTCGGCGTGCTCGCCGTCTTCTGGTCGCTGTCCGTCACGCCGGTGCTCGTCTTCGCCAGCCTTCCCGCGCTGTACGCGAGTCGGGTCGTGCTCGGTGCTGCCGAGGGGCCGACCGCGCCCCTGGTGGTGCACGCGGTGCAGAAGTGGTTCGTGCCCCGTGACCGGCCCGTCCCGGTCGCGCTCACGCAACTGGGGGGCGCTCTCGGCATCGTGGTCGTCTCGCCGCCTCTGGGCTGGCTGATTCAGCATCACGGCTGGCGGTCGGCATTCGTCGCCGTCGCCGTGGCGGGCCTTGTGTGGCTTGCGGGCTGGCTGGCCATCGGCCGGGAGGGGCCGCTGTACCACTACCGTCCCGACCTGTCCGACCAGGAACTGCGCGCGACTGCGCCGAGCCGAGACGCCCACGATGCGGCGATGACCGCCATGGCCGGCTGCGGTGAGCCCGAGCTCTCGTACAGTCGGCTCTTCCTCAACGGCACCTGGATCGGCAACATCGCCATGGGCGCCGCGGCGTACTGGACACTTGCCCTCAGCGTGGCCTGGCTGCCCCGCTACCTGGAAGGTGTGTGGCACCACGATGCCGCCGCGACCGGACGGCTCGTCACTCTGCCCGCCCTGCTCAGCGCGTTCGCTTTGGTGACGCTTCCCTGGCTGTCGGGCCGGTGGCGGCGGCGCGGAGCCTCGAGCCGGGTCTGCCGCGGCCTGGTCGCGGCGGCGGCCTGCGCCGTCTCGGGCCTCGCGCTGCTCGGTGCCGCCCATGCCACGGACGGCACGAACGCGCTGTGGTGCCTCATCGTCGGGTTCGGCCTGCCGAACGTCGTATTCCCCCTCGGCTTCCTCAACACCGCCGAGATCTGCCCGGTCTCGCGCCGCCCGGTCGTCCTCGCCGTCGGCACGGCCCTGGCATCGCTCACGGGTGTCCTCGCCCCGAGTGTGACCGGCGATCTCGTCGACGCCGGCGCGAGTGTGCGTGCGGGATTCGGCGACGCGCTGACGCTCGCCGCCGCCCTGCTGTTCGTCGCGGCCGTGCTGGGCGCGCTGCTCGTCGACCCGGGTCGAGAAGCGCGACGCTTCGGCCTCGTGCCCCCCGCCCCGGCCACCGCCTCACAAAAGGAGACCTCGTGACCGAGCCCAACCCGCTGCGCAGCAAGCCCCGGACGGAACGGATCGCCGACGGCGTGTATCTGCTCGTCCACCAGGGCAACGGCTTCGCCGTCGAGACCGACGAGGGGCTGCTCGTCGTCGACACCGGCCCCGAGCCGGACCTCGTGCCCGAGATCCTGGCAACGTTGCGCGCCCACACCGACGCACCTGTGCGCTGGATCGTCTACAGCCACGGCCACCAGGGCTACAACACCGGACTGTCCGGCTGGCTCGCGGACGCCGCGCGGCGCGGCGACCCCCGGCCGACGATCGTCGCCCACGACAACGTCGTACGCCGCTACCGCCGCTACCTGGAGACCGCGGGCCTGCAGAACCGGCTCAACTCCCTGCAGTTCCGGCGCGATCCGGCCACCTTCCCCGCCCGGCCCCGCCTCACGATGCCCGACCAGACCTACGACGGATCCCTCACCCTCGTCAACGGCGTACGCCTGCTGCACGCGCCGTCCGAGACGGACGACGTGACGGCTGTCTGGCTGCCCGAGAAGCGCATCCTGTACGGCTCCGCGGCCGTGATCTCCGGCATCCCGAACGTGGGAACCCCGCTGCGCACCCTGCGCGACCCGGTGCGCTGGGCCGACACCCTCGACCGGCTCGCCGCCCTCGAACCGCGCGTCGTCGTACCCGAGTTCGGCGCCGTCCGCACCGGCCCCGACGTGGAGACGCTCACCGCGACGTCGGCCGCCCTGCGCTGGCTGCGCCGGGCCACCGTCGAGCGGCTCAACGCGGGCATGACCGCCGACGAGATCGTGCACGACCTCGAGCTCCCCGCCCACCTCTTCGACGTGCCGTGGATGGCCGCCGGGTACGGACACCCCGACTTCGTGGTCCGCGACATCGTGCGGTCGGAGACCGGCTGGTGGGACGGCAACCCCACCGGACTGCATCCGTCGCGGCCGGACGAGGCCGAGGCGCTGCGGGCCGGCGCGATCACGGACAAGGAAGCGGTCCTGCAGAGGGCGCGGACACTCCGTGACGCGGGCCGGGTGCAGGACGCCCTGCACGTGGTGGACCTACTGGCATCGGCCCCCGGCATCGAACCGGAAGTGGTGGAGGCCCGCGCCCTGAAGGCCTCGCTGTGCCGTCTGCGCGCAACAGAAGCCACCAGCTATGTGTCCCGCAGCCTGTACCTGTCTGTGGCCGGCGCTCTGGAGGACCCGCGCGGGGACGCCGAACCCATCGCGTACCGTGAGGCGACTGCCCGCTGAGGACGGGCACGGCAGGAGGCGGAAGCAGGTGCGGTCACACGATGAAGCAGGCTAGGCAGAGCAAGGCGGCGATGGACAGCGAGGCCACCGGGCAGATGCTGGAGCGCGCCGCCCTGCAGCTCCTGGACCGGGACGGCGTACTCAACGGCCTCAACCTCCGTGAGGTCGCCGACGTCGCCGGTGTGAACCGCGGACTCGTCTACCACTACTTCGGATCGCGCCACGACCTGCTGCGCGCCGCCCTGCGCCGCACCGCTGAGACACGCAGGGAGCAGCTCCTCATCGAGGAGAAGCCCTCCCGCTTCAGCGAGCGGATGCTCCGCTCCTGGCGCGGCTGCCTGCATCACGCCTCGGCGTTCCGCCTCGTCTTCCTCCTTCTCCTGGACCGCGACCCGCAGCTCAAACTCATGCCGCTGCGGGAGACCACACAGGAGCGCCTCCAGTCGGACATCGACCAGGGATACGTCGCCGCCGACGCGGACCCGGTCGCCCTGCACACGTTCCTGAAGTCGGTGAACTACGGCTACGTCCTCACGCGCAAGCAGATGGCCAAGGAGTTCGGCATCGGCGTACGCGACCTGGACCAGCGGTTCGGCACCCTGCTGGAGCAGCTGTGCGCCGGTGTCGACGGCCCCGGGCCGAACAAGGAGGCGGAGGCGGACGGCCCTGTGCCGTCTGTCAGGCACCACGGTAACGACCGTCAATCCTCTGGTGCGACCGACCAGTCCGAGCCGCCGAACCTGACACCATGACGCGCCGGTGCACGGGGCATCAGGCTCGGCGCAGGCCGGGCAGGCGGTTGCGCAGGGTGCGTGGGAGTCGTGAAGAGTGCGCGCATGATTCTCGGGATTCGGTCATGGGAGCGGAAAACTCGGAAGGCTCACTCGGCGCTTTCGGACAGGCCGGGCGCCGCCCCATGCGATGGGAGACCGATCAACGAGGTTCACTCTGGTACGGAGCAGGGTGCGCACGGCCGCGCTCGCGCTCTCGGCCGTCGCGGCCCTCGCTTTCGGTTCGACCGCCATGACCGCAACGACCGGGGCGGCAGCGGCACCCGCTCCCGCACCCGCTCCCGCGAAAGAGGGACCGACCTCGGTGGCGTACGTCGAGGTGAACAACAACAGCATGCTCAACGTCGGCAAGTACACCCTCGCCAACGGCGGCGGCAACGTCTTCGACGTCGCCGTGATCTTCGCGGCGAACATCAACTACGACACGGGCACGAAGACGGGGACCTTGTACTTCAACGAGAACGTGCAGCGCGTCCTCGACAACGCCGCCACGGAGATACGGCCGTTGCAGCAGAAGGGCATCAAGGTGGTCCTCTCGGTACTCGGCAACCACCATGGCGCTGGCTTCGCCAACTTCCCCTCCCAGCAAGCGGCTTCGGCGTTCGCGAAACAACTGTCGGACACCGTGGCTGAGTACGGCCTCGACGGCGTCGACTTCGACGACGAGTACGCCGAGTACGGCAACAACGGCACCGGCCAGCCCAACGACAGCTCGTTCGTGTACCTGGTGACGGCGCTGCGCGCGAACATGCCGGACAAGATCATCAGTCTCTACAACATCGGCCCGGCCGCGTCGCGCCTCTCCTATGGCGGCGTCGACGTCTCGTCCAAGTTCGACTACGCCTGGAACCCGTACTACGGCACCTGGCAGGTCCCCGGCATCGCGCTGCCCAAGACGAAGCTGTCGCCGGCGGCTGTCGAGATCGGCGGGACCCCGCAGAGCACGGTCGCCGACCTCGCTCGCCGCACCGTCAGCGAGGGGTACGGCGTCTATCTGACGTACAACCTCGACGGCGCTGATCGCAGCGCCGACGTTTCCGCATTCACCGGGCAGCTGTACGGCAGTGACGCCGTTTACACGCCGTAAGAGTCGATCACCGCGCGCGGCCGGGTCGACCAGTTCGCGGCCCGCAGCTTTTTCGGTAGCGCGACATGCAGGCCGTGCGGCTCAGGTGGTGAGCAGCACTACATGTAGGGCGCGCGGCCCGTGCACTCCTTCGACACGGTCGAGCTCGATGTCGCTGGTGGCAGAGGGGCCAGAGATCCACGTGAGCGGGCGGCCGGGGTCCAGGCGGGGGAGCGACTGCGGGACCGAGGCGACGACCTGATCCCTGGCGCGCACGACGCAGATGTGCAGATCGGGGACGAGGGTGAGCGCACGACGGCCCTGCCCCGGGCCGCCGTCCAGGACGATCGTGCCGGTCTCCGCGATGGCCAGGGCGCAACTGGTGACCACGGCGTCGATGGCGTCGAGGTCGTACGGCGTGAGGCCGGTGCCGCCCGGCGTGCCCTTGTCCAGCAGTTGCTCGACCTTGGTGCCGGACAGCCATCTGGCCGACAGGCCCGGTGGCACCGCGAGAGTGCGAACCCCTTGCTCGGCGAGCAACGTCCCTATGAGTGAGGGGAGTTCGTCGTCTGTGGCCCGGTGCACGATCGCCCGGTAGTCGGCCAGGTTCTCGTGCAGCAGGTCGAGGACCGTAGCCGCGTCGTCGATGGTGTGCGTGGTGAGATAGTCGCGCGTGGGCTCGGGCGTCTCGGGTGCGTCGGCGAGGGCCTGGCGTACGCGGGCCAGTATCCGCTCGCGGGACGAGGGCGGCGTGGGGGAGGTCATGTGCGGTTCTTCTTCCACCAGTCGCGGAACGGTTCGGCGGGCATCTGGGGCAGGTCGCGGCTGTTGGTCCACTGTCCGGCGCCCGGGCCGGGGAGCTTCTTCGGGTGCAGTTTGCGGGTCCTCGACGCGACGCGTTCGCCTGCCGCGAGGGCGCCGGGGTGGTCGAGGACCCAACCCGCCGCCTTGATCGCGGCTTTCTCCAGGCGGTGGCCGGGGCCTCCTTGGTCGGCGACCTTCTCGCGCAGGTGGACGAGGACTTCGGGGATGTCGATGGCGACGGGGCAGACTTCGTAGCAGGCGCCGCAGAGCGACGAAGCGTAGGGGAGGGATGCGTCGATGTCGCTTGCTGTGCCGCGGAGTTGGGGGCTGAGGATGGGGCCGGGGTAGACGGAGCCGTATGCGTGGCCGCCGGCCCGTTCGTAGACGGGGCATACGTTGAGGCAGGCGGAGCAGCGGATGCAGCGCAGGGCCTGGCGGCCGATGTCGTCGGCGAGGGTGTCGGTGCGGCCGTTGTCGAGGAGAACGAGGTGGAAGGCCTGGGGGCCGTCTGTGTCGGTGGTGCCGGTCCAGGTCGACGTGTAGGGGTTCATGCGCTCGGCCGTGGAGGAGCGGGGGAGGGTCTGGAGGAAGACTTCGAGGTCGCGCCAGGTGGGGACGATCTTCTCGATGCCGACGACGGAGATGAGTGTTTCGGGGAGGGTGAGGCACATGCGGCCGTTGCCCTCGGACTCGACGACGACGAGGGTGCCGGTCTCGGCGACCATGAAGTTGGCGCCGGAGATGCCGACTTTGGCGCGCAGGAACTTCTCGCGCAGGTGGAGGCGGGCGGCCTCGGCGAGTTCGGCGGGGGTGTCGGTGAGTCCTTCGGGGGCCGGACGCCCCCAGTTGCCCATTTCCTTGGTGAAGATGTCGCGGATCTCGCCGCGGTTGCGGTGGATGGCGGGGACGAGGATGTGGGAGGGGCGGTCGTGGCCGAGTTGCACGATGAGTTCGGCGAGGTCGGTTTCGTAGGCGGCGATCCCGGATGCTTCGAGTGCTTCGTTGAGCGCGATCTCCTGGGTGGCCATGGACTTGACCTTGACGACCTCGGACTCGCCGGTCTCCTTGACCAGGCGGGTCACGATCCGGTTGGCCTCGTCGGCGTCGGCGGCCCAGTGGACGATGCCGCCTGCCGCGGTGACCGACTCCTCCAGCTGGACGAGGTAGGTGTCGAGGTGGCGGAGGGTGTGGTCCTTGATCTGTTTGCCGGCCTCGCGCAGGAGGGCCCAGTCGTCGAGTTCGGCGACGGCTTTGGCCCGCTTGTCGCGGATGGTGTGGGTGGCGTGCCGGAGGTTGGCGCGCAGGGTGGTGTTCCCGACGGCCTCGTGGGCGGCCTTCGGGAAGGCGGGCATGCCGACGAACGTGCCGCTCATGACAGGGGCTCCTCTTCCGTGCTCGCCAGGATCTCCGCCAGGTGCAGGGCCCGCTGTGGGGCGTCCTGGCGGCGCAGGATGCCGTTGATGTGCATCAGGCACGAGTTGTCGGCGCCGCACAGGACGTCGGCGCCGGTGGAGCGGGCGTTGCGGACCTTGTCCTCGCCCATCGCCGCGGACACGTCGGCGTTCTTGATGGCGAAGGTGCCGCCGAAGCCGCAGCACTCCTCGGCTCCGGGCAACTCGATCAGCTCAAGTCCCCTGACTTTTGTGAGGAGTTGGGCAGGGCGGTCGCCCAGACCCAGCATGCGCAGGCCATGGCAGGAGGGGTGGTACGTCACGGTGTGCGGGAAGTACGCGCCCACGTCGGTCACCTTGAGTACGTCGACCAGGAACTCGGTCAGCTCGTACATGCGTGGGACCAGGGAGTCCGCGACCTGGGTCAGCCGGGGGTCGGTGCCCTTCGCGGCGATCCGCGGGTAGTTGTCGCGGACCATCGCCGCGCAGGATCCCGACGGGGTGACCACATAGTCGTAGCCGTCGAAGGCGCGGCCCATGCGGCGCACCAGGGGCTCGGTGTCGCGGCGGTAGCCGGTGTTGAAATGAGGCTGGCCGCAACAGGTCTGGGCGGCGGGGAAGTCGATCTGCACGCCGAGGCGTTCGAGGAGCCGGACGGTGGCGATGGCCGTGGACGGGTACACGGCATCGTTCACGCAGGTGGCAAAGAGGGCGACACGCATCACGACTCCTTCGTGGTGGGGAGGCGGGAGGCGGCCGTCGCCCAGGAGGCGTCGTCGCCGCTCGGTGTGTAGTGGCGCAGCTCCTGGGTGTGGGCGATGAGACGGCGCATCGCGGGCAGGTCGCCGACGCGTCCATGAGCTCGGGCCTGTACGAGGATGTTGCCGAGGGCCGTCGCCTCGGTGGGGCCGGCGATCACGGGGAGGCCGGTGGCGTCGGCGGTGAGCCGGCAGAGCAGCTCGTTGCGGGACCCGCCGCCCACCAGATGGACGTGGCTGATGTCGCGGTCGGCGAGTGCGGAGGCCTGGCGCAGGACGGTGCGGTGGGCCAGGGCCAGCGATTCCAGGATGCAGCGGACCAGCGCACCCTGGCTGTCGGGCACCGGCTGGCCGGTGCGGCGGCAGTAGGCGCGGATGCGCTCAGGCATGTCGCCGGGGGCCAGGAACTCCGGTGCCTGCGCGTCGACGAGGGCGGCGAAAGGCTCGGCGCGGGCGGCCTCGGCGAGCAGGGCGGGCAGATCGGTGGGAAGGCCCTGCATCGTCCAGGTGCGGCGGCACTCCTCCAGCAGCCACAGGCCCATGATGTTGCGCAGATAGCGGATGGTGCCGTCGATGCCGCGTTCGTTGGTGAAGTTGGCGGCGCGGGATGCCTCGGTGAGGACCGGCTTGTCGAGCTCCAGCCCTGCCAGGGACCAGGTGCCGCACGAGATGTACGCGAAGTCGTCGGTCGTGGCCGGGACAGCGGCGACGGCCGAGGCCGTGTCGTGCGAGGCGACGGTGACCACGGGGGTGTCGGCGGACAGCCCGGTGTACGCGGCGACGTGCGGGAGGAGCGTGCCGGCAAGGTCGCCGGGCGCGCGCAGCGGCGGCAGCAGCCCGGGGTCCAGCGAGAGCCGGTCCAGGAAGTGGGCCGCCCACGTGCCGGTGCGTGCGTCGAAGAGGCCGGTGGTGGAGGCGTTGGTCTCCTCCGCGCCGATGGAGCCCGTCAGCCAGTGGACCAGCAGGTCGGGGATCATCAGGAGAGTCCGGGCGGCGCCGATCTGCGCACGGTCCGCACTGGCGGCCAGCTGGTACACGGTGGTGAACGGGAGGTGCTGGAGCCCGGTGACCTGATACAGCTCGGTCGACCCGATCTTGGGCCACACCGCGCGGGCGGCGACGCCTTCGGTGCGGCTGTCGCGGTAGTGGAACGGGTGACCCAGCAAGGCGCCGTCCGCGTCCAGGAGCCCGTAGTCGACGGCCCAGGTGTCGATGCCGATCGAGGCGACCTGCCCGCCGGCGCGCAGGCCGTCGAGAATGTTCTGGTAGAGGGCGAGAACATCCCAACGCAGTCCGTCCGGCAGCTGGACGGGCGTGTTGGGGAACCGGTGTGCCTCGGTGAGGTCGAGGGTGTCCGGGCCTACGCGGCCCAGGATGACCCGGCCGCTGGTGGCGCCCAGGTCTACCGCGGCGTAGGGGGTGTTGTGCATGTGGTTCGCCTTTGCGCCGTGTCAGTGGGTGTTCGGGGGCGGGTCAGGGTTGTCTCTGGCCGGTCGGGCCGTTCCCCGCGCCCCTGGTCAGGCAAGTTCCCCGCGCCCCTGGAGGGGCGCCGGTTGCCCGGCGCCCCGTGAGTGTCACCGCAAGAACGCGGCGGCGACACCCGCGTCCACCGGAATGTGGAGGCCCGTGGTGTGGGTCAGGTCGCCGCCCGTGAGGGTGAAGACGGCGTTCGCGACGTGCTCGGGGAGGACCTCGCGCTTGAGGAGGGTGCGCTGGGCGTAGAACTCGCCGAGCTTGTCCTCCTCGATGCCGTACGTCGCCGCGCGCTGCGCGCCCCAGCCGCCCGCGAAGATGCCGGAGCCGCGTACGACACCGTCCGGGTTGACGCCGTTGACGCGGATGCCGTGCTCGCCCAGCTCGGCGGCCAGCAGGCGGACCTGGTGGGCCTGATCGGCCTTGGTCGCGGAGTACGCGACGTTGTTCGGGCCCGCGAACACCGCGTTCTTCGAGGCGATGTACACGATGTCGCCGCCCATGCCCTGCGCCCGCATCATCCGCGCCGCCTCCCGGGAGACCAGGAAGGAGCCGCGCGCCATGATGGCGTGCTGGAGGTCCCAGTCCTTGGCGGTCGTCTCCAGGAGCGGCTTGGAGATGGAGATGCCCGCGTTGTTGACAACGAGGTCCACGCCGCCGAAGGCGAGCGCCGCTTCAGCGAAGGCCTGAGCGATCTGGTCCTCGGCGGTGACGTCGACCGTCACCGCGACCGCCTTGTCCGGGCCGCCCAATTCCTCCGCGACGGTGGCGGCGTTGTCGGCGTTCAGGTCGGCGATCACGACGCATGCGCCTTCGGCGGCGAGCCGCTGGGCGATCGCCTTGCCGATGCCGGAACCGCCGCCGGTGACCAGGGCCACCCGGGTGGCCAGGGCCTTGGGCTTCGGCATCCGCTGGAGCTTGGCCTCCTCCAGGGACCAGTACTCGATACGGAACTTCTCCGACTCCTCGATCGGCGCGTACGTGGAGACCGCCTCGGCGCCGCGCATGACGTTGATCGCGTTGAGGTAGAACTCACCCGCCACGCGAGCCGTCTGCTTGTCCTTGCCGAAGCTGAACATGCCGACACCGGGGATCAGCACGACGGCCGGGTCTGCGCCGCGCATGGCGGGGGAGTCGGGGGTGGCGTGCCGCTGGTAGTAGGCGGCGTACTCCTCGCGGTAGGCGGCGTGCAGTTCCCCCAGCCGGGCCTCGACGGTGTCGAGCTCGGCCGTGGGCGGCAGGTCGAGGACGAGGGGGCGCACCTTCGTACGGAGGAAGTGGTCGGGGCAGGAGGTGCCGAGCGCGGCCAGACGCGGGTGCTCGGCGCTCGCCAGGAAGTCGAGCACGGCCTCGGAGTCGTCGAAGTGGCCGACTTGGGGGCGGTCGGTGGATGCCAGCCCCCTGATGAGAGGGGCGAGGTGGGCAGCCCGTGCCCGGCGCTGGGCTGCGCCGAGGGCCGCGTATCCGTCGAGGACCGGGCCGAAGGGCTCGGCCTTGCCACGCTCGGCGAGGAACGTCTCGGCGGTGCGGATGATGAACAGGGAGTTGGCCTCGCACTCCTCTGCGGTGTCGCCCCACGCGGTGACGCCGTGGCCGCCCAGCACGCAGCCGATCGCCTGCGGGTTCGCTTCCTTGATCGCGGCGATGTCCAGTCCGAGCTGGAAGCCGGGGCGCCGCCACGGCACCCAGACGACCTTCTCGCCGAAGCACTCGGCAGTCAGCTTCTCGCCGTCGGCGGCGCAGGCCAGGGCGATGCCGGAGTCGGGGTGCAGATGGTCGACGTGTGCCGCGTCCACGAGGCCGTGCATGGCGGTGTCGATGGAGGGGGCGGCGCCGCCCTTGCCGTGCAGGCAGTAGTCGAACGCGGCGACCATCTCGTCCTCGCGCTCCACCCCCGGGTACACCTCGGTGAGCGCGCGCAGCCGGTCGAGGCGGAGCACGGCGAGCCCGGCCTCCTTGAGGGTGCCGAGGTCGCCGCCCGAGCCCTTGACCCACATCAGCTCGACGTCCCCGCCGGTGACCGGGTCGGTCTCGGTGCCCTTGGCGGAGGTGTTGCCGCCGGCGTAGTTGGTGTTGCGGGGATCGGCGCCGAGCCGGTTCGAGCGCGCCAGCAGCGCGGCTACTTCGGGATGCGTGGCGGAGGCCATGAGGATGTTCCTTTGCGAGTGAGGGGGTGCAGTGTCGGGGGCCGAGGACGGTGTGCTCAGGCGCCCCAGCCGGCCTGATCGCCACCCACCCGCTCGGCCACGATCCGCTCCTGCCATCCGGACGCGGCGTACCCGGCGACGGGGTCGGGGTGCATCCCCCGCTCCTCGCGCCACTCGGCCAGCAACGGCCGGACGTCGGTGTTGTACGCGTCCATCAGCACCGCGTTGGAGGCGAGCACGTCGCCCGCCGACTGCGCATCCCGCAGCGCGTCGAGGTCGACGAGCAGTGCCTTGGCCGTGGCCTCCTGGACGTTCATCACCGACCGGATGACCGCCGGGATCTTCGCCTCGATGTTGTGGCACTGGTCGAGCATGAACGCGACGTTCGTCTCCGGTCGGAAGCCGCCGTTCTTGGCGACCTCGTGCAGGATGCGGAAGAGCTGGAAGGGGTCGGCGGAGCCGACCATCAGGTCGTCGTCGGCATAGAAGCGGGAGTTGAAGTCGAAGCCGCCGAGCTTCCCCTCACGCAGCAGCAGCGCCACGATGTACTCGATGTTGGTGCCCGGCGCGTGGTGGCCTGTGTCCACCACGACCTGCGCCTTCTCGCCCAGCTTCATGCACTGCATGTACGAGGTGCCCCAGTCCGGGACGTCCGTCGTGTAGAAGGCCGGCTCGAAGAACTTGTACTCGAGGAGCATCCGCTGGTCGTCGCCGAGCCGCTCGTAGACCGCGGCGAGGGATTCGGCGAGGCGGTCCTGGCGGGCCACGATGTCGTCCTGGCCGGGATAGTTGGTGCCGTCGGCGAACCACAGTTTGAGGTCCTTCGACCCCGTCGCGTCCATGATGTCGACGCATTCGAGCAGGTGCTCGACGGCCTTGCGGCGCACCTTGGGGTCCGGGTGACAGACGCTGCCGAGTTTGTAGTCGTCGTCCTGGAAGGTGTTGGAGTTGATGGCGCCCAGCTCGACGTTCCGCTCCTTCGCGTACGCCGCGAGTGCCGCGTAGTCGTCGACGGCGTCCCAGGGGATGTGCAGCGAGACCTTGGGAGCGATGCCGGTGAACTCGTGGACCTTCGCCGCGTCGTCCAGCTTCTCGCGGGGTGTGCGGGGCACACCGGCCTGGGCGAACACCTTGAACCGGGTGCCGGAGTTGCCGTAGCCCCAGGACGGCGTCTCGATCCGCTGGTTGGCGAGTGCGGCCTTCACGGCAGCGATGTCAGGCATGTCCACCTCTGGATGACTGGGGGAGTGTGCATGGCCCGGAAGCGGGGCCGACGAGCGCAGGAATCGAGACCATGCGGTGACGCCATGCGGCGACAGCTGTGAATCGATTCATTCGATGGAGAGAAATTAGCTCCCACCCGAGGGGGCGTCAAGGTGTGGACGTGGTCGGGCGACCCTCCGGTCCGAGTTACTGAATCGTGTCGTTCGCGTGTCCAGGCGGCTGTTGGCGCCGAAATCACGGCTGGTCAGTGCCCACTGAGTTCGTCTCAGAGACTGCTGGGAGGCGTGGGGGACCGGATTCACCTCTTGACCAGTCCGGCGGGTGGGACTAGCTTCCGGGCAACCCCACTGAAACATTTCACGCCGGGTGACACATGCGGCATCGGTCGGCGCGGGTCCGACACACTCATCCCGGCACATCCCCGGCACACGTCTGGGCACACCCATGGAGACACGCATGACGCATCCTGAACCGGAGACGACTCCGGTGCTCGCGCTGGAGGAGGTGAGCAAATCCTTCGGTGCCGTGCGCGCCCTGCGCGGTGTTTCGCTGCGTCTGTACGCCGGCGAGGCGCACGCCCTGGCCGGCGAGAACGGCGCGGGCAAGTCGACGCTGATCAAGGCCCTCGCCGGGGTGCACCGCCCCGACGCCGGCACGGTCCTGCTCGACGGCGCGCCGGTCGAGTTCCAGGGCCCCGCCGACGCACGGGACGCCGGCGTCGCGGTCATCTATCAGGAGCCGACGCTCTTCCCCGATCTGTCCGTCGCCGAGAACATCTTCATGGGCCGCCAGCCCAGGCGATCTCTCAACCGTGTGGACCACAGGGCCGTCAAGCAGGCCGCCGCTGATCTGTTCGCGCGGCTCGGTGTCGACCTCGACCCGGACCAGCCGGCGCGCGGCCTGTCCATCGCGGACCAGCAGCTCGTCGAGATCGCCAAGGCGCTTTCCTTCGACGCCCGCGTCCTGATCATGGACGAGCCGACCGCGGCGCTCACCGGCAGCGAGGTCGCCCGCCTGTTCGGCGTCGTCAAGACGCTGCGCGAGCAGGGCGCCGCCGTGCTGTTCATCTCGCACCGCCTGGAGGAGATCTTCGCGCTCTGCCAGCGTGTCACCACCCTGCGCGACGGCGCCTTGATCGGGAGCGAACCGCTGGAAGGGCTGACCGAGGACGACCTCGTGCGCCGCATGGTCGGCCGCGACCTCGACGAGCTCTACCCCAAGCAGGAGACCGAGACCGGCGAAGTCGCCCTTCAGGTCCGCAGGCTGACCCGCGAGGGAGTCTTCACCGACGTGTCGTTCGAGGTGCGGCGCGGTGAGATCGTCGGCCTCGCGGGGCTCGTGGGCGCCGGTCGCAGCGAGGTGGCCCGCGCCGTGTTCGGCGTGGACCGCTTCGACGGCGGCGAGGTCGAGGTGCTCGGCACCAGGCTCAAGCCGGGCGCGCCGAGTGTGGCCATGGCCGCCGGCCTGGCCCTCGTACCCGAGGACCGGCGCGCCCAGGGGCTGGTGATGGACATGTCCATCGAGCGGAACATCGGTCTGACCGGCTTTGCCGAGACCACTCGCGCAGGCCTCATGAACCGCAGGGCCGAGCGCAGCCGCAGCGTCGACTGGGCCGTGAAGCTCCAGGTCAAGTACGCGCGTCTCGCCGATGTCGTCGGCACGCTCTCCGGTGGCAACCAGCAGAAGGTCGTGCTGGCCAAGTGGCTCGCCACCGGGCCGCAGGTGCTGATCGTGGACGAGCCGACGCGGGGGATCGATGTCGGGACGAAGGCCGAGGTGCACCGCCTGTTGTCGTCGCTCGCCGCCGAGGGCGTCGCCGTCCTCATGATTTCCTCCGACCTGCCGGAGATCCTCGGCATGGCCGATCGGGTGCTGGTGATGCATGAGGGCCGGCTCACCGCCGAGATTCCGCGGGCCGAGGCCACTGAGGAGACCGTGATGGCTGCCGCCACCGGCCGTACGAAGGAAGGGAGTGCGGCCGCGTGACCATGACCGCCCAGCCCGTGCGGAGCGAATCCGCACCCCGGCCCACCGCGTCGCGGCAGTTCATCGACAAGGTGTTCAAGGCCCGCGAACTGGCCGTCGCCGTCGTCCTCGTCGTGATGCTGCTCGCCACTCAGATCTCCAATGGCGAGTTCCTGTCCGAGCAGGGCGTCAAGGACCTGCTGCTGAACTCGACGATCCTCGTCCTCGTCGCCACCGGCCAGGCCGTCGTCGTCATCACCCGCAACGTCGACCTGTCCGTCGGCTCGGTGCTCGGTATCTCCGCCTTCGCCGCGGGCAACTACTTGCAGAGCGGTGGAAACTCGCTGATCGCCGTGCTCCTGGCCGTCGCGCTCGGCGCCGTCTTCGGTGCGCTCAACGGCGTGCTCGTCAGCCTCGGCAAGGTGCCCGCCCTCGTCGTCACCCTCGGCACGCTGTACGTGGTGCGCGGTATCGACTCCATCTGGGTCGGCTCCAGGCAGATCACCGCGGACGGCCTGCCAGGCAGCTTCGTCGACTTCGGCACCAACGGGATCTCGGTCGTGCCCTACCTGGCGCTGCTGACCGTCGCCGTGCTGCTCTGCGTGGGCTACTACCTCCGCAGCTACCGCAGCGGCCGCGACATGTACGCGCTCGGCTCCAGCCCCGAGGCCGCGAATCTGGCGGGTGTTCCGGTGCGCAAGCGCATCATGACCGCGTACGTCCTGTGCGGCGCGCTCGCGGGTCTGGCCGGCGCCCTGTACCTGGCGCGGTTCGGCAACGTCGACTCCGCGACCGGCAACGGATACGAACTCACCGTCGTCAGTGCCGTCGTCGTCGGCGGCGTCGCCTTCACCGGCGGCGCGGGGACCGTATACGGCGCGGCCCTCGGCGCGCTGCTGCTGACCTCCATCAACAGCGTGCTGCCTGCCCTCGGCGTCAGCTCCGTCTGGGTCACCGCGATCAACGGGCTCCTGCTGCTGCTGGCCATCGCCGTGGACCGGATCCTGGCGCTGCGCGTCGCCGCAGTGCTGCGCAAGCAGGCCGCACAGATGAGGAGTGCCCGCCATGACTGACATCACGGCTCCCAAGCCCACAGCCCGCCGCGGTCTGGGCGGAGCGGTCCGCTGGGACACCGCGGTCGGCGTCCTGCTCGTTCTCCTGCTGCTGTTCTCGTTCTCGTTCGTCGACAACTTCGGCAACGCACTCAACGTGTCGTTCCTGATCGGCAACACGCTCCCGATCGCGCTCATCGCGCTCCCGATGACGATGCTCGTCGTCTCCGGCGAGGTCGATCTTTCCGTGGGCTCGACGGTCGGCCTGTCCAGCGCCGTGATGGGCGCGCTGTGGAACCAGGGCATGGCCATCGAGACGATCATCCCGATCTGTCTCGTACTGGGCCTCGTCTGCGGCCTGATCAACGGCCTGCTCGTGACCCGTCTGGGCCTGCCGTCCCTCGCCGTCACCATCGGCACCATGGCCGCCTACCGTGGCATCGCCCAGATCGTCCTCGGCTCCGACTCGGTCACCGACTTCCCGTCCCAGTACCTGGACTTCGGTGCCGGCCGCTTCGGCGACACCTTCATCCCGTACGCCGCCCTGCCGTTCGTGGTGCTGCTCGCCATCGCCGTGGTCGTCCTGCACGGCACGCCGGTCGGCCGCTCGCTCTTCGCGATCGGCGCCAGCGAGGAGGCCGCACGGTTCGCCGGCATCCGCGTCAAGCGGCTCAAGCTGTCCATGTTCGTGACGACCGGCCTGCTGTCCGCACTCACCGGCGTCTTCTGGACCCTGCACTACGCCAGCGCCCGTTACGACAATGCGAGCGGCCTCGAACTGTCCGTCATCGCCGCCGTGTTGCTCGGCGGAATCGACTTCGACGGCGGCAAGGGCACCCTGGGCGGCGCCATCGCCGGTGTGTTCCTGCTCGGCACGCTGCAGAACGTGATGAGCCTCGTCAACGTCTCCGCCCAGTCCCAGATCCTCGTCACCGGCGTCCTGCTGGTGATCTCCGTACTCGCCCCGCGTGTCGGCCGGCAGCTCGCTCAGGCCAGAGCGAGGAAAAAGACGGCGACGCCGCCGCCTCCCTCACCGGCGCCCGCCACCTCGTAGGGCAGCCAACACCCGTTCCGTCCACCGCTGTACACCGTCGTACTCCGCAAAGGCAGGACCTCATGTCTCTCAGCAGCACCGCCAGAACCCGTCGCCTCGGCCTGGCGCTCGCCGTCACCACCACCCTCGTCCTCGGGGCCACCGCCTGCGGCGGCACCACCAAGGACGACGCCAACAAGGAGGCCGCCAAGTCCGCCGCCGCGGGCAAGGCCGACCCGAACGCGGCCACCAAGAAGGGCCTCACGGTCGCCTTCCTGCCCAAGCAGGTCAACAACCCCTACTTCACCGTGGCGGACAACGGCGGCAAGAAGGCGGTGCAGCAGCTGGGCTCGACGTACAAGGAGGTCGGCACCAGCAGCGGCACCGACACCTCCGGTCAGGTCTCCTACGTCAACACCCTCACCCAGCAGCAGTCGGACGCCATCGCCGTGTCCGCGCAGGACCCGGGCGCCCTGTGCACAGCTCTCAAGCAGGCGATGAAGAACGGCGTCAGCGTCGTCACGTACGACTCCGACACCAAGGCCGACTGCCGCAACGTGTTCGTCTCGCAGGCCAGCGCCGAGGACCTCGGTCGCACCCAGGTGCAGCAGATGGCCAAGCAGATCGGTGGCAAGGGCGAGATCGCGATCCTCTCGGCGGCCCAGACGGCCACCAACCAGAACACGTGGATCGACTACATGAAGGACGAGCTGAAGAAGCCCGAGTACAAGGACATCAAGCTCGTCACGACGGCCTACGGGGACGACGACGCCCAGAAGTCGTTCCAGCAGACCCAGGGCCTGCTCCAGGAGCACCCGAAGCTGAAGGGGATCATCTCCCCGACCACCGTCGGCATCAAGGCCGCCGCCCAGTACCTGTCCGGCTCCAAGTACAAGGGCAAGGTCAAGCTGACCGGGCTCGGCACCCCCAACGACATGCGCGCCTACGTCAAGAACGGCACCGTCGAGGCCTTCGAGCTGTGGGACCCGGCCGCGCTCGGCGCCCTCGCCGCACACACCGCCGTCGCCCTGGAGTCGGGCCAGATCACCGGCAAGGAGGGCGAGATGTTCAAGGCCGGCGACCTCGGATCGTTCACCATCGGCAAGGACAGTGTGGTCTCTCTCGGAAAGCCGACCGTCTTCGACAAGAAGAACATCGACAACTTCAAGTTCTGAGCCGTACACGAACTGAGCCGTGGACAACAGGGGTCGGGGCCGTCACACCAAGGTGCGACGGCCCCGATGCCACGAACATGCAAGGGTGATGAGGATGCGGCGGGTCTGCTTCCTGCTCAAGGTCAAAACCGACCGGATCGAGGAGTACCGCCTGCGCCACGCGGACGTGTGGCAGGAGATGCGCGACGCGCTGACCGCCGCCGGCTGGCACAACTACTCCCTCTTCCTGGGCGAGGACGGCCTGCTCGTCGGCTACCTGGAGACCGAGGACTTCGACGCGGCCCGCGCCGCCATGGACGCCACCGACGTCAACGCGCGCTGGCAGGCCGAAATGGGATCGTTCTTCGAGGACCTGGACGAGCAGGCTCCCGACGCCGCGATGCGTCCGCTCTCCGAGATCTTCCACCTCGCCTGAGCGGCCGGCACACGCGGGGCTGTTTGGATGAGCAGGGTTCAGAGCACGTAGAGGGGAACGCATGACGGTCGGCATCAAGGACGTGGCGCAGCAGGCAGGCGTCTCCGTAGGCACGGTCTCCAACGTCCTCAACCAGCCGGATCGCGTCTCGGCGCACACCCGCCGGCACGTTCAGGAAGTCATCACCCGGCTCGGCTACGTCCGCAGCGAGTACGCGCGCCAGCTGCGGGCCGGACGCAGCCGCATCATCTCGCTGCTCGTCCTCGACATGGCCAACCCCTTCTTCGTCGACATCGCGCGCGGCGCCGAGCGCGCAGCACGCGATGCCGGGCTCGGCGTGATGGTCTGCAACAGCGGCCAGAGCCCGTCCGAGGAGGCCGACTACCTCGCTCACTTCGCCGAGCAGCGGGTGCGCGGCGCGCTCATCGCACCGGCCGACCCCAGTGGGCAGACCGTGCGCAACTTCCGGCGGCACGGCATCCCCTATGTCGTGGTGGACCGGGTCACCGGAGACGAGGAGGGGTGTTCGGTGGCCGTCGACGACGAGGCGGGAGGTGCGCTCGCCCTGCGCCACCTCGTCGCGCAGGGCCATCGCCGCATCGCCTTCGTCAGCGGCCCGCCGCACCTGAGGCAGGTCCAGGACAGACGCACCGGCGCCCTGCAGGCCCTGGCCGAGGCCGGCCTGTCGTCCGACGTCCTGCGCGAACTGCCCGCCGAGCGCATGGACGTCGCCGCGGGCCGCGACGCCGGCGCCCGCCTCCTCGGCCTGGCCGACCGCCCCACCGCCGTGTTCTGCGCCAACGATCTGCTCGCCCTCGGTGTCCTCCAGGCGCTCTACGCGGCAGGGGTCAAGGTTCCCGAGGACATGGCGCTCGTCGGCTATGACGACATCGAGTTCGCCGCGGCCGCGACCGTCCCGCTCACCTCGGTGCGCCAGCCGGCTTTCACCCTGGGAACCATCGCCGCCGGGCTGCTGCTGGAGGAGACAGGTCCGGCGGCGCAGGAACACCGGCACCGACACGTGGTCCTGCAGCCGGAGTTGGTGGTGCGCCAGTCAAGCATCCAGTAGCGCGGGGCGAGCGCCTGCCAGAGCGCCGTGGACGGCGCACCAACCTCGCGGACCACGCCATCCCACGACATCGTGGCCCCCGGCCCCGGCATAGGGCCAGGAGACGGGAAGCGGTGGTCAGTTGCTGGAGCCGCCGTTCATGAGGATGTCCTCGCCGGTGATGAAGCGATCAACGCTGGAGCGGCGGCGCCGACCCGTACGGGGAAGGGGCGGCGCCGCCGGCCGAGGTGCTCAGCGCTCGCTGTCGAGGTGGTGCATGAGCGGTGCGGCGTAGCGGGCGCCGGCCGCGGCGCCGGCCGGGATGACCTGTTCGATGGCGGCGAGGTCGTCCGCCGTGAGCGTGATGTTCTCGGCGCTGAGGGCCTCGGTCAGGCGCTCGCGGCGGCGGGCGCCGACGAGCGGGACGATGTCGGTGCCCTGGGCGGCGACCCAGGCGATGGCGATCTGGGCCGCGCTGGCGTTCTTGTTGTCGGCGATCTTCCCCAGCGCTTCGACCAGGGTCAGGTTGCGGTCGAGGTTGTCGCCCTGGAAGCGGGGGCTGAAGCTGCGGAAGTCCTGTCCGGCGAGTTGCCGGTCCTTGTTCCAGTGGCCGGAGAGCAGGCCGCGGGAGAGGACGCCGTAGGCGGTGACGCCGATGCCGAGCTCGCGGGCAGTAGGCAGGATCGACTCCTCGATGCCGCGGGAGAGCAGCGAGTATTCGATCTGCAGGTCGGCGATGGGGTGGACGCTCTGGGCGCGGCGCAGGGTGTCGGCGCCGACCTCGGAGAGTCCGATGTGGCGGACGTGGCCGGCCTGGACCAGCTCGGCGATGGCGCCGACGGTCTCCTCGATCGGCACGTCGGGGTCGAGTCGGGCGGGGCGGTAGATGTCGATGTGGTCGGTGCCGAGGCGGCGCAGGGAGTAAGCGGCGAAGTTCTTGACTGCTTCGGGCCGGCCGTCGTAGCCGTTCCAGCCGCCGGAGGCGTCGCGCAGGGCGCCGAACTTGACGCTGATGACGGCGTTGTCGCGGTTGCGGCCGCGCAGGGCGTCGCGGAGCAGCAGCTCGTTGTGGCCCATGCCGTAGAAGTCGCCGGTGTCCAGCAGGGTGACGCCCGCGTCGAGGGCGGCGTGGATCGTCGCGACCGACTCGGTGTCGTCGGCGGGGCCGTACAGGTCGGACATGCCCATCAGGCCGAGACCGAGCGCGGAGACGGCGGGGCCGGTGGTGCCAAGGGTTCCGATGTTCACAGGGGGTTTTCCAATCGCGAGAGCGCTGCTAACGACGCTATGAGGAGGATGTTAGCGGCGATGTATCGATGCTAACAGAGCTCGCCTAGCGTTGATTCCCGATGGTCCGGAGACGGTCCGGAGATGGTCCGGAGACAGGTGAGGCACTCCTCGACAGGCCTGTCGGCGAGAGGTGCGAAACACTGGGAAACGAGGCCCGACCCGGAGGGGATGGTCATGACCAGTTCGCGGTGGTCGAACCCCGCCGTGAATGCGGCGCACCCCTCAGCGGATCTCGCCCTGCTGGTGCTCGACGCCCACGGCAGGGTGGCCGAATGGAGTCCGACCGCGGAGCTTCTCCTGGGCTACCCGGCCGCTGAGGCCCTGGGACAGTCGGCCGCGGACCTGCTCACACCTCTCGGCGATGCCGATTGCACCTACGGCGAGGCGATGCTCAAGCACCGCGACGGCCATGCGGTGGGATGCCGATTGCGGCTGCGGTTCGCAGGGGAGGAGGGCACGGAGCCGCGCTTGGCCGTGGATCTCTTGCCGGAGGGGCAGGCGCCGCCCTCGGACGTGGACCGGGCCCTCCTCGAGGCACTGTTCACCCGGTCCCCCATCGGCCTGTTCGTCCTGGACCCTCAACTGCGGCTGACCCGTTTCAACGCGGCGGCGGAAGGGATGCAGGGCACGCGGATGTACGAAGCCCTCGGGAAGCGGCCGACCCAGGCGTGGCCCGACTTCGGCGGTGAGGTCGCCGAACAGGTGATGGGCGGGGTCCTCAGGACCGGCGAGCCGGTGATCGCCTTCGAGAAGCGCGGACGGCCGCCCGGGGACCCCGAGCGGGAACACGTCTATTCAGCGTCGGCCTTTCCGCCTCGAGTCCGGTGGCGGGCGGATCCTCGGGGTGGCCGACGCCGTGGTCGATGTCACCGAACGGCACCTCGCACAGCAGCGCCTTGCACTGATGGCCGAGGCCGGCGCGCGGATCGGTACGACCCTGGACGTGCTCCACACCGCCCAGGAACTGGCCGACGTGGCCGTGCCCCGGCTGGCCGACAGCGTCGGCGTGGACGTGCTGGAACCCATGCTGAACGGGGGAGAGATCCTGCCTGGCCCGGTCGCGGATACCCCTGTCCTGAGGCGGGCCGCCTCCTGCTCCCGCCGTACCGGAACGGCGCCAGGGGTGTATGAGGTCGGTGAGGTCAGCAGCTATCCCGGGGTTGCGCCCGCCTCCCAGGCGCTGGCCGACCACAAGCCGCGCCTGATCCGCACCGTCGCCGACGACAGCGCATGGGTGCGCGGCGAGCCCGTGAGAGGCCGCAGGATGCTGGAGGAGGGCGTCCACTCACTGATGCTGGTTCCCCTGGTCGTTCGCGACTGCGTCCTGGGGCTGGTTTCCTTCCACCGGTGGGACACGGCGCGGGGCCCCTTCGAAGACGACGACCTCGCTCTTGCGGCGGACCTGGCCGGCCGTGCTGCGGTGGCTTTGGACAACGCCCGTTGCTACGCAAGCGAGCGCAACGCCGTACTCACCCTGCAGCAGGGCATGCTGCCCGAACGGCATCTCGCCCCCAGCGCTGTGGACTGGGCCCAGCATCTGGTCCACTCCGGCTCCGGGGGCGACTGGACGGACGTCATCCCCCTTCCCGGAGCCCGCGTTGCGCTGGTGAGCGGCAGTGTCCCGGGCCGGGGTCTCCGCACGGCCGCCACCGTCGGCCGGATCCGGGCTGCGGTGCACACTCTGGCCAACCTGGACCAGCCTCCGGACGAAGTCCTGGGCCATGTCGACGCCCTGGTCCGCGACCTTGTCGGGGAAGGCACCGAATCACCTGACGCCACTCCCACAGGCGCGACATGCCTCTACATGGTCTACGACCCGGTGACCCAACAGGCCACCATGGCATCGGCAGGCCACCCCGTGCCGGTCATCACCCGCCCCGACGGCACCGTCACCGAGTTCAGCCCTCTTGTCGGAGAACCTCTCGGCAGCTCGGGGCCGTCATTCGAACGGGCAACCCTTCATCTGCCCGAAGGCAGCCTGCTCGTACTGCGCACTCGCGGACTCTTCCAGACGTTCGATGCGGAGGCCGGACGTGCCGAGCTGGAGAGAGTCCTCGCCGCCCCCGTCACCTCCCTGCAAGATCTGAGCCTTACCCTCACCGAGGCGCTGGTGCCCGCAGACCCTCAGGACGACGCCGCCGTTCTCGTAGCCCGCACACGGTCACTGAACGCGGACTGTGTTGTCACCTGGGACCTGCCCCCCGACCCCGCCGCCGTCGCCACAGCCCGCACTCTCACCACCAGTCAGTTGACGGCCTGGGCCTTGGAGGACGAGGCGTTCGCCACAGAGCTGATCGTCAGTGAGCTCGTCACCAATGCGATCCGCTACGCCGCACCACCCATCCAACTCCGCCTGATTCGCGACCGTGCGCTGACCTGCGAGGTATCCGACGCCAGCAGCGCCGCCCCCCTCCTGAGGCACGCCCGGACCACCGACGAGGGCGGCCGCGGACTCCTGCTGGTCGCCCAGCTCGCCGAACGGTGGGGCGTGCGCTACCAGGACCACGGCAAGATCATCTGGGCCGAGCAGTCGATCAGCCCATAGGCCTGTCGTGGGACCCTCTTCTTGGCTTCCCAGGGTTGGCGCCGTCAGCGGTCCAAGGTGGCCCGTCCGTACGGGATCAGGTGCACCGGACCGATCAACCCGTAGTTCTGTGGCTTGGACGTGCCGAAGGCCGGGGCGTTGGTGACGCGCAGGCGGTTCAGCAGCGTGGTCGCCACCTCGATCTCGATGGTGTTGGTGCCGCGTCTCAAGTGCGGGCCGAGGTCGACCTTGGGCGTCAGCTGGTCGGCGCCCTCCAGGCTGTGGCCGTTCACGGTGACGCGGAAGGTGTCGAGGACCTCGCCGAGTTCGAGGTACGCGCCGTAGCCACCCGTCCAGGCGGCGTCGAGCTGCACGGTGGTGCGGTAGCGGCCGATGCCCGACACGTTCTGGAGTTCCGGGATCTGTGGCCAGGCCTGCAAGCTGTCCAGAGTGATCTCGTGGTCCTTCTTGATCGTTTGCGACGGCCGCGCGCCCGGCTGCCAGTCCTCGACCGACAGCTCCCAGCGGGTGAGCGGCAGTGGCTCGGGCACCTCGGTGAGGGACGTCTTGACGGTGCGGCCGTTGTCGAGGGTCGTACCGTACGTGCCGGCCCGGACATCTCGGATCTCCAGGCGGCCGCTGTGGCCGCGGCGTATCTCGGCAGCCTCGCTGTGCGTCGCGTACGGGTGCGGCCCCTCGGTCCACCGCCCCGGCCGGGTGAGCGCGATGATCGTTGTCGCGCCTGGGTCGAGGGAGATCCGCAGGCGGATCCGGCCGTCCTCGGTACGGGAGTACAGCGGCAGCGCCGTGACCGATCCGGTCCAGGCGTCCAGGACGTAGGGGACGGCGTCCCGGCGGGGGCCCGTGAGGGAGACGTCGTGGCTGATGGGCGTGCCGGTCGAACCCTTCTTGTTCACCGCGTCGTTGGCGAAGAAGTAGTAGTCGGCATCCTCGTCGGCCCGGTGCGCGTGCACGAGCATCGAGGACTGCGCGTATTCCGCGTCGCGCCGCAGCCCCAGTGCCGCGATGGCCTGCGGCACATCGGGCCGGTCGGCGACGGAGCGGACGGTGGGCAGGGCGAACAACTCGTCGAGCAGGGACTTGAGTTCGCTGTTGTCGCCCGGCCCCGGCAGTCCCGGCACATGGCCGTCGGACCAGTCCCCGATGACGATCACGGGAAGTCCTGCCTTCGCGTAGCCGATCAGCTTCTTGGCGACTTCCGGCTCGAGGGTGTGCTCCTTCCCGGACAGGATGTCGCCTTCGATCACCAGCGCCTTGAACGCGGGGCCGTCCGGGGCGAGACGGCCGCCGCGGACCTTGGCGGAGGGCAGGTCGAGGACTCGGGGGCTGAGGAAGAGATGGGTCCAGCCGACGGGAACGCCCTCGGCGGTGAACCACGGGGCGCCGAGGCCGGTGCCGGCGGGCCCCTGCTGGCGCAGGATGCCTATGTCGGCCCGGTTGACGCCGGTCTGCAGGATCTGCTGCGTACGGCTCAAGTAGCCGGCGATCTCGGGCACATGGCGCCAGGTGGGCTGGCGCGGTCCCCATGCCTCGCCGAATCCGGCGCCTCCGTTGTACGGGGAGAAGGCGGCGAAGCCGGGCCAGGCAGCGCCGGGCGCCTCGGCATAGGCGAAGCCGTGCAGGACCGCCTGGTTGACCCCGGCCGCGTACTGCGGGACCAGCTTCTTGAGTGTCGCGTCCCACGTGGTGGAGTAGGCGCCGCCCCAGGTGGCGCCGGCTTCGTCGGAGACGATGAGTTTGCCGCCCATGTCACGTCCGCCGGCCAGGCAGCGGAAGTCGTCCGGGTTCTTGAAGCCCAGGGACTCGCCCTCGGTGATGTCGAGCACGGCGGACGCGTGGACCGAGTCGTTGCCCACGCCGTACGGCTGGACGCGCAGTTGCAGCCCGAGCCCGTGCGCCCAGTCCTGCAGCGGGCGGATGTGGTGGTCGACGTAGAGGTCGCTGAGCACCTGGATGACGTCGCGGCGTACCGGCTTGTCGATGGCGCCCCCGAAGGAGAAGACGGGGTCTTCGTCCCGCTCGAGCACCGTCGCGAGATGCGGCAGGAGCGCGTAGCCCCGGCTCTTCTCGAATCGGGCGGGCAGGTCGGGCGTCCACAGCGTCTCGTCGGTCTCCAGCTCGATGGAGTCCTCGAAGAGCGCGCCACCGGTCGTGTGCAGCAGCCTGCGCAAGGCGGAGGTGAGGATGTTGCGTTCCCAGTAGTCGATGACCGCCCGGGTGCCCGCGTCGCTGAAGTGGTCCACGACGTAGGCGCGGGGGGTGGTGTGGTCGGGGCCTTCCGGGCGCTGGCCGGAGCCGCGTTCCCAGTAGGCGATGACGATCCAGGTGCCGCTGTCGCCGGGCGCAGTCCAGCTGAGGGCGCCGTCCGTCACGGCATCGGTGAGGTCGGTGACGGTGTCGTGGTCCAGGAGGACGGGGGAGTCGGTGGGGGAGGATCCGTCGGTGACGCGGATGGCCTGGACGTAGAGCAGGTCCTGGCGGGTGACCGCTTCGTCGCCGGGCTCCGTGCCGGGGGGCGGGACGGGCCCGGAGTGGCTCTGGCCTGCGGGTACGACGGCGGTGCCGTGCGCCAGTTCCTTGGTGGCGGCCCGGTGATCGGGGGTGATGGAGGGTACGGCGGCCGGCCATGCGGGGCCGATGGTCAGGTCGACGCCGATGTCGCGTTCGGCGGAGCGGCGCAGTGCCGTCTCGACCGCCTTCGTCCAGGCGGGGGTGCCCCAGCCGTGACTGGCGGGGTCGATGTGTTCGCTGAGGCTGTGTGTGACGGCGGCGATCTCCACGCCGCCGAAGCCGGCGGCGGCGATCTGGTCGACCTCGCGCTCGATCTCGGCGGTGTCCACCAGGGCGTCGGGCCACCACCAGCGGAACTTGGGGCGGACCGTGGACGGGGGCGCGGCGAAACTCCCCGGGGTGGTGCCCCGCCGAGTCGTGTTCTGGGTGGTCGATGTTGCGCCTGCCGCCGCTGTCGCGCTCCAGGGCACAGCCGCGACCGCACCGGCCGCGGCACCCATCTTCAGCAGCGCTCTTCGTCGCAGGCTCATGACCATCCCCTTGTCGTGCATGGGTGCACTCGATGTTTGAACGATTCAATAAATCTGGCGGGACCTTACGGGGCGCGCGCAGGGGAAGGCAAGAGTGGTGCCAGAAATCACCTGCTGCACGTCTCTTGACGGAGAGGTGAGCAAGCTCAAGGATCTCATCGAGGTACTGAATCGTTTTAACCACTCGTTCAACTACCCATCCGGCAGGTTCTAAGGAGCCGCATCGTTATGCCTGGACACCAGCTGACCCGGCGGAACTTCATGGTCGCCGCGGGGGTGGGCGCCGCCGCGGCGACGCTCGCAACCGGAGGCAGCGCCACCGCCGAGCCCTCAGCCGCCGTCGGAGGTCCTGCACGTGCGCCGCTCTCGCCGTTCCCCCTGCGCGCGGTCACGCTCCTCAACAGCCCGTTCCGTGCCAACATGCGGCGCACCTGTGCCTACTTGCTGGCCGTCGACGCGGACCGGTTGCTGCACACCTTCCGTACCAACGTCTCGCTGCCCTCCGGCGCCGAGCCCTGCGGCGGCTGGGAGTCACCGGACGTGCTGCTGCGCGGCCACACCACCGGACACCTGCTCTCCGGCCTGGCGCTCGCCCACGCGAACACCAGCGATACGGCGTATGCGACCAAAGCCGGCCGGATCGTCGCCGCCCTCGCCGAGTGCCAGGCCGCTGCCCCCGCCGCCGGCTTCGCGCCCGGCTACCTGTCCGCCTTCCCCGAGGACGTCTTCGACGACCTGGAGGCCGGCGGCAAGCCCTGGGCGCCGTACTACACCCTCCACAAGATCATGGCCGGGCTCCTCGATCAGTACGAACTCAGCGGCAACACACAGGCGTTGGATGTGCTGCGGGGCATGGCCGGCTGGGTGGAGCGGCGGACCGCCGCCCTTTCGTACGAGACGATGCAGGCGGCGCTGAAGGTCGAGTTCGGCGGTATGAACGACGTCCTCGCCCGGCTGCATCTGGCCACCGGAGACCCCGAACCGCTGCGCACCGCACGCCGCTTCGACCACGAGGACCTGTACGGGCCCCTGGCCGAGGGCCGCGACGAACTCGCGGGACGGCACGCCAACACGGAGCTCGCGAAGATCGTCGGGGCGGTCCACGAGTACGAGGCCACGGGCGATGCCCGCTATCTGCGCATCGCCTCGTACTTCTGGCGCACCGTGGTGAGCGACCACTCGTACGTCATCGGCGGCAACTCCAATCTGGAGTTCTTCGGCCCGCCCGGCGAGATCGTCAGCCGACTGTCGGAGGACACCTGCGAGAACTGCAACAGCTACAACATGCTCAAGCTCGGCAGGCAACTGTTCCTGCACGCACCGGACACTGCGGCATACATGGACCACTACGAGTGGACCCTGCTCAACCAGATGCTCGGCGAGCAGGACCCCGACTCCGAGCACGGCTACGTGACGTACTACACGGGGCTGTGGGCCGGTTCGCAGCGCCGGCCCAAGTCCGGCCTCGGCGCCGCTCCCGGCAGCTACAGCAGCGACTACGACAACTTCTCCTGCGACCACGGCACCGCTCTGGAGACCCAGACGAAGTTCGCCGACACGATCTACGCCCACACCCATGACGCCCTGTACGTCAACCTCTTCATCCCGTCCCAAGTCACCTGGCAGGACCGGGGCGTGACCCTGCGGCAGGAGGCCGACCTGCCGGACTCGGAGCGCATCCGCCTCACCGTCGTGGCCGGCGGCGGCCGCTTCGAGGTGAAGATCCGCGTCCCCGGCTGGCTGGGTGAGGGTGGTCGCGGTCGTCGAGCCGGGGTGCGGGTGAACGGCCGAAGCGCCGACGTCGACGCACGCCCCGGCAGCTACCTGACTCTGGACCGGCTGTGGCGCACCGGCGACACCGTCGAACTCACCCTTGCCATGGAGCCGACTTGGCGGCCGGCGCCGGACAATCCGCACGTCAAGGCTCTCTCCTACGGTCCCGTCGTGCTGGCCGGGGCGTTCGGCGCCACCGACTCGCCGACCATACCGAGCATCGACCCGGCATCCGGGCGTCAAGTCGCCGGACGCAAGACCGAGTTCAGAGCAATCGTTGAGGGCGCCGAGGTGCCGCTGCTGCCGTTCCACCGCGTGCACCACCAGCACTACAACGTCTACTTCACCGTGCCGCCCCGTCCCCGCCCGGCCCGGGAGATCGCCCGCTACGCCCTCGCCGAGGGCCACGGCACCACCACGGCGGACAGCACCGGCACCTTCGGGACGGCCACCCTCACCGGCGGGGCTCACTGGACCGCCGACGGGCGCACCGCTGTCGAACTCGACGGTGTGGACGGCCATATCGGGCTGCCGCCCGGTCTGATCACCGGACTCGTGGAACTGACCGTCAGCGCCTGGTTCCGTCTCGACTCCCTCGCGAACTCCGCCCGGATCTTCGATCTGGGCTTCCACAAGAGCACGTACTTCTACCTCGCCCCGCGCACCGGCTCAGGACGCGCCCGCGCCGCACTGAAGATCGCGGGCATGGACGGCGAGGACGTCATCGACGCCCCCGGACCCCTGCCCGAAGGGCGCTGGACCCACGTGGCGGTCACCCTCCAGGGCGGCGCCGACGGCCGCACCGGTGGCGGCACGGGTGTGCTCTACGTCGACGGCGCCGAGGCCGGCCGCAACGACGCCCTGGTCATGAGCCCTTTGCTGCTCGGCGCCACCAGCCGGAACTACCTGGGGCGGTCGCAGAACTCCACGCACCCCTTCCTGCACGGCGCCATCGGCGACTTCCGCCTGCACAACCGGGCACTGTCCGCCGACGACGTCGCCGGCCTCGCCCACACCTGACCCTCCCCATCGCCCTGTCGCGGCGCTGCCACGTGCGTCCGCACCCGCACCAGCACACGCGTCGACATCAGCACACGCGTCGACACCCGCACCCGACCGTCCGAAATGAGCTCTCCCATGCCTCAATTCCCCCTGTCCAGACGCAAGTTCGTCGCCGGCGCCGCGATGACGGCGGCCGCGATCGGGGGCGGAGCCCTCGGCGGCACCGCCGTCGCAGCCCCCTCCCGGGGCTTCAGCCCCGCCGCCTTCGCCGACCCCCGCCGCGACAGCCGCCCCGCCGTGTACTGGTACTGGAACGGCCCCGTCACGAACGAACTGGTCGACACCCAGCTCGCGGACCTGCGCGACAAAGGCATGTACGAGGTCGTCGTCTTCCCCTACGACAACGAGGAGATGCAGCCCGCCTTCTTCACCGAGGAGTGGTTCGACGTCGTCGGACACGTCCTGGAGGAGGCCGAGCGCACCGGCATGCGGGTGTGGCTGTTCAACGACAACCACTTCCCCAGCGGTCGGGCGGGCTACCTGGTCGCCCAGGGCGGCAAGGTCGGCTCCCGCACCTACGAACCCCGCCCCGAGCTGCGCCTGAAGGGGCTGTGGCGATCCACCACGGTCGTCGAGGGGCCCGCGCGCGCCGACCTGCTCGAGACCACCGGAGTCGCGGTCGACTCCGGCCGGCTCGTCGCCGACGCCGCCGTACTCGCCGGGGCCGCCGTGCTGCACGGCGGCGACGACTGGGCGGACTACGACGTGAACGGCCACGCCAAGGCCGAGTGGGCGGCCGCCGGGCTCGTCGTGCGCGCCTCACAGAGCGGCGCCGACGGTTATGCGGTCGCCTTCGACCAGAGCGGCGTCGTCACCATCTCCCGCCTGACCGGCGGCAGTGCGCAGGAGCTGGCCAAGAGCACCCGGACCGACGGCTTCAACCGCACCAAGTTCCACGCCCTGGCCGTCTCCGTGCGAGGCACCACCCTGTCGGTCACCCTCGACGGCAAGGACAAGGGCACCGTCACCGACGAGGCACACCCGCGCGGCAGCGTGGGCGTGCGCGCCGTCGCGGAGCAGCGGGGCCTGTGGGAGGACCTGACCGTCACCGCGGCCGACGGCACCGCCCTGTACAGCTCCGCCTACGACGACCCGGGCGCCGCCGGACAGTTCCACACCCGGCCGATCCCCGACGGTGCGCCCCGCCCCGCCGCCGCGGCCGCCCGCCCGGCAGGCTCGGGTGACGCGGGCGAACTCGTCGAGCTCACCGGCGACTTGCGGGACGGCAGGGGCTGGCAGGTGCCGGCGGGCCGCTGGCAGATCGACCTGTTCGGCGGCGCTGTGCTCTCCGACGACAGCTCCGGCTACACCCGCGGCTATCTCGACCTCCTGGACGACGAGCCGGTCGAGCTGTTCCTCGACGCCGTCCCCGGCGAGTACCACCGTCGCTTCGCCCGCTACTTCGGCACCGTCATGCCCGGCTTCTGGGACGACGAGCCGTTCATCGCCTCCGCAGGACCGCACCCCTTCAAACGCCTGCCCTGGTCGCCCACGCTCGCCGACGCCCTGCACGAGGTGGGCGCCGAACCCGGCAAGGCCTACGCCTGCGTCCACGACGACCTCGGCGCCGCAGGCCGGATCCTGCGCGGCCGCTACTGGCGGGCCGTCTCCAACCGCTTCGCCAAGTACTTCGAGAAGCAGGCCCACTGGTACGCGGACCGGGGCGTCCGCCTGATCACCAATCCGCTGTACGACGAGGCGTCCCCGTCCAAGCGCATCGTCTCCACCGGTGACCTGCACAAGGTCAACCAGTGGGCGCAGGTGCCCGGCGGGGACTGCATCACCGCGGAGTACGTGCTCGGCGAGCCCAGCATGGACCCGCGCAATCCCGCCTCGGTGGCCCACCAGACGGGCCGCGAGCGCGCCCTGATGGAGGCGTTCGGCAACATGGGCTGGCAGGTGGCGCCCGAGTTCGTGCACGCGCTGCTCGGCGCCTTCGCCACCCGCGGCATCAACCTGACCGTGCTGCACGCGCTGTGGACCGACGAGACCCACGTCTACTTTCCGCCGCCGTTCGGTCCCCGCGCCCCGTGGTGGTGGGCGATGCACCCGGTCGCCGACTGGATCGGCCGGGTCATGGAACTGGCCCGTGGCACCTCTCTGGCCCGTACCGCCCTGCTGCAACCGCAGTACGCCGCAGAGCAGTTGGCCGGCATGACCGGCACCGAGGAACAGAGTGCGGTGGACGGCGCGTTCGCGCAGACCGCCTACGCCCTGGAGCGCGCCCAGGTCGACTTCGACCTCCTCCACGAAGGCGCCCTGGCGGGCGACCCGGACCTGCTGTGCCCGGCCGTCGTCAAGGACGGGCGGCTCGCCGTGGGCAAGGCCCGCTACGACCTGGTGGTGGTGCCCGAGACCCCCGTCCTCGACGTGGAAACCGCCCGTGCGCTGGCCCGCTTCGCCCGCGCCGGAGGGACCGTCGTGGCCGTCGGGACTGAGCCCGGCCGGGAAGCCGACGGACACGACGACACACTGCGGCGCGCACTGGGCGAGCTGTTCGACAACCAGCGGGCCGTACGGATCGAAACGGTGGACGGACTCGACGCCGCCACCCGCAAGGCCGGCGTCCGCGCCGCCGTCCTCGAACCCGCCGCGCCCGCCGTCCGCGTCCTGCGTACCTCACGCGACGACGACATCGCCTTCCTCTTCAACAACGAGAGCGCCACCCCCGTCGACACCTGGGCCACCCTGCCCGCCCGCGGCACACCGCAGTGGTGGGACCCGGCGACCGGAACGGCCCGGCCCGCGCCCGAGTTCCGCACACCCGAGCGGCCCGGCGACGGGGTACAGGTGCCACTGCGCCTCGGCCCGTACGAGACGCTCGCCGTGGTCTTCCGCGCGGGCCAGACGCAGCTGCCGCACCTCACCGACGCCGGCTCCCTGCCCATCACCTCCGTCACCGCCCACGACGGCGTCCTGCGGGTGGCCGCCCTCGCCGACACCCCCGGCACCTGGCGCCTGACCGGCAGCCACGGCCACCACACCTACCGCGCCACCGCCCGCGTCACCGACCCGCTCGAGGCCATCGCGCTCGACGGCGACTGGACGCTGACCCTCGACCAACCGGACGCTCAGCCCGTCGTGCGGCCGCTCGCCAGCTGGAGCGACATCGCCCCGCTGTTCTCCGGCAGCGCGACCTACACCAAGGACTTCGACCTCGACCGCGCGGCCGTCCGCGGACGCCGCCTCTACCTCGACCTCGGCACGGTCCGCGAGGTCGCCCGGGTGACGGTCAACGGCACGGTCCTGCCGCCGCTGCTCTGGACCCCTTACCGCGTCGATGTCACCGACGCGCTGCGCGCAGGGACCAACCACATCGCGGTACGCGTCTCCAACACGCTGTCCAACGAGCGCAAAAAGCCCCTGCCCTCGGGGCTTCTCGGACCGGTGACACTGCGCCCGCACCGGCCCCTCACCGTCGACCTGCCCCGCGGCTGACCCCGTCTGGAGACCCGTATGTCCGTCCACTCCACATCATCCATGCGAGCACGCACCAGACACGCCCTCGCCCTCGCCACCGCACTGACCGCCCTGGCCACCGTGGTGCCGTCCGCCGTGCCCGCCGGCGCCGCGCCCTCGCGCGGACGCGCCGAGGCGATCGCCCTGCAGACCCAGCACCTGCGTACCGCGCTCGGCATCGACGACACGACCCCGGACCTGAGCTGGCAGCTGAAGGGGCACGGCCGCAACGTCGACCAGAGCGCCTACCGGATCCAGGCCGCTACCAGCCCCGGGAAGCTGAAGGACGGCCGGCCCGACCTGTGGGACTCGGGCAAGGTCCGTTCCGCCGCCCCGCGCTCGGTGTACGCGGGCAAGGCCCTCGGGTCCCGCGACCGGGTGTACTGGCGGGTCCAGCTGTGGACCGGTGCTTCGGGGACGCCCTCCGCCTGGAGCGACACCTCGGCCTTCGAGACCGGGCTCACCCGTGCCGACGACTGGTCCGCACAGTGGATCACCCATGACGACTGGCGGCTGAGCAAGCGCAGGATAGAACCCGTCGTCGTCGCCCTGCCGAAGACCACGGCCCGTTACGTCCGGCTCGATGTCACCGAACTGGGCCTGCCGCTCGCCGAAGACACACCCGACAGTCGAATCTGGCGCCTCCAGCTGGGCGAGATCGAGGTCCGCGACTCGGACGCACCGGACACCGACCACGCCAAGGGCGCAAGCGTCACCGCGTCCGAGAGCGGCGAGGTGCGCAAGGTGTGGGAGCCGCGCCTCGCCGTCGACGGAGAGACCAACAGCGCACTCGTGCGCGAGGCCGGCTACGCGAGCAAGCCGCACACCGACCCCGACGTGTCCGGCTCGCCGATCCCCCTCACGCTCGACCTGAAGGAGTCCAAGTCCTTCGATCAGGTGGTGCTCTACCCGCGCGCCGACGTCCTCACGGACACCGGCAAGGTCCCCAACTTCCCCGTGGACTACGCCGTTTCGACCGCCGACGCCGCCGACGGCCCCTGGGCGAAGGCGGCCGCCGTGACCGGACAGAAGCCGCCCGAGCCCTACCTGCCCTCCGGACTGCCCCTGTTCGCCAAGGACTTCACCCTCCCCAGAGGTATCCGCAGCGCCCGGCTCTACGTCGCCGGCCTGGGCATCCACGACACGCGCCTCAACGGCGAGCCGGTCGGGGACGCCGTTCTGGAGCCCGCCAACACCGACTTCGCCGACCGCGTGCAGTACGCCACGTACGACGTCACGAAGCGGCTGCGCAAGGGAGGGAACACCCTCGCCGTCGAGCTCGGCAACGGCGCCTCGAACGTGGTGAGCACGGCTGATCGCTACCGCAAGTGGTACGGCAACTTCAGCGACCCCAAACTGGTCGCCCAGCTGGAGGTCACCCTGGACGACGGCACCGTACGCCGCGTGAACACCGGCTCCGACTGGCGCACCACGCTCGGCCCGACGACCTCGTCCAACTGGTACGGCGGTGAGGACTACGACGCGCGCCGCGAGCTGCCCGGCTGGGACGAGCCCGGCCGCGACCGCTCGTCCTGGTCGCCCGCCACCACCGTGGGCGAGCCCGGCAGCGCTGAGGAACCGGCGGCGCTGAGCGCGCGCGAGACCGAGCCGGTGCGCGTCATGGAGACGTTGCAGGGCAAGGAGGTCGACGGCGCGGACGGCAGCCGCGTCTTCGACCTGGGCCGCAACATCGCCGGCTGGCCGGAGATCACCGTCACCGCCCCCGCAGGCACCCCCGTCCGCATCTACCCCGCCGAAAGCCTGAAGGACGGTCACGCCTTCCAGTCCATCAGCAACGTCGGCGCTCCCCTGTGGGACAGCTACACCACCAAGGGCGGCGGCCGTCCGGAGACCTGGCACCCCAAGTTCAGCTATCACGGCTTCCGTTACCTGGAACTCAAGGGCCTGCCGGAAGGCGCCACCGTCTCCGTGCGCGGCAAGGTCCTGCACACCGACAACGCCTCCGCCGGCACGTTCACCAGCTCCGACGACCTGCTCAACGGCATCCACGGGCTGATCCGCCGCTCGATCGAGGGCAACATGATGAGCGTCCTCACGGACTGCCCCAGCCGCGAGAAGCTCGGCTGGCTCGAGCAGAACCAGCTCGTCTTCCCCTCCCTCGCCGCCAACTACGACATGGGCTCCTATCTGCGCAAGATCGTGCGGGACATGGCGGATGCCCAGACGACGGAAGGACTGATCCCCAGCACGGTCCCGGACTACGTCGAACTCTCCGGCGCCTACCGCAACGACGCCAACTGGGGCGGTGCGTTCGTCCTCGTCCCCTGGCAGCTCTACACGACGTACGGAGACGAGGAGACGCTCCGCACCTACTACCCGCAGATGAAGCAGTACGTGACGTTCCTGGAGCAGAAGGTCTCCGACGGCATCCTCGACTACGGTCTCGGCGACTGGATCACCCCTGACCGCACTTTCCCCCGCGCGGTCGCCGGCACCTACGGCTACTGGCGGGTGGTGGACGCGATGAGCCGAATCGCCGAAGTCCTCGGCAAGCGGGACGAAGCGGATCGCTACCGGGAGAAGGCGGACGCCGTGGCGAAGGCCCTCTCCGACAAGTTCTACGACCCGGCCACCGGCACGTTCGGCGGAGGGGGCCAGGGCGCGGAGGCCTTGGCCCTGGACATGGGCGCGATACCGCAGTCCGCACGCGACCGTGTCCTCAAGCACTTCATCGACAGCGTGCAGTCCGCCGGACATCACCTGGTCCTCGGCGAGATCTCCCTGCCCGCCGCCTTGCGCGTCCTGTCCGAGGCGGGCCGTGACGACATCGTGTACGAGATCGCCACGCAGACGACGAGCCCCAGCTACGGCTATCAGGTCGAGGCGGGCAACACCGCCCTCGGCGAGACCTGGGACGGTGGCCCCGGCCAGTCGCAGAACCACTTCATGCTCGGCGCGATCGACGCCTGGTTCACCGCCCGTCTCGCCGGGATCGAGCAGCGGCCCGGCAGCATCGGCTACCGCGAACTGCGCATCGCGCCAGCGGTGTTGGGCGACCTGACCTCGGCCGCAGGTTCGTACACCACACCGTACGGAACGGTCCGCACGAGCTGGCACCTCAACGGCTCGCACTACCGCCTGACGGCCACCGTCCCGGCCGGAACGACGGCCGAGGTCCATGTCCCGGCCAAGGCGGGGCAGGTCGAGGCGGACCCGGGCGCGCGGCTGGTGCGTACGGAGGACGGGGTCGCGGTGTACGAGGTGGGGTCGGGGGAGTGGAGCTTCGACTCGACGTTCACGCCGAGTGGGAAATGAGGTGCGGATCAGCGGCCTGCTGAAGTGGTGTGTCCGGACTCGCATGCGATGGCGCGGGGCCCTCACCGACCAGCGTCGAGCTGCCGAAGGCCAAGTACCGCCGGGGAAAGTGCGAGCCCTCACCACTCAGCGACCCGCCCCTCCGCATGCCGCCAAACCGCGTCCGGATGGCTCCAGCCGACGTTCTGGGCGACCACGGCAGCTTCGTCGACGGTGATGCCGAGGCCGGGTCCGGTAGGGAGCGGGAGCGCGCCTTCCGTCGGGGTGAGCGGGGCGGGGTCCCGTACGCAGTCGGCCATCTCGCCCCGGGGCAGCCCGGCATAACCGGTGTGGTAATGCAGGCCGTGGCTCCTTGATGTCCCGCAGGGCCTGGTCGATCGCCGCCGCCGCAGTGGCCAGGACCAGGCCCGCCGCTGCGAACTCGACGTACGGGCGCAGCCTTTCGAGGCTGGGTTCACAGCCGCCCAGGGTGACGAGACCCGATAGTTTGCACACCATCCGCGGTTCGGCGGCCAGCTCCCGCACGGGACGAGCCCAGGATGCGAAGTCACCCTGCCCCAGGGGAGGTTGCCTCAGATGATCGAGCACGAAGGTGACAGCCGGGCAGACACGCACCGTGTCGAGTGCGGCGGACGCCGCGTGCGCGTGCCCTCTCGACGGAGAGTTGATCGTCCGCCGCCTCACCGGCCCGTCCCACGGAAGGAACACCGAATTGCCCGCCCTCACGACTCGGCGCACAGCCATCGTCGGCACCGGACACCGTGCCCAGATGTACACCCGAGCCCTCGGTGCCCGCCCCCACTACGACGTGGTGGCGCTCGCCGACCCCAGCCCGACGCGTATCGCCCACCACAACCGACTGCTCACCGGCCTCGGCCGCCCGCAAGCGACGGCCACAGCGCCCGACGACTTCGCGGACCTGCTCCACCGCGAGCGGATCGATGACGTGGTCGTCACCACTGTCGACGCCACCCACCACTGCTACATCGTCACCGCGCTGGAAGCGGGCTGCCGTGTCGTCACGGAAAAACCCCTGACGACCGATGCCGCCAAGTGCCGCGCCATTCTCGGCGCTGTCGAGTGCACCGGCGGCGACCTGTCCGTCACCTTCAACTACCGCTACAACCCGGCCCACGAAAAGGTGTGGCAGCTGCTGGCCGGCGGTGCGATCGGCGAGGTGCGCTCCGTGCACTTCGAGTGGCTCCTCGACGTGCGCCACGGCGCTGACTACTTCCGCCGCTGGCACCGCGAGAAGCGACACAGCGGCGGGCTCCTCGTGCACAAGTCGGGCCACCACTTCGACCTGGTCAACTGGTGGCTGAACGCGGCCCCTTCGCGCGTCATGGCCGAGGGCGGGCTCGTCTTCTACGGCCGCGGCAACGGCGAGACGACCGGACTGCGCCGGGACTACGAACGGGCACACGGCGCGGCGGCGGCCACCGCCGACCCGTTCGCCATCCACTTGGCGCAGGACCCCGCTCTCGCCACCCTGTACCTGGACGCGGAGGCCGCGGGCGACTCTTACGTACGAGACCGCAATGTGTTCGGCGACGGCATCGACATCGAGGACGACCTCGCGGTCCTGGTCCGCTACGACACGGGCGCCACCATGACGTACCACCTGACCGCCTACGCACCGTGGGAGGGCTATCGCGTCATGTTCAACGGCACTGGAGGCCGACTGGAGTTGGAGGTCGAGGAGAACACCTGGCAGGCCCCGCGCACCGCGGCAGCCACGGGCAAGGCCTCGCACGGCGGCGTGGTGATGGCCAATCCTGGCCGCACCCGTATCCTGCTTCGCCCGCTGTGGCAGGAGCCGCGCGAGGTCGGCTTCGAGGTGGCGCCGGGTTCGCACGGCGGCGGCGATCTGCGCATGCTCAAGCAACTCTTCGGCCCGCTCGGCGACGGCTCCGACGAGGGCGCGGCTCCGGCAGCGGGCAAGGGCGCCACGGCGCGCGACGGTGCGCTTGCCCTGGCGGTGGGTATCGCCGGCAACGAGTCGCTGGTCACGGGGCATCCCGTGGATGTGGCGGGCTTGTTCGGGGCGGGGGACACGGACCGCTGAGGTCGGCAGCAGCGATCTCCCGTTGTGTCAGGTTGTCTCTCGGGTGGCCCGACTCGACGACCACGCCGCCGTCCATGAGAGCGAATGGGGCCAGGACGACTGCGGCCATGCCGTGGGCGGCGGCCGTGGTGCCCAGTGGTGAGTAGCCGGCGAACCTGTAACGGATGAGGTTCACGCCGACCGCCTACGAGAGAGAACCGAGCAGAACCATTCCCGCACCGAGAAGTGCCGCCGTTCCAGAGTCGATGTGCTGCTCTCCGGCGGCGATGAGAGAAAGGGGCAGCACGGCCATGGCGAGCCCCAAGATCACTAGCGAGCCGAGCCGTTGCCGCAGCCCGCGGAAGGCGCCCTGTACAGCGAAATCGGTGCCAGGACGGCAAAACTGAGCAGCAGCCGCAACAGCGCCAAAGGGAATACGGGTGATCGGCGAGCTGGTTCGATGATGAGGACGCCCGGACGCAAGCCTGGAGGAGTGTCTCGATGAAGCTGCACACGCAGGAGTGGGGGACCGGCGACCGGATTGCAGGCCTGGTCCACGGAATCATGTCGGACCACAGGACCTGGCGCCGAGTCGGACCAGCACTCGCGGATCGGGGTTACCGAGTTATCGGGGTCGACCTTCGGGGACACGGCGCGAGCGGGCGTGGAGACTACAGCGCCGAGAGCTGGGCCGAGGACCTCACCGAAACCTTTCCAAAGGGCCTGGACCTGGCGATAGGGCACTCGCTGGGCGGTACGGCGCTGGCGCTGGCAGTCGAACGGATCGCTCCCCTACGCGCCGTCTACTGCGACCCCGCATGGGCGCTGAAGCAGCAAGAGGGTGTAGGTCCTTCCGTCTTCACGGACTTCAAGTGTGCGACCCGCGAAATGATCTCCACTCTCAATCCACGTTGGGACGAAGCCGACGTTGATGTCGAGCTGGCCACGCTCGCGGCCTGGGATCCGGCAACCGCGCATGCGGTCTTCGGTGTGCATGCGGTCGACCGGACGCCGGCACGGCCGGTGGTTCCCTCATTGGTTCTGGTGCCTGAACAGAGCTCCCTGATCTCTCCGGCAGGCTCGGGTCGCCTGGCTGAGAGGGGCTTCGAAGTCAGAACCGTCAGCGGGGCCGGACACAGCATCCATCGTGACGACTTCGACGGCTTCATGAGGTCGCTGCAGGGGTGGATCTGAGGGGCAGATGGCTTGACGGCGCTGGAGATCTGACGAATGGAGGAATGTTCAAGACTGTGGATCGGCGTGCCAGGCTCTTCTTCCCGCCTGCTGTGTCGCTGACCACGCTGGTCCTCGCCACCGCTATGGCCATGGTCGAGTCCTGAGGCCGGATCCGGGGCGGCCGGACTTCAGGAGTCGATGAGTTCTGCCGTGGTGTCCAGTCTGTATCCACACACCCGATCAACCGCCGTCGAGGAGCGCATCATGACCGCCACCTACACCTTCGACGTTTTCTCGACCCTCGACGGCTTCGGCTCCTACAACGATGACGGTGACTGGGGCGGCTACTGGGGAAAGCAAGGACCTGAGTTCCTGGACCGTCGCCTCGTCCAGTACAGCGAGGATCTGCGGCTGGTCCTCGGAGCGAACACCTTCCGGCTGTTCCTGCAGTACCTTGGCTCGATCACCGAGAAGTCTGAAGCGAGCGACCCCGTGAACACCCGGATGAAGCACCTGCCGACAACGGTGATCTCGACCACTCTGGAAGGCCCCTCGACTGGCCGGACGCGACCGTCGTGAGCGGTGACGCTGTTGACGTCGTCGCCCGGCTCAAGGAGGAGTCCGAGGTGCCGTTGCGCTCGCACGGCAGCCTGTCGATGAACCGGGCGCTGATGGCCGCCGGCCTGGTCGACCGCGTCCAGCTCACAATCTTCCCCGTGATCAGCGGTCAGACCGGCGACGCACCGATCTTCCAGGGCGCGGCAGACTTCGACCTCGATCTGATCGAACACCGGACGCTCGACGGCCACATCCAAGAGCTCATCTACCGGCCCACGCTGCATGTCTGAGTCCGTCCATGCACCCCGTTCCGTCAAGCAGCCGAACCTGACCGGCAGTTCACGCTGACCGGCATGCCCGACCGGTCTCACGGCCGCCCTGGTCACGCGACTTGCTGATCGCCTTCTGATGCGTCGGGTCGTTCGACGAGCTGGCCGTTCTCGAACCTCGCACCGGCGCGGACCAGGACGACGAGGTGGGCTCCGGTGATCGCCCGCCAGCCTGCCTGGGCGGATTCGACCAGCTTGAACACCATCGCGAGGGCTGCGGCCGGGCTGCCGGCGCCGCGTGTGACCTTGGTGCGGAGCTTGACGGTGCAGAAGGTCGACTCGATCGGGTTCGTGGTCCGCAGGTGGATCCAGTGCTCGGCCGGGACGTCGTAGAACGCCGGCAGTTCCTCTTAGTCGGCGGTGATCTTCGCGACGGCCTTGGGGAACGCTTCTGCCTCGTGGCCGTGAGCGTGGGGGTCGGTGCAGTGATCACAGGCGGATGCTCAAGGGGGTGTTGGCTGTCACGGTCACCCGTCACACCTTGGGTTCCGCACTCCTCGACCAGCCGCGCGTCTCGCCTTCGTCGATGAGACGGCGCCCGGCCCTCCACAGCGAGGAGGACGCGTCTCCGATCACCGCCTTGCGGGCTCGGACATCGTCGGCGGTGACGCCTGGGGTGCGCCATGTGCCACCGCGTGCCATCCAGTTGAGAAGCAGTGGCTGTAGCCGGTCCATGGCCTTGGCGAACCTGGCTTCGGGAGTGTGGCGTTGCTCGAATTCGTCCCAGAGCGCCCGCATGCGCTGAGCTTGGTCTGTGGGAAGCAAGGTGAAGAGTTCGTCGGCCGCGACGACTTCCCGCTCTTGTTGGTCGACACCCGCGGCACTGTCGTACAGCGGGGTGTCGCCCGCGTAGATCTCCACGAGATCGTGTAGCAGGACGAGCTGAATGGTGTGTCCTACGTCGATGGGCTGGTCGGAGTGTTCGGCGAGGATCGCGACCATCATCGCCAGGTGCCATGAGTGCTCTGCGTCGTTCTCGCGGCGGTCCGCTGCGGCGAGAGGCGACTGACGGAGGACGGTTTTGAGGCGGTCCACCTCTACGAGGAAGGTGAGTTGGGCGCGCAGTCTGGCGTCGAGATCGTAGGGGAAGGGCGTCTTGTCTGCCAGTAGGCTCCGGCGTTCATCGCTCATGCGTTCATCGTGGCACGCACCGCCCCGGCTCACAGACAAGCTGGATCAGAGCCGACACCACGTCGCATCCCCCTTGGCCGGGGCGCGGCGGCCGTTCGACGGCACAGCTGGTTAGGATTCACCATGCTCATAGGGAGACACGTGCGGGTCAGCTTGGACGAGCCACCACGGGTGGCTGTCGTCGGACGGAACGTGCACGGTGAGGGCGAACTGCGCGATGTCTTCCGGCTGCCGGACCTGTGGCAGCTGCACCTTTATCAGTACACCGCCGAATTGACGGTCGACAGGGAGGCGTTCGCGATCCGGCCGGGGTATGTGAGCCTGGTGCCGCCCGGGGCCGTGGTGCAGTACCGCTATCGCGGGCGGTCCGAGCATCTCTTCGCCCACCTCGAACTGCCCCGCACCGGCGATGCGTTGATGATCCCAGCCGTGCAGGACGCCGGTACCACGACCCCTGCCCTGACCGAGCAACTGCTGCAGGCGGTCGCTGCGGCCCCGCGCAATCCGCGGCAGGCGGCTGCCGAGGTGTGGTCGGTGCTGTGGCGGGTTGCCGAGCTGGGCCGGGGATCGGGGGAGAGCGGCGCGGGGCGGCCGCATGCCTCCGTCGCGGTGGCCGTCGCGCACATCGAGTCGCACCTGGCGGGGCCGCTCAGCGTGCCGGACGTGGCCGCAGCCGCCGGGGTCTCTCACAACCATCTGATCCGGCTGTTCCGCGCAGAGACCGGCGGCACGGTAGTGGCGTACGTCCGAGGGCGCCGCATGGCGCGCGCCCTCCATCTGCTGCACGAGTCGACCCTGCCGATCCCGACTGTGGCGGCGGCCGTCGGCATCGGCGACCTTCAGGCATTCAACAAGGCCTGCCGTCGTGAACTGGGCGCTGCCCCACGAGCGATCCGCGCAGGTACTGGGTGAGGACGAAGCTGCCCTGCCTGCCTCGCGTTACAGGAAGGCAGGGCAGACGTATGCGCCGGTGGAGTCAGTCGCGTCCCGTGCCCCGATACAGGTCGATCTCGCCCTCCAGCTCGACGGCCAGCACGGTGGCGTACGCATCCAGGTCCCCGGCCGCGGGTGCGTCGATCCACTGCACGCCGGGCACTTCGCCGAGCCCGCCGGTGACCTGATGGCCCAGCTCCGTGCAAGGCCCCACTACGCTCACGCGCTTGACGGGATTGCGCAGTCCACGGATGCCGATGGTCTCGCGCGGTGCGTCGAAGCAGTACAGGTAAAGCGTGCGCCGGTCGGCGGACAGGGTGCTGGGCCCGTAGTGGTGCCCGGCCGGCAGCCCGGCCACTGTGCCGTACACGGCCTGGGAGTGCCGGGCGATCCAGCTACCAAGCCCTTCGAGGCGATCGATCTGCTCCTGCGGGATGGTCCCGTCTTCCCGAGGGCCCACGTCCAGCAGCAGATTGCCGCCCATGCCGATCGTCTCGGCGAAGTAGCGCACCAGCCGGCGCACCGACTTGTGGTTCGTGTCCTGGTGCTGGAAGCCCCATGAGTCGTTGACGGTCAGGCACAGCTCCCATGGCCCGTCCGGGGAGGCGAGCGGAACGCCCTGCTCGGGCGTCGCGTAGTCGCCATAGCTGAGCATGCGTGCATTGAGGACGGTGTCCGGGTTGCCCGCAAGGATCTTCTCGGACAGCTCCCGCATCTTCCACTGGTCCTCGCTGCGCTCCCACTCGCCGTCGAACCACAGCAGGTCGGGGCGGAAGCGTGCGACGAGTTCGCCGACCTGTCCGTCACGGTAGGTGAGATAGCGCGCCCAGGTCTCGGGGTTCTCGACGCCGCCCTCGGGTGCGACGAAGCGGTTGGTGATTACGTCGTCATTGGGCGGCTGCGGGTGGACCACGCTCGCGTAGTCGGGGTGGTACCAGTCAGAATGAGAGTAGTAGAGACCGACCTTGAGCCCTTCCGCCCGCAGAGCATCCGCATAACTGAGCCCCGCTGCACCATCAGGGATCCCAGCGGCAGCAATGGCGTAGCTCGTTCTTCCGCTCTCCGCCGTGCACCTGCTGCCCGACCTTTCCGCACCTGGTTCTGGCCTGTCCGGGGCGGCTCCTTGCGCGCGTGGATCGGGCAGCGTGTCATGGGAGGCCCGCCCTGGAGCCGCATGTTCCCCCGCACCGCCGCGCCCGACTCGGCTCCCGTTGCCCGCCGCGGTATCTCGTACAGTCCCGCATGGGTGCGGGTCGCCATCGGCCTGGTGGCCGTTCTCCTCCTCGGGCTGATCGCCGCGGAAGCCGTGGTGCTGACCAACCAGCCCACGGCCCAGCGAGCCATCGCCCTGGGGACCGGAGTCGCCGTGTGTATCTGCGCGATTCCACTGCCCCGCGTTCCGTTGGAAGTTCGCGGTACGGTCGCCGCCGTCCTGTCCCTCTCGGCCACCGTCGGGCTGCTGCTTTTCGATCACAGCTTGCGTGACTGGGGTCTTGGGGAATGCGTAGCGCTCCTCCTGCTCCTGGCACCCGTCCTCCGCCGCAGCGCGCCGAGGACCGCTGCCAGGCTGGGGCCCGCCCTGGCAGTCGCGGCGATCACCGCGCCCGTCCGGGACGCACACCCCGGCCCGTTCACGCTGATCGCGGCGACCCTGACGGCCCTCGTCACCACCAACGCGCTGTCGCTCCGCGCCGCCGACCGGCGCCGGGTCGTCGAATCGGAGGCGGTGCGGGCGGACGAGAGGCGCGATCTGGCGCGGGAACTGCACGACCTGGTCGCCCACCATGTCGCCGGGATCGTGGTCCTGTCGCAGGCAGGCCGCGTGACCGCCCGTGACGACCGGGCCGCGGTCGAGGCGTTCAAGGCCATCGAGACGGAGGGTGGAGAGGCCCTGGCGGCGATGCGGCGGCTCGTCGGCCTGCTGCGCGCACAGGCTCCCGACGAGCCGGTCGCCGGCATGGAGCAGGTGCGTGAGCTCGTGGACGCCTTCGCCCGCACCGGCCCGCCGGCCACCCTGCGCCTGGCTCCCGGTTTGTCCGAGCGTCTCGATGAGACACTCGCGGCCACCGTTCACCGCATCGTGCGCGAAGCCCTCACCAACATTCGTAAGCACGGCCGCGGGGTCACCGCCGTCACGGTCGACATCCGCCCCGAGGGCACGGCCGCTGTGAGGGTGGTCGTTCGCGACGATGGTCAGCCGAAGTCCGCCACTTCATCCCCGGGCGGCGCAGGCCGAGGTTTCGGAGTCCTCGGGATGACCGAACGCGCCGAACTGCTCGGTGGCCACCTCGTCGCCGGCCCCCAGCTGGAGGGCGGCTGGCAGGTCGAGGCGGTTCTGCCCGCCGAGCCGGCGGGGGAGACCGGCGGAATGTGAGGGGACTGTCGCGTCGTGCAGTGGCTGATGGTGCGATTCAGGAATCGCCGGCCAGGCCACTGCGCCAGGCCCAGGCCGCGATCTCCACCCGATTACGGGCTCCCAGCTTCGCCTGCACGTTGGAAAGGTGTGACTTGACGGTCGACAGGGAGACGAAGAGTGTCTCGGCGATCTCCTGGTTCGTCGCACCGTCCGCCATCAGCCGTACGACCTCGGTCTCCCGGTCGGTGAGAGGTTCGTCGGGTGCCGGGGCGCCGCTTGTGCCGGTTGACGCCATCCGCTCCAGCAGGCGGACCGTCACCGAGGGCGAGATCAATGCGTCGCCCGCCGCGGCAGACCGCACGGCCGCGATCAGCAGCGCGGGCCCCGCGTCCTTGAGGAGGAATCCACAGGCGCCGTTCTGCAGTGCCCGGTACACGTACTCGTCCTGGTTGAACGTGGTCACGATGACGACCCGCGGTGGGTCGATCGCCTCAGGTCCGTTGAGTCGCCGGGTCACCTCGAGACCGTCCATCCCCGGCATGCGTACGTCCAGCAGGCACACGTCCGGTGACAGACGCAGGGCCGCCTCGAGTGCTTCGGGCCCGTCCGCCGCCTCGGCGACCACCTCGATGTCAGGCTCTTGCTGCAGCAGCAGCCGGAAACCGGTGCGGACCATCGCCTGGTCGTCGGCAATCAGAACGCGGATGGTCACTTCGGCTCCCGGAGCAATCCGTGCGTAGATGCCCAAAAGCTACACCCAGCCGTCCGCCGACTGCTGCGCTGTCATTCACACGGCGGGCCGGGAGTCCAGGGTGAACCAGAGCCACTTGCCGAAGCCGTCTGTGCTGAAGCCCCACGACTGGCTGAGTGCCTTGATGAGGCCCAGGCCGCGCCCGGACTCGGCCTCCTCCTCCCACCCGTACCGTGAGGTCTGGTCGGCAGCGGAGGGTGGCAGCTGAGGGTTGTTGTCGTGTACGGCGCAGACCAGCCGGCCGGCGGCTTCTTCGTGCCGGATGACGACGCGTACGTCCGTGCTCTCTGTGTGTTCGACGGCGTTGGCGACGGCCTCGGACATGAGCAGGCGTCCGTCGTCGGCTGTCTCGCAGTCGGGTACGAGGGCGGCGAGTGCCCGCCGGGCCTGGCTGACGGCCTTGGGGCGGCTGGGAATGACGATGTCGGCGATCAGGTGAGCGGACAAGGTGAGGCTCCTCGGGAGAGTGCGACGGTGCGCGTTGGTATATCCAGGCCCCCTCTGCCATGGCGGCGAACATCCGCCGCAACCCGCCCCTGCACTCAACCGTAGGGAGCGGCGGGCGTAGGCGTATCGGGCATACGGGCGGGTCCGGCCGACCGAAAGTACGAGACATGAGAGGCGTCGGCGGGCCACAAAACGCGTCGCACACGGTGGCATCGGCACCTGGCGAACACCCTGCCTGATGTTGGGTAGCGTCCTTGAGCTGCGCCCTGGAGGGAGAGGCGCGGGGGCTGGAGGTGCCGAGAACGGCATGTTCACAGAGAGTGATAGCGTCGAAAGGCCTAGTCGCTAACCGAGTTTCGTTAGCGGTGATTAGTCGACGTTAACGTGTCTCCGGTAGCGTTGATTCCATGAGTGCCGAAAAATCTTCCGAGACCCGCGAGCGCATCCTCCGAGCGGCCGCACGCCTGCTGGCGGAGGGCGGCAGCGAGGCACTGTCGACCAGGGCGGTCGGTGCCGCGGCCGGCGTGCAGGCCCCCACCCTCTATCGGGTCTTCGGCGACAAGGACGGGCTGCTCGACGCCGTGGCCGGTTACGGCTTCGAGCGCTATCTGGCCGACAAGCACACCATGGCCACGACCGGCGACCCCGTGGACGACCTGCGGCGCGGCTGGGACATGCACGTCGACTTCGGCTTGACTCACCCGGCCTTCTACGTCCTGATGTACGGCACTGTCCGTCCAGGCCACCGCCCGTCAGCCGCCGGTGACGCGTATGCGATGCTCCGTGCCATGGTCGAGCGCACCGCTCGTGCGGGGCGCCTGCGCATCCCTGTCGACGACGCCGCCCAGATGATCCAGTCCACCAGTTCGGGCGTCACTCTCGCCCTGATCTCCGCGCCCGCCGATGCTCGCGACCCCGGCCTGTCCGGCCTCGTGCGCGACACCGTCCTGGCCGCACTGACCACCGACCTTCGGCTCGCCGGCCCCCAGTCGACGGGACCCGACTCGGGAGACGCCACGGTGGCCGTGCACGCCCTCGCCCTGAACGCCGCACTCGACGAGCGGCCCACCGCCCTCAGTCGCACGGAGACGGCCCTGCTGCGCGAGTGGCTGGAACGGCTGGCCACCCACAGGACCTGAAAACGACGATCCGGCCGCAAAGGCGGGCTTCGTCACCCACCTCGGCGGCCGGATCGCCGGCGAGGGTCTGGCGGTGGGGCGTACTGGGTCAGGTGGGGGAGATGAGCAGGGTCGAGGCGACGGTCAGGGGTGCGATGGCGAAGGCCGAAGTGACGGCCATCTTCCAGCGTTGCGGCGCGGCTCCTTTGGCGGTGGCGCCCGCCGGCGTGGTGGCGAACCAGCCTCCCATGCCGTGCAGTTCGCGGCGTGCAGTCTCCTCGTGGTGGCCTCGGGCGCGCGCGAACCAGTGGTGCAGGTCGCGGTCAGTTCCATCGTCGGGCATGGCCGCGTCAGGCGCCGGCAGAGCGAGAAAGCCTGAGTGAGCGCCCGCATTGATGGCGGCCACCACGACACGGACGACGGGATCGCTGATGGCAGCCATGGTGACGGCTCCTCAGTCCGGCCGACGCGCTAGCGGACGGTGTAGCCGCCGTTGGCGAAGATGGTCTGACCGGTGATCCACGACCCGTCCGTGACCAGGAACTTCACGATCGGCGCGATCTCCTCGATCTTCGTCAGGTCGTTACCCACCGCCTGGGACTTGTGGAAGGTGACCCGCTCGGGCGTCTCCTGCCCGTAGAAGAACGGCGTGTCCATCGGGCCCGGCGCCACGCAGTTCACCGAGATCATGCGCGGCGCGAACTCCTTGGCCGCGGCACGCGTGAACTGTTCCACGGGGGCTTTGCCGCCCGAGTAGGTCGCGTATCCGTCGGTGAACGCCGCAAGCAGCGACGTGACGACGTTGATGACCTTCCCGCCTTCGTTCAGCGTCTTCCCGGCCTCGCGAATGAACAAGAACGCGGTCTTCGAATTCACTTCGAACATCTTGTCGTACTCGGCCACGGTGGTCTCGATGATCGGCTTGCGGAGTACCATGCCCGCGGTGTTCACCGCGATGTCGGCACCACCGAACTGTTCCTTCGCGGTGGCGAACACTCGCTCGACATCTGGGAGGCTGGCCAGATCGCCCTGCACGGCCACCGCCTCGCCGCCCGCGGCCTCGATCGCCTTCACCGTGGCCTCTGCGTCGTTCCTGCTGCCGTCCGAGTGGTAATTGACCACGACCTTCGCGCCTGCCTCGGCCAGTGTGCGACTGATCAGACCACCCAAGTTCTTCGCCCCGGCCCCGACCACGGCGACTTTCCCGGACGGGGGAGTGATCGTCAACGGCTGACCGGCGTCCGAGCCTTCACCGCGCCGACCGTGACCGTGACCGGGACCAGCCGGGCCGCCCCGCCGGATCCGCCCTACAACCGCACGGGCCCATTGGAGTCGTGATCACGTGGCTGGGAAATGATTGGACGGGGTGATGCTCGGGCTTGTAGCTTGCACCGGACCGTGACACCGCCCGAGGAGGTGAGACCCATGAACGCTGTATCGATGAGGGTGCTCCCCCTTGCCGTCACGGCCGGCGATTGACATAGGTGTCGCCGGGAGCGCCTCGACAAGAGGCACTCCCGAAAGGCAACACCTATGAACTCTCCGCAGTTCACCACCGAGCCGTCGTCGAACGACCCGGTCGAGCGCGACCTCACCGTGGGCGACGTCCCCGGACTCCGCTCGTCGGCCTCCGGCGCCGACCGCGCGCCCCTCATGTTCGACGTGATCATTGCCGGGTGCGGGCCGACCGGCGCGATGCTGGGCGCCGAACTACGGCTGCACGGTGTGCGGGTACTCGTCCTGGAGAAGGAAACCGAGCCCAAGTCGTTCGTCCGCATCGTCGGTCTGCACATGCGCAGTCTCGAGCTGATGGCAATGCGCGGACTGCTGGATCGGATTCTCCAGCACGGAAGGCAGCGTCCGGCCGGCGGATTCTTCGCCGGCATCGACAAACCGGCGCCCCAGGGCCTGGATTCCGCGCACGCCTATCTCCTGGGCATCCCGCAGCCGGTCATCGAGCGTCTACTCGGGGAACATGCGATCGCGCTGGGTGCGCAGGTCCGGCGCGGTTGCGCAGTGGCCGGTTTCGAGCAGGACGACGAGGGTGTGACCGTCGAGCTGGCCGACGGCGAACAGCTGCGTTCGCGCTATCTCGTCGGCTGTGACGGCGGGCGCAGTACGGTGCGCAAACTGCTCGGCATCGGCTTCCCCGGTGAGCCCTCACGGACCGAGACACTGATGGGCGAGATGGAAGTGGGCGTGTCGCGGGAGGAGATCGCCACCAAGGTGACCGAAATCCGCGAGACCCATCAGCGATTCTGGCTCAGGCCCTTCGGCGAAGGGGTGTACAGCGTCGTAGTCCCCGCCGCGGCAGTCAGCGACCGCGCGGAACCACCCACCCTCGAGGATTTCAAGCAAGAGCTGCGCACCGTCGCCGGAACCGACTTCGGCGTGCACTCTCCGCGCTGGTTGTCCCGCTTCGGGGATGCCACGCGGCTGGCCGAACGCTATCGGGTCGGGCGGGTACTGCTGGCCGGCGATGCGGCACACATCCACCCACCCACCGGCGGACAGGGCCTCAACCTGGGCGTTCAGGACGCATTCAACCTCGGCTGGAAACTGGCCGCACAGATCCGCGGCTGGGCGCCGGAAACGCTGCTGGACACTTACCAGGCCGAACGCCGTCCGGTCGCCGAGGACGTGCTGGACAACACCCGCGCCCAGATGGAACTGCACTCCACCGAACCGGGCCCGCAGGCCGTACGCAGGCTGCTCACCGAACTGATGGACTTCGACGAGGTGAACCGCCATCTCATCGAGAAGATCACCGCGATCGGCATCCGCTACGACTTCGGCGAAGGCCCTGACCTGCTCGGCCGCCGCCTGCGCGACATCGACGTGAAGCAGGGCCACCTCTACGGTCTGCTGCATCGCGGCCGCGGCCTGCTGCTGGACCGCACCGAACGCCTGACCGTCGGCAGCTGGTCAGACCGGGTCGATTACCTCGCGGACCCCACGGCGGCACTGGATGCTCCCTGCGTCCTGCTACGCCCCGACGGCCACGTCGCTTGGATCGGCGACGATCAGCAGGATCTGGACGACCACCTCTCCCGCTGGTTCGGCAAGCCCGCCGGCTGATTTCGCCCGAGCAACCGAAAAGGCCCGCACGGAGGATCGGAACGGCCGCCAGTAGGGACTGACCATCGGAAGACGGGAGGAAGCATCCGCCGCGGTGCTCTGGCGCCTGGGTCGGCCTGCGAGGAGGGTCAGCCTCCGAGTGACGACCGGCAGACGGGGGCAGAGCACCGCGGAGTGGATGGGCGCAGGGCAGGCGGCCGTGCGTCTTGCACGGTCCCGACCGCGTCAGCCGGATTCTGTGGATCTGGCCGTACGAGGAGTGGTCAACCCGGCACCCGATGACCACTGGTCGGACGAGTGGTCCTTGTCACGGGAGCCCGGGCGGTCAGCGTGAGTCCGACGTCTGCGGCGTGTGGCACGGACTGGCAAGCATGTGTTCAGTGTGCTTCCGTGCGCCGATGACGTACCGCCGCGTTGGCAGGGATCTGGCCGATGCATAGGGCAGTTGGCTTCCCGCCGCTGTCCCGTTCAACGTCCTCGAGCCCGCTGCGGTTTCTCGGCACGAGACCGGCATGGTGGCACCACTTAACCGACCGGCGAGCCCAGGCTCGACCCGGCGACCGGTCCTACGGTTCTTCTGGCCGCCCGGCGAGGTCGGGCAGCAGACCGGACATCGCCTCGTGCTGGTCCGGCCCCATGACGTGGGACAGGGCCCGGGTGACCGTCGTGGCGAGGGTGTCAGAAGCCTCCTCCAGGAGGCTGCGGGCCTTGTCGGTGAGGGCAACTTCGATGCCGCGTTTGTCGCCGCAGACCGACCTGCGGGTGACGAGACCGGCGTGCTGGAGGCAGGCGATCTGGTACGTGAGCCGGGTCTTGGGGCGTCCGAGGAGCTCCGCGATGCGCGTCATGCGCAGGCCCGCCCCGGGCTGTTCGGCGAGCAGGCACAAGATCAGGAACTCGTCGTGCGAGGCGTCCAGCCGCTCCTTCACCACCGTGCGCAGTTCCTGCTCCACCGACCCCATCGCCGCCAGCATCACCATCCAGGCGCGCAGCTCCTTGGGAAGCAGTCCGCCACCCTGCGCGGACGGGCATTCGGGCAGGTCGATGCGGTGCTCCTCGGGGTCGGCCATGGATTTGAGTGTACCTGTTGTTCATTTTTGGACGAGGTTGTTGTTCAAAATTGGATGATGGGCTAGCGTGCAGTCATCCAATTTTGAATTACTCGTCCTCAATGGACCCCCGCTCACTGGAGAAGATCATGACAGTCGCCGTCGAAACCGGTGTGTGGCAGCTCGACGCCGCAGCCTCCACCGTCGCCCTGCGTCACAAGACGATGTGGAACCTGGTCACCGTGAAGGGCACCTTCGGTGTCGTCGGCGGCCGCGGGGAGGTGAGTTCCGACGGCTCCGCCATCGGCACGATCACCCTCGATGCCGCCTCCCTCGACACCAAGAACAACAAGCGTGACGAGCACCTGCGCTCTGCGGACTTCTTCGACGCCGCCAACCACCCCGAGATCACCTTCGCTGTGCACAGCGCGAAGGTCACTACCGCTGACTCCGCCGAGGTGTCCGGTCAGTTGACCGTGCGCGGCATCAGCCGCGCGCAGACCCTCACCGCGCGCCTGGCCGCGGTGGACGGTGAGGCGGTCACCCTGGAGACGGAGTTCACTGTGGACCGCGGCGAGTTCGGCCTCAACTGGAACCAGATGGGCATGATGCGCGGCCTGGCGACGGTCTCCGCCACGCTCCGCTTCGTCCGCACAGCGGGCTGACGCACCGTCATCCGGCCTGTCGGGGCACCGAGCTGCCACATCCACGTTATGGAGAGCTCTTCCGGCGCAGGTGAAGCCGGTGCTCCAGCCCCTCATCAGCGGTCTGTCGATGCCTCCGATCCCGGTGACACCACCCACCCCGGATCAGCGACAACAGGAGGGGGGAAGCCATGCCGGGTCCGAAGGCCGGAGGCCCCATTGCGGAGCCGCGAGAGCGGCAACGGGCGGCGCGGTCACGTGGGAGTGTGTGCCTGCATCGCGCTGTCGTCCACGGTGAAGATCATGCTGCGTACTGGGGCGAACTCTTGGAGGCGGGCCGCGTCGGTGGCGGTGGCGCGGCCCTCGGGTGAGGCGAACGCGGCCCGCAGGTCGTCCATCGTGTCCCAATCCAGTTCGGCGACAAGGTAGTACGGCGCGCCGCCGCGGACGGCCGCGACGTCACGGCTGACCGCGTACCGGCGCAGCCCCGGCAGCCGGCGCCCGAGTGGAATGTGGACCTCGCGGTAGTGCCGATCGAACGGCTCGGGGTCGGCCGGCGTCTCGTAGAGGGCGAGGAAGCGGACCGTCATCGTGCCGCCCTCCGATGCTGCACGAAGACGGCGGCGCCGGCCCGCTCGGCCGTCAGGCACTCAAGGTCAGTGCGCGGGCCGTCATCGGGGAAGAGCCGTCGGCCGGTGCCGAGGACGGTGGGGAAGGTCAACAGCCGGTATTCATCGATCAGTTCCCCGGCCATCAGCGTGTGGACGACGCTCAAGCTGCCGGTGATGATGACATCGCGCTTCTCGCGTTTGACGGCCTCGACGAGGCTGCCGTCGACGACCCGCGAGTTCGCCCACGCCGAGGTGTCGGTGAGCGTACGGGAGGCGACCAGCTTCGGCGCGGCGTTCATCCGCTCGGCAAACGGGTCATCGCGTCCCGGCCACAGCCGCGAGAACAACTGCCAGGTCGTACGCCCCAGAAGCATGACCCCGTCGTCCAGCGTGCTTCCGAGCCGGAACTTGTCCCCGGCGACCGTCTCGGGGCCGTGCCGGAACGCCCAGCCGCCGGTCGGTGTTCCACCGGAGCCGTCCGGGTCGGACGCGATCCCGTCCAGGGTGATGAACTGAATGACGATGACGCTCATGATGGGTGTCCCTTCGATCGATGCTCACCCGTACGTACCGGCGGCACCGGCTTCACTCATCGCGGGTGGCGAAATTCGTCCGAAGAAATCTGCCGGGGCAGGTCGAAAGCCTCGAACACGCGGGGATCGGCGAACACGACGTTGTGCACGACCCGGCCGCCGGTGACCGTGAAGACCTGGAGCGTGTGCAGCCGATGACTGCCGCCGGGCTCCGGTGTGTACGCGGCGAGCGCGGGCTGCCCGTTGGCGGTGAGATGCCTCATGCCCCAGCCCGTCCCGCGCATCTGGAACACGCGGTCCATGAACAGGCCGTAGTCGCGGCTGCCCCGATACCACAGCGGCACCGGCGGCATCTCCAGGACCGCCTCGTCCGTGAGCAGCTGCACGAGCGCGGGTACGTCGGCCGCCTCGAACGCCCGTACATACCGCTGAATCACCGCGCGGGCCTCGGGATCGTCCGGCTCCGTGACCTCCTCCACGCCACCCACGTCCGCGAGGGCGGCACGGGCTCGCTGCAGCGTGCTGTTGACGGCAGCGGTCGTGGTCCCCAGCTGCTCGGCGACCTCGGCAGCGGTGAACTCCAGTACCTCGCGGAGCACGAGCACGGCTCGCTGCCGCGGCGGCAGCACCTGCATCGCGGCCACGAGAGCGAGCCGCATGTCGGTCCGCACCCCCGCATCGAACCGCGCGTCGGGGAACGGCTGCAGCCAGGGGATGTCGAAGGCCGCAGTGAGCGGCGCCCCAGGATCCGCGCTCGGCGCGCCAAGCCCGGACGGCAACGGCCGCCGTGCTCGCCCTTCCAACGCAGTCAGGCATGCGTTGGTCGCGATCCGGTACAGCCACGTTCGCACGGACGCGCGCGTGCGGTCGTAGCGGTCGCGGGCCTTCCAGGCGCGCAGCATCGTCTCCTGCACCAGATCCTCGGCCTCGTGGAACGAGCCCAGCATCCGATAGCAGTAGGCCACCAACTCACCCCGGTACGGCTCGAAGTCCACGGACTCATCATGGCGCACCCGGGCTGGTCACATTGCCCCGTCAGGGGTCTCCGTGTCCGTCTCCCGATAGCCGTTCCGGGCTCGCCTGGGAGGAGCCGCTCCGTCGTTATGCGCCTACAGACACTGCTGTTGCCTTCGAAAAGCACTGCCGGCCCTCAGGGCGCCGGAGCCGGAGGCGACTTCCGATCCACGTCGGCGTCCATGACCCCGATCCGGCCGGCGAGGGTGCGCAAGGCCTCGGACGACGGGTTCACCGACCGCCGCTGGTTGTGGGAGAGAACCTGGCCAGCGACCACACGATGAGGAGATCGAGGGCCATGACGGTGATGGCCCAAGCGGGGTAGTACGGAATGAACATGAATTGGGTGATCAGGCTGATCGCCGCCACGGCGATGCCTGCCCCGCGCCCCCAGGACTTGCCGGCCGCAACCCCTAGTCCCGCGACGACGAGGGCCACGCCGATCACAAGATGAATCCAGCCCCACGCGGTCAGATCAAACCGGTAGGCGTACCGAGACCGCGCGAACACGGTGTCGCTTGCGATGCCGGATACGCCCAGCAGAATGCTCAGCGGCCCGCTCACCAACAGGGTGACCACCGCGAACAGGGTCGCTCCGGTGATCATTTCGCTGCTGTCGGTGCCCTGTGGTCCTTGCGGCACCTTGTTGGGCGTTGCTGCCATGCCGTGGCCTTCCTGTCCGGCGCGGCCACACCACCTGTGCGAGGCCGGCCGCGCTCCCGTGCCATCTTCACCCCAGTCGTGCGGCGTCGCGACTGCTGCAATCCGCCATGCACGGACCCGGGGTTCTGACCGGGCGTACGGGAATCCGTCCGGCCCCAAGCCGGTAGTGCCGTGTCGTGCTCATAACAGAGGGGGTGGCGATCCTGGTCCTGTGGTCGTCTCGCAAGGTGTGGGTCGGTCGCCACTGCGATAATGCGAGGAGGGCTGCGAAGAGCCGGCGAACCCGTGCGGGTGCACATGTCTGGCGTACTGCCCGTGGCCCCCTTTGAAGTGCCGATCCGTGTCTACTGCTCGGTGGGCGACGACGTGGTCTGCCGGGGCCTGCGGGACCGTGTGGCGGCTGGGTGCCGTTCTTGCGATGGCGTGGTTTCCGCACAGCCACGATCGTTGCCTGCTCGTTCGCGCGCCGGCGGCGATCCCTCACAGACGGGATGAGCCGTGTCCCCAACAGATCTTGACAGGGCGGTCGTGACGTCGCTGGTGGAGGACGCTGGGACGGCACCCTCCATGCACAACGCACAGCCCTGGAGGTTCATCCACCGGACCGGCAGCCGTTCCGTCGCGCTGTACGGCGATCCCGACCGCACGCTGCCCTACGGCGACATCGAGCACCGCGCACTGCACCTCGGATGCGGCGCCGCCCTGTTCAACCTGGTCGTGGCCGCAGCGCACGCCGGTTGGACCGCCACCGTCACGCTGCTTCCCGACCCCGGGACCCCCTGGCACCTGGCTGACGTAGCGTTCGACGAGGCGGAGGCCGAGGCCGAAGATGCGGATGCGAACCGTGATCTCGCGGACCTCTACCGTGCGGTACGGCGGCGGCACAGCAGCCGCTTCCCCTTCTCCGACGAGCAGATTCCCGGGCCCGTACTCGATGGGCTTTGCTCCGCCGCTCTCCTGGAAGGCTGCCGGCTGATCACTCCCAGCGCCTGGCACGCCGACGCGGTGATGGACCTCGTGCACGATGCCGAGCTGCTCGAGGCTGCGAACGGGGCCGTGCGTGCGGAGATCGCCACCTGGACGCGCACGGGCAAGGGCGACGAGGGACCCGCTGCCGACGGCATCCCCGCCGATGCCCTCGGTCCACGGCAGTACGGCGTGAGCTCGCCTATCAGAGACTTCGACTCCTCGCGCCGGGTGCCGGACCGTGCCGTGGCCGTGTTCGAGGAGCATCCGCAGATCGCGTTGCTCGGCACGCTGCAGGACACTCGGGCCGACTGGCTGCGGGCAGGGCAAGCAATGCAACGAGTACTCCTGCAGGCCACCCTCGACGGGCTCGCGACCTCGCTGATGTCGCAGCCGCTCGAATGGCCAGAGCTCCGGTCCTCGGTACGCGATCCGAGTTCCGCGATCGGCTTCGTCCACATGGTGTTCCGTCTCGGCTACGGCCCCCAGGGCGCGGCGACTCCTCGCAGGCCCGTGACCGAAGTCCTCAGCTTCGAGTGACGGCGACCGCCCCCCGGCAAGAGCCCCATGACCAGTGGAAAGGGCCGGTGTGAAGCCTGTGGAAGCGAGCATTGACTACGAGGCGTTGTTCGCGGCCACGCCCAGCCCCTATCTGGTGCTGCGCCCCGATCTCGTGATCGTGGACGTCAACGACGCTTACCTGCGCGCCACCGGTCGCAGCAGGCGGGACCTGATCGGCCAGCACCTGTTCGACGCCTTCCCGGACAACCCCGCGGATCCGACCGCGGACGGGGTTCGGAACCTGGGTGCCTCGCTCCACCGGGCCCTGCAGACGAAGCAGCCGGACACAATGGCGGTACAGAAATACGACATCCCTGTTGCTGCCCGGCCCGGAACGTTCGAGGAGCGATGGTGGTCGCCGATCAACACCCCCGTGCTCGGGCCGGGCGGCCAGGTGGCGTGGATCATCCACCGTGTGGAGGACGTGACCGAGTTCGTGCGTTCCCGCGCGTCCCGCCCGACAGCCGGACCGTCGGGTAAGCGGGTGGCGATGGAGGCCGAGCTGTACGCGCGGGCGCGGGAGCTGCAGCGGCTGAACGAGGAACTGCGGCAGGCGCACGCCCGGGAACGACAGGTCGCCGTCACCCTGCAAGAAGCCATGCTGCACTCACCCGACCTGGAACGGCACCCCAATATCGCCGTGCGCTATCTGCCGGCGGTCGGGTCGCTGAACGTGTGCGGCGACTGGTACGACGTCGTGGATCTGCCCGGTGGCTCCTTCGGCGTTGCGGTCGGCGACGTCGTCGGCCACGGCCTGGCAGCCGCCGCCGTCATGGGCATGCTCCGCAGTGCGCTGAGCGCCGCCGTCCGTGCCCTCCACGAGCCGGCCAAGTCACTGGAGGTCCTCGGCCTCTACTCCCGGTCGGTCGACGGCGCGCTGGCCACCACCGCCGTCCAGGCCGTGATCGACACGCGCAATCAGCAGATCGCCTACAGCAGCGCCGGTCATCACCCACCCGTCCTCGTGCACTCCGCAAGCACCTGCGAACTGCTGGACCAGGCCACCGACCCTCCGCTGGGTGCCCGCCCCGAACACGTCCGCCGTCCCCAGGCGACCGTGTCCTACCGCCCGGATGACCTCCTCGTCCTGTACACGGACGGGCTCATCGAACGCCGCGGCGAGGACATCGACGCCAGCATGCGGCGTCTCACCGACGGCCTCGCCCGCTACGCCCACTTGAGCCCCGACCGCCTCGCCGACGCATTGCTGGCCCACCTGGGCGTGGCCGGCGGCGCCCAGGACGACATCGCCCTGATCGTCGTACGCCTGTGACAGCCCGCGGGAGGCCGCCAGGTCACTTGGCGCCTCCTGAACTTTCAGGCTGCGGTGGGGGTGCGCCGGTCGCGCTGTGACACGGCTAGGTAGCCGACGAATCCGATGATCGCGGCCGTCCACGCCAGCGTGACCGGCGCCAGTCCGAGGCCCAGGGCGCCGCGGGTGCGGCCGAGTGCCATCCAGTCGGCGAGGGAGGCGCCAAGGGGGCGGGTGATGACGTACGCGGTCCAGAACGCGGTCACCGCGCCCTTGGCGCCGAAACGGTGGGCCAGGGCAGGCAAGCAGATGCCGGCCGCGAAGAGAACGACCGAGCCCAGGTAGCCGAAGCCGTCAGCGGCGGTGAGGTCGCCTGCGGCGGTGCCGAGGGCGAAGGTGGCAAGTACGGCCGCCCAGTAGAACGCTTCGCGGCGGCGCGTTCGGACGGTGTGGATCGACAGGGTCCGCTCGCTCACGTACCAGAGGACGAAGACCGCGGTCAGTACGGCCAGGAAGGCCGGGGCCGACACCACGTACGGCACGCCCAGGCCGACGTGCAGGACGTCGGCGGCCATGGTGCCGAAGACGCTGACCATGACGACGGCGGTCCAGTAGGCCCAGGCGACGTACCGGCGACGGGTGAACTGAACGGCCAGGGAGGCCGCCAGGGCGAGGCCGCCGAGCGCGACGGCCGGTATCGGGCCGAGCGTTCGGGCCAGGAGGTCCGAGGCTGTCTCGCCCATGCCCGTGGTCAGCACCTTGATGATCCAGAAGTAGACGGTCACCTCCGGCACCTTGTTCGCCAAGTGGCGTACGGGGTCGAGGGGCCGGTCGTCGAGGACGTGTTGTGCGGTCATGATCGGCACGATGGCACTGTGAGCCTGAACGCATCCTGAACGGCGTGCGTGCGGCAGCGGTGTGACGTAGGACCGCGGTACGACCTGACCGGGTTGCGTCCAGGCGAGTGGTGTGGGTTCGACCTGATCCGGGGAGGTCGGTTTGCCGACCCGGGGAACCACAGAGCCGCATGGGAAAGGCCACCGAGGTGGGCCACCGTCAAGCCCGCATCGTCCGCATTCTGGCGATGCTGCCTCTCCGGACCGGGGTCAGGCGGTGATCTCCGCCCGCAGGCACCGGTTGCGCCCGCACAGCCCTGATCATGGGTCGTCATGGCACGCGTGGTGCTCGGTGAGGCGGATGCGGCAGGCGATGCCGCACGGCAGTCAGGACGCGTTGAGGTATCGAGTGGCACGGTCGGGCCTCATGACATACGAGACGTCAAGCACCTCCGCATCGTCGGCGGCCGGCACCCAGACGGTGTCCTCCGGCCCCCGGCCGCGCTGGAACAAGGTGCCCGAAGTCACCGCCTACTTCTGGATCATCAAGGTGCTGTGCACCACCGTGGGGGAGACAGCCGCCGACCTGCTCAACGAGAAGGCCGGCCTCGGCCTGACGGGTGTGTCGGTGCTGATGAGCGCGCTGCTGGCCGTCGTCCTGGTCGTACAGTTCCGCACCAGCGCGTACCGCGCGGGCGTGTACTGGCTCGCGGTCGCCTTGATCAGTGTGGTCGGCACGCTGATCAGCGACAACCTCACGGACAACATGGGCGTGCCACTGGAGACCAGTACCACCGTCTTCGCGATCATCCTCGCGATCGTCTTCGTGGTCTGGTACCGGCGTGAGCGGACGCTGTCGATCCACAGCATCGACAGCACCGGCCGGGAATCCTTCTACTGGCTCGCCGTCCTGTTCACCTTCGCCCTCGGCACCGCGGCCGGCGACCTGGTCTCCGAGCGCATGGACCTCGGCTACTGGCTCGCCGCGGCTCTGTTCGGCCTGGCCATCGCCGCGGTCGCCCTTGCGCACTTCAAGCTCGGGCTGGACGCGGTCTGGAGCTTCTGGATCGCCTACATCCTCACCCGTCCGCTCGGCGCGTCCATCGGTGACTACCTCTCCCAGCCCACCGGCGACGGCGGCCTGGGCCTGGGCACGGTTGTCACCAGTGTCCTGTTCCTCGCGGTCATCCTCGGGCTGGTCGTGTATCTGTCCGTCACCCGGAAGGACGTGACGCAGCCGCAGCGCGCCGCCCGGCACGCGTGCTGAGAAGGCGTGCCGGAAGTGTTCAGGATGCGTTCAGGCTGATACTGGCAACGTCGGTTCGGGCGATCACTCTTCGGGGTCGCCTGGTGACACAGGATGCTCGCCCCGTCGCGGAGCGGGCTTTCTGCCGTACGAACGAATCGGAGCCCCCCACTTTGCAGCCCCCCGAGATGTTCACTGATCTGGACGTCACGAGCACGACCAGATCGGTGATGAAGAAACTTCCCGAGGTCACTCTGGCGTTCTGGATCATGAAGATCGCCGCGACCACTCTCGGCGAGACGGCCGGCGACCTCTTCGCACAGACCCTCGCACTCGGCTACTTCCTCACCACGATCGGGCTGTTCCTGATCTTCGTGGTGACCTTGGTCCTGCAGCTGAGGTCCCGCCGCTACAACCCGTTCTTCTACTGGACCGTGATCCTGTCGACGAGCATGGCCGGCACCACGATGTCCGACTTCATGAACCGTGACGCGGGAGCCAAGTACCTGTCCGGCGACGCCACCTCACTCGGCTGGGGCCCGCAGGGCCTGGGCCTCGGCTACCCCACCGGGGCGGCGATCCTCATCTCGATCCTGCTGGTCATCTTCGCGGTCTGGAAGGCCACCGGAATGACCTTCCAGATCCGTGACATCGTCACCTTCCGCGGCGAGGCGCTGTTCTGGTCGGCGATCCTCGTCTCCAACACCCTCGGCACGTCCATGGGCGACTTCCTGTCCGACAGCTCCGGGCTTGGTTACGCCGGAGGCGCGCTGCTCGTGAGCGGGGCACTCGCCGTTCTCGTCGCCCTGATGAAGGTGCCGGTGGTGCCGAACGTGCTGCTCTTCTGGATCGCCTTCGTCCTCACCCGCCCGTTGGGCGCCACCGCGGGTGACTTCCTGACCAAGCCGGTCGCCAAGGGCGGCCTGAACCTCGGCACGGCGGGTTCATCGGCCGTACTCCTGGCCGTCCTGCTCGGTCTCGTGGCCTACGCGCAGATCCAGGAACGCCGGGCCACCGCCGCGCGGCCCACGGAACGGGAGCCGGTCACTCCGCAGGCCGACTGAGTCCAGTCACCCGACAGGCAGGTCGACCCGGAAGCGCGCTCCGGAGGTGTAACCGGGATCGTGGGACACCTCGCCGCCGACGGCGCGGGCCAGGCGCCGCGCGAGCGGCAGTCCGAGGCCCGCGCCGTCGTGCCCGTCGTCCAAGTCGGCGCGGCGGCCGGGCTGGAAGAGGTCACCGACGAACATCGCCGGCACGCCGGGTCCGTCGTCGGTGACGTCGATACGTACCCTGCCGGGCAACTGCCGCGCGGACACGGTCACCGCGGAGAGGGCGAACCGGACCGCGTTGGTCAGCAGCGGGCTGACGATGCGTTCGAGGAGAGCGGGCGCGACTCCTGCCTGCAGCTCTGGATCCGCCACGTCGACGAAGGTCTTCACCTGCTCCCGTGCGTCGAAGCTCTCGACCAGCCGGTGCAGCACGGGGACGACGGTCGTGGTGCCGGGGGCCGCCGAGGAGTTCTGAGCTCCGTCTCGGGCGTCACTGAGAAGCGTGTCGCAGATGGTGCGCATGGACTGGGCGGCGTCGGCGATCACCCCATGGGTGGCGCGGGTTTCTGCGGCGGTGCGGGGGCGCGCCTTCCACCAGTCGAGCTCGATGATGATCCGGGTGAGCGGGGTGCGCAGTTCGTGGGACAACTCGCCGGTCAGCTGCTGCTCGTGCCGCAGCACCGTGCGTATGCGGTCCAGCAGAGTGTCCAACGAGCCACCCAGACGGGCGAGTTCGGCCGGATGGCCCTCGACCCCGAAGCGTTCGTCGGAGCCGACGGCGCTCCACTGGGTGGCCTGGTCGGTCATGGTCCGTACGGGGCGCAGCGCTCGCCCGACGGCCAGGCGCGTCAGCGCGTAGGTGCACGCGAGCATGAAGGCATCCAGGATCAGGGAACCCAGCAGCAGCGTGTCGGCCGAACTCCGGTACGGCCCCAGGTCCAGCGCCGTGACCACAGTGGCGCCGTGACGGCTGTCCACGAGATCCGAGCACAGGCGCACGGCGTGTGGGCTTTCGGGGTCGACGGTCGAGCAGGCTCGCTTCCGTTGTGCGGCGAGCCGGCCGGCGGCCCCGGCCAGCGGGCTGTCTGCCGTGGTGGCAGGCGGCTGCTCCAGCACCCGTGTCCCAGCGTAGATCCACGCGTTGGCGTCGAGGAGGTGGTCGTTGACGGTCTCCAGGACCCGCACCCGAGGGCCGCTGGTGTCGATGGTCGTGGCGACGGCAGCCGCGCGGTTGCGCAGTTCGTCGTCCGCCTGGCGCTGCAGGTGCCGGTCCATCACGGTGTTGAACGCAACGGTCAGCACGGTCATCAGGAGCGCGGCGGTGGTCAGCGCCACGAGGGAGAGGCGGCCGCGCAGGGTGCGGGGAGCCAGCCGGCGCAGGAAACGGTTCATGACAGCCGGTGTCCGATCCCGCGCGCCGTCGTAAGGCTCAGGTCGCTGCCGACTTCACGCAGCTTGCGACGCAGCCGGCTCAGGTACTGATCGAGGGTGTTGTCGCTGACCTGTGCGCCGTCCGGCCAGGCGGCCCTCACCAGGTCGCGCCGGCTCACGATGCTGCCGTATGCGGCCACGAGCGTGGCCAGCAGCCGGAACTCCGTCGGCGAGAGGTCGACGTGGACATCACCGACCCTCGCACTGTGCCGGGTCGCGTCCAGAACCACATCTCCGGCCGTGGCCACGGCCGGTGGCCCGGCGCGTTTGAGCGCGGCCCTCAGCCGGGCGACGAGTTCGGCGAAGTGGAACGGCTTGGGCAGATAGTCGTCGGCCCCGGCGGAGAACCCGGACAGCCGGTCGGTGAGGTGGTGGCGGGCTGTCAGGAAGATGACCGGGGCGGCGAAGCCGTTGGCGCGCAGCGCCTGGCACACGTCCCTCCCGTCCGCGTCGGGCAGCCCCACGTCCAGCACGACCGCGGCGATGTTGTCGGTGGCCAGCCGCAGGGCGGTGGCGCCGTCAGCGGCGAGCACGGGCGCGAAATCCTCGTCCAACAGGCCGCGGCGCAGCACATCACGCAGGGCGTGATCGTCCTCGACGACCAGGATTTTGTGGTGCATGGTCCTCCGTCGGATGTTCCGGCGATGGGTCGTGCTCCCGCGCCGGAGCAGCACCCGCCCAGTGACTACAATTCTGTAGACGGTCTGCTGAACTGTAGACGATAGTGGGGTGAGGTCCGTTCCGATGAGGCCGCCTCACCCGCGAGTTTGAACGCCTGGCCACTGCGGCGCGCGGCCGGCAGGTCCCCATGCAATTCGAGAACACCCTGACCATCAACGCGCCCGCCGGCGAGGTCTTCGCCTACCTCGCACCCCCCGAGAACCCCCCGCGCTGGAACTATGCGCTCGACCGCACCGAGCAGACCTCCCCGGGACCGGTCGGGGTCGGAACGGCCTACCTCCAGACCCGCACGCTCCCGCGCCCGGCCGAGGAGCACTTCCGCGTCACCGAGTACGCCCCGCCCCGAAGCTGCTGACCATGGACGGCGACTTCGGCCCGTTCACCGGAACCGGGAGCTACCGGCTGACCGCACTCGACCAGCACACCACCCAACTGGTCAACACCGTCCACCTCACCGCCGGCGGAGCCCTCAAGGTCGTCGCCGCGATCGCGGGCCCCCGGGTCAAACACGCAGTCGCGAAGAACCTCGACGTCCTGAAGAACATCCTCGAAACCCGATGACCCCCGCCCCTTCCGCTGCCCGCGCTCACAACCGACCGGCAGCGGAGGGGGATGGTGTCGAGAAACGACGGCAGCCTCAAGTGATCAAAGCAGCCGGGACACGCACCACCCACCGATGATCATGTGGGGGTGGAGGGCGGCGTTCCGACCGCGGCAGCGGGAGTCAGGCGAAGGTTCGGCGCAGATGCGCCGTCAGGTGTTCCGGTACGGCCGGGTGGAAGCGTCCGGAGAGGTAGCCGTCCGGGCGGATCAGGA